>NZ_CP154825.1:1212588-1818882 GCF_041897805.1 Actinokineospora auranticolor
CGATCAGCCGGAAGCCGTCGCGGCGGGCGAGGTGCGGTCGCGGTCGTGGGTGGTGCCCGCGGCCGAGACGTCTGTCCTGGTGGGACGGGCCCCGGTGGTGTTCCACTGCGGGGTGCACGAGGTACTGCTGGCCGGGTTGGCGGGCGCGGTGGCCCGCCTGCGCGGTGGGGACGTGGTGCTGGTCGACGTGGAGGGCCACGGCCGCCACCCCGTGGACGGCATGGACCTCTCCCGCACGGTCGGCTGGTTCACCAGCGCGCACCCGGTGCGCCTCGACGTCTCCGGGATCGACTTGGCCGCCGCGGTCGCCGGGGGCACCGCGGCCGGGACGTTGCTGAAGGCGGTCAAGGAGCAGTCGCGGGCGGTACCCGGCGACGGGCTCGGATACGGGTTGCTGCGCCACGCCAACAGCGAGACCGGACCGGTGCTGGCGGCGCTGCCGTCCGCGCGGATCGGGTTCAACTACATGGGCCGGTTCGTCGCGGGCGACCAGGGCGGCACCCGGCCGTGGCAGCAGGTCGGGGACATCGGGGGCGCGATGGACCCGAGCACGCCGCTGCCGCACGACCTGGTCGTCAACGCGATCGTCCAGGACCTGCCCACCGGTCCGGAACTGGCGCTCATGGTCGAGTGGTCGGACGGCCCGGTCGCCGAGGCCGAGGTGGAGCGGCTGGCGGGGGAACTGCTCGCCGTGCTGGCCGGGCTGGCCCGGCAGGCGGGCGACCCGGCGGCGGGCGGGCGCACCGCGTCCGACTTCGCCCTGCTCGACCTGGACCAGGACGAGATCGAGAGCTTCGAGGCGCTGGCGGCGCAACTCAGTGAGGGGCAGACATCGTGACCACATCGAACCCGTCCTCCGGGGCCGCGCTCGCGGAAGCCTGGCCGCTGTCGCCGATGCAGGCGGGCATGCTCTACCACTCCTCCTTGGACGGTGAGGCGCCCGACATCCAGATCACCCAGCAGACGCAGTTCGTCGACGGGCCCCTGGACGCGCGGCGGTTCCGGGCGTCGTGGCAGGCGCTGCTGACCCGGCACGCGGCGCTGCGGGCGTGCTTCCACCCGCGCAAGTCCGGCGAGCCGGTGCAGCTCGTGTTCCGCGAGGTGCCGCTGCCCTGGACCGAGGTCGACCTGTCCCACCTGCCCGAAGCGGACGCGCTGGTCGAGGTGACCGCGATCGCGGAGCGCGAGCGCGCGAGGAACTTCGACCTCGCGAAACCCCCGCTGCTGCGGCTGGCGCTGGTCCGGCTCGGCCCGCTGCGGCACTGCCTCGTGACGACCGCCCACCACCTGGTCATGGACGGGTGGTCGCGCGCGATCCTCGAGTCGGACCTGCTCGCGATCTACGCGGCGGGCGGCACCGCCTCGACGCTGGGCGCCCCGGGCTCCTACGGGGACTACCTGGCCTGGCTGGACCGGCAGGACAAGCAGACCGCCCGGGAGGCGTGGCGCGCCGAGCTGGCGGGTGCCGACGGCGCGGCCCTCGCCCTGCCGGACCGGCCGGGTGGGGCCCCGGCACGCCACGCCCTGGCCCGGGTCCGGCACTCCCCGGAGTTCACCGCCACCCTCACCGAGTTCGCCCGCGGTCGCGGGTTGACGCTGAACACGCTGGTGCAGGGGGCCTGGGCAGTGGTGCTGGCCCGGTTGACGGGTCGGACCGACGTGGTGTTCGGCGCCGTCGTCTCGGGGCGCCCGGCGGAGCTGCCCGGTGTGGAGCAGACCGCGGGGCTGTTCATCGGCACCGTGCCCGTGCGGGTGCGGTTGGCGGGCGGGCAGTCGGTGCTGGGGCTGCTGGCGGAGATCCAGGAGCGGCAGTCCGCGCTGATCTCGCACCACCACCTCGGGCTGCCGGAGATCCAGAAGCTCGGCGGGGCGAACTTCGACACGGTCGTGGGGTTCGAGAACTACGCCGACCCGGCCGCCGCCGCGGCGTCCCCCGGCGACCTGCGCCTGACCCTGCGGGAGTACCACCAGGCGACGCCGTACGCGATCACGCTGGTGGTCGTCCCCGGCGCGGGCCTGGGGATCGACCTGCTGCACCGCACCGACGCGGTCGACGCCCGGCTCGCCGAGCGCCTGCACCGCGGGCTCACCCGCGTGCTGGAGCGGGTGGTCGCCGAGCCCGACGCGCTGGTCGGCGCGCTGGACGTGTTCGGTGACACCGTGCCCGAGCCCGGGCCGGTCGAGGCGGCGGTGCCCGGTTCCGCGCTGGAGCTGTACCGCGCGCAGGTGGACCGGGCGCCCGACGCGCCCGCGGTGCTGGCCGGGGGCCGGGTCTTCTCGTACGCGGAGCTCGACGAGTGGGCGGGCAGGCTCGCGGGCGCACTGGCGGCCCGGGGCGTGCGGCGCGGTGACCGCGTCGGGGTGGTGCTGGAGCGGTCGGTCGAGCTGCTGGTGACCTGGATCGGCGTGTGGCGGGCGGGTGCGGTGTTCGTGCCGGTGTCGCCGGACTACCCGGCGGACCGGGTGGCGTTCATGCTGACCGACGCCGCGGTCACCGCGGTGGTCTGCGCGGCGGACACCGAGCGGGCGGTGCCGGAGGGCTACTCGCGGCTCGTCGTCGACGAGGCCGTGGCGGGCGAGGCGCCTTCGGTTCCCGTCGGGGCGGACGACCCGGCCTACGTCATGTACACGTCCGGGTCGACCGGAACGCCGAAGGGCGTTGTGGTCCCGCACGGGGCCGTGGCGTCGCTGGCCGCCGACCCGGGATGGGGCGTGGGGCCCGGGGACACGGTGCTGGTGCACGCACCGCACACCTTCGACGCGTCGGTGTTCGACGTGTGGGTGTCGCTCGCCCTGGGGGCGCGGATGGTCGTCACCGGGCCGGGGCCGGTCGACGCGGCGCGGCTGGCCGCGCACGTGGCGGAGGGCGTCACCGTGGCGATGTTCATGCTGGGGCAGTTCCGGACGCTGGCGCTGGCGTCACCGGAGTCCTTCGCGGGGCTGCGCCGGGTGTGGACCGGTGGCGACGTCGTGGCGCCCGAGGTGGTGGACCGCGTGCGCTGGGTGTCCCCGGGCCTGCGCGTCGACCACATCTACGGCCCGACGGAGAACACGGTCATCGTCGCCTGGTGGCCGATCGAGCCGGGTGACCGGCTGGGGCCGGTGCTGCCGATCGGCGGGCCGTTGGCGGGCAGGCGGTTGTACGTGCTGGACGCCTTCCTGCGCCCGTTGCCGCCGGGCGTCCCGGGTGAGCTGTACATCGGGGGCGCGGGCATCGCGCTCGGCTACCTCAACCGCCCGCCGCTGACCGCGCAGCGGTTCGTCGCCGACCCGTTCGCCGCGGGTGCGCGGATGTACCGCACCGGCGACGTCGTGCACTGGAACGAGGACCGCGAGCTGGTGTTCGTCGGTCGGGCCGACAACCAGGTCAAGATCCGCGGCTTCCGCGTCGAGCCGGGCGAGGTGGAGGCGGTGCTCGGGGGCCTGCCGGGCGTCGACCACGCGGTGGTGGTGCCGCTCGACGGCCGCCTGGTCGGCTACGCGGTGTCCGATGTGGACCTGGACCCGGCGGCGCTGCGCGAGCGGCTCGTCGAGGTGCTGCCGGAGTACATGGTGCCCTCGGCGGTGGTGGTGCTCGACTCCCTGCCGGTGACGCGGAACGGCAAGATCGACCGGGCGGCGCTGCCCGCCCCGGACTTCAGCGGGCTCGTGTCGGACCGCCTGCCCGCCACCGAGGTCGAGCAGGCGCTGTGCGCGCTGTTCGCCGAGGTGCTCGGTCTGGACCGGGTCGGCGCGGATGACAGCTTCTTCCAACTGGGCGGTGACTCGCTGCTGTCGATGCAACTGGCGGCGCGGGCACGGCGCGACGGGTTGACCTTCGGCGCGCGGGAGGTGTTCGAGCACCGGACGCCCGCGGGGATCGCGCTGGCCATCGACGCGGCCGTGAACGGCGCGGCGCGGGTGCGAACCGCCACGTCCGACGTCGCGCTCCTCGACCTGGACCAGGCCGAGATGGACGAGTTCGAGGCGGAGTTCGACGACACCCGCTGACTTCGCGGGGCGGTGGCGGTCTGGACGAGCCGGATCGCCGATTTGTCCGACCGCACAAGGCTTTGCGCGCGATCACGGCGGGCGCGTTGGACATGTTGTCCGCGCCCGCCCGGCGGGCGGATGATTCCGGCACGGGGATTTCCCGCGTCCGCCTTCGGCCCGTTCGGCCCGCCACAGCGGACGCGCTCGACGGGCTCGACGGGATCGAGATCGAGGGATTCGAGGCCGGGTCCGCTGGTGGACTCCTGGCCCTTCGCTGATCAGGGAGATGTTGATGGCTCAGTCGCGGATCGAGGACATCTGGCCGCTGTCGCCGTTGCAGGCCGGGTTGCTCTTCCACGCGGTCTACGACGGCGAGGGCCACGATGTCTACATCGGACACTGGATCCTGGACCTGGACGGTCCGGTGGACACGGGGCGGCTGCGCGCGTCGTGGGCGGCGCTGCTGGACCGGCACGCCCCGCTGCGCGCCTGCTTCCGGCAGCGCAAGTCCGGTGAGACGGTGCAGATCATCGCCCGGCGCGTCGAGCTGCCGTGGCGCGAGGTCGACCTCGCCCACCTCGACGACCCCGCGCCCGCCGTGCGCGAGCTGGCCGAGGCGGACCGCACCACGAGGTTCGACCTGGCCACCGCGCCGCTGCTGCGGCTGACCCTGGTCCGCCTCGCCGACGACCGCCACCGCCTGGTCCTGACCTGCCACCACACCGTCGTCGACGGCTGGTCGCTGCCGGTCATGATCGACGAGCTGGCGAAGCTCTATGCCGCGGGCGGCGACCCGGCGGTCCTCCCCGCGGTGACCTCGTACCGCGACTACCTCACGTGGCTCGGCGCGCAGGACAAGGAAAAGGCCTTGTCCGCCTGGGAAACCGAGCTGCGCGGCGTCGACGAGCCGACCCTCGTGGCGCCCGCCGACCCGGGCCGGGCGCCCGGCGTCCCGGAGAGCGTCGAGGTCGACCTGCCCGCGGACCTCACGCGGTCGCTCGGCGAACTGGCCCGCGGCAACGGGTTGACCCTGAACACGGTCGTGCAGGGCGCGTGGGCGCTGGTGCTGGCGCAGCTGGCCGGGCGCGCCGACGTGGTGTTCGGCGCGGCGGTGTCGGCGCGCCCGCCGGACCTGCCCGGCGTGGAGGGGATGGTGGGGCTGTTCCTCAACACCGTGCCCGTGCGCGTGCGGCTGCGCGGTTCGACACCGGTCGTCGACCTGCTGGCGGAGTTGCAGGAGCGGCAGTCGGCGCTGATCCCCGACCAGTTCGTGGGGCTGTCCGACATCCAGCAGGCGGCGGGCCCCGGCGCGGTCTTCGACACGCTGATCGTCTTCGAGGGCTTCCACCACGCGCCCGCCGAGTCCGCCGACACCTTCGGCATCCGGGTCAACCAGGGCCGGATCGCCGCCCACTACCCGTTGACGCTGGTCGCCGTCCCCGGCGAATCGATGCTCATCAAGCTGGACTACCTGACGGAGCTGTTCGACCAGGCCGCCGCGCTCGCCATCGTCGAGCGGTTCACCGGTGTGCTGCGCGCGTTGACGGCCACGGGCGACGCCACGGTGGCCGACATCGAGGTGACGACGG
Source organism: Actinokineospora auranticolor (assembly GCF_041897805.1). GTDB lineage: Bacteria > Actinomycetota > Actinomycetes > Mycobacteriales > Pseudonocardiaceae > Actinokineospora > Actinokineospora auranticolor. Next base: position 1,218,150 of record NZ_CP154825.1, read on the forward strand.
CCGCCGAGCGCGGGCTGGTGCTCGACGAGTGGGGTGCGTCGTCCACCGCGGCCCCGGCCGTGCCCGCGCTGGAGCTGTTCGGCCGCCAGGTCGCGAACCGCCGCGACGAGGTCGCGGTCGTCGACGGCGACCAGGCGCTGACCTACGGGGAACTGGCCGAGTACGCCGAGCGGCTCGCGGGGTGGCTGAGCGGTCGCGGCGTCCGGCCCGGTGACCGGGTGGCCGTGGTGATGGACCGGTCGCCCGACCTGATCGCGACGCTGCTCGCGGTGTGGCAGGCGGGTGCGGCGTTCGTGCCGGTGGACCCCGCGTACCCCGTGGAGCGCGTGAAGTTCATGCTCGCGGACGCCGAACCCGCCGCGGTGGTGTGCGTGAAGGCGTACCGGGACACCGTGCTGGACGGCGGCCTCGACCCGGTCGTCCTCGACGACCCCGAGACGCGGCAGGCGGTGGCGCGGTGCGCGCGCCTGTCGGTCGGTGCGAGCGCCGATGCCTTGGCGTACGTGATGTACACGTCCGGGTCGACGGGCACGCCGAAGGGCGTCGCGGTGTCGCACGCGGCTGTCTCGGCGCTGGTCGGGGAACCGGGTTGGCGGGTGCGGTCCGACGACGCGGTACTGGTGCACGCCTCGCACGCGTTCGACATCTCCCTGTTCGAGATCTGGGTGCCGCTGCTGTCCGGTGCCCGGCTGGTGCTGGCCGGTTCGGGTGCGGTCGACGGCGCGGCGCTGGCCGGGTACGTGGCGCGCGGCGTCACGGCCGCGCACCTGACCGCCGGTGCTTTCCGGGTGCTGGCCGAGGAGTCGCCGGAGTCGGTCGCCGGTCTGCGCGAGGTGCTGACCGGTGGTGACGCGGTGCCGCTGTCGGCGGTGGAGCGGGTCCGGCTGGCCTGCCCCGGCGTGCGGGTGCGGCACCTCTACGGGCCGACGGAAGCCACGCTGTGCGCGACGTGGTGGCTGCTCGAACCCGGTGACGAGACGGGGTCCGTGCTGCCGATCGGACGGCCGTTGGCGGGTCGGCGCGCCTATGTCCTCGACGCGTTCCTGCGTCCTGTGCCCGCGGGGGTCGCGGGTGAGCTGTACGTGGCCGGAGCCGGTGTGGCGCGGGGATATCTGGGCCGCCCGGTGCTGACGGCCGAGCGGTTCGTCGCCGACCCGTTCGCCCCCGGTGCGCGGATGTACCGGACCGGCGACCTGGCGTACTGGACCGACCAGGGCACCCTGGCGTTCGCCGGTCGGGCCGACGACCAGGTGAAGATCCGCGGCTACCGGGTGGAGCCCGGCGAGGTGGAGGTGGCCCTCGACCGCCTGCCGGGTGTCGGTCAGGCCGTGGTGGTGGCGCGGGCCGAGCAGCTGATCGGCTACGTGGTGGCCGAGGCCGGTCGCGTCGTCGACCCGGCCGGGCTGCGCGAACAGCTCGCCGAGACGCTGCCCGAGTTCATGGTCCCGGCCGCGGTGCTCGTGCTGGACGAGTTGCCGTTGACGGTCAACGGGAAGGTGGACCGGCAGGCGCTGCCCGAACCCGACTTCGCCTCGAAGGCCGTCGGCCGGGAGCCCGCCACCGAGGCGGAGAAGGTCCTGTGTGGAGTGTTCGCCGAGGTGCTCGGGCTGGACCGGGTCGGGGTCGAGGACAGCTTCTTCGAGTTGGGTGGCGACTCGATCTCGTCGATGCAGGTGGCCGCTCGCGCGCGTCGTGACGGCATCTCGCTGACCCCGCGTCAGGTGTTCGAACTCCGGACCCCGGAGCGCTTGGCGGTGCTGGCCCAGGAGGACCGCGCGACCCAGGACTCCACAGTGGACTCCGGGGTCGGGGAGATCCCGTGGCCGCCGGTGATGCGCGCCATCGGGGACGACGCCGTGCGCCCCGGTTTCGTGCAGGCGCGAGTCGTCGTCACCCCGGCGGGCTTCGACCCCGACGCGCTGGTCACCGCCCTGCGGGCCGTGATGGACGCGCACGACCTGCTGCGGGCGCGGGTGGAGTCCGACGGGCGGCTGGTCGTGGCCGCGCGGGGTACGGTCGACGCGGCGAGCCTGGTCACCCGGGTCAAGGCCGCGGACGGCGACCTCGACGAGTTCGCCCACCGGCAGGTCGGCGCGGTCGCAGGCACGGTGGACCCGGCAGCGGGAACCGTCGTCCGGGCCGTGTGGGTCGACGCGGGGGACACGGGCCGGTTGGTGCTGGTCGCGCACCACCTGGCGGTCGACGCGGTCTCGTGGGGGATCCTGCTGCCCGACCTGCGCGCGGCCTACGACCAGGTGGTCTCCGGCGGCACCCCCGACCTCGACCCAGCGACGACGCCGTACCGGCAGTGGGCGCGGCGGCTGGCCGATCAGGCGTCGAGCGCGGGCACGGTGGCCGAGATCGACCACTGGGCTGCCACCCTCGACGGCGCCGACACCGAACTGGCGCAGCCCACCGGCCAGTCCCACTCGTGGTCGCGGACCGTGTCCGGCGTCGAGGCGTGGAACCTCGTCGGTCACCTGCCGAGCGCCTTCCACTGCGGTGTCCAGGAAGTCCTGCTCGCCGGGCTCGCGGGCGCGGTGGCGCGGTGGCGCGACGCGCCGGCCGGGGTGTTGGTCGACGTGGAAGGCCACGGCAGGCACGCCGTCGACGGTGAGGATCTGCTGCGCACCGTGGGCTGGTTCACCAGCGTGCACCCGGTCCGCCTCGACGTCACCGGTATCGACCTGGCGGGCGCGGCGGTGGGGACGGCAGCGGCCGGAGAGCTGCTGAAGTCCGTCAAGGAGCGGGTCCGCGCCGTCCCCGGTGACGGTCTCGGCTACGGGCTCCTGCGGCACCTCAACCCCGACACCGCGGGCAGGCTCGCCGACCTGCCGTCCGCGTGGATCGGGTTCAACTACCTAGGCCGGGCGGCCACCGCCACCGCGGACACCGCGTGGCAGCTCAGCGAAGGACCGCTCGGCGCGGGCTCGGACGTGGTCTTGGCGCACTCGCTGGAGATCGGCGCGGACGTCCGGGACACGCCGGACGGGCCCCGGCTGCGGCTCACCATCGACAGCCGGGGCCTCGACCCCGCCGAGGTGGAACGGCTCGGCGCGGCCTGGCTGGAGCTGCTGACCGGCCTCGCCGCGCACGCCGAGGACCCCGCCGCGGGCGGCCACACGCCATCCGACTTCGACCTCGTCGAGGTGACGTCGCGGGACCTGGCCGAGCTTTCGGTCGCCGTCCCCGCGTTGGCGGACATCTGGTCGCTGTCCCCGTTGCAGGCGGGCATGCTCTTCGAGCGGGCCGTCGCCGAGGACGGCGTCGACGTCTACCAGAGCCAGCGGATCCTCGACCTCGACGGGCCGCTCGACGCGGCACGGCTGCGCGCGGCCTGGAACCAGGTCCTCGCCCGGCACGAGTCGCTGCGGGCGTCCTTCCACCAGCTGGGCTCCGGCGAGGCGGTCCAGGTGGTCGCGGCCGACGTCGACGTCCCCTGGCGCGAGGCGGATGTGTCCGGTCTCGCCACGGTGGCTGCGGAAGCGGAGGTCAACCGGCTGCTCGCGACCGACCGGGCGGAGCGGTTCGACGTGACCGCGGCGCCCCTGCTGCGGCTGCTGCTGATCCGCGTCGCCGCGAACCGGCACCGGCTCGTGCTGACCTCCCACCACATCCTCCTCGACGGCTGGTCGACCCCGCTCGTGCTGGGCGAGGTGTCGACCGCCTACGCCGGTACGCGCATCCCGTCGACGGCACCGTCCTACCGGGACTACCTGACCTGGCTCCGCCGCCGAGACCAGGACGCGACCCGGTCGGCGTGGCGGGCCGCACTCGAGGGTTCTGACGAGCCGACCGTGGTCGACGTCGACGCGGACAAGTCGGCGGTGATGCCCGACAACCACGCCGAATCGTTGTCCGAGGACGCGACCCGGGCCCTCACCGACTTCGCCCGCGGCCACGGCCTCACGCTGAGCACCGTCGTGCACGGCGCCTGGGCGCTCGTGCTGGCGCGGCTGGCGGGCCGCACCGACGTGGTCTTCGGGACCGTGGTGTCGGGGCGGCCCGCGGACGTGCCGGACGTCGAGCGGACGGTCGGCATGTTCATCAACACCGTCCCGGTCCGGGTGCGGCTCGACGCGGGCACGCCGGTGCTGGACCTGCTCCACGACCTGCAACGCGGCCAGGTGGCGTTGACCGAGCACCAGTACCAGGGGTTGCCCGAGATCCAGAAGGCGGCGGGCCCCGGCGCGGTCTTCGACACCATCGTCATGATCGAGAACTACCCGCACACCGCCGCCGGGCTCGGCGACGGCGGCCCCGCGATCAGCGCGGTCGTCACCCGCACCGGCACCAGCTACCCGCTGACCATGAACGTCAGCCCCGGCGAGCGGCTGCGGGTCAACGTGGCCTACCGGCCCGACCGGATCACCCCGGGCACGGCGGCCGAGGTCGCCCGGCAGGTCGTGCGGGTCATCGAGCGGGTGGTGGCCGAACCCGGACTGCCCGTCGGCCGCCTCGGCGTGACCAGCGACGCGACACGCGCTTCGGTGGTGAAGCACTGGAACGCGACCGGGCGCGCCAACCGCGGTCCGTCCGTGCTGGAGCTGTTCCGGCGCCAGGTCGGCGCGTCCCCGGACGCCGTGGCTGTCGTGGACGGGAACCGCACCCTGACCTACACCGACCTGGACCGGGAAGCGGACCGGCTCGCCGGGCACCTGGCGGCCGTGGGCGTGCGGCGGGGAGACCGCGTCGGCGTGGTGCTGGAACGCGGCGCGGACCTGTTCGTCGCGCTGCTCGCGGTCTGGAAGGCCGGGGCCGCGCAGGTTCCGGTGAACGTGGACTACCCGGCGGAGCGGATCGCGCGGATGCTGGCCGACGCGCGCGCCTCGGTGGCGGTCTGCGTGACCGCGACCCGCGACGCGGTGCCGGACGGTGTCGAGCCGGTCGTCGCCGACGGCCCGGCGATCGACGGCGTTGCGCCTGTGGTCGCGGTCGGGGCGCACGACGTGGCCTACGTGATGTACACGTCCGGATCGACCGGTGTGCCCAAGGGCGTCGCGGTGCCGCACGGCAGCGTGGCGGCCTTGGCGGGCGACCCGGGGTGGTCGCAGGGCCCCGACGACCACGTGCTGCTGCACGCCTCGCACGCGTTCGACGCGTCGCTGGTCGAGATCTGGGTGCCGCTGGTCAACGGCGCCCGCGTGGTGGTCGCCGAACCGGGCGCGGTCGACGCGCAGCGGCTGCGCGCGGCCGTCGCGAACGGCGTGACCACCGTCCACCTGACGGCCGGGACCTTCCGCGTGGTGGCCGAGGAGTCGCCCGAGTCCTTCCGGGGGCTGCGGGAGATCCTGACCGGCGGCGACGCGGTCCCGCTGGCCTCCGTCGAACGGCTCCGCCGCGCGTGCCCGGACGTCCGCGTGCGCCAGCTCTACGGCCCCACCGAGATCACCCTCTGCGCCACCTGGCTCGTCATCGAGCCGGGCGTCGAAACGGGTGCCACCCTGCCGATCGGCAAGCCGCTGGCGGGCCGCCAGGCGTTCGTGCTCGACGCGTTCCTCCAGCCGGTGGCGCCGAACGTGACCGGCGAGCTGTACTTGGCGGGCGCGGGCCTGGCGCACGGCTACCTGGGCGCGGTCGCGGCGACCTCCGAGCGGTTTGTCGCCAACCCGTTCGCCGTAGGTGAGCGGATGTACCGCACCGGTGACCTGGCGCGTTGGACGGACCAGGGCGAGCTGCTGTTCGCCGGGCGGGCCGACTCCCAGGTGAAGATCCGGGGCTACCGCGTCGAACCCGGCGAGATCGAGGCCGCGCTGGTCGCCGTTCCCGATGTCGCGCAAGCGGTTGTCGTGGCGCGGGAAGGCCGGCCCGGCGAGAAGCGCCTGATCGCGTACGTGACCGCGGAAGCGGGGCAGGCGCTGGATTCCGAGGCCGTTCGCACGCACCTCGCGGCGCGGCTGCCGGAGTTCATGGTGCCCGCCGTGGTGCTCGTGCTGGACACCTTCCCGTTGACGCTCAACGGGAAGATCGACCGCGCGGCCCTGCCCGCCCCCGACTTCACCGGCAGGCCAACGGGCCGCGAACCGCGCACCGAGGCCGAACGGGTGCTGTGCGACCTGTTCGCCGAGATCCTCGGGCTGGACCGGGTCGGCCCCGACGACGGGTTCTTCGAGCTGGGCGGCGACTCGATCCTCTCGATGCGGCTGGCGGCCCGCGCGCGCCGCGAGGACTTCGTCTTCGGTGCCAAGCAGGTCTTCGAGCAGAAGACACCGGCCGGGATCGCGGCCGTCGCCGAACGCGGCGGGCCGACGCGGGCCGACTCCGCCGACGGCGTCGGCGAGGTCCCGTGGACGCCGGTTGTGCGGGCACTGCTGGAGAACGACCCCGGCGCGATGAGCCAGGGCACCCTTTCGCAGTGGGTGACCGTGGGCGCCCCCGCCGACCTGTCGGTGGCGGCGCTGATCGCCGGGTTCCGCGCGGTGATCGACGCGCACGACATGGTGCGCAGCCGAGTCGAGACCGACGGCGAAGGGCCCCGGCTGGTCGTGGCCGAGCGCGGGGCGGTAGACGCGGCGAGGCTGGTCGACCGCGTCGAGGCCGGTTCCGGCGACCTCGACGAGATCGCGGACCGCTGCGCGCACGACGCGGCCAGGCGATTGGACCCGACCGCGGGCGTGATGATCCGTGCGGTCTGGGTCGACGCGGGACCCGGCCGCCTCGGGCGGCTCGTGGTCGCGGCGCACCACCTGCTCGTCGACGTCGTGTCGTGGCGGATCCTGCTGCCGGACCTGCGAGTGGCGTACGAGGCCGTCGCCGCGGGCAGGCAACCGGCGCTCGACCCGGTCGGCGTCTCGTTCCGGCGCTGGGCCCGGACACTGGCCGACCAGGCGACGATCCGGACCGGCGAACTGGAGATGTGGACCGGGATCCTCGACGACCCGGGATCGCGGCTGGGCGAGCTGGACCCCAAGCGCGACAACGTGTCCACGGCCGGACGCAAGTCCTGGACCCTGCCCCGCGACAAGGCGGGCGCACTCGTGGAGAAGGCCACCGCGGCCTTCCACTGCGGTGTCCACGAAGTGCTCCTGGCGACCCTCGCGGGCGCGGTGGCCCACTGGCGCGGCGGATCCGCTGTGGTGGTGGACGTCGAAGGCCACGGCCGCCAGTCCATCGACGAACTGGACCTGTCCCGCACCGTCGGCTGGTTCACCGACATCCACCCGCTCCGGCTGGACGTGACCGGGGTCGACACGGCCGCCGTGATCGCGGGCGGCAACGCGGCCGGCCAACTCCTGATGCGCGTCAAGGAGAACGTGCGCGCGCTGCCCGACGGCGGCCTCGGCTACGGGATGCTGCGGCACCTCAACGACGACACGCGGCAGATCCTCGCGGCACTGCCCAAGGCGGAGATCGGGTTCAACTACCTCGGTCGCTTCCCGTCCCGTCCCGAGGGCGAGGCGCGGCCTTGGGAGCTGATCGGCACCATCGGCGGCGCGGCGGAGCCGGACACGGCCCTGCGGCACGTCGTGGAGATCGACGTCGCCGTGCTCGACGGCGCCGACGGACCCGAGATCAGCCTGACCGCGACCTGGGCGCGCCGGATCCTCGCCGACGCCGACGCGGACGCGCTCGGCACCGCGTGGCTGGCCGTGCTGGCCGGTCTCGCCGCGCACGTCGACGCCGAAGGCGCGGGCGGGCACACGCCGTCGGACTTCCCGCTCATCCCGCTGACCCAGCTGGACGTGGCGGAGGTCGAGGCCGCCGTGCCGAGCCTGCTCGACATCTGGCCGCTCTCGCCGCTGCAGGAGGGCCTGCTCTTCCACGCCGCCGACGAGCGCGGCCCGGACGTCTACGCGGGCATGCGGAAGTTCGCCCTGGACGGTCCGCTGGACGTGGCCCGCTTCCGCGCGTCTTGGCAGGTCCTGCTCGACCGGCACCCCGCCCTGCGGGCCAGCTTCCACCAGCTCGGGTCCGGTGCCGCCGCGCAGGTGATCGCCCGCGAGGTGACGCTGGACTGGTGGGAGACCGACCTGTCCCACCTGCCGGAGGCTGAGGCGCTGGCCGCGTTCGACGACCTCGCGACCCGGGTGCACGCCGAGCGGTTCGACCTGACCTCGGCGCCGCAGCTGCGCCTGCACCTGGTGCGCATCGGCGACCGCAGCCACCGGCTCGTCCTGACCTCGCACCACATCGTGGCCGACGGCTGGTCGCTGCCGCTGATCATCGTCGACGTGCTCACCGCGTACGAGGCGGGCGGTGACGGCGGGTCGTTGCCCGCCGTGACGTCCTACCGCGACTACCTCGCCTGGATCGCCCGCCAGGACAAGGCGGCGGCCCGGGAGGCGTGGCGCACCGAACTCGCCGGTCTCGACGAGGCGACGCACGTCGTGCCGCCGGAGTCGATCATCACGCCGCTGGATCCGGAGCGGGTCGCCTTCGAGCTCGACGACGAGCTGAGCGGGCGGCTGGTGGAGTTCACCCGTCGCCACGGCGTCACGGCGAACACGCTGTTCCAAGGGGTCTGGGCGCTGTTCCTGGCCCAGCTCACCGGTCGCCGGGACGTGGTCTTCGGCGCCGCGGTGGCCGGGCGCCCGCCCGAGATCCCCGGTGTCGAGTCCGCGGTCGGCCTGTTCATGAACATGCTGCCCGTCCGGGCCCGGCTGACCGGTGCCGAGCCGGTCGTCGAGATGCTCAGGGACCTGCAGGAGCGGCAGGTCGCGCTGATCCCGCACCAGCACATCGGCCTCGCGGAGCTGAACCAGCACGCGGGTCCCGGCGCGGCGTTCGACACGATCGTCGTGTTCGAGAACTACCCGCCCCCGCCGCCGAGGTCCGACGGCCCCGACGCGCTCGTCATGCGCCCCGCCGGGATCCCGAACGACACGGGGCACTACCCGCTGTCCATCCGCGGGTCCGTGGCCGGTCGCGTGCACGGCGAGTTCATCTACCGGCCGGACGTGGTCGACCGGTCCGGGGCCGAGGAGATGGTCGCGGCCATCCTGCGCGCACTGGAACAGGTGGTCGCCGAGCCGCGGACACCGATCGGGCGGATCGCGCTGATCGGCCCGGCGCAGCGCCGCCTGGTCGTGGACGAGTGGAGCGGTACCGCGGTGCCGTTGGCGGCCGAAGCGCTGCCGGTGCTGTTCCGCAAGCAGGTCGAGCAGTCGCCGGACGCGGTGGCGGTGCAGGACGCGGCGCGGAGCCTGTCCTACGGCGAGGTGCTCGACGAGGTCGAGTCGTTGGCCCGGCTGCTCGTCGGGCTGGGTGTGCGGCGCGAGACCCGCGTGGGTGTGCTCGTGGAGCGCTCGGCCGAGCTGGCGGTGACCCTGATGGGGGTGCTGTTCGCGGGCGGGGCGTTCGTGCCGGTGGACCCGGAGTACCCCACCGAGCGGATCGAGCTGATGCTGGCGAGTTCCGTGCCTGAGGTGCTGGTCTGCACGACCGCGACCCGCGCCGTGGTGCCCGCCGACTTCGCGGGCACGGTCCTGGTGCTCGACGAGCTGCCCGCCGCCGACCCGTCGGTCGACTTGCCGCCGGTGGCGCCGGAGGACGCGGCGTACGTGATCTACACGTCCGGGTCGACCGGGGTGCCCAAGGGCGTCCTGGTCACGCATTCCGGGCTCGCCAACCTGGCCTACGCGCACATCGAGCGGATGGCCGTGACGTCGTCGTCGCGGGTCTTGCAGCTGTCCGCGATCGGGTTCGACGCCATCGTCTCCGAGCTGTACATGGCCCTGCTGGCGGGCGGGACCCTGGTGCTGCCCGACGCGGCGAGCATGCCGCCCCGGGTGACGCTGGGCGACACGCTGCGCCGGTGGGGGATCACCCACCTCACGGTGTCGCCGAGCATCCTGGCGGTCGAGGACGACCTGCCGGACACCCTGCGGACCGTGCTGACCGGCGGCGAGGTGCTGCCGCCCGCGCTGGTGGACCGCTGGTCGCCGGGCCGCCGGATGATCAACGCGTACGGGCCGACCGAGACCACGATCTGCTCGACGATGAGCGCCCCGCTGTCCCCGGGGCACGAGGTGGTCCCACTTGGTGGCCCGATCCACAACGTGCGGCACTACGTGCTCGACGCGTTCCTGCAGCCGGTGGCGCCGGGGGTGGCGGGCGAGCTGTACATCACCGGTGTCGGTCTCGCCCGCGGCTACCTCGGTCGCCCGGGCCTGACCGCCGAGCGGTTCGTCGCCAACCCGTTCGCCCCCGGGGAGCGGATGTACCGCTCCGGAGACCGGTTCCGCTGGAGCCGGGACGGCCAGCTGGTCTTCGTCGGCCGGGCTGACACGCAGGTCAAGGTGCGTGGGTACCGGGTCGAGCCCGCCGAGGTCGAGGCCGTGCTCGCCGACCACGCCGGGGTTTCCCAGGTGGCCGTCGCCGTGCGCCGGGACGGGCCGGGGGAGAAGCAACTGGTGGCCTACGTCGTCCCGACGGCCGAGGCGGCGGTCGCGGCGGTCGCGCTGATGACCACCCTGCGCGCACTGGCGGCCGAGCGCCTGCCGGAGTACATGATGCCCGCGGCGTTCGTACCGCTGGACCGGATGCCCTTGACCCCCAACGGAAAGCTCGACAGCCGGGCGTTGCAGGCGCCGGACTTCGCGGGCCTTTCGTCCAAACGGGACCCGCGCACGGCCATGGAGGCGCGGCTGTGCGAGCTGTTCGCGGAGGTGCTCGGCCTCGACCGGGTGGGTGCCGAGGACAGCTTCTTCGAACTCGGCGGCGACTCGATCACCTCGATGCAGCTGTCCGCCCGCGCCCGCCGGAAGGGCCTGGAGCTGTCCCCGTGGCAGGTGTTCGACGAGCGGACCCCGGAGCGGCTGGCGCTGCTCGTCACGGAACTGGCGGCCGACGGCGCCGCGGCGGCGCCGCAGCCCGAGGTGGGCATGCTCGTCGACCTCTCCGCCGACCAGATGGACCAACTAGAGGCCGGGCTGGCCGGCGAATGACCCGCCAGGAGGAGCAGATCGTGACCGTTGACGACACCCGCGCGAAGCCGCGCTCCAGCGTGGAGGACGTCTGGCCGCTCTCGCCGTTGCAGGAGGGCATGCTCTACCACTCCGCCCTCGACACGGACGGCCTCGACACCTACACCGTGCAGACCGTCTACGGCATCGACGGCCCGCTCGACGCCGCGCGGCTGCGGGCGTCGTGGCAGGCGCTCGTGGCGCGGCACGCCGCGCTGCGGGCCTGCTTCCGCTACGTCAGCGGCGCGCGGATGGTGCAGGTCATCGCGCGGGACGCCGAGATCCCCTGGCGCGAAACGGATCTCTCCGGGCTGCCGGAGGACATCGCCGACGGCGAGGTGGACCGGCTGGCGGCCGCGGAGCTGGCCGACCGGCTGCGCATCGACGCGGCGCCGCTGACCAAGCTGCACCTGGTCCGGCTCGCCCCGGACCGGCACCGGCTCGTGCACACCCTGCACCACGTGCTGGTCGACGGCTGGTCGATGCCGATCATCCACCGCGAGCTGGCCGCGATCTACGCGGCGGGCGGCGACGCGTCCGGGCTACCCGACACGGTGTCCTATCGGGACTATCTGGCCTGGCTGGCCAGGCAGGACAAGGAAGCCGCCAAGGCCGCCTGGCGGGCCGAACTGTCCGGTGTGGACACACCGACCACGGTCGCCTCGGTCGACCCGACCCGCGTGCCGGACATCGACACCGCGATCGTCGAGCTGCCCGAGGAGCTGACGGAAGGCCTGGCGCGCCTGGCGCGCGGCCAGGGCCTCACGCTGAACACCGTCGTGCAGGGCGCGTGGGCCGTCGTGCTGGCGCACCTGGCGGGCCGCACGGACGTGGTGTTCGGCGCGACCGCGTCGGGGCGGCCCGCCGAGCTGCCCGGCGTGGAGTCGATGGTCGGCCAGCTGCTCAACACCCTGCCCGTGCGGGTCCGGCTCGACGGCGCGCGGCGGGCCGTCGACCTGTTCGCCGACCTCCAGCGGACCCAATCGGCACTGATGGCCCACCAGCACCTCGGCCTGCAAGAGGTGCAGACCGCCGCCGGTCCCGGGGCGTCGTTCGACACGCTCGTCATCTACGAGAACTTCCCCCGCAAGGGATTGGGGCGGCCCGAGGGCGGTGGCCTGGCGCTGCTCCCGGTGAAGCGGGGTCGCAACTCCTCGCACTACCCGCTCACCCTGATCACCGGTCCCGGCGACCGGATGCCGCTCATCCTCGACTACGACCAGGGCGTGTTCGACCGGACCGCCGCCGAGTCGGTCGTCGGCTCGCTGGCCCGCGTGCTGGCGCGGCTGGTCGCCGAGCCGGACGTGCTCATCGGCCGCCTGACGCTGCTGAGCGAGGCCGAACGCGCCCTGGTGGTGGACGAGTGGAACGCGACCGAGGGCCCGGTGCCCGGGGACTCGGTCGTCGAGCTGTTCGCGCGGCGGGTGGCCGCCGCGCCGGACGCCGTGGCGATCACCGACGCCGCGGGCGCGGACCTGACCTACGCCGAGGTCGACCGGGCGTCGAACCGGCTGGCGACCCACCTCGCCGGTCGCGGCGTCGGCCGCGGTGACCGCGTCGGCGTGGCCATGGAGCGGTCGCCGGACCTGCTGATCACCTTCCTGGCGATCTGGAAGGCGGGCGCCGCCTACGTTCCCGTGGACGTCGAGTACCCGGCCGAGCGGATCGCGTTCATCCTCGCCGACTCCGAGATCTCGCTCGTCGTCTGCACCGGGGCCACCAGCGGGGTCGTGCCGGACGGCGCGATCGTGCTCGACGCGCCGGACACCCGCGCCGCCATCGATGGCAGTGCTGCCACGGTATCCGGGGTCCCGATCGGCGCCGACGACCTGGCGTACGTCATGTACACCTCGGGCTCCACCGGTGTCCCCAAGGGCGTGGCCATCCCGCACGGCGCGGTGGCCGGTCTGGCGGGCGACGCGGGCTGGCAGCTCGGCCCCGACGACGGCGTCCTGATGCACGCGACGCACGTCTTCGACCCCTCGCTCTACGCGATGTGGGTCCCGCTCGTCACCGGCGGCCGGGTCCTGCTGACCGAGCCCGGGATCCTCGACGCGGGCGGGGTGCGCCAAGCCGTCGCGCGGGGCGCGACCGCCGTCCACCTCACCGCCGGGACCTTCCGCGCGCTCGCGGAGACCTCCCCGGAGTGCTTCACGGGTCTGGTCGAGATCGGGACCGGCGGGGACGTCGTGCCCGCGCAGTCCGTGGCGAACCTGCGCCGGGCCCAGCCCGACCTGCGGGTGCGCAACACCTACGGGCCGACCGAGACCACGCTGTGCGCGACGTGGCTGCCGATCGAACCCGGTGACGTGGTCGAGCGGGAGCTGCCGATCGGCCACCCCATGGCCAACCGCATGATCTACATCCTCGACGCGTTCCTGCGCCCGGTCGCGCCGGGTGTGGCGGGTGAGCTGTACATCGCGGGCACCGGACTGGCTCGCGGGTACCTCGCCAAGCCGGGCCTGACGGCCGAGCGGTTCGTGGCGTGCCCGTTCCGCGCCGGTGAGCGCATGTACCGCACCGGCGACCTGGCGCGCTGGACCCGTGACGGCGAGGTGGTGTTCCTCGGCCGCACCGACGAGCAGGTGAAGATCCGCGGCTACCGGGTGGAACTCGGCGAGGTGGAGGCCGCGCTGGCCGCCCAGCCGGGCGTGGTCGAGGCCGTCGTCCTGGCGCGCGAGGACCAGCCGGGGGAGAAGCGCCTGGTGGGCTACGTCGTCTCCGACGGCGGCGACGCCGGGCCGGAGGAGATCCGGCGGCAGCTGGGGTTGGCCCTGCCCGAGTACATGGTGCCGATCGCGGTCGTCCTGCTGGCGGGCCTGCCGGTCACCCCCAACGGCAAGGTCGACCGACGGGCCCTGCCCGCCCCGGACCTCGCCGGGCGCGCGTCGGACAAGTCGCCGGAGAGCGAGGCCGAGAAGGTGCTCTGCGCGCTCTTCGCCGAGATCCTCGGCGTCGAGCGGGTCGGGGTCGACGACGCCTTCCACGACCTGGGCGGGAGTTCGGCGCTGGCCATGCGGCTCATCGCCCGGATCCGCGAGGAGTTGGGTGCTGACCTGCCGGTCCGGCAGCTGTTCTCCTCGCCGACCCCGGCCGGTGTCGCCCGGGCGCTCGCCGCGAAGTCGCGGCCCGCGCTGGAGGCCGCCGAGCGGCCCGAGCGGGTGCCGCCGACGGCCCGGCAGTTCCGCGCCTGGCTGCTGGCCCAGCCCGGCGAGGAGACCGCGGGCCACCACATCGTGGTCGCGCTGCGCCTGCGCGGCAGACTGGACGTGCCCGCGCTGGCGGCGGCGCTCGGCGATGTCGCGGCTCGGCACGAGATCTTCCGGACGAGCTTCCCGGGCCACGGGCAGCACGTCCACCAGCACGTCCACGACACCCTGACCGTCGACCTGACCGCGACCCCGGTCACCGAGGACGACCTAGCGGGCGCGCTCGCCGAACGGCGCGACCAGGTCTTCGACCTCACCCGGGACGTGCCGTGGCGGTGCGACCTGTTCGCGCTGTCGGAGAAGGAGCACGTGCTCCAGCTGCGGGTGCACCGGATCCTCGCCGACGACGACTCGGTGGACGTGTTCTTCCGCGACCTGGCCGCCGCCTACGGCGCGCGCCGCGAAGGCCGGGTGCCCCAGCGCGCACCGCTCGCCCTCCAGTTCGCCGACTACGCGATCTGGGAGCGGCGGCTGCTGGCGGACGAGCGCGAACCGGGCAGCCTGATCAACGAGCAGCTGGTCTTCTGGCGGGACGCGCTGGCGGGCGTCGACGGGGAGACCGTGCTCCCGGTCGACCGGCCGCGATCCGCCGTCCCGTCGCGGCGGGCCGGTGCGGTCGCGCTGCGGCTGGGCGCGGAACCGCACGCCCGCTTGCTGGCGGCGGTGGACTCGACGGCCGCGGACACGTACCAGGTGGTGCACGCCGCGCTCGCCGTGCTCTTGGCGGCGCTCGGCGCGGGCCACGACCTGGTGATCGGTACGACGCTGCCGCGCGACGAGGACCTCATCGACCTCGAACCGATGATCGGGCCGTTCGCCCGGCCGCTGCCCCTGCGCACGGACCTCTCGGGTGACCCGACCTTCCTGGAGGTCCTGACGCGGGTGCAGGAGGCGGTCCAGGCCGCGCAGGAGCACCCCGATGTGCCGTTCGAGCGGATCGCGGAGCTGCTGGACCTGCCCGCTTCGCTCTCCCGGCACCCCGTGTTCCAGGTGGGGTTGCGGGTGCTGGAGGAGGACCTGGCCGGGTGGGGCGCGACGGAACTGCCCGGACTGCGCAGCGACGTCGAATCCGCCGGGCACGAGACCACCGAGCTGGACCTGGCGTTCCGGCTCACCGAGCGCCGCGATGACGACGACAACGAGGACGGCATCGACGGCACCCTGCACTACGCCGCCGACCTGTTCGACCGGGACACCGCCGAGTCCGTGGCCCGACGGCTGGTCCGGGTGCTGGAGCAGGTGGCGGCGGACCCCACGCGGCGGATCGGCGAACTCGACGTCTTCCTCGACGACACCGAGCGCGCGCGTCCCCCCATCGCCCCGGCGCGGTGGTCCGGCGCCGCGCCCGCGGCGGTCACCGACCTGGTCGGCGACGGCCCGCTCGGCGCGCTCCTGCTCGACGACCGGCTGCGGCCCGTCGTCCCCGGGGGCGTCGGCACCCTCTACGTCACCGGCGAGGCCGTGGACGCGGGCGACCTGCCGACCGTTCCGTGTCCATTCGGGACTCCCGGGCACCAGATGCTGAACACGGGCCTGTTGGCGCGCAAGACTTCCGCCAAGAAACTGGTCGTCGTGGGCGAGCGGCGGCGGTCGAGTGCGTCGGTGAAGACCGGGGACTACGAGATCCTGCTGCCGTTGCAGGCGGGTGGCGGTCGTCCGCCGCTGTTCTGCGTCCACGCGAGCGGTGGCCTGAGCTGGAATTACGCGCCGCTGGTGCGGCACCTCCCGCCGGACCAGCCGGTCTACGGCGTGCAGGCGCGCGGCTTGGCCCGCACGGAACCCTTGCCGGGCAGCGTCGACGAGATGGCGCGCGACTACCTCGCACAGATCCGCGCCGTGCAGCCGAATGGGCCGTACCACCTCCTCGGGTGGTCGCTCGGCGGCCGGATCGCGCAGGCGATGGCCAAGCTGATCGAGGCGGACGGCGAGCAGGTCGGCCTGCTCGCGCTGCTCGACGCCTACCCCGTCTACATGGGACGGAAGGCGACCGGCACGCCGAGCGAGGAGGCCGCGCGCGAGGAGGACGCGCTGGAGAAGCGCAACCAGCAGGACCTGGAACTCGCGGGCCAGCTGGTCCAGGGCGCCGGTGCCCGTGCCCGCCTGGAGGCGGTCATGCGCAACCTCTGGGACGTCGGCCCCGGCCACACCGCGGAGCCCTTCGCGGGCGACGTCCTGCTCTTCGTGGCCACTGTGGACCGTCCCGCGCACCTGCCGGTCGAGGTGGCCACGGCTAGCTGGACGGCCTACACCAGCGGGACGATCGAGTCCCACGAGATCGAGACCGACCACTACCAGATGGTGCAACCCGCGGCCATGGCCCAGATCGGGGCCATCGTCGCCGAGAAGCTCCGGTCGCGGCCGGAGAGCGAGAGGACGCAGCGATGACCAACCCCTTCGACAACGAAGACGGCGCCTTTTTCGTGCTGGTCAACGACGAGGGCCAGCACTCCATCTGGCCGACCTTCGCGGAGGTGCCCGCGGGCTGGACCCGCGCGTACGGCGAGGCCACCCGCCAGGAGTGCCTCGCCTACGTCGAGGAGCACTGGACGGACCTGCGGCCCAAGAGCCTGATCCAGGAAACCCAGGAGATCGGCGCCTGATCGCGAGGTGTCCGACTGCTCGACGCGGGCGGTTGGACGAGCCCGTCGCTCGTCCGACCGCCCGCCGACCACCCGGATGACGTGAAAGGACCTGTGCGGTGGCCGACGAGAACGACGTTGTCCGGGACACGTTCGAGGAGATCAACGTGAGCCGGGGCATGGACCTGCACCGGCGGGACCGGTTCGACCCGGTCCCCGAGCTGCGGGCGCTGATGGCCGAGGGGCCGATGAGCGTGCTGGGCGTCGAGGACGCCCCCGAGGGGCGGACCGCGTGGCTCGCCACCGGGTACGACGAGATCCGGCAGGTGCTCGGCTCGGACCGGTTCAGCGCCAAGCTGCTCTACGGCGGGACCGCGGCGGGCCGCACCTGGCCCGGTTTCCTCACCCAGTACGACCCGCCGGAGCACACCCGCCTGCGCCGGATGGTGACGCCGCCGTTCACCGCGCGGCGGATGCAGCGGTTCCGGCCGCGGGTCGAGAAGATCGTCGCCGCGGTGCTCGACGACATCGAGGACACCGGTGGCCCGGTGGACTTCGTCCCGCGCTTCGGCTGGCCCATCGCCACAACGGTGACCTGCGACTTCCTCGGCATCCCCCGGGACGACCAGGTGGGCCTCTCCCGCGCGCTGCACGCGAGCCGGTCAGAGCGGTCCGGCAAGCGGCGCGTGGCGGCGGGCAACAAGTTCTGGACCTACATGGAGCAGATGGTCGCCCGCACCCGCCGCGACCCCGGCGACGACATGTTCGGCGTCGTGGTGCGGGAGTTCGGCGACGACATCACCGACGCGGAGCTCAAGGGCGTGGCCGCGTTCGTCATGGGCGCGGGCGGCGACCAGGTGGCCCGCTACCTCGCGGCGGGCGCGTGGCTGATGGTCGAGCACCCGGACCAGTTCGCGCTGCTGCGCGACGACCCGGACGCCGCCCCGGACTGGTTGGACGAGGTGACCCGGTACCTGACCAGCGACGAGAAGACCACACCGCGCGTCGCGCTGGAGGACGTGCGCATCGGCGGCTGCCCCGTCAAGGCGGGTGACACCGTCACCCCCTCCTTCCTGGCCGCGAACCGCCGCGACTTCCCCGGCCCCGAGGACGGGTTCGACATCACCCGGGTCAAGCCCGCGCACGTCGCGTTCGGGCACGGCGTCCACCACTGCCTCGGCAGGCCGCTGGCCGAGCTGGTGTTCCGGGTGGCGCTCCCGGCGCTGGCGCACCGCTTCCCCGGCTTGCGGCTGGCCGAACCCGACCGCGAGATCCGGCTGGGGCCACCGCCGTTCGACGTCGAAGCCCTCCCGCTCGACTGGTGACCCCCGGACCGGCAGAAAGGACCTCCCGTTGAGCGACGACGACCCGCGCCCCCTGCACATCCGCAGGCAGGACCTCGACCCGGCCGACGAACTGCGCGCCGCGGGCGCGCTGACGAGGGTCACCGTCGGCACCGGCGCGGACGCCGAGACGCACTGGATGGCCACCGGGCACGCGCTGGTCCGGCAGGTGTTCGGCGACCACAAGCGGTTCAGCACCCGGCGCCGCTGGGACCCGCGCGACGAGATCGGCGGGCAGGGCACGTTCCGGCCGCGCGAGCTGGTCGGCAACCTCATGGACTACGACCAGCCCGAGCACACCCGGCTCCGGCAGAAGCTGACCCCCGGGTTCACCGTGCGCAAGCTCAAGCGCCTGGGGCCCGCCATCGAGCAGATCGTCGAGGAGCGCCTCGACGCCATGGCGTCCGCGGGCTCCCCGGCAGACCTGGTCGAGCACGTCGCCGACCAGGTGCCCGGCGCCGTGCTGTGCGAGCTGATCGGCGTGCCCCGGGACGACCGCGCCATGTTCCTCCAGCTGTGCCACGCGCACCTCGACGCCTCGCGCAGCCAGAAGCGGCGGGCCGCGGCCGGGGAGGCGTTCTCGCGGTACCTGCTGGCGATGATCGCCAGGGAGCGCGCGGAGCCCGGCGAGGGGCTGATCGGCGCCGTCATCTCCGAGTACGGCAGCACGGCCACCGACGAGGAGCTGCGGGGCTTCTGCGTGCAGGTGATGCTGGCGGGTGACGACAACATCTCCGGCATGATCGGGCTCGGCGTGCTGGCGCTGCTGCGCGAGCCCGAGCAGGCCGCCGCCTTCCGCGCCGACGACCAGTCGGCGGACCGGGCGGTCGACGAGCTGATCCGGTACCTGACCGTCCCTTACGCGCCGACGCCGCGGACCGCCATGGAGGACGTCGTCCTCGGCGACCAGCTGGTCAAGCAGGGGGAGACCGTCATCCTCGTGCTGCCCACCGCCAACCGCGACCCCGCGCTGGTGCCGGACCCGGACCGGCTCGACGTGACCCGCGAGTCCGTCCCGCACGTCGCGTTCGGGCACGGCATCCACCACTGCCTGGGCGCCGCGCTGGCCCGGCTCGAACTGCGCACGGTCTACACGGCCCTGTGGCGGCGCTTCCCCGCGCTGCGGCTGGCCGATCCCGAGCGGGAACCCCGGTTCCGGCTCACCACCCCGGCCTACGGGCTGACCGAACTGCCGGTCGCCTGGTGAGTCGCCGGGGCACGCACACTTTCCCAGGGAGAAGCGAATGGTCATCGTGATGGCGCCCGGTGCGTCCGACGAGGAAACCGACGCGGTCGTCTCGATCGTGGCGAAGGCGGGCGGGTCGGCGTTCATCAGCCGGGGCGTCAGCCGGACGATCGTCGGGCTGGTCGGCGACATCGACCGGTTCCAAACACTCGGCCTCGACGGCAAACCCGGTGTCGCGGAAGTGCTCCGGGTCTCGGTGCCGTACAAGCTGGTGAGTCGGGAGAACCACCCGACGCGCTCGGTGATCCGCGTGGGCGGGGTGCCCATCGGCCCCGGCACCATGACCTTGATCGCCGGGCCCTGCGCGGTCGAGACCCCTCAGCAGACCCTGGCCGCCGCGCGGATGGCCCAGCGGGCGGGCGCGGCGCTGCTGCGCGGCGGCGCCTACAAGCCGCGCACCTCGCCGTACGCCTTCCAGGGGCTCGGCGAGGACGGGCTGCGCATCCTGGCCGACGTGCGCGAGGCGGTGGGGATGCCCGTGGTGACCGAGGTCGTCGACGCGCACGACGTGCCGCTGGTGAGCCGGTACGCGGACATGCTCCAGGTGGGCACCCGGAACATGCAGAACTTCGCGCTGCTGCAGGCGGTCGGCGGCTGCGGCAAGCCGGTGCTGCTCAAGCGCGGCCTGAACGCCACGATCGAGGAGTGGCTGATGGCCGCCGAGTACGTCGCCCAGCGCGGCAACCTCGACATCGTGCTGTGCGAGCGGGGCATCCGGACGTTCGACACGACCACCCGCAACACCCTCGACATCTCCGCTGTCCCGGTCGCGCAGGGGCTGACCCACCTGCCGGTGATCATCGACCCGTCGCACTCCGGCGGCAGGCGCGAACTCGTGCTGCCGCTGTCGCGCGCGGCGATGGCGGTCGGCGCGGACGGCCTGATCATCGACGTGCACCCCGCCCCGGAGGAGGCGCTCTGCGACGGTCCGCAGGCGCTGGTCGCCGACGACCTCGCCGAACTCGCGCACGCGGTCCGCGCGTTCCCGCCGATGATCGGCCGCCAGCTCGCCGCGGCCGCGAGCCTGGTGGCGTGATCGCGTGCTTCGCCTGTCCGGCAAGGGAACGCGCACCGCGTTGTCCACGGCGCGGTGCTGGACGTCCCGCGTGACCGCGGGTGAGACTGGATCGCCGGAGAGGTCGGGTCGATGAAGGGGCTTCCGCTCGGTATGGATCACGGCAGCAACGCGGTCGCGCCGCTGGTGCGGGAGCCCGCGAACTTCCAGCACCGGACGAACTGCGACCCGCACGCGGACAACGTGGGACTCCGCGCGCACGGCCCGCTGTTCCGGATCGTCGGCGAGGCGTCCGCCCAACTGGGCCGGGACTACGTCTGGCAGGCCTTCGGCTACGACGTCGTGCGGAAGGTGTTGGGAGACCACGAGAACTTCACCACGCGACCCCGGTTCACCCACGGCGACTCGGGTGCGCACGTGGAGACCCAGTTCGTCGGGCAGATCTCGACCTACGACCCGCCCGAGCACACGCGCCTGCGGCGGATGCTGACACCGGAGTTCACGGTCCGGCGGATCCGCGCGATGGAACCCGCGATCCAGCGCCTCATCGAGGACCGGTTGGAGATGATGGAGGCGGCCGGACCGCCCGCGGACCTCCAGGGCCTCTTCGCCGACCCGGTCGGCGCGGGCGTGCTCTGCGAACTGCTCGACATCCCGCGCGACGACCGGGGCGAGTTCGTCCGGCGGATCCGGCGCAACGTCGACCTCGGTCGCGGGCTTAAGGCGCGGGCCGCCGACAGCGCGGCGTTCAACCGGTACCTGAGCGGTCTCATCGCGCGCCAGCGGGCGGAACCCGACGAGGGTTTCCTCGGCGGGCTCGTGCGCGAGCACGGCGACAACGTCACCGACGACGAGCTGAAGGGCCTGTGCACGGCCCTGGTCCTCGGCGGCGTCGAGACCGTCGCGGGGATGATCGGGTTCGGGGTGCTCGCGCTGCTGGGGCAACCGGACCAGATCCCGCTGCTGTTCGAGGGCCCGGAGAAGGCGGACCGCCTGGTCAACGAACTGGTGCGGTACCTGTCGCCCGTGCAGGGGCCGAACCCGCGCCTGGCGCTCAAGGACGTCGTCATCGACGGGCAGCTGATCAAGGCGGGGGACTACGTCCTCTGCTCGGTGCTCATGGCCAACCGCGACCCGGCGCTGACGCCGAACCCCGACGTCGTCGACGCCAACCGCGGCTCGGTCTCGGACGTCGGCTTCGGGCACGGCATCCACTACTGCGTCGGCGCCGCGCTGGCGCGGGCGATGCTGCGCCGGGCGTACCAGACCCTGTGGGAGCGGTTCCCCGGGCTGCGCCTGGCCGTGCCCGTCGAGGAAGTGAAGTACCGCAACGCGTTCGTCGACTGCCCGGACCGGGTCCCGGTCACCTGGTAGTGGACGGACCGGTATTCGGGGAAGCTCCCGTCGGCGCCTGAGCGCGGGCGGTTTGCCGTCGGCCACAACGGATTCGCACTCGATCGAGGAATGGTGGGATATGTCGGTGGAAGAGTTCGACGTGGTGGTGGCCGGTGGCGGGCCGGGCGGCTCGACCGTGGCGGCGCTGGTGGCCATGCAGGGGCACCGGGTGCTGCTGCTGGAGAAGGAGGTCTTCCCCCGGTACCAGATCGGTGAGTCGCTGCTGCCCGCCACGGTGCACGGGGTGTGCCGGATGCTCGGCGTCGCCGACGAGCTGGCCGCCGCCGGGTTCCCGATCAAGCGCGGTGGCACGTTCCGCTGGGGCGCCCGCCCGGAGCCGTGGACGTTCCACTTCGGGCTCTCCGCGAAGATGGCGGGCGCGACGTCCTTCGCCTACCAGGTCGAGCGGGCGCGGTTCGACGAGATCCTGCTGAACAACGCCAAGCGCAAGGGCGTCGAGGTGCGCGAGGGCTGCGCGGTCGCCGCCGTGCTGGAGGAGGGCGACCGGGTCACCGGCCTGCGCTACACCGACCCCGACGGCGTCGAGCGGGAGGTGTCGGCGCGCTTCGTGATCGACGCGTCCGGCAACAAGAGCAGGCTGTACCACAGCGTCGGCGGTACCCGGAACTACTCGGAGTTCTTCCGCAGCCTGGCGCTGTTCGGCTACTTCGAGGGCGGCAAGCGGCTGCCCGCGCCGACCTCGGGCAACATCCTCAGCGTCGCCTTCAAGAGCGGCTGGTTCTGGTACATCCCGCTGAGCGACACGCTGACCAGCGTCGGCGCGGTGGTGCGCCGGGAGGACGCCGAGAAGATCCAGGGCGACCAGGAGAAGGCGCTCACCGCGCTGATCGCCGAGTGCCCGCTGATCTCGGAGTACCTCGCCGACGCCACCCGGGTCACCACCGGCGAGTACGGCGAGCTGCGGGTCCGCAAGGACTACTCCTACCAGCAGACGACCTTCTGGCGGCCGGGCATGGTCCTGGTCGGCGACGCCGCGTGCTTCGTGGACCCCGTGTTCTCCTCCGGGGTGCACCTGGCGACCTACAGCGCGCTGCTGGCCGCCCGGTCGATCAACAGCGTGCTCGCGGGCGACCTGGACGAGAAGACCGCGCTCAACGAGTTCGAGGCCCGGTACCGCCGCGAGTACGGCGTGTTCTACGAGTTCCTCGTGTCCTTCTACCAGATGAACGTCAACGAGGACTCGTACTTCTGGCAGGCCAAGAAGGTCACCAACAACACCAGCACCGAGATCGAGTCCTTTGTGGAGCTGATCGGCGGCGTCTCCTCCGGTGAGACGGCGCTGACCGCCGCCGACCGGATCACCGAGCGCAGCGCGGAGTTCGCCGCGGCCGTCGACCAGATCGCGGGCGGCGAGGACAGCATGGTGCCGATGTTCAAGTCGCAGGTGGTCCAGCAGGCCATGCAGGAGGCGGGCCAGGTGCAGGTGCGGGCGCTGCTCGGCGCGGACGCCGAGCCCGAGGTGCCGCTGTTCCCCGGTGGGCTGGTGACCTCGCCCGACGGGATGAAGTGGCTGCCCTACCACCCGGCCTGACACCGGCGCGTCGGCCGATGACCTACCGAACAGGGGATGCGACATGCGCGTGCTGATCACCGGGTGCGGGTCACGCGGGGACATCGAACCGCTGGTGGCGCTGGCGGTGCGGCTGCGGGAGCTCGGCGCGCAGGTGCGTACGTGCCTGCCGCCGGACTACGCGCAGCGGTGCGCCGAGGTCGGCGTGCCGATGGTGGCGGTCGGCAGGCCGGTGCGCGCGGGCGCGCGCGGTCCGGGTGAGCCGCCGCCCGGGGCGGTCGAGGTGGTGGCCGAGGTCGTCGCCGAGTGGTTCGACGCGGTCCCCGCGGCGGCCGAGGGCTGTGACGTGGTGGTGTCGACCGGGTTGCTGCCCACCGCGGTCGTCGCCCGGTCGGTGGCCGAGAAGCTGGGCGTGCCCTACTTCTACACGATCTTCAGCCCGGACCACCTGCCGTCGGCGCGCAGCCAGGAGCAGCGGGACCTGTACAACGAGGGCGCCGACCGGCACTTCGGCGACCCGGTCAACGCCGGTCGGGCCGCGATCGGGCTGCCGCCGGTGCGCGACCTGTTCGACTACGGCTACACCGACCACCCGCTGCTCGCCACGGACCCGGTCCTGGCCCCACCCGCCGCGGGTCTGGACGCCGTGCAGACCGGCGCGTGGGTGCTGCCCGACCAGCGGTCGCTGCCTGCCGAACTGGAGGCGTTCCTGGCCGCGGGCCCGCCGCCGGTGTATGTGGGGTTCGGCAGCTCGTCCGGATCGGCGGACGCCGCGCGGGCGTCGGTCGACGCGGCCCGCGCCCACGGTCGCCGGGTCGTCCTGTCCCGCGGCTGGGACGAACTGGCCCTGGACGACGACCGGGACGACTGCCTCGCCATCGGCGAGGTCAACCTGCAGGCGCTGTTCGGCCGGGTGGCCGCCGCCGTGCACCACGACAGCGCGGGCACGACGTTCGTGGCCACGCTGGCGGGCGTCCCCCAGGTCGTGCTGCGCCACGTCATCGACAACGACGTGGCGCAGGTCTACTACTCGGACCGGGTGGCGGAACTGGGCGTCGGGGTCGCGCTCGACGGTCCGATCCCGGACCCCGAGGCGCTGTCGGCCGCGTTCGCCACCGCGCTCACCCCGGACACCCGCGACCGGGCCGCCGCCGTGGCGGCCACGATCCGCACCGACGGGACGTCCGTGACCGCGGCGCTGCTGTTCGCCGCGGCGGGCGTGGACCAGCCGCCGGTTCCCGCGTGAACCGCGGACCACGACCCACGGAAGCGGGGAACGCCTGATGCGGGTGCTGCTGTCGACGTCCGGGAGCCGGGGTGACGTCGAACCGCTGCTGGCCCTGGCCGTGGGACTGCGGGATCTCGGCGCGGAAGCCCGGGTGAGCGCGCCACCGGACTGCGCGGACCGGCTGGCCGAGGTGGGTGTGCCGCACGTGCCGGTCGGCCCGCCCGCACGGCCGCCGGTGCGCGCGGCGGACCGGAAGCCGCCCACCCCCGAGGACATGCTCCGGTTCAACGCCGAGGTCATCGCCACCCAGTTCGACCGGCTCCCGGCGGCCGCCGAGGGGTGCGACGCGGTGGTGGCGACCGGAGTGCTGGCCGCCGCCGTCGGCGTGCGGTCGGTCGCCGAGAAGCTGGGTATCCCGTACTTCTACGCCTTCCACTGCCCGATTTACCTCCCGTCGCCGCACTACCCGCCGCCGCCACCCCTGGGCGAACCACCCGCGCCGGAGGGCACCGACATCGCGGCGCTGTGGCACCGCAACGGCCAGAGCGCCTTCCGGCGCTTCGGCACCCCGCTCAACGAGCAGCGGGCCGCGATCGGCCTGCCGCCGGTCACCGACATCTACGGGTTCGGCTACACCGACCACCCCTGGCTGTCGGCGGACCCCACCCTGGCCCCGTTGCTGCCCACCGACCTCGACGCCGTGCAGACCGGCGCCTGGGTCCTGCCCGACGACCGGCCCCTGCCCGCCGACCTGGCGGCGTTCCTGGCCGCGGGTCCGCCGCCGGTGTACGTCGGTTTCGGCAGCATGCGCGCGCACGCGGACGCCGCCCGGGTGGCGGTCGACGCGGTCCGCGCGCGGGGGCACCGGGTCGTCCTTTCCCGTGGCTGGGCCGATCTGGCCCCGCCCGACGGCCAGGACGACTGCTTCGCGGTCGGCGAGGTGAACCACCAGCTGCTGTTCGGCCGGGTGGCCGCCGTCGTCCACCACGGCGGCGCGGGCACGACGACCACGGCCGCCAAGGCGGGCGCGCCCCAGGTCCTGGTGCCCCAGATCGCGGACCAGCCCTACTTCGCCGCCCGGGTCGTCGAACTGGGGATCGGCGCGGCGCACGACGGCCCGACCCCGACCCCCGATTCCCTCGAGGCCGCGCTCACCACGGCCCTGACCCCCGAGACCCGGGCGCGCGCCGCGGCCGTGGCGGACGCCGTCCGCGTCGACGGGGCGCGCGTGGCGGCCGCCCTGGTGCTCGCCGCGGTCGACCGGGAGCAGCGGCCCGCCTCGGCGTGAACCGCCCGGGACGCCCCACCTGAACAGGAGATGCGAGATGCGCGTGTTGTTGTCGACGTCCGGGAGCCGCGGCGATGTCGAACCGCTGGTGGCACTGGCGGTGCGCCTGCGGGCACTCGACGCGCGGGTGCGGGTGTGCGCGCCGCCCTTCGCCGCGGAGCGGCTGGCCGAGGTCGGCGTGCCGCACGTGCCCGTCGGCCTCCCGCAGCGCGTGGTGCTGCGGGACGGGACGCCGCCGCCGTCCCCCGAGGAGCAGCGCAGGCTGGAGGCCGGGGCGGTCGCCATGCAGTTCGAGCGGGTCCCCGCGGCCGCCGAGGGGTGCGACGTGGTGGTGGCGACCGGGGAACTGGCTGCCGCCGCGGCGGTCCGGTCGGTCGCCGAGAAGCGGGGCATCCCGTACTCCTACGCCGCCTACAGCCCGGTCTACCTGCCGTCGCGGCACCACGTGCCGCCCGTGGACGAGCGGACCGAGCCGGGCGTGACCGACAACGGGGTGCTGTGGGCGCAGCGCAGGCTGCGCTTCCACAGCCGCTTCGGCGAGCCGCTCAACGCCAACCGGGCCGCGATCGGCCTGCCGCCGGTGGACAACGCCTTCGACCACGCTTACGCCGACCGGCCGTGGCTGGCCGCCGACCCGGTCCTGGCCCCGCTGCCGCCGGACCTCGACGCCGTGCAGACCGGGGTGTGGGTACTGCCGGACGAGCGGCCGCTGCCCGGTCCGCTGGTGGACTTCCTCGACGCCGGTGAACCGCCGGTGTACCTGGGTTTCGGCAGCACGACCGGGACCGACGACGCCGCCGGGGCGGCCATCGAGGCGATCCGCGGCCACGGCCGCCGGGTGATCCTCTCCAGCGGCTGGGCCGACCTGGCCCGACCGGACGACGGCGCCGACTGCTTCGTCGTCAGCGAGGTGAACCTCCAGGTGCTGTTCGGCCTGGTGGCCGCCGTCGTGCACCCGGGCAGCGCGGGCACGACGCACGTGGCCACGCGGGCGGGCGTCCCCCAGGTACTGGTGCCCCGCAGCACCGACCAGCCGTACCACGCGGGCCGGGCGGCGGAGCTGGGGATCGGGGTGGTGCACGACAGCCTGACCACGACGGTCGAATCCCTGTCGGCCGCGCTCGCCGCGGCACTGGCCCCCGAGACCCGGGACCGCGCGGCGGCCGTCGCGGGCACGATGCGCACCGACGGCACCTCCGTGGCCGCGCGGCTGCTCTTCGACGTGGTCAACCGGGAGAAGCCGACAGTCTCCGCGTGAGCGGCTGTC
Source organism: Actinokineospora auranticolor (assembly GCF_041897805.1). Lineage (GTDB taxonomy): Bacteria > Actinomycetota > Actinomycetes > Mycobacteriales > Pseudonocardiaceae > Actinokineospora > Actinokineospora auranticolor. The sequence goes on from NZ_CP154825.1 coordinate 1,245,155, forward strand.
CAGGTCGCGCCTGTTGTAACGCGGCACCGCGATCACCAAGGTGGTGGCCATGTCTCAAGCTTCCGGCCAGGTCCGGTTCCTGGCGGTATCCCCCCATTTGGACGACGCGGTCCTGTCCTACGGCGCGGGTCTCGCCCAGGCGGGGCGGGATGGCGCGGACGTGCTCGTGCACACCGTGTTCGCGGGCAGCGCGTCGCCGCCGTATTCCGCCGCGGCACAACGGCTGCACGAACTCTGGGGCCTCGCCCCGGACCAGGACGCGTCGCTGGTCCGCCGGGCGGAGGACGCCGCCGCCCTCGACCACCTGGGCGCGGCGCACCGGCACGGCCGGTTCCTCGACTCGATCTACCGCAGGCTGCCGGACGGCCGGTGGTTGGCGGAGAACGTGGCGGGCAAGGCGAAGCTGCGCATCGACGAGCACTCGCCGGAGCACGAGCGCGAGCTGCGCGCGGCGGTCGAGGACGACATCCGAGCGGTCGTCGCCGAGGTCGTGCCGACGCTGGTCGTCACCTGCGCGGCCATCAACGCCCACGTCGACAACCGGATCACCCGGGACGCCGCGCTGGCCGTGGCCGGGGAGCGCGGCATCCCGGTGCGGCTGTGGGAAGACCTCCCACATGCGACATTCGGCTCGGACGAGGTGGAACTCCCCGCGGGTTTCCACCTCGGCGACGCCGAATTCGGTGCGGTGGAGGAAGAATCGCGGACCCGCAAGTTCGAGTCCCTGAAGTACTACACGTCCCAGCTGCTGATGCTCGACGGGCCGAACAAGGACCTGTTCGCGCTGCTGGACGAGCACGCTCGGAAGAGCTCGCCGCGCGGTGGGTACGGCGAGACGACCTGGCCGGTTTCGCGCGGCGCGGGCGACAGCTGAGCACCGCCACCGCAGGACCCGACCGATGACACTCGCACCCCGCGCTCCGGAGGTACCGGGATGACCGAAACACTCGTTGACCGGCCCGCGCCGGACCAGGACCCCGCGCCAGGCGGTCGGAGCAGCCGCTGGGCGGTGTGGCGCTCGCCCGCGGACCAGCCGCCGTGGGCGCGGCCCGCGCTGCTGGGGATCGCGGCGGTGGCGGCGGTGCTCTACGGCTGGAACCTGTGGCGCGCCGACTACGCGCCGCTGTACTCCGACGCCGTGCGGGCCATGTCCGAGAGCTGGAAGGCGTTCTTCTACGGCGCCGTCGACGCGAACTCGACCCACACCCTCGACAAGCTCGCCGGATCCTTTGTGCCGCAAGCCATCTCGGCCCGGATCTTCGGCTACCACGAGTGGTCCCTGGCGCTGCCGCAGGTGATCGAGGGCGTGGTCTCGGTGCTGGTGATGTACCGGGTCGTGCGGCGGTGGGCGGGCGTGGCGCCCGGCCTGCTCGCCGCGGGCGTCCTCACCATCACCCCGGTGTGCGCGTCCCTGTTCGGCCGTGGCATGGAGGACGCCGCGCTGATCATGTGCCTGCTGCTCGCCGCCGACTGCTACCAGCGGGCCGTGCTCGAGGGGCGGCTGCGTTCCCTGGTGTGGTCGGGTGTCTGGATCGGCGTGGGGTTCCAGGCGAAGATGGGGCAGGCGTGGGTGGTCCTGCCCGCCCTGGCGCTCGGCTACCTGCTGACCGCGCCGGGCGCGGTGAGCCGCAGGCTCAAGCACCTGGGGGTCGCCGGGTTGGTGACGCTGGTGGTGTCGGTGTCGTGGGTCGCGCTGTACACCCTCACCCCGGCGAGCGACCGGCCCTACATCACCGGCAGCACCAACAACAGCGCCATCGCCATGGTGTTCGGCTACAACGGACTCGGGCGCGTGGGCATCCAGCTGCCCGGCGCCGAGGTCGCCAGGACCGGCCCGGTGATCAACGGCCTGCCCGAGGACGGGGACTCGTCGGGTGAGGGTGGCGAACCGGCTCAGGAAGGCGGGCCGGGTCCGGAAGCCGGGCAGGCCCAAGAAGGTGGGCCGGGTCAGGAAGGCGCGCAGGGCGGTCAGGAGGGCGGGCCGGGCCAGGAAGGCGGGCAAGGTCAGGAGGGCGGCGGAGAAGGGGGACCGCAGGGGTCGCCGGGCCAGATGGCGGGCGGTACCCCGGACCACCCGTCCAAGGCGGAGAGCAGGCCGGACCCGGCGCTGGAGTGGTACAAGCTGTTCGACGGCCACCTCGGCGTCGCGATCGCCTGGCTGTTCCCGCTGGCGCTGTTGACCCTGGTGTTCGGGTTCCGCTGGTCGCGCCGGGCCGAGCGCACCGACGCGGCGCGGGGCGGTCTGGTGGTGTGGGGCGTGTGGTTGCTGACCTTCGGCGTCATCCTCAGCCTGAGCTTCGTCCCGCACACCGCCTACGCGGCCTCGCTCGCGCCCCCGATCGCCGCCCTGACCGGCTACGGGCTCGTGCTGTTCTGGCGGGCCTACCGGAGCGGTGGTGCCCGAGCGTGGGTCCTGCCCGCCGTGGTCGCCGTTCAGACAGCCTGGGCAGGCTGGCTCTGGTCGCACTACCCGAAGTTCCTGACCTGGGCGTTGTGGATCATGGTGGCGCTCGGCGTGTTCGCCGTCGCCGCACTGGTCCTCGGGCGGGTGCGCCGGACGGCGTCCGGCGGTCTTGTCAAGGCCGGGCTCGTGCTCGGGGTCGCGGCCGTGCTGGCCGCGCCCGCGACCTACGCGTTCTCGGTGCTCGACGCCGAGTACTCCGGGAACTCCTTCGACGCCAACGCCGGGCCCGCCTCCGGTTCCGTGTAGGCGGGCCCTTCCTCCGGGACCGCAGCGGTCCCGGAGGAAGGGGCGACCGGGTGGCGGACCGATCGGTTCAGGTCAGTCAGGGCAATCGGGTCAGTCAGGGCAGGTGCGCGGTGATGAGGTCGGTGAGCCGCGAGACGCCCTCCTCGATCAGGTCCGGGGTGAGCAGGCTGATCGACAGCCGCAGCTGGGTGAACCCGCCCTTCCCGCCGTAGAAGTGGTGCATCGGCGTGAACAGCACGCCGTGGTCGCGGGCAGCGAGCGCCAGCAGCTCGTCGTCCACGGCGAACGGCACGGTGACCGTGACGAAGAACCCGCCGGTCGGGGTGTTCCAGCCGACACCGGGGCGCCCGCCCAGCCCCCGCTCCAGCGCGGCCAGCGTCAGGCGCAGGTTGCGCTGGTAGACCGCGATCTCCCGGGCGTTGGCCTGCACCAAGCTGAAGTCGTTGAGCAGCAGCTTGCCCGCGATCACCGCCTGGGCGATGGGGGAGGTGTTCACCGTCAACATGCCCTTGAGCTTCGAGAGCTGGTCGGCGAGCAGCCCGCCCCCGGCGACCCGCTGGTCCGCCACCGCGTAGCCGACCCGCGCGCCGGGCATGCCGGTCTTGGCGAACGATCCGATGTAGACGACCGTCCCCGACCGGTCGAGGGACTTCAGCGACGGCAGGCGGTCGGTGCCGAGCAGCCCGTACGCGTTGTCCTCCAGCAGCAGGATGTCGTGCGCCGCGGCGACTTCGAGGAGCCGCAGGCGCGCGGGCACGTCCATGCTGGTGCCGGTGGGGTTGGCGAAGTTGGGCGTCACGTAGCAGGCCCGTACCCGCTTTCCGTCCTCCTCGGCGCGCTTGAGCTGGAGTACGAGGTCTTCCGGGTCGATGCCGTTCGCGGTCGACCGGACCGGACGGACGGGCATGTCGGTGAGCAGCGCCGCCCCGGTCAGGCCGACGTAGGTGGGGGCGGGCGCGAGCAGCACGTCCCGCTCGTCGGCGCGCAGCGCGCGCAGCACCAGGAACATCGCCTCCTGGGCGCCCACCGTGACGACCACGGACTCCGGCGCGGCCTCGATGTCCTCGTCCACGGCGAGGTTGCGGGCGATCAGGTCGGCGATGACGCCCTTGGTGGTGCCGTACTGGAAGAGCGTGCGGGTGACCGCCGCGTCGTCGAGGCCCCGGTCGCGCCGCAGGTGGTCGCAGTAGGCGTCGAGGTACTCGTGGATCAGGCGGACGTCGAAGAACTCCTCGTACGGTCGGCCCGCCGCCATGGAAATGGCCTTCGGGTAATCATCGATCAACTCGTTGAGCAGGTTCATCGATGAGATGGCCGGATCTGTGAGTGATCCGTGCAGTGTTTCTGTGCTTAACTGGGCGGACAGCGCATTCGGGTCCATGTACGTGAGGATTTCCGTACACCGTCGAAGTGTCAAGGCCGCTGCACGCGGCTTTTCGGCCACACCGCAAGGAATTCACGGAATCGCCGATGGACACCGACGACGACCGCGGATACCGGAGGTAGTCTTGGTCGAGTGCGCCACCGCACGCGGGGAGGACCGGTCCGCCGAATTCAAGTCCGGGGTGGACGTCCTATTCAGACATCATTTGTGTCCCTGGCCGCGCCGCTCGCGCAGGCGGACGCCGAATCCGCGGGGGGAAGGACCAACATGCTCATGACAACCGAGAACGGGATCCGGTTGTCCTACCACGACCACGGCGGCGGTCCACCGGTGCTGCTGCTGACCGGGACCGGGGCCGCGGGCTCCGTGTGGGACCTGCACCAGGTGCCCGCGTTGCGCGCCGCCGGGTTCCGGGTGATCACCATGGACAACCGCGGGATCCCGCCCAGCGACGACGGCGCGGCGGGCTTCACCATCGATGACCTCGTCGCGGACGTGGTCGCGCTCATCGACCACCTCGGGGTGGCGCCGTGCCACGTGGTCGGCACGTCGATGGGCGCCTACATCGCCCAGGAGCTGGCCCTGGCCCACCCGGAGCTGGTGGACGCGGTCGTGCTGATGGCGGCGTGCGGCCGCAGCAGCCTGGTCCAGCGGGTGCTCGCCGAGGGGGAGGCGGAGCTGATCGCGCGGGGAACCGCGCTGCCGCCGGGTTTGCACGCCGCGATCCGGGCGATGCACAACCTGGGGCCGGACACGCTCGCCGACGACGACCTCGCCGCCGACTGGCTCGACCTGTTCGCCGCGTCGGGCTCGTGGGGCCCGGGCGTGCGGGCGCAGCTGCTGCTGAGCGCGCTGCCCGACCGCCTCGACGCGTACCGCGCGATCAAGGTGCCCAGCCACGTCATCTCGTTCGAGCACGACCTGGTGGCGCCGCCCGCCGCCGGGCGGGAGCTGGCCGCCGCGATCCCCGGTGCGACGCACCGCACGGTCCCGGGATGCGGGCACTTCGGCTACCTGGAGAACCCGGACGCGGTGAACCGCGAGGTGGTCGAGTTCCTGCGCGCCGAGTCCGACCCGCGACCGGGGGAGTTCGCATGACCGGCACGATCGCACTGGTGGAGCACGCCATCCCCGCGGCGCGCACCACGCCCGCGCTCTTCGAGGCGATCGCCGCCGCGGTGCCCGACCGGCCCGCCGTGGCGATGGGCGGCACCTCGCTGACCTACGCCGAGCTGAACGCGGAGGCCAACCTCCTCGCCCGCAGGCTGGTGGCGCACGGGGTCGGCCCGGAGCGGCTGGTCGCCCTGGCGATGCCGCGGTCGATCGAGTTCGTCGTCGCCATGCTGGCCGTGCACAAGGCCGGTGGCGCGTACGTGCCCGTCGACCCGAACTACCCGGAGGAGCGCAAGCGGCACATGCTGGACGACACGTCCGCGCACTGCCTGCTGTGCCTGCCCGGGCAGGACGTGGCGGGCGCGCCGGTCGTCATGGCCGTGGTGCGGGAGGCGGGCGGGTCCGAGCCGAACCTGGACGACCGCGACCGGATCCGCCCGCTGCGGCCCGAGCACCCCGCGTACGTCATCTACACCTCCGGCTCCACCGGGACGCCGAAGGGCGTGGTGGTCACGCACCAGGGCATCCCGAACCTGGCGGCGGACTACGTGCGCCGCCAGCGGCTGCTGCCGGACAGCAGGCTGCTGGCCTTCGCCTCGCCCAGCTTCGACGCCGCTGTCGCCGAGTTCTGGCCGATGTGGGCCGCCGGTGGCTGCCTCGTGCTGGCCCCCGCGCCCGACCTGGTGCCGGGGGAACCGCTGGCCCGGCTGGTCCGGGAGCAGGAGATCACCCACGTCACGCTGCCGCCGTCCGCGCTGGCGCCGCTGGCGGAGGCCGGTGGCCTGCCCGCCGGGCTGACCCTGCTGGTCGCGGGCGAGGCGTGCCCGGCCCCGGTGGCGAAGCGCTGGTCCGCCGACCGGGTCATGATCAACGCGTACGGGCCGACCGAGGCCACGGTCGCGGTGACCGCGAGCGAACCGCTGACCGGCGACGGCACGCCCCCGATCGGCCGGGCGATCACCGGTGTCCACACCTACGTGTTGGACGACCGGCTGCGCGCGGTCCCGGACGGCGACGTCGGCGAGCTGTACACGACCGGCCCCGGCCTGGCCCGCGGCTACCTGCGCAGGCCCGCCGCGACCGCGCAGCGGTTCCTGCCGGACCCGTTCGGCGTCCCGGGGTCGCGCATGTACCGCACCGGCGACCGGGTGCGGGTGCGCCCGGACGGCCAGCTCGTCTTCGTCGGCCGCGTCGACGACCAGCTGAAGGTGCGCGGCCACCGGATCGAACCGGGTGAGGTCGAGTCCGCGCTGCTCGCGGTGGCCGGGGTGGCCCAGGCGGTCGTCACCGAGCACGACAACCGGCTCGTCGCCTACGTCGTCGGCACCGCCGGTGCGCGCGTGTCGACCGAGAACCTCCTGCTGCCGCTGCGCAAGCGGCTGCCCGCCTACCTCGTCCCCGACGTGGTCGTCGACCTGCCGAGCCTGCCGACCTCGCCGAACGGCAAGGTCGACCGCGCCGCCCTGCCCGCCCCCGACGGGGTGGCCACCGAGCGCGTGCTGACCGGTCGGGCGCCGAGCACGCCGACGGAGATCCGGCTGGCCGAGCTGTTCGCCGAGGTGCTCGGCGTGGGCAGCGTCGGCGTCGAGGACAGCTTCTTCGAGATCGGCGGCCACTCGCTGCTCGCGACCCGCCTGGTGAGCCGCATCCGCGAGCACCTGCGCATCCGGCTGCGGGTGCAGGCCTTCTTCGACGCGCCGACCGTGGCGCAGCTCGCCAAGGTGCTCGACGGCGCGCAGACGTGACCTGGAGACCGCAGATGCAGACGACGAAGGCCATCGATCTCGGCGACCCGGACCTCTACACGACTCTCGACCGGCACGACCGCTGGCGCGCGTACGCGGCCGAGGACGCGGTGGTGTGGAGCGGGCCGGGGAGTTCGCCGACCGGTTTCTGGTCGGTGTTCTCCCACCGGGCGTGCGCCGCCGTCCTCGCGCCGTCCGCGCCGTTCACCTCCGAGTACGGGATGATGATCGGCTTCGACCGCGACCACCCGGACACCTCGGGCGGCCGGATGATGGTCGTGTCCGAACAGGAGCGGCACCGCAGGCTGCGCAAGCTGGTCGGCCCGCTGCTGTCCCGGGCGTCGGCGCGCAAGCTCGCCGACCGGGTGCGCGACGAGGTGCGCGGTGTGCTCGACGGGGCGCTCGACGGCGGCGTGTGCGACGTGGCGACGGCGATCGGTCCGCGCATCCCCGCCGCGGTCGTGTGCGACATCCTCGGTGTGCCCGAGGAAGACCAGGACATGCTCATCGACCTGACCAACCACGCGTTCGGGGGCGAGGACGAGCTGTTCGACGGGATGACCCCGCGCCAGGCGCACACCGAGATCCTCGTCTACTTCGACGAGCTGATCAGCGCGCGCCGCGCGCGCCCCGGCGACGACCTGGTCAGCACGCTGCTCACCGACGAGGGCCTCGACCTCGACGACGTGCTGCTCAACTGCGACAACGTGCTGATCGGCGGCAACGAGACCACGCGGCACGCGATCACCGGCGCGGTGCACGCGCTCGCCGAGGTGCCCGGCCTGCTGGCCGGGCTGCGGGACGGCAGCGCGGACGTCGACGCGGCCGTGGAGGAGGTGCTGCGCTGGACCTCGCCCGCCATGCACGTGCTGCGGGTGACGACCGCCGACACCACGGTCAACGGCCAGGACCTGCCGCCCGGCACGCCGGTGGTGGCGTGGCTGCCCGCGGCGAACCGAGACCCCGCCGAGTTCGACGACCCCGAGGCTTTCCGCCTCGACCGGACACCCAACCGGCACATCACCTTCGGCCACGGCGTGCACCACTGCCTCGGTTCGGCGCTCGCTCGGATCGAGCTGGCGGTCGTGCTGCGGGAGCTGGCTGAGCGGGTGTCCACAGTAGAACTCTTGGCCGAACCGACCTGGCTGCGCGCGATCGTCGTGCAGGGGTACAGCCGACTCCAGGTCCGGTTCACCGGTCGATGACCGAAGAACGACCCATCTGAGGGAGGAAAACCATGACTGCCAAGGAAAACACCAAGGACTTCGAGATCGACTACGTGGAGATGTACGTCGACAACCTCGAAGTGGCCGTGTCCGGCTGGCTGGGCAAGTACGCGTTCACCGTCGCCGGGACCGACCGGTCCGCGGACCACCGCAGCGTCACCTTGCGACAGCGGTCGATCACGCTCGTCCTCACCGAACCGATCTCGGACCGCCACCCGGGCGCGGCGTACCTGCAGACGCACGGGGAGGGCGTGGCCGACATCGCGCTGCGCACCACCGACGTGGTCGCCGCCTTCGACGCCGCGGTGCGGGCGGGCGCGGACCCCGTCCGCGAGCCGGAGCGGCGCGTCGACGCCGAGCGCGGTCCGGTCGTCACCGCCACCATCGGCGGCTTCGGCGACGTCGTGCACACCCTGGTCCAGCGCGAGGGCGAGGCCGCGTCCGGTCCCGGTGGCGCGGACGTGGACCTGCTGGGCATCGACCACTTCGCGGTCTGCCTGACCGCGGGCGACCTCGGCCCCACGGTCGCGTACTACGAGCGCGCGCTCGGGTTCCGGCAGATCTTCGAAGAGCACATCGTGGTCGGCGCCCAGGCGATGAACTCCACGGTCGTGCAGAGCGCGTCGGGCGCGGTCACGCTGACCCTGATCGAGCCGGACACGCGCGCCAACCCGGGGCAGATCGACGACTTCCTCAAGGAGCACCACGGTCCCGGCGTGCAGCACATCGCCTTCAACAGCAACGACGCGGTCCAGGCGGTCCGCGCGCTGTCGCGGCGCGGGGTGGAGTTCCTGAAGACCCCGGGCGCCTACTACGACCTGCTCGGTGAGCGGATCACGTTGCAGACCCACACCCTCGACGACCTGCGGTCGACCAACGTGCTCGCCGACGAGGACCACGGCGGCCAGCTGTTCCAGATCTTCACCGCCTCCACCCACCCGCGGCACACGATCTTCTTCGAGGTCATCGAGCGGCAGGGCGCGGGCACCTTCGGCAGCTCCAACATCAAGGCCCTGTACGAGGCCGTGGAACTCGAGCGCACCGGGCAGAGCGAGTTCGGCGCCGCTCGGCGATGACCCGCTCCGGCCTGACCAACCACGGCCCGGCCGAGCCCGGCCTGGCCGGTCCCGGCTCGACCCCCCTGTCCCTGGCCGACCTGGCGAGCGCGGCGCGGGACGTGCTCCCCGGCGAGATCTGGGACTTCCTCGCCGGGGGCAGCGGCGCCGAGGCGGCCGTGGCGGCCAACCGCGCCGCGTTCGAGCGGATCCACGTGATCCCCCGGGTGCTGCGCGACCTGACCGGTGGCGGCACCGAGGTCGAGGTGCTGGGTCGGTCCGCCGCGCTGCCGGTCGCGGTCGCGCCGGTCGCCTACCAGCGGCTGTTCCACCCCGAGGGGGAACTCGCGGCGGCGCGCGCGGCGCGGGACGCGGGCGTGCCGTACGTGATCTGCACGCTGAGCAGCGTCGTGCTGGAGGAGGTCGCGGCCGTCGGCGGCAGGCCGTGGTTCCAGCTGTACTGGCTGCGCGACGAGCGGCGCTGCCTGGACCTCGTGCGCCGCGCGGAGGACGCGGGCTGCGAGGCGATCGTGTTCACCGTGGACGTGCCGTGGATGGGCAGGCGGCTGCGCGACATGCGCAACGGCTTCGCGCTCCCGGAGTGGGTGACGGCGGCCAACTTCGACGCCGGGACGGCCGCGCACCGCCGTACCCGGGGCGCCTCGGCCGTCGCCGACCACACCGCGCGCGAGTTCGCCCCGGCCACCTGGGACTCCGTGGCCGCGGTCCGCGCGCGCACGAACCTCCCGGTGGTGCTCAAGGGCGTCCTCGCCGTCGAGGACGCCCGGCGGGCCGTGCAGGCAGGCGCCGACGGGATCGTGGTGTCCAACCACGGAGGTCGTCAGTTGGACAGCGCCGTGCCGGGGGTCGACGTGCTCGGCGAGATCGCCGCCGCGGTCGCGGGCGGCTGCGAGGTGCTGCTCGACGGGGGAGTCCGGTCCGGCGGGGACGTGCTCAAGGCGGTCGCGCTCGGCGCGTCGGCCGTGCTCGTCGGGCGGCCCGTGATGTGGGGGCTGGCCGCGGCGGGCCAGGACGGCGTCCGGCAGGCGCTCGACCTGCTCGCCGCCGAGTTCCGGGACGCGCTGGGCCTGGCGGGCTGCCGCTCGGTCGCGGCGGTCCGCGACCTGCGCACGACGGCGCCCCGGCACCGCTGAGGCGCCGCGGGCGCCCGGCGCATGGACAGTTGCCCGATGTCGATCTCTGCCTGTTCGCTCAGGGTGCGGACCACGCGTCCCGGTCGTGCCCGCAACGGTTTTCCCTGGAGGGGAACGATGCTCCCGTCGCTCGCCGCGCCGATACCGCCGATCGCGGCCCACGGCCTCCTGGTGTTCCTGCTCCAGGTGGGGTTGTTGCTGCTGCTCGCCGTCGTGCTCGGCCGACTCGCGACCCGCTTCGGCATGCCCGCGGTCGTGGGCGAGCTGTTCGTCGGGGTGGCGCTCGGCCCGTCGTTGCTGGCTTGGGCCGCCCCGGCGGTGCACGACTGGCTGTTCCCGGCGGTACCGGAGCAGTACCACCTGCTCGACGCCGTGGGGCAGCTGGGAGTCCTGCTGCTGGTCGGCATCACCGGGATGCAGATGGACCTGGGACTGGTCCGCAGGCGCGGCGCCACCGCGGCCGGGGTCAGCGCCGGCGGCCTGGTCGTCCCGCTCGGTCTGGGGATCGGCGCGGGCTACGCGCTGCCGGGGACGCTGATCCCGGAGGGCACCGACACCACGGTCTTCGCGCTGTTCCTCGGTGTGGCGCTGTGCGTCAGCGCCATCCCGGTGATCGCCAGGACCCTCATCGACATGAAGCTGCTGCACCGCAACATCGGCCAGCTCACCCTCACCGCGGGGGTGATCGACGACGTCTTCGGCTGGTTCATGCTGTCGGTCGTCAGCGCGATGGCGGTAAACGCGGTGTCCACCGGGACCGTGTTCACCTCCCTGGGGTACCTGGTCGCCATCGTCGCCTTCGCGGCCACCCTCGGCAGGCCGCTGGTCCGGGGCGCGCTGCGGGTCGCGGCCAAGGCCGACGGTCCCGGCCCGACCGTCGCCACCGCCGTGGTCCTGCTGGTCCTGGCGGGGGCGGGCACGCACGCCCTCGGCCTGGAGGCGATCTTCGGGGCCTTCGTCTGCGGCATCCTGATCGGTTCGGCGGGCCGGGTGGACCCCGCGAAGCTCGCGCCGCTGCGCACCGTCGTCCTGTCGGTGCTCGCCCCGCTGTTCTTCGCCACGGCCGGGCTGCGGATGGACCTCACCGCACTGGTCCGGCCGGAGGTGCTGCTCACCGGGTTGGCGGTGCTCGCCCTGGCGATCGCCGGGAAGTTCGCCGGCGCGTACGCGGGCGCGCGGCTCAGCGGCCTGAACCGGTGGGAGGGCTTGGCGCTGGGCGCCGGGCTGAACGTCCGCGGGGTCATCGGGATCGTGGTGGCCATGGTCGGCCTCCGGATCGGCATCCTCAGCGTGGAGGTCTACACGATCGTCATCCTGGTCGCGATCGTCACCTCGCTGATGGCGCCGCCGATCCTGCGGTTCGCCATGGCCAGGGTGGAGCACACCGCCGAGGAGGAGGTCCGCGAGGCCCAGCACCAGGCCTGGACCGGTCGGACCGAGGAAGTCCACTCAGGACGGACGGGGCCCGCGCGGCCGTTGGACGAACTGGACCGCTGAGAACGGCCGCGGCTACCTTCGCGAAGTCCGCCGGGAGCGGTGGGTGCGAGGTGGTGGCCGCGCCACGAGGCCGATCGGGTGCCCGCGAAGCAGATCAGAACTTAGGGGTGGGTTCGGCAATGATTCCCTTGACGCGGCAGTACTCTGAGCCACCCGGCGCGGTCCGCGCCCGGGACGACCACCACCACGCGGACCGCGTCGCGCTGTCCGCCGCGACCACCGACGGCGTGCACATGCGCACCGCCGACGTCCGCGCGTGGATCGCCGAACGCCGCGCGGCCAACGTCTTCCACGTCGAGCGCATCCCCTTCGCGGACCTGGACCAGTGGGGGTTCGAGGGGGCGACCGGCAACATCGTGCACCGCAGCGGGCGGTTCTTCACCATCGAGGGCCTGCACGTGGTCGAGCACGACGGACCGCACGGCGACGGCCCCTACCGCGAGTGGCAGCAGCCGGTCATCAAGCAGCCCGAGGTCGGCATCCTCGGCATCCTGGGCAAGGAGTTCGGCGGGGTCCTGCACTTCCTGATGCAGGCCAAGATGGAGCCGGGCAACCCGAACCTGGTGCAGCTCTCGCCGACCGTGCAGGCCACCCGCAGCAACTACACCAAGGCGCACGGCGGCACCAACGTCAAGCTCGTCGAGTACTTCGCCCCGCCCGACCCGGAACGGGTCATCGTCGACGTGCTCCAGGCGGAGCAGGGCTCGTGGTTCTTCCGCAAGACCAACCGCAACATGGTCGTCGAGACGGTGGACGACGTGCCGCTGTGGGACGACTTCTGCTGGCTCACCCTCGGCCAGATCGCGCAGCTGATGCACGAGGACGAGACGGTCAACATGAACGCCCGCAGTGTGCTGTCGTGCCTGCCCTACCACGACTCGGCTCCCGGGGCGCTGTTCACCGACGTGCAGCTGCTGTCCTGGTTCACCAACGAGCGCGCGCGCCACGACGTGCGCGCCCAGCGCATCCCGCTCGCCGACGTGCGCGGCTGGAAGCAGGGCGTCGAGGCGATCGAGCACGAGGACGGCCGCTACTTCAAGGTCCTCGCGGTCGCGGTGAAGGGCGGCAACCGCGAGAAGATCAGCTGGACGCAGCCGCTGCTGGAGTCCGTCGGCCACGGGGTCGTCGCCTTCCTCGTGCGCGAGATCGACGGGGTGACCCACGTCCTGGTGCACGCCCGCGCCGACGGCGGGTTCGTCGACACGGTCGAGTTGGCACCCACCGTCCAGTGCACGCCGACCAACTACGCGCACCTGCCCCCGGAGGACCGCTTGCCCTTCCTCGACTTCGTCCTGGACGCCGCGCCGTCGCGGATCCGCTACGAGGCGGTCCACTCCGAGGAGGGTGGTCGCTTCCTCAACGTCCGGGCGCGGTACCTCGCGGTCGACGCGGACGAGGTCACCGACCCGCCGCCCGGCTACGCGTGGGTCACCCCGGCCCAGCTCACCGCGCTCACCCGGCACGGGCACTACCTCAACGTCGAGGCCCGCACGCTGCTCGCCTGCATCAACGCCGCCGCGGCGCAGCCCCGTGGGGGTGCCTGAGATGGCACTGGTCACCGTCCTCGGTGCGTCCGGCTTCGTAGGCGCCGCGGTCACTCGGGCTCTGGCGCGGCAGCCGATCCGGCTGCGCGCGGTGGCGCGCAGGCCGTTCACCCCCGCGCGCGGCCTGGCCGAGACGACCGTCGTCACGGCCGACCTCACCGACCGCGCCGCGCTCGCCGACGCCGTCGCGGGCTCGGACGCGGTCGTGTACCTGCTGCTGGCCGAGGGCGGGTGGCGCGCGGCCGAGACCCCGGGGGCCGAGCGCGTCAACGTCGGCGTGATGCGGGACCTCGTCGACGTCCTCGGCGCCCACGGCGGGACGCCACCGGTGGTGGTGTACTGCGGCACCGTCTCGCAGGTCGGCCTGCCCCCTCGCGAACCGATCGACGGCAGCGAGCCCGACGACCCGGTGACCCCCTACGACCGGCAGAAGCTGGTGGCGGAGCAGGTGCTGAAGGCGGCCACGGCCGACGGCCGCGTGCGCGGCATCAGCCTGCGGGTGTCCACGGTCTTCGGCGAGGCCGCGGCGGGCAGCGTGAGCCACGACCGCGGTGTCGTCACCGCCATGGCCCGCCGCGCGCTGGCGGGCGAGCCGCTCACCATCTGGGGGGACGGCACCGTCCGCCGCGACCTCGTCCACGTCGCGGACATCGCGTCGGCGGTCACGGCGGCGCTGGCCACGCCGGACCCCCTGGTGGGCGGGCACTGGCTGCTCGGCGCCGACCGCAGCTGCGAGCTGGGCGAGATCTTCGGGCTCGTCGCCCGCGAGATGTCCGACCACACCGGCAGGCCGCCGGTGGCGGTGACCTGCGTGCCACCGCCGCCGCACGCGGCCGCGACGGACTCCCGGAGCATCACCATCGACTCCGGCGCGTTCCGGGAGATCACCGGGTGGCGCCCGGAGATCCCGCTGTCCGAGGGGATCCGGCGCACGGTCGCCGCTTTGACGACACCAATTCACGGAGGGGTACGCACATGACCACGCGGGTTTGGGATTACCTGGCCGAATACCAGGCGGAGCGGCTCGACCTGCTGGACGCGGTCGAGACGGTCTTCAACTCCGGGCAGCTCGTGCTCGGCGCGAGCGTGCGCGGCTTCGAGGAGGAGTTCGCCGCGTACCACGGCGTCGGGCACTGCGTCAGCGTCGACAACGGGACGAACGCGATCAAGCTCGGCCTGCAGGCGCTCGGCGTCGGCCCGGGCGACGAGGTGATCACGGTGTCCAACACCGCCGCCCCGACCGTGCTCGCCATCGACGGCACCGGCGCCACCCCGGTCTTCGTCGACATCCGCGAGGACGACTTCCTCATGGACACGAGCCAGGTCGCCGCCGCGATCACCGAGCGCACCAAGTGCCTGCTGCCCGTGCACCTCTACGGGCAGTGCGTGGACCTGGCCCCGCTGAGGGAACTCGCCACCAAGCACGGCCTGTCCCTTTTGGAGGACTGCGCGCAGGCGCACGGCGCGCGGCAGAACGGCGTGGTCGCGGGTTCGACCGGTGACGCGGCCGCGTTCTCCTTCTACCCCACCAAGGTGCTCGGCGCGTACGGTGACGGCGGCGCCACCATCACCTCCGACGACGCGGTGGAGAAGAAGCTGCGGCGGCTGCGGTACTACGGCATGGACACCACGTACTACACGCTGGAGACCCCCGCCCACAACAGCCGCCTCGACGAGGTGCAGGCCGAGATCCTGCGCCGCAAGCTCAAGCGGCTCGACGCCTACACGGCGGGCCGCCGGGCCGTCGCCCAGCGCTACGTCGACGGCCTCGGCGACACCGACCTGCTGCTGCCGAAGACCGTGCCCGGCAACGAGCACGTGTACTACGTGTACGTGGTGCGCCACCCCCGGCGCGACGACATCATCGAGCGCCTCAAGGCCTACGACATCCACCTCAACATCAGCTACCCGTGGCCCGTGCACACCATGACCGGGTTCGCGCACCTCAACTACGCCACCGGTTCCCTGCCGGTCACCGAGAAGTTGGCCGGGGAGATCTTCTCGCTGCCGATGTACCCCGCGCTCTCCACCGACCTGCAGGACAAGGTCATCCACGCGGTCCGCGAAGTGCTGTCCACCCTCTGACAACCGGTCCCCGGCGGTCCGACCGCCGGGTGGCCCGACCCCGCAGAACACTCCAATCACAGGAGCCGCTGTGCAAGCACGAAAACTGGCTGTCGATGGCGCGATCGAGTTCACCCCCCGCGTCTTCCCCGACGACCGGGGCCTGTTCATCTCGCCGTTCCAGGAAGAGGCCTTCATCGAGGCCCACGGCGGCCCGCTGTTCCCCGTGGCGCAGACGAACCACAGCCTGTCCAAGCGCGGCGTGGTGCGGGGCGTCCACTACACCGTGACACCGCCGGGCGTGGCCAAGTACGTCTACTGCGCCCGCGGTTCGGCGCTCGACATCGTGGTCGACATCCGGGTCGGGTCGCCCACGTTCGGCGAGTGGGACGCGGTGCTGATGGACCAGCGCGACCACCGGGCGATGTACTTCCCCGTCGGCGTCGGCCACGCGTTCGTCGCGCTGGAGGACGACACCGTCATGTCGTACATGCTCTCCGGCGGCTACGTCGCGCAGGACGAGCTGGCCCTGCACGCCCTGGACCCGGCGCTGGGCCTGCCGATCGACCCGGGTGTCGAGCCGATCCTGTCCGACCGGGACCAGGTCGCCATCACCTTCGCCGAGGCGCGGCGGCAGGGCCTGCTGCCGGACTACGCCACCAGCCGGGAGATCGAGCGGCGGCTGTCCGGGACCCCGGTCTCCGCCTGACGTCGCGAAGGAGCGCGTTCGCCATGAAGGCCCTGGTGCTCGCGGGCGGGTCGGGGACCCGCCTGCGCCCGTTGAGCTATTCGACCCCCAAGCAGCTCGTGCCCATCGCCAACCGGCCGGTGCTGGAGCACGTGCTGGCGAACCTGCGGGCGCTCGGCATCACCGAGGTCGGCGTGGTGGTCGACGCCGCGTCGACCCGGATCCAGGAGGCGCTCGGCGACGGGTCCCGGCTGGGCCTGCGCGTCACCGCCATCCCCCAGGTCAGCCCGCTGGGCCTGGCGCACTGCGTGGCGATCTCCCGGGCGTTCCTCGGCGACGACGACTTCGTCATGTACCTGGGTGACAACGTGCTCCCGGACGGGATCGGCGGGCACGCCGAGCGCTTCGCCGCGACCCGCCCGGACGCGCAGGTGGTGGTGCGCAAGGTCGCCGACCCGCGCGCGTTCGGCGTGGCCGAGTTCCGGCCGGACGGGACGCTGGAGCGGTTGGTGGAGAAGCCTGCGCGGCCGCGCAGCGACCTCGCGCTGATCGGCGTCTACTTCTTCACCGCGGCGGTCCACCGCGCGGTCGCGGCCATCGAGCCCAGCGCGCGCGGCGAGCTGGAGATCACCGACGCCATCCAGTGGCTGATCGACCACGGCGGCGCGGTGGACGCCGTCGAGCACACCGGTTACTGGCGCGACGTCGGCCAGGTCGAGGACGTCCTCGAGTGCAACCGGCGGTTGCTCGAAGACCTCGTTCCCGCTGTACACGGCCACATCGACTCCGCCACCGAGCTGCGCGGCCCGGTGGTCATCGAGGCCGGCGCCCGGGTCGTGCGCACCAGGATCGAGGGTCCGGCGCTGATCGGTGCCGGGACCGTGGTCGAGGACTGCCACATCGGCCCGGGCACGTCGATCGGCCGTGGTTGCGCGGTGCGCGGTTCCCGGGTGCGCGACTCGGTCGTCATGGACGACGTGTCCATCGCCGGGCCGACCGACCTGCGGGACTCGGTCATCGGCCACGGCGCGACCATCTCGCTACCGCCGAGCGCGGGCCCGTGCAGCCTGGTCGTCGGCGCCGCGACGCGGATCGAACCCGCGGCGTGAGCCGAGAAGTCCACTGTGTCCACAACCATCCACGAGAGGTGAGGGCGATGACCGCTTCGCAAGTCAGGCTGCTCCTGCGCGGCAAGCACCGGAGCTGGGGGTGGATGTACCGATGACGGCGATCGCCACACCAGCGGCGGACCTTTCCATCCACAGCGGACTGACGGAGATCACCCGTGTCGCGGGCGTGGGGACCGCGGTCTCCGAAACGCCCTACTCGCAAACCGAACTCCTCGACGTGCTCGGGGTGGAGGACCCCCGGATCCGCTCGGTTTTCCTCAACAGCGCCATCGACCGGCGGTTCCTCACCCTCCCGCCGGTCGGCCCCGACGGGCGGCGCGGGTCGGAACCGCAGGGCGACCTGCTCGACAAGCACAAGAAGATGGCCGTCGACATGGGGTGCCGCGCGCTGGAGGCCTGCCTGAAGTCGGCGGGTGCGTCGCTGTCGGACCTGCGCCACCTGTGCTGCGTCACCTCCACCGGCTTCCTGACCCCCGGGCTGAGCGCGCTCGTCATCCGCGAAATGGGCATCGACCCGCACTGCAGCCGCTCGGACATCGTCGGCATGGGGTGCAACGCGGGCCTGAACGCGCTCAACGTGGTGGCGGGCTGGTCCGCCGCGCACCCCGGTGAACTCGGCGTCGTGCTGTGCAGCGAGGCGTGCTCCGCCGCGTACACCCTCGACGGCACCATGCGCACCGCCGTGGTGAACAGCCTCTTCGGCGACGGCTCCGCCGCCGTCGCGCTGGTCTCCGGTGACGGCCGGGTGCCCGGTCCCCGGGTGCTGAAGTTCGCGAGCTACATCATCACCGACGCGCTCGACGCGATGCGCTACGACTGGGACCGCGACCAGGACCGGTTCAGCTTCTTCCTCGACCCGCAGATCCCGTACGTCGTCGGCGCGCACGCCGAGGTCGTCGCCGACCGGCTGCTCTCCGGCACCGGCCTGCGCCGCAGCGACATCGGGCACTGGGTCGTGCACTCGGGCGGCAAGAAGGTCGTCGACGCCGTCGTCGTGAACCTCGGCCTGAGCCGCTACGACGTCCGCCACACCACGGGTGTGCTGCGCGACTACGGCAACCTCTCCAGCGGCTCCTTCCTCTTCTCCTACGAGCGCCTCGCCGAGGAGGGCGTCGCCCGCCCCGGCGACTACGGCGTGCTCATGACCATGGGGCCCGGCTCCACGATCGAAATGGCGCTGATCCAATGGTGAACGGTGAACTGCTGCTGCGCGTCGACGGCTCCCGACCGCTGTCGGCCGCCGCGGTCGAGGAGCTGGCCGCCCTGTGCGACCGCGCCGAGGACCACCGGCAGCCCGGCCCGGTCGCGGTCCACGTCACGGGTGTCCCGGCCGCCGACTGGGCGCGGGAGCTGACCGTCGGCCTGGTGTCCAAGTGGGAACGCGCCGTGCGCCGGTTCGAGCGGCTCGGCCGGGTCACGGTGGCGGTCGCCGCGGGCGACTGCGCCGGGACCGCGCTGGACCTGCTGCTCGCCGCGGACGTCCGGGTCGTCGCCGAGGGGACTCGGCTGCTGCTCTCCCGGATCGGCCGCGCCACCTGGCCCGGGATGACCGTGCACCGGCTCACCCAGCAGGCGGGCGCGGCGGCCATCCGGCGCGCCGTGCTGCTCGGCACCCCGATCGACGCCGACCGCGCGCTCGCCCTCAACCTGGTCGACGAGGTGTCCGCCGACCCCGCGGCGACGCTGGCCGGGCTGGCCGCGGCGGCGGACGGCTTGGACGGC
The DNA here is from genome assembly GCF_041897805.1 of Actinokineospora auranticolor. Lineage (GTDB taxonomy): Bacteria > Actinomycetota > Actinomycetes > Mycobacteriales > Pseudonocardiaceae > Actinokineospora > Actinokineospora auranticolor. The sequence continues at coordinate 1,264,187 of NZ_CP154825.1, forward strand.
GCGGAGGTGGCGATCCGCAGGCAGCTGATCTTCGAGGCGGGCGCGACCGCCTTCGAGGACGCCCTCGGCGCGCACCTGGCCGCTGCGGACCGGGCCCTGCGCAGGGAAACCGCGTCGTGACGGTGGAAGCCACGCCCCGCGCCCCGCTCGACCGCATGGCCTTGGCGGAGTCGGCCCGCCGCGTCGACGACCTGCTGGCCGACCTGCCCGTGCCACCCGCCCGGGACGTGGCGCAGCGCGCTGCCGCGGCCACGGCGCTCGACGGGATCAGGGCGGCGCGCGCGGCCTACGTCGACGCGCGCGCCGAGGAGATCTACGACGAGCTCACCGACGGACGAACCCGGTACCTGCGGATCGACGAACTCGTCCGAGCCGCCGCGCGCGCCCATCCCGGCCTGGTGCCGACCGACGAGCAGATGGCGGTCGAGCGCGCGCGGCGGCAGGGCGAGAAGGAGGGGCGCGAGATCGACCAGGGGATCTTCCTGCGCGGCGTGCTGCGCTCCCCGAAGGCCGGTCCGCACCTGCTCGACGCCATGCTCCGGCCCACGACCAGGGCACTCGCGCTGCTGCCGGAGTTCACCGAGTCCGGTGTCGTGCGGATGGCAGCGGTCCGGCTGGAGCGCCGGGACGGTGTCGCGCACCTGACCCTGTGCCGGGACGACTGCCTCAACGCCGAGGACGCCCAGCAGGTCGACGACATGGAGACCGCCGTCGACCTGGTGCTGCTCGACCCGGCCACCCGGGTGGCGCTGCTGCGGGGCGGGGAGATGAGCCATCCCCGCTACCAGGGGCGCCGGGTGTTCTGCGCGGGCATCAACCTCAAGAAGCTCAGCTCGGGCGACATCCCCCTGGTCGACTTCCTGCTGCGGCGGGAGCTGGGCTACCTGCACAAGATCGTGCGCGGCGTGCTCGCGGGCGGTTCCTGGCACTCGCCGCTGATCGACAAGCCGTGGGTGGCGGCGGTGGACACCTTCGCCATCGGCGGCGGAGCCCAGCTGCTGCTGGTGTTCGACCACGTGCTGGCGGCGTCCGACGCGTACCTGAGCCTGCCCGCGGCGACCGAGGGGATCGTCCCCGGCGCGGCGAACTACCGGCTCACCCGCTTCACCGGGTCGCGGGTGGCCCGGCAGGTGATCCTCGGTGGCCGCCGGATCCGAGCCGACGAACCGGACGCGCGGCTGGTCGTCGACGAGGTCGTCCCACCGGAGGGGATGGACGCCGCGATCGACAGCGCGGTGACCCGCCTCGACGGGGACGCGGTGCTGGCCAACCGGCGGATGCTGAACCTGACCGAGGAGCCGCCCGACGAGTTCCGCCGGTACATGGCGGAGTTCGCGCTCCAGCAGGCGCTGCGCATCTACGGCGCGGACGTGATCGGCAAGGTCGGCAGGTTCGCGGCGGGTTCGGCTTGAGCCGTGGTCTGCCAGCCGGGGACATCCTGGCGGCAGACCGTTTTCCGTTGGGTTCGCGCGATATCGTCTGGTGTGGATGTCGTGCTGTGGGGGCTCGCTCGCAATCCCGCGTTGCCGTCGAGGCTGCTGGACCGGTTGATCGAGGTCGCGGACGGCCCGGGTGCCGACGACTTGGCTCGGCGCGGGGATTTGGGTGTGGCGCGGGCCGTGCGGCTGGTCGAGCGGTGCCCGGAGACAGCGGTCGTGCTGGTGCGGGCGGGGTTGCTCGCGGCAGACGTCGTGGATCCCCGGGCGCGGCCGTTGGCCGCGTTGGCGTTGTTGGCCGCGGGAACCGGGGCGGAGTGGGCGCCCGGGTTCGCGGCGGACCCGGTCGTCGAGCACCGGGTTCGGCTGGCGGAGTGCCCGGGGCTTCCCGGAGAGGTCGTGGACCGGCTGGCCGCCGACCCCGATCCGCGGGTGGTGGCGGAGCTGGCGCTGTGGACGACGTCGGCGGAGGTGGTGGATCGGCTTGCTCGGCACCCACACGCCGAGGTGCGCGCCGCGGTGGCCTTGAACGAGGCGGCTTCTCCTGCGGTGCTCGCGGGATTGCTCGGCGGAGAAGGGTTTCCGTCCGCGAAGGAGTGTCTTGTCTGTGCGCGGGAGGAAATCCCGTTCCGGCACGAGTCGGGGTGTCAGCGGGTGGGCTGCGACCTGCCTGCTGGGGCGTCCTGCGACGGTTCCCACGAGTCGACGGTGGTGACGACGCGGTGGCGGGTCGTGGGAAACCCGGCCACGCCCGCCGAGGCTGTGATCGGCTTCGTCGACGACCCGTGGCTGCCGGTGCGCGAACAACTCGCGTCCCGCCCGGACCTGCCGCCGTCAACCTACCGGCGGCTGGCGGCGGACCCGATCCCCGGGGTGCGGCGGGCCCTGGCCGAGAACCCCGCGATCGACGAGGACCTGATCCGCGCCCTCGTCCTCGACGACGGCCACGACGTGCGGCGCGGCCTGGCCCACAACCCCCGGGTTCCGCTGGACGTGCTGGCGGTGCTCACCGACGCGGCGCGGATCGGGCCGGTGCTGCTGCCGCGCGTCGCCGCCGCCACCGCCGCCGAGGTGGGGGAGTTGGCGGCCTCCCCGAACCCGGAGCTGCGGATGCTCCTGGCCCAGCGCCGCGACCTCCCCCCGGCGGTGCGGGACGTCCTCGCCGCGGATCCGGATGCCAAGGTGGCCGCGTCGATCGCGGCCCACCCGGGCCTGTCCGAGGCGAGCCTGCGGGCGGTGGTCGACCGCCATGGGATCCGTGTCCACGCCGCCGTGGCCGCCAACCCGGACGCCCCGGCGGCCCTCCTCGAGGAACTGGCCCTCCACCGACCTCCGATCCGCAAGGCCCTCCACGCCATCGCGCGACACCCGAACGCGACGGCCACCGCCCTCCTCCCGTGCCTGGCGGATCCCAAGGCCAAACCACTCGCCGCCGCCCACCCCGCCTTGCCCGCCCCGACCATCACCGCCCTCCTCGCCGCCGACCCGGCAACCGCCATGGCGGCAGCAGGCAACTCGTCGCTGCCCCTCGCGGCGATGGCGTCACTCGTCCCTTGACCTGGTGCGCGCACCAACTCCTAGTGTGCGCGGCCATGACGACAACACTCATCACCGGCGCCAACAAGGGGCTCGGCTACGAGACGGCCCGCAGGCTCAGCGCGGCGGGGCACACCGTGTACCTCGGCAGCCGGGACGCCGAGCGCGGCAGGCAGGCGGCCGAACGGCTCGGGGTGCGGGCGGTCCAGCTCGACGTCACCGACGATGAATCGGTGGCGGCCGCCGCCGGGATCATCGAGGCGGACGGCGGCTTGGACGTCTTGGTCAACAACGCGGGCATCGCGCCGGAGCACCGCGGTGGTGAGGTCGTGGTCGGGGCGGCGGAGCTGACCGTCGAACTCCTGCGCCGCACGTTCGAGACCAACGTCTACGGACCCGTGCGCGTCCTGCGCGCTTTCCTGCCGTTGCTGCGTCGCTCACCGGCCCCGGTCGTGGTCAACGTCAGCAGCGGTCTCGCGTCCCTCGCCCGGGTCGCCACGCCGGGCACTCCCGCGCACCGGTATCCCGGGGTCGCCTATCCGACGTCCAAGGCCGCGCTGAACATGCTCACCATCCAGTACGCCAAGGCGTTCCCCGAGATCCGCGTCAACGCCGTGGAACCCGGCTACACCGCCACCGACCTCAACGGCGGCACCGGGACGCAAACCGTCGAACAGGGCGCCGAGATCATCGTGCGCCTGGCCCGCCTGACCCCCGACGGTCCCACCGGCGGCTACTTCGACGCGGCGGGCCCCATCTCCTGGTGACCCGCCATGCCGGGCCCGGGGAGGACGTCGATGTCGGTGGCGCGCATCGGTTCGGCGCAGACCGCGCAACGCGGCTCGACGTGGCTGATCTGCCCGCACGCGTGGTGCCGGTAGAGCACCGGCGGCCCCTCCGCCCCCGCCAACCACCGGTCGCCCCACCGGACCATGACCAGCAGCAGGTCGCACAACTCCACCCCACGCGCAGTGAGCCCGTACTCATAGCGCGGCGGCTTGCTGGAGTACTCGACGCGGGTCAGGATCTCGCTGTCGACCAGCCACTTCAGCCGCTCGGACAGGACCTTGCGGGAGATCCCCAGGTCCTGCTGGAGCTGGTCGAACCGGTTGATCCCGACGTAGACGTCCCGCAGGATCAACGGCGACCACGGCTCGCCGATGACGTCCAGGGTGCGCGCGATCGAGCACGCCATCTCCGAGAACCGGGTTCGCTGCATGGGGCGAGTCTAACCCAAGAGGGTTCCCTCAGGGGACTCTCTTGGGTTAGAGTTCCCTGACGAAACCAAGGAGGTCGGCCGTGGTCACCCCGAGTGTCGTGCCGCCGTCGCAGTGGCGGCGCGAGCAGGGCCTGATCCTCGCCGAGGAGAAGCGGATCACCCGCGAACTGGACGCGCTGGCGGCCCGGCGGCGCCGGATGCCCGCCATGGCGGTCGAGAAAGACTACGTCTTCGAGGGCGCGGACGGTCCGGTGACGCTGCTGGACATGTTCGAGGGCCGCAGCCAGCTCATCGTCTACTGCTTCATGTGGCACGAGGGCGCGGAGCCGTGTTCCGGCTGCGCGCTGTTCACCGACAACGTCGGCGAACTCGCCCACCTCAACGCCCGCGACACCACCATGGCCTGGTCCTCTCCAGGCCCGTTGGCCGACCTGCACGCCTTCCGCGACCGCATGGGCTGGCAAATCCCCTGGTACTCCGCCCAGGGGAACACCTTCCACGACGACTTCGACGCGGGCACCGGCTTCGCCCTCAACGTCTTCCTCCGCAACGGCAACGACATCTACCGCACCTACTTCACAACCTCCCGCGGCGTCGAACGCCTGGGCAGCACCTGGACCTTCCTGGACCTGACCCCACTGGGCCGCCAAGAAACCTGGGAAGACTCCCCGGACGGCCACCCCCAAACCGCCCCCTACACCTGGTGGCGCCTACACGACGACTACTGACCACCCCGCGCACGCGCCGCCGCGATCTCGTCGTGGTGGGTGGTGGCCCAGTCCGCCAGCGCGGACAAGGGGCCGAGCAGGCTGGTTCCGAGCGGGCTCAGCCGGTACTCCACACCCGGCGGGACGGTCGGGTGCACCTCCCGATCCACCAACCCGTCCTGTTCCAGCGTCCGCAGGGTCCTGGTCAGCATGCGCTGGCTGATGCCTTCGATCGCCCGGTGCAGCTCGTTGAACCGGTACGGGCGGCGCCCCAACAGCACCAGCACGACGAGTGTCCACTTGTCACCCACGCGGCGCAGGACCTCCGTGACCGGACAGGTCTCGTACTCGGCCGCCGGGACGGGTGACGGGAGCTGGGCGGGCACACCGATGTGCGTACCTGACACCGTGATCGTCATCGGCAGCGATCCGGCGAAGGGCCGGGTGCTGGTCGAGGCGGGTGCGCGGTTCCACCAGGCGGACCTGAGTTCGGTCGCCGACACGCGACGCGTGATCGCCGAGATCGGTCGGGAGGTCGACGCGGTGGACGCGCTCCTGTTGTTCGCCAACCGGTTGAGCCCTCGGCGGCGGGAGACGGCCGAGGGGCTGGAGCACACGTTCGCGCTCTACTACCTGAGCCGATACCTGCTGTCCGTGGAGCTGGGGCCCTGCTCGACAAGAGCCCCCATCCGGTCATCGTCAGCGTCGCCGGCGTCGGGACCACCGCCGGGTCGATCCACTGGGACGACCTCCAGTTGACCCGCGGCTACCGCGTCACGACCGCCCAACTCCAGGCCGGTCGGGCCACCGACCTGCTGGGCGTCGCCTACGCCGACCGCTCACTCGGCAAAGCGCGGTACGTCCTCCACCACCCCGGCTTCACCCGCAGCGGCGACCGTTCCCCGCTCAGCCCCCCGATGCGGCTCCTCCTCGCGGCCATCGCCGGGGTGGCCGCCCAACCGGTGGCCAAAGCGATCCACCCCGTCCACGGTTTCCTCGACTCGCCGCCCGCGCACCCGTTGACCGCCGTCGATCGGGGCAAGGCTGTCGACCTGTCCCTGAAATCCCTCGACCCCGCCAACGCCCGCCGCCTCCTGGCGGTAACCGAGGAACTGCTGGGGCGCCGGGCCTGGTAGGCAGAACGGGTACACCGACCCGAGGAGCCGCCGTGCGTTGGAGAAGCCTGGTGATTTGCCTGGCGGCGTTGACCGTCGGCTGCTCGGCCCAGCCACCCGACCTGCTGCCCGCGCCCACCACCATGTGGTCCGCGCCGCCTTCCACCTCCACGCGGGGGAACCTGGTCAAACAGGTCGGTCAACGCGCGGGGATGGAGGCGCCGGATGGCAAGGTGTTGTTCTTCTTCGCCATCGACAAGATCACTATCGATCCCCCGTGCGCCGACGACCCCGCGCACGGCCACCGCGTGGCGCTGGCGATAACCCTCCGCACCACCGACGATTTCAGCCCGGAGGAGTGGGAGGTCCCCATCACCTCCGGCGACTTCGAAGTCACCGCCCCAGACGGCAGCACCGAGACCGAGGTGGTGGAGGTTGGCCCGTGCCTTCGCCCCGAGCAGTACCTGACCCGCGACCGCTACGCGAGAGGCACCGAGTACCGGGGGCTGATCGTCCTCGACACCAAGCACACCAACGGTTTCATCGTGTTCCGGTCGAACCTCGCCGAAGGCGGCGTGGAATGGTCCTTCTAGCAAGCCGTGGCCCCGGCCGAAACCGGGGCCACGAGCCTCAGCAGTTGACCGTTCCCCTGCGCAGCGCGTGGCCGCTGTCGTTGCTGTCGTCGGCCCAGTACACGGGCTTGCTGCCGGAAGCGCACTCGCCCGCGCCCGCGAGGGTGAAGCCCTCGTTGTTGTAGTTCGGCATGCCGCTCGGGCGGTTGTAGACCGCGGCGGTCGCGAACACCCCCGACGCGTTGATCGTGAACGTCCGGTGCTCGCCGTCGCAGGTGTTGTCGCAGACGACCCACAGACGGGACGCCTGGGGCTCCCACTGGAGTTCCATGACGCCGTCCATGCCGCTCGCGATGGTCGCGACCTTGGTGGCGGTGCCGGAGTCCTGGAGCACGTAGCCGTAGACCGTGGCGTTGCCCTCCAACGCGACGAAGAAGACGCCGCCGGTGTGCGCGCCGTAGAGGCTCGGGTTGTAGGCCGCACCGGTGGCCTCGTTGGAGAAGCCCGTCGCGGTGAGGGTCGCGTCCGGGATCCAGGTGATGGCCTCGAAACCGAGGTTCGAGCCGACCGACGGCAGGCCTGCGGTCAGGTTCCACTCCTGGGTCGCCGTCAGGCTCGTGCCGGACCCGCTCACGTCGTAGCGGAGCACGGACAACCTGCTCGTACCGGACGCGTCACCGTTGCGCTCGCTGGAGATGAACACGCCACCCGTGCCGGGGACCGTGACGCCCTCGCTGTCCGGCGCGCCGGATCCGCCGGTGTAGCGCAGGGTCTTGCCCGACGTCCACCCGTTCGCGGTGTCCGCCTTCCACCCGCCGGTGCCGTTCGGCACCAGCCGCCACAACTTGCCGGAGTTCTGCGCGGCCCACAGCACGCCGCTGCTCTCCTGGTAGAGCCCGCTCACATCGGAGCCGAACGCGTTCGAGGCGTCCGCGTTGCTCACCGAACTCCCGCCGGGCCAGGAGGTGGCGGCGAGGCAGTCGTTCGGGGCGCCGAGGGTGATGGCGGCGTCGGTGAACGAGCCGGTGCCGTTGGGGCAGCGCGACCAGGACGGCGCGGAGTGGGACGTCCAGCCGAAGCTGTCGACCAGGGTGGTGCCGTTGGCGAGGTAGAGCCGCGCGTCGTCGTCGGACCCGAGCCCGAACTTGCCGTGCACGTCGAAGGCCCGCGCGGCACCGGGGTTCAGCGTCGTGCCCGCCGCGATCGTGTAGTTGGAGCTGTTGTTGTCGTCCTTCAGGACCCACCCGGAGATGTCGACGGCGCTCGTGCCCTTGTTGTAGAGCTCGATGGAGTCGTTGACGGTGCCGGTGGTCACCACCTCGTTGATCCGGATGTCGTCGGCGGGCGCCGCCTGCGCGGGAACCGCGGCGAACGCGCCGAGCATGAGCGACGCGCACACGACAACGCGGGCCCGCCGCCAGGGTGATTCGGTCACGGGAGTCCGTCCTCGGGTCGATCCGATGGGCCGACCCCCGACTTTTCCGAGCACGCCCCGAACACGGCACCCTCCGGTGCGTGAGCATCGTGTGAACGGTCGGCGAACTGGCCTACGAGGGTTCGCGGGCGGCGGACCCCAGTCGTCGGACTCGATCTGCGTCAGGGACATCTTGTCCCGCTTGTCGTCGCGCCCCACCCGCCACCCCCTGGTTCGAACGGCGATCCTAGCCGGGCGTTCGCCAGCGCGAGGGCCTCCGCCAGCGGTGTGGCGCCCGAGTGCCGGGCGGCGGCGAGGATCGTCGCGGTGCGGCACTCGATGGCGTTCACCCTGTTCAGGGCCTCCTCGTGCGGCACGCCGTCCACCTCCCGGGCCAGGGTGTGGATGATGCCGCCCGCGCTCGCGATGAAGTCGGGGATCCACGTGACGCCCGCGGCGGCCAGCCGGTCGGCCACCCCGTCGTCGCTCAGCTGGTTGTTGGCCGGGCCGACGACCAGCGGGGCGCGGAGGGCGGGGACGGTGTCCGGGGTGAGCACCCCGCCGGTGGCGGCGGGGATGAGGATGTCGCAGTCGGCGGACAGGGCGCGGTCCGGGTCGATCCAGGTGAACCCCGAGGCCCGCTCCCGGCCGTGGGGGTCCACATCGGACACGGTGACCTGAACGCCCGCCGCCGCGAGGTGCTCGGCCAGGTAGGTGCCCACCGAGCCGAACCCGATGATGACGGCGCTGAGTCCCGCCAGGTCCGGCCGGGCGGCTCGCAGCGCGGCCAGAACCCCCAGTGCGGTGGGGAAGCTGGACGAGCCGGCGCCCGTTGTGGCACAGAAGGCGTTAGGGGACAGCAGGTCCATGTCCTGGGTACCGGTGCCGATATCGGGGCCCGCGAGGTAGGTGCCGCCCAGTTCGGCGACCAGGTCGGCGTGGTCCAGCATGGCCTCGTACCTGCGTTGCGGCGTCAGGGTTTCGGGGGCGGCGATGACGCTCTTGCCGCCCCCGAAAGCCACTTCGGCGGCGGCGCATTTCAAGGTCATGGCGGACGACAGGCGGAGTACGTCCTCGATGGCGGAGTCCAGGCTGGGGTACGGCTTGAGCCTGCAGCCGCCGATGGCCGGTCCGAGGGTGGTCGAGTGGATGGCCACCGCGGTGGTGACGCCGGAGCGCCGCCCGCGGCGGACGATCAGCTGCTCGTGCGCGAACGAAGTGCTGGTCATGGCCACGAAGGTAGTCAGATGGACAGCTCGATAGCCTCGGTGCCGAACAACATTCGGCGCGCAGCGGAGGACCGGGATCGTGGATGAACTTGATTCGGCCATCGTGGCCCTGTTGCAAGCGGATGCCCGGCAATCCAACCGCGACATCGCCGGCAAGGTAGGCATCGCCCCATCAACTTGCCTGGAACGAATCCGCCTCCTCCGCCAACGCGGCGTCATCCGCGGCTACCACGCCGACATCGACCCCACCGCCCTCAACCGATCCGTCGAGGCCTTGGTCTCCGCCCAAGTCCGCCCCCTGAGCCGCGCGGTCATCGACACCTTCCAGCGGTCCCTGCTGGACCTGCCCGAGGTGCTGTCCGTCTACGTCACGGCGGGCAGCGACGACTTCCTCATCCACGTCGCGGTCCCCGACATCGACCGCCTGCACTCGTTCCTCGTCGACCGACTGGCCATCCGCAAGGAGGTGGTGGCCTTCCGCAGCTCGGTCATCTTCCGCCACCACCGCAAAACCGTCCTCGAACCCCTCCCCGCGAGCGAGTAGCGACCGAGGCGGAACGGCGGGCCGCGCTGTTCGACCAGGTCGAGCAGGGGTTGGACAGAAGTGGAGCCGGGCGGGCAGTGCCCGCCCGGCTCCGGTGCGTCAGTGCCCCTCGTGGTGCGCCTGCTGGATCTGCTTGAACGACTTGGGCTCCACGAGCGTCTTCGCCGCCAGCGTCGCGCCGTTCGGGCCGACGGCGGGCTTGCCCGCCGTGTACAGCCACGTCTGGAACAGCGCGTGCAGCGGCTTGCCCGACACCTGCTCGGCCAGCGCGATGAACTCCGTGATCCGGCCCGTGCTGCCCTTCTTCGCCGCCGTCCACCGCTGCAGGATCTGGAAGAACGCCTGGTCCCCCACCGTCTTGCGGAGGGTGTGGAGGGTGAGGGCGCCGCGGTCGTACACCGCGTTGTCGAACTGGCGGTCGGCGCCGGGGTCGCCGGGGAGGACCTGCCAGAACGGGTCGGACGCGGGGATGCGGTCGTAGGTGTACTGCGCCAGCTCGTCGGCCGTGCCCTCGCCGACGTGCTCGGACCACAGGTACTGGGCGTAGGTCGCGAAGCCCTCGTTCAGCCAGATGTCGCTCCACCGGCCGACCGCGACGCTGTCGCCGAACCACTGGTGCGCGTTCTCGTGCGCGATCAGGGACGTGTTGGCGCCGTAGATGAAGTTGCGCGCGCCGTACACCGGGCGCGTCTGGTTCTCCAGCGAGAAGGTCTGACCGTCGGTGACCACCCCGCCCTGGGCCTCGAACGGGTACGGGCCGAACTGGGTGGCCAGGAAGGCGTTGACCTCCGGGGTGCGCTCGATGCTGGCCTTGGCCGCGCCGAGGGACTCGCCGAGGTCGACGTCGTAGGCGGTGATGAACGGCTGGCCGTCCGGGGTCGTCTGGCGCAGGACCTCGAACTTGCCGACCTCCAGCGACGTCAGGTACGTGGCCTGCGGCTGGGTGCTGCGCCAGGACCAGCGGGTCCAGCCCGCGCGGTTCTTCGTCGTGCGCACGAGGGCGCCGTTGGACAGCGCCGACACGTCGTCGGGGACCTCGACCGAGACGTCGAAGGTGGCCTTGTCGGTCGGGTGGTCGTTGCCCGGGTACCACCAGGCCGAGACCTGCGGCTCGTTGACCGCCAGCGCGCCGTCGGGCGTCTTGACCCAGCCGGTCTGGCCGTCGATCTTCACGGTGGACGGCTTGTCCGCGTAGGCGACCGCGACGGTCACCTGCTTGCCCTTCGGCAACGGCCGCGCCGGGGTGACGACGAGCTCGCCGTGGCCGTCGGTGTTGGCCGCGAAGGTCGCGGGGGCGTTGTCCACCAGCACCGAATTGACCTTGAGACCGAAATCAAGGTTGAAACGGGACAATTCCTGCGTGGTCACCGCGGAGATGGTCGTGGTGCCCGAGAGCAGGTCGGTCGCGGGCTGGTACGTGAGTCTGATGTCGTAGTGCGAAACGTCATATCCGCCATTTCCGGCACCGGGGTAGTAGGGGTCGCCCGCACTGGGCGCACCCGGCGTCGGAGCGGCCGATGCCACGCTTGTGAGCAGCACGGACGCCACGCAGGCGAGTGTCAGACCGGAGCTGGCGCGAACTGTTTTTCGCATGTTTTCCCTTCCCTCGTGGGCGCCGCCGAACTTAGCGGTGGAACCGTCGGCGCCATACAGCCAAAGGAGTCCTCCTAGGGATTGGGAATATTTGCGATGACCGTTTTTTCGTGTTGGCGCGCGGCCGCGTGGGCCATTTCACCCAGATGGCTGGGCCGGGTGGGGGTGGCGTGTGCGATGCTGACCGCGTGCCCACGGACGACTTGGTCCGGTTGCGCCGGGCCCGCGACCGGATGGACCGCGACTACGCCCAGCCCCTCGACGTGCCGACCCTGGCCCGGGGCGCGCTGATGTCCACCGGCCACTTCGCCCGCGCCTTCCGGTCCGCGTTCGGCGAGACCCCGCACAGCTACCTGATGACCCGCCGCGTCGAGCGCGCCAAGGCCCTGCTGCGCCGCGGCGACCTCAGCGTCACCGAGGTGTGCTTCGCCGTCGGCTGTTCCTCGCTCGGCTCGTTCAGCTCCCGGTTCACCGAACTCGTCGGCGAGTCACCGAGCGCCTACCGCGCGCGGTCGCACGTGGACATCGCCGACATCCCCGCCTGCTACACCAAGCGGTTCACCCGACCGGTCAGGAACGGAGAAGCCCGCCGCGCGGCGGGCACGTAGCGTTCCCCGCATGACGCTCACGCTCTCGCACACGTTCATCGCCGTCGACGACCACGAGGCGGCCCTCAAGTTCTACCGCGACGCCCTCGGCCTCAAGGTCACCAAGGACATCGCCTACGAGGGCATGCGCTGGGTGTCGCTGAGCAGCGACGACCAGCCCGGGGTCGAGATCGTCCTCGAACCCCCGGCCGCCGACCCCAACACCTCCCCGGCCGACCGCAAGGTCCTCGCCGAGCTGATGGCCAAGGGCCTGCTGCGCGGCGTCGCCTTCGCCACCGACGACGTCGACGGCACCTTCGAGCGCGTCGCGGCCAGCGGCGCCGAGGTCGTCCAGGAGCCGATGGACCAGCACTACGGCACCCGCGACTGCGCCTTCCGTGACCCGTCCGGCAACTTCATCCGGATCAACCAGGCCCACTCCTGACCTGCGCGAACAGCCTCGCCCGGCGGGTGGGGAAGCCGCCGGGCGAGGCCTTGTCGTCCCACGGCCCGTGGGACACGCGTCCACGGGCCGCGGGGTTCATCAGGTGAGGTCGTAGACCGTCGAGCCGCCGACGGTGGTGGCCGTGTAGTTCGCCTGCACCCACTGCGCGATCTCGGACGCCGAGCCCGAGCCGCCCCGGCCGCCGCCACCCTGGCCGCCCGAGAGGTAGTAGTCGATCTCGCCCGCCGCGACGGCCGCCTTGAACTGCGCCAGCGTCGGCGCGTCGTCGGTGCCGCTCCAGCCGCCGATGGCGATGACGGACTTCCCGGTCGCCAGCTCCAGGCTCGCCGCCGTCTGCGACCCGGACACCGCCGCCGCCCACTTCGCGTCGCTCGCCGCCAGCAGCGCGGTCAGCTCCGACGACGCCGAGCCACCGGGCCCGCCGGACCCCATGCGGGTCGTGCTGTCCGAACCGGACCGGGTGCCACCGCCGGGACCCGTGCCGCCGCCCACGGCACTCGACGTCGGCCCCGAGGTCGGGATGGAACCCGTGTGCGCCGCACCGGCCGTGGTGACCGCCCAGGCCGCGCTGCCCAGACCCAGCGCCAGCACCGCGGCGGTGAGCACCACCGCGACGACCTTCCGGGCCCGCGGCACACCAATCACCAGCACCGTGGCCACCACCAGACCCACGGCCACGACCAGGAACCTCAGCCACGGCAGGAAGTCCGCGTCCCGGGCCAGCAGGACGTAGTCCCACGCGGCGGTGACCGCGACCATCCCGGCCAGCACCGCCCGCGGCGCGAAGGCCGCCCGGCCCCGCCACAGCTCCCGCACCCCGATCGCGACCAGCGCCGCGATCGACGGCGCCAGGGCGACCGCGTAGTACGGGTGGGTGGTGCCGCCCATGTAGCTGAAGACCAGCGCCGTCACCACGAGCCAGCCGCCCCACAGCAGCAGCGCGGCGCGGGTACGGTCGGTGCGCGGTGCCCGTCGGGTGAACCACAGGCCGCCGACCAGGGCGATCAGTGCGGCGGGCAGCAACCAGGAGATCTCGCCGCCGAACGACGCGCCGAACATGCGGCCGATGCCGGTCTCCCCGCCGAACCCCGTCGAACCGCCGCCACCGCCGCCGTTGCCCTCGCCACCGAGGACGCGGCCGAGGCCGTTGTAGCCCAGGGCCAGCTCCAGCAGGCTGTTGTCCGTCGAACCGCCGATGTACGGGCGGCTGTCGGCGGGCCACAGGTCGACCAGGACCACGTACCAGCCCGCCGCGGCGACCAGCGCGCCGAGCGCGCCGAGCAGGTGCAGCAGCCGCCGACCGAGCCCGCCCGGGCCCGCGACCACGAACACCAGCGCGAACGCGGGCAGCACCAGGAACGCCTGCATCATCTTGGTCAGGAACGCGAACCCGATCACCGCACCGGCCAGCAGCAGCCACTTCGGCTTCTCCAGCGCCCGCACCACGCAGTACGCGGCGGCCACGAGCAGCAGCACCAGCAGCGCGTCCGGGTTGTTGAAGCGGAACATCAGCACCGCGACGGGAGTCACGGCCAGCGCCGCCGCCGCGCCGAGCGCGGCCACGGGACCGTTGGTGCGCTTGACAGTCGCGTACAGCAAGGCGACCGCGCCCACACCCATCAACGCCTGCGGCGCGAGCACGGTGAAGCTGGAGAAACCGAAGAGCCGCGCGAACGCGGTCGTCACCCACAAAGCGGCGGGCGGCTTGTCGACGGTGATCACGTTGCCCGCGTCCAGCGAGCCGAACAGCCACGCCTTCCAGCTCTGCGTGCCCGCCTGCACGGCGGCGGCGTAGAAACCGTTGCCGTAGCCGGAAGCGGTGAGGTCCCAGAAGTAGAGCACCGCGGTGGCCACGAGCAGGCCGAGGAACGCGGGTCGCACGAACGCGGGCTGGTCCAGCGGTCCCCGCAGGAACCGTCGTCGGGTGGCGGGCGGCTGGTCCGCCGCCGGGGCCGGGGCGTCGAGCAGGGCGGTCATGGTCATCTCTCCAGGCTCAGGCGGGGGTGAGTGCGCGGGCGGCGGCGGTCGCGCGGGACCGGGTGCGCCACATCCGGGCCACACCCCTGAGGTCCGCGATGGCGGTGGCCACGATGTCCACAGTGGAATCTAGGTCGTCGATCCAGTCCACGGGGACCTCGTAGATCCGCATCCCGTTGCGCTGGGCCAGGATCAGCAGCTCGGTGTCGAAGAACCAGCCGGTGTCCTCGACCAGCGGCAGCAAGGCCCGCGCGGTGTCGCGGTGGACGGCTTTGAAGCCGCACTGCGCGTCGGAGAACCTCGCCCGCAGGACCGTGCGGAGAATCCTGTTGTAGCAGCGGGAAATGACCTCTCGTTTCACCCCGCGCACCACACGCGCACCACGGGCCAGCCGTGACCCGATGGCCACATCGGAGTGACCGGAGAGCGGGGGCGCGACCAGCACGCCGAGCGCGGCCAGGTCGGTGGAGAGGTCGACGTCCAGGTAGGCGAGAACGGTGGCGTCGGAAGCCGACCAGACCGCCTTCAGCGCGCGACCGCGCCCCTTCTCCTCCAGCCGGAAGACCTCCACCTCGGCGAACTCGGCGGCCAGCGCCCGCGCCACCCCGGGGGTGGCGTCGGTGCTCGCGTTGTCCGCGATGGTGATCCGGAACCGGTAGGGCACCGAGACCGCCAGGTACGCCCGGAGTGTCCGAACGCACCTCTCGAGGTCGTCTTCCTCGTTGTACACCGGGACGACCACGTCGAGCACGACTGTGCCGCGCCGGTCGTCCAGCCGTCCGCCCGCCCGGGGCTCATCCGCGATCGCCGTCATGCCCACAACGATCGGCACCGGCGCTTTGCCGGGCTTGTGCCCGACCTATGCGGAGCCTGTGCTTCGCGCTGTGCGCCCGACCACAGTGGACCGGACCAGTGGACCGGACCAGCGGATGGGCCTGGTGGCTGGGCCTAGCGGATGGGCGGTTCCCACTGCAGGCCGTAGCTCAGGCCCTGCTGCAGGTCGTGGAACTCCAGGGCGATGTCGCCGACCCGGTCGATGTGCAGCCGGTCCTCACCGGGCGCGAAGTCCTCGAACGCCTTGCTGGGCAGGCCGTTGATCCGCCACACCCGCGACGGCGGGTTGGCCGGGTCGAACCGCACCCGCACCGAGAACCCCTCGCACCGGCGCAGCGGCGTGAACACGTAGTACGGGCGCATCCAGGACCTCGGGTACGAGGTGAACTTGATGCTGTAGTCGTGCCGCTGGCCCAGGCTCAGCGGGCTGGGCAGCCGCACGACGAACCTGGTGTGGCCCGACGACACCCGCTGCTCCTCCACGATCTCGCCGCCGTAGGCGATCTCGGCGCGGATCTCCGGGCCCTCCTCCGGCATCGCCTGGTCGCGCGGCGCGCTCAGCGACAGCACCAGCTCGTCGAGCTCGTCGACCGCGGCCACGATCTGCCGCTGCTCGGTCAGCGTCGGCACGTCCAGGTCCAGCCGCAGCGCCGCGCGCAGCGACTCCACGTACCAGCCGTCGGGGGAGTACGAACCCGACTTGCGGTCGCGCATGCCCACGTCGTAGAGCAGCTCGGCGAGCAGTTGGAACGCGCTGTCCACCCGCCTGCGGGCGGTGCGCGGGTCCCGGTCGAAGCGGGTCGCCAGCCAGTCGATGCGCTGGTCGAGGAACCCGCCGTCGGCCTCCTTGTGCAGGCCGAGCGCCACCGATGCGGCCAGGTCGAGGTCGGACGGCAGCCGCGCGCTCAGGTGGGTCAGCTGGAGCACCAGCTTGCGGCGCACCAGCGCCGGGTCATCGATGCCGGTGATGCCGCACGCCATGCGCAGCGCCCGGCCGACCCGGTTGTGCAGATCGTCGGACCGCACCCCGCGGCCGCGCCGGATCTCCTTCAACTCGGTGACCACGTCGGCGATCTGCACCCCAACCACCTGTTCATCCACCACCCTCGACCGCACGGCTATTCCCCTCCGATTCCCAGCATCGCAGAGCCGTATGTCCCGTTACCAGCGCCCCCGTGGTGAACGAATGCCCACCGTGGGCACATCGGGGCCACTCGAACGGGTGAGTATGGCCGGTGACCCGCGATTCCCGCGGGCCACCGGCTGACCCTCCCCCCGGCCTTTCCCCTCGTCCCCCGCGACGACCCCCCGGTCGTCCGCCCCTGGAGTGGACGGGAGCGGCAGGCCCCCGGCCCGCGCCCCCGCCCGTTGTCCCGCAACGGCTTGCCTCACACCAGCAGGAGTACCCATGCCGTGATTGAGTGGCTTTCCATCTCGTCACCTCCTTTTCCGGGTCCGGGCAGCCTCGAGCCAGGACCCGTGTTCGTGTTAGGCCCCCGATATGGGTGAAAGTCATTCGGATCGCGGTCGGGTCGGCGCTACAGGCCGGACACCAGCAGCATCCCGGCGCCCAGGCCCGCGAGGAACAGCCAGAACCCCAAGCGCGCCATCGAACCCACCGTCGTCAGCATTCTCATCTCGTCCCCTCCAAGAGATTCACCGTCCCGCACAAACAACCTTGCCCCGGGGAGGAGAGGGGCACGATGACACGTGGCGCGTGCCGAACGTGCCATTTGGCATATTCGCCGGTGGAAACCGGTTCACGCGGGGGAGTTGGGGTCGCGGGCGGAAAGGCCCAGCGGTTCGACGGCTCGACGCCTCGACGGCGGAGGGGTCGGGCCGGGAACGGCACGGCGCGACCGGGGTTCGGGGGTGTGCTCCGGGGGCCCGGCACGTGGTCGGTCGAGTCCGACGGACCGCTGGCGCCCGCGCCCCGCGGCGGACGTCACGGCGGATCTCGGGCCCGACCACGTGCGTCCTCAGCGGGGCCTGGTCGGCCGCGCGCGAGGCACGTGGGCCACCCGTCACCGGCGGCGGGGCGCGGCTCCGGCCGGACCGCCGACGGGGACCACCACCAGGGGTGGGGTCAGCGCGGTGAGGGGTGGCGGGGTAGCTCGGTCTCCATGGTGGAACTCCTCTCTGCGCGCCGCGACATCACACCGACGGTAGTCGGCGGCGCGGCGCGCGGGAGACCCGCGGCGCGGGTTGACAAGGTTCTGTCCAGGCTGGTCAGGAACTTTCCCCGAACAGTCCACCTCGGACAGCGCAGAGGGGTATGACCCGATCGGGCCATACCCCTGCGTAGCCGTCACGCACTGCTGATCAAGATCAGCTGACCGGTTGGGCGAACTCGGTGAACCGGGCCACCACCGCACCCGGCGCGGGCATCGCGGAGATCTCCTTGGCGACCGCGGCGGTCGCGTCGGCCGCCGCGTCGTCGGCCAGCAGGTCCAGCGCGGTCGACGTGATGGCGTCGGCGGTGACGTCGTCGCCGAGCAACTGCCTGCTCGCCCCGGCCTCGGTGAAGGTGGTGGCGTTGAGGAACTGGTCGGCGCCCTGCGGGACGAACAGCTGCCGCACCCCGGCCGCCGCCGCGCCGAGCGTGGTGCCCGAGCCGCCGTGGTGGACGACGAGGTCGAGGTGCGGGAGCAGCTCGGCCTGCGGCACCCAGGACTGCACGGTCACGTTGGCGGGCGGGGTGCCCAGCACCGCCGGGTCGACCGTCGGACCGGCCGAGACCAGCACCCGGTGACCGGTCGCGGCCAACCCGTCGATGGCCGCCCGCAGCACCGCCGGGTTGCCGAACGCGGTGCCCAGCGTCAGGTAGATCAGCTTCTCCCGGTGCTCCGGGACCCAGGAGGGCAGCTCGCCCGGCTCGGAGAACGCGACCGGCCGCACCGGCACCCGGTTCGGGGCAGCGGCGACCTCCTCGTCCTGCAAGGAAGTCGGGTAGATGTCGAGGTACCGGTCGCGCCCCTCGTGCCCGGCGTCCAGGTCGATCTCGGTCCCGTTCGCGGCCGCGATCTCCCGCAACCCCTCCAGGAACCCGGGCAGCGTCTGGATGACCCCGCCGCGGCTGACGGCGTGCGACACCGCGGGCAAGCCCTCCGCGCGCGCCGCGATACCGGCACCGACGTTGGCCGCCTCGTACACGACGAGGTCGAACCGCCGCTCGACCATGAGCGGACGGAGGTCCGCGATGAAGTTCTCCGGCATCCGCCTGCCGAACACGGCCGCCGCGGTCCGCCGGATCAGCTGCGGGTCGAGCCCGGCGGGGGAGTCGAACTCCGCGACCCCGAACCCGGCCATCACCTCGCGGAACAGCGCTTGCATGTCGCCGCCCGCCCGGAAGAACTCGAACCCGAGCCGGGCCAGCGGCTCCTCGAAGGACTCCCAGGTGGCGTAGGTGACCCGGTGCCCGGCGTCGCGGGCGGCGATGGCCAGGGGCAGCAGTGGATAGGTGTGCCCGTGGGCAGGAAGACTTGTGAAGAGGATTTCCACAAGGCCCAAGGTAGGCAGTTCGGTAGCGGTGGGTAGCGGGATTTGTCGGTATCCACTGGATTGTCGGAAAAATTGCCACCCGACTGTCGGTCTGCGGACCAGTGGTTTCACCCATGCCTTTACCGGCCGGAGCGCAGATCACGCGATGGCTCGCACCGCCTGCTCGACATCCTCCAGCCTGGCTCGTGCCATCTCCGCGAAGTCGTTCCGGCGTGCGGCGTCCGGGAATGGTTGCCTCATCGGCAACTCCGGCCGGTTCGGGCAGGCGGGTGCAGCGACAGCGCTTCCTACCCGCCACGAACGAGGAGGCCGACTGGGACGTGGTGTCCCAGTCGGCTTCGCGGTGGTCTTGGTGTCAGAGGTCGATGTGCAACCGGTCGGCGAGCTGCTGCACCGGCGCCTGCCGCCGCTTGGCCCGTTCCGCCAGCTCACGCACCGTCTACCTGCCCAGTGTGTGGTAGCGCAGCCACTCGGGCGCGGTGCGTTCCGCGGTCAGCAGCTGATCCACCGCGGCTTCGTCGTGGTCGAGTTCGCTGTGCGCGATGGCCAGGTCGAGCAGGTACCGCGCCCGCCAGGTCGGCGGCACCCACCCGGTTTAGGGCACACGTCCCCAAGGCCACCGCCCGATCGAACTGTTCGGTCTCCACCGCCGCGTTGACCGCCGCGATGCCCGCGTTGGTCGGCCCGAACGGTGTGGCGTAGAGGTTGTAGTCGAGCGCGCTCAACTCGTCGCGGATGGCCAGCACGCCGACCGCTTCCTCATCCACTGTGGCCTGGATGGTGTCCGCCTGCCCGAGCAGCTGCGCGAGTTCGATGTCCAGCGCCCGCGCCCTGCGGGTCAGGGAACTCGTGCTGGAGGTGTGCCGCACCTCCTGCTCCAGCTTGCGCACCGGGTCCACGCTGACTTCGGCTTGCTCGGCCAACTGTTTCCTGGGTGAACAGCCCGCGGTTGCGCGCGCGCCTGACGCGCGCACCGAGGCTGAGGTCGTCGCTGGTTACGGCGGAGTCACCTCCGGTCGCCGTCGGGCCGATGGCCTTGCGGTACGTGCCCCGGCGACTCCAGGGGAGGAGCTACCAGCGCCGCAACGGCCTGGACACGCCGGTGCTCAACGCAGCGCCGGGGGTAGGTGGGTCTCGTCGCCCAGGGGCCAGGTGAGGGGGTCTGGGCCGAGGGTAGTCAGTTCGGTCACCTGCAAGACGCACCAAGGCGACACCTCGCGGCGGTCGGACAGGACCGCGTCGACGAAGTCCAGCCACGGTACCCACTCGGTGGCGTCCACCTCGTCCGGGTTCGGGGCCGCCTCCGCACTCCCCGCGAGCACCACCCGGTACACCGGGCACATCTCGTTCTCCACCGTGCCGTCCGGCATCTCCGCGCGGTACCGGAAGCGCGGGAGGAGCAGTTCCACGGTGTGCGGGCCCGGCAGGCCCAGTTCGTCGACCAGCCTGCGTTCGACCGACGCCGCCGGGGGCTCGCCCGGGGCCGGGTGGCCGCAGCACGAGTTGGTCCAGATCCCCGGCCAGGTCTTCTTGGTGGCGGCCCGCCGGGTGAGCAGGAAGCGGCCCTCCGAGTCGAAGACGTAGCTGGAGAAGGCCAGGTGCAGCGGCGTGTCGCCGTGGTGCACGGTGGCCTTGTCCGCCACCCCCACGGCCGCGCCCGCCTCGTCGAGGAGCACTACCTGTTCGGCGATCTTCACGCCGCACACTGTGCCTGGCCCCACCGAGGCGGGCAAGCCGGCTGTCTTAGAGCTCGTGCGGGGCGGCGATGCCCAGCAGGTCCAGCCCCAGGGTCAGCACGTCCGAGGTGACCTTGGTGAGCACCAGCCGGGACGCGCGGTCGTCGGGGTCGACGTCCGAGCGCAGGATCGGGCAGTTGTCGTAGAACGTGGTGAACGTCGCCGCCAGCTCGTAGAGGTAGCCGGTGAGCTTGTGCGGCGCGTACGCCTCGATCGTCGCCGCCACCGCGGCGGGCAGCTGCAGCAGCTTGAGCACCAGCGCCCGCTCGGCCGGGTCGGTGATCCGGACCCCACCCCCGGGCTCCTGCTCAGCCTTGCGCAGGATCGAGTGGCAGCGGGCGTTGGCGTACTGCAGGTACACCGACGTGTTGCCCTCCTTGGCCAGCATCCGGGCCCAGGTGAAGACGTAGTCCTTCTCCCGGTCGCTGGACAGGTCGGCGTACTTCACCGCGCCGATGCCCACCGCCCGCGCGACCTCCGCCTGGCGCGCGGCGTCCAGCGAGGAGCGCTCGGCGACGGTCTTCTCCGCCTGCTCCACCGCTTCCGCCAGCAGCTCGACCAGTTTCACCGAACCGCCCGCGCGCGTCCGGATGGTCTTGCCGTCCTCGCCGAGGATCGTGCCGAATCCGATGTGGACGGACGTGTGCCCCTCGGTGAGGTACCCCGCCTGCCGGGACGCGGCGAACACCATGGCGAAGTGCTGCGCCTGCGGGTTCCCGACCACGTACAGCAGGTCGGTCATGTCGCGCTCTTCGGCCCAGTAGCGCGCGGTCGCGAGGTCGGTGGCGGCGTAGCCGTAGCCGCCGTCGCTCTTGCGCACGATCAGCGGCAGCGGGTTGCCCTCGCGGTTGCTGAACCCGGGCGGGAACACGCACACCGCGCCGTCGCTGATCTCGGTGAGGCCCTTGGCCTCCAGGTCCGCGGTGACCGCGTCGAGGTACGGGTTGTAGAAGCTCTCGCCGTAGATGTCGGCGTCGGTGAGCCGCACGCCGAGCAGGTCGTAGACCTTCTGGAAGTGCCGGGTCGACTCGGCGACCAGCGCCCGCCACAGCACCAGCGTCTCCTCGTCGCCGCCCTGCAGCGCCACGACGCGCGCGCGGGCCCGGTCGGCGAACGCGGGGTCGGCGTCGAACTTGGTCCGCGCCTGCTGGTAGAAGCGGTTGAGGTCGCTGATGCCGCGCTCGGCCACCTCCACGCCGGCGCCCTCGTCGAGCAGGTGCTCGATGAGCATGCCGAACGGGGTGCCCCAGTCGCCGAGGTGGTTGTGCGGGGTGACCTGGTGGCCCGCGAAGCGCAGCAGCCGCAGGATGGCGTCGCCGATGATCGACGACCGTAGATGCCCGATGTGCATCTCCTTGGCCACGTTCGGGCTGCCGTAGTCCAGCGCGTACCGGCGCGGCTCGTCGGCGGTCGGCACCCCGAGGCGCTCGTCGCCGAGCAGCGCGGCGGCCCGATCCGCCAGCCACCCGTCGCGCAGCCGCAGGTTGATGAACCCCGGGCCCGCCACCTCGGGCTCGTCGACCAGGTCGGCCGAGTCCAGGTGCGCCACGATGGCCTGGGCCACCTCCCGCGGCGGCTTGCCCAGCCGCTTGGCCAGGCTCATGGCCGCGTTGCACTGGTAGTCGACGCCATCGCGGGTGGACGGACGGACGACGGCATCGACCGCGGTGATCTCCACGTCGAGCCCGCGGCGCAGCGCCCCGGCCACCCGCGCACCCAGTTCGAGTCCGACATCTCCGTGCGCCACCCTGGCACCTCCCTAACCTGTTCCACCCAGTATCCCAGCCCCCGCCGAGCGAGTTTCCCCAGCGCCCGGGCGGGCACGGACCCGCAGGTCCAGGGCACCTCGCGGGGCTGCCTACTCGGGAGTCAAGCGATGGCCGAAACGATCAGCGCGGCGGTCGTGCCCACCGGGAACGGCGACGGGGCCGCCGCCCGTGCGGTGGGCGGCGGCCCCACGCCCTTCGGAGCCGTACAGCGGGACAGGCTCCGGCGGGGAGGTCTCCGGGTCGACCTGGCGTGTCTCGGGTCACGGCAGTCGGAACGTGACTGTGGTGGGTGGACCGGTCCGGGAGGGCGCGGCGGTGGCGACTCCTCGCCGACACCGCCGCTGCCACGTGTTCCCCGATCCCCCGGGGAACTCCACCCGCGCCGTCGAGCACCCCTCGCGGGTGCAGGGTCCCGGGACTTCAGCCCTCGATGAAGTTTCCCGGACCGTTGAGCGGTGTTCGCGTCGCGTGGCCGTCGTCGTCATTTTGTTGCTGCCAGTATTTGTTAACCGCCGTGAACCTCGCAAGGTACCGGTCCGGTGGGGTTTTTCCCGGTTCCCATTTCTACGCCGAACGCAGGTCACGCTCGACCGCGGCCAACTCTTCCGCGCTCCCTTGGACTTTCGGCCCGGTGAACCAATGCCGCGCGGACACCACCCACCACAGTGCCGCGCCGCCGAGCACGACCGCGAACGCGACCGGCGTGTAGTTGAAACTCTCCCACGTAACCGGATGCACCTGCGGCAACATGAACAGCACGAAGATGAAGCCGACCCAGATCACCGCAACCGTCCCAAGTGGACGTCCCAAGCGGCCGAGGTGCCACGGTCCGGGTTCGAACGCGGCACCCGCGCGCACCCGCAGGTAGATCGGCGCCACGTAGGCGGTGTAGAGGCCGACCACGGCGATCGAGGTCACGGCCGCGTAGGCCGTGTAGCTCCACAGGTACGGCACGGCGAGCAGGAACGCTCCCACCGCCGCCAGCCACACCGAGTTGGTCGGCGTCCGCGTGCGCTTGTTGATCCGGTGCCACAGCCCCGATCCCGGGATCGCGCCGTCCCGGGCGAACGCGTAGATCATCCGCGAGTTGCCGGTGACCGCGGCCATCCCGCAGAACAACTGCGCGCCGATGCACACGAGCAGCAGGAACTTGCCCGTGGTCGCGCCCGCGGCGTCGAGGAACACCTGCGCGGGCGGCACGCCGGTGGGGGACTCCAGTGCGCCGCGGTAGTCCTGGATGGCGAACGTGAGCCCGATCAGCAGCACCCAGCCCGCCACCAGCGACACCAGGATCGAGTGCACGATCCCGCGCGGCCCGGCCGTGGCCGCGTTCCGCGTCTCCTCGGTCATGTGCGCGGACGCGTCGTAGCCGGTCAACGTGTACTGCGCGAGCAGCAGGCCGATGAGGAACACGTAGACGGGGGAGCCCCAGCCCGTGCCGTTGACGAACTCGCCGAACACGAACGACGCGTCCTGGTGGTGGTCGGGCACCACGACGAGCACGCCGACGATGAGCGAGACCCCGATCAGGTGCCACCACACGCTGACCCCGTTGAGGACCGCCACGACCCGTACACCGAACGTGTTGAGCGCGCCGTGCGCCAGCAGGATGAGCGCCAGCAGCAGGATCGTGTGCGGTGGTGTGGCGGCGAAGCCGAACTGCAGGTCGAGGAAGGCGTTGAGGAACAGCGCCGCGCCGAAGTCGATGCCCGCGGTCACCGCGACCTGCCCGACCAGGTTGAACCAGCCGGTGAACCACGCCCACGCGGGCCCGGACAGCCCGCTGTGCGGCGCCAGCTTGGCCGCCCAGTAGTACAGGCCGCCCGCGGTCGGGTAGCTGGAGCAGATCTCGGCCATGCCCAGCCCGACCAGCACGACGAACACGCCGACCAGCGGCCAGCCCCAGATCATCGCCGCCGGTCCGCCGGTCTTCATGCCGAAGCCGTACAGCGTCAGGCACCCGGACAGCACCGAGATGATCGTGAAGGACACCGCGAAGTTCGTGAACCCGGACATCGACCGGCGCAGTTCCTGCGCGTAGCCCAGCGCGTGCAGCCGGGCCTCGTCCGCGTCCGCCCCCGGTTCCGCCACCGTCGCCTCCCCGTCGGACAACCGCCCGCATTGGATCGCGCACAGACCATTAACAGACCAATTGCTGTGATGTGGATCATAGCAGCGGGTGGCGCTGTCCGGCCACGACGAGTTTCGAGGTGTCACTGTTTGTTCCACGTCCGGCGGTTGCACTTGTGGGTCGGCACTGCCAGCATGCTGTGGGCACCCTCTCCAATGGGGTACGTGCTGAACCTTTGCGGAGGAGGTCGGCCTATGCGCGAGCGCGTGGCGCTGCCGCTCCCCCGACTGCGCGACCTGGTCGCCGACGGCGCGGTCGACACCGTGCTGGTCGCCATGGTCGACATGCAGGGCCGGTTGCAGGGCAAGCGGCTCTCCGCCAGGTACTTCCTCGACGAGGTCGTCGAGTCGGGCACCGAGACGTGCGACTACCTGCTGGCCGTCGACGTCGAGATGAACACCGTCGACGGGTACCGCGCCTCGTCCTGGGACACCGGCTACGGCGACTTCGTGCTCCGCCCCGACCTCGCCACGCTCTGCCCGCTGCCCTGGCACGAGGGCACGGCCCTGGTGCTGGCCGACGTCGAGCAGGTCTCCGGCGGCCCGGTCGCGGTCTCGCCCCGGCAGGTCCTGCGCCGCCAGCTCGACCGGCTCGCCGAACTCGGGCTGACCGCGTTCGTCGGTACGGAACTGGAGTTCCTGCTCTTCACCGACACCTACGAGCAGGCGTGGAACTCCGGCTACCGCGGCTTGACCCCGGCGAACCAGTACAACGTGGACTATTCGCTGCTCGGCACCGGCCGGGTCGAACCCGTGCTGCGGGCGATCCGCAACGGCATGGCGGGCGCGGGCATGTACGTGGAGTCGGCCAAGGGCGAGTGCAACCCCGGCCAGCACGAGATCGCCTTCCGCTACACCGACGCGCTCGCCACCTGCGACAACCACGCCGTCTACAAGACCGGCGCCAAGGAGATCGCGGCCGCGCACGGCACCAGCCTCACCTTCATGGCCAAGTACGACCAGCGCGAGGGCAACTCCTGCCACATCCACCTGAGCCTGCGCGACGCCGACGGCACCCCGGTGTTCGCGGGTGACGGCGAGCACGGCTTCTCCCCGCTGATGCGGCACTTCGTCGCGGGCCAACTCGCCTGCCTGCCCGAGCTGACCTACTTCCTCGCCCCGAACATCAACTCCTACAAGCGCTTCGCGGACGGTTCCTTCGCCCCGACCGCGCTGGCCTGGGGCCTGGACAACCGCACCTGCGCGGTGCGCGTGGTCGGCCACGGCCCGTCGCTGCGGCTGGAGAACCGGGTGCCCGGCGGCGACGTGAACCCCTACCTCGCGGTCGCCGCGATGATCGCCGCCGGCTTGTACGGCGTACAACACGAACTGCCGCTCGACGAGCCGTGCACCGGGAACGCCTACGCGGGCGGGTACCCGCGCGTCCCGGGCACGCTGCGCGACGCCGCCGAGCGGCTGGCGTCGAGCGCGGTGGCCCGGGCGGCGTTCGGCGCCGACGTGGTCGACCACTACCGCAACGCCGCGCGGGTCGAGCAGGTGGCCTTCGACGCGGCCGTCACCGACTGGGAGCGCCTGCGTGGCTTCGAACGTCTCTGACCGACCACCGGTCATCGGGCTCACCACCTACCTGGAGCCCGCCACGTTCGGCATCTGGGAGACCGAGGCCGCCGTGCTGCACCGCGAGTACCTCGACGCGGTCCGCGCGGCGGGCGGCAACCCGGTGCTGCTGCCGCCGATCGGCGACTGGCGCGCGGCCACCGTCGGCTGGCTCGACGGGCTGGTGCTCTCCGGCGGCGCCGACATCGAGCCGCGCCGCTACGGCCAGCGCCCGCACCCGACCACCGGCACCCCGCAGCCGCAGCGCGACGCCGCCGAGTTCGCCCTGCTCGACGCCGCGCTCGCGCTCGACCTGCCGGTGCTCGCGGTGTGCCGCGGCATGCAGGTGCTCAACGTCGCCCTCGGCGGCACCCTGCACCAGCACACCCCCGAGGTCATCGGCACCACCGACCACCAGCCGCAGGTCGCCACCTTCGGCAAGACCGCGCTGAGCCTGGTGCCCGGCTCGGTGCTGGCGGGTGTGCTCGGCGAGTCCGTGTCCACGCTGTGCCACCACCACCAGTCGCTGGACCGGGTCGCCGACGGCCTGCGGGTGGTCGGCACCGCGGAGGACGGCACGGTCGAGGCGGTGGAGCTGGCGGGCCCGGGGTTCTGCGTCGGCCTCCAGTCGCACCCCGAGCAGAACACCGACGACGTGCGGGTCTTCGCCGCCCTGGTGCGCGCGGCCCGCGACCGGAGGGAGACCAGGTGACCGCGCACGCGGTGCTCAACCCGGCCACCGGCCAGACGGTCGTGGAGATCGACCTGGTCGGCGTCGAGGAGACCGACGCGGCCATCGCCCGCGCGCACGCCGCCGGACCGGACTGGCGCGCGGTGGCCCCCGCCGACCGCGCCCGGCTGCTGCGCCGCTTCGCCGACGCCGTCGACGCCGACCTGGAGAACCTGGCCCGGCTGGAGGTCGCCAACGCCGGGCACACCATCGGCAACGCCCGCTGGGAGGCGGGCAACGTGCGCGACGTGCTGCACTACTACTCCGCCGCGCCCGAGCGGCTCTTCGGCAGGCAGATCCCGGTGCCGGGCGGGGTGAACGTCACCTTCGCCGAGCCGCTGGGCGTGGTCGGGGTGATCGTGCCGTGGAACTTCCCGCTGCCCATCGCGGGCTGGGGCCTGGCGCCCGCGCTGGCCACCGGCAACACCGTGGTGCTCAAACCCTCCGAGCTGACCCCGCTCACCGCGCTGCGGCTGGTCGAGCTGGCCCGCGAGGCGGGGATCCCGGAGGACGTCTTCCAGGTGCTGCCCGGCACCGGCCCGGTGGTGGGGGAGCGGTTCGTCACCCACCCGCTGGTCCGCAAGGTCGTGTTCACCGGGTCCACCGAGGTCGGCAAGCGGATCATGGCGGGCTGCGCGGACCAGGTGAAGCGGGTGACCCTGGAGCTGGGCGGCAACAACGCCAACCTCGTCTTCGCCGACGCTGACCTGGCCAAGGCCGCCGCCCAGGCGCCCTACGCGGTGTTCGACAACGCGGGCCAGGACTGCTGCGCGCGGTCCCGGATCCTGGTCGAGCGCTCCGCGTACGACGAGTTCATGGGCCTGTTCGAGCGGGCCGTGGCCGGGGTGGTCGTCGGTGACCCCGGTGCCGAGGACACCGGGATGGGTCCGCTGATCTCCGCCGCGCACCGCGACCGGGTGGCGGGCTACGTCGCGGACGCCCCGGTCGCGTTCCGGGGCGCGGCGCCGAGCGGGCCGGGCTTCTGGTTCCCGCCGACCGTGCTCGCCCCCATCACCCCCGACCACCGCGCGGTGACCGACGAGGTGTTCGGGCCGGTCGTGGCGGTGCTGCCGTTCGACGACGAGGCCGACGCCGTGCGCCTGGCCAACGACACCGAGTACGGTCTGTCCGGCTCCATCTGGACCCGCGACGTCGGCCGTGCCCTGCGCGTGGCGCGCGGGGTGGAGGCGGGCAACCTCTCGGTCAACTCGCACTCGTCGGTCCGCTACTGGACGCCGTTCGGCGGGTTCAAGCAGTCCGGCCTCGGCCGCGAACTCGGGCCGGACGCGGTCGCGGGCTTCACCGAGACCAAGAACGTCTTCATCGATACTCGGGAGTGAGCATGGGTCAGGGCCGCTTGGACGGGCGGGTCGCGGTGATCACCGGCGGGGCAGGCGGCATCGGGCTGGCCTCGGTCCGCAGGCTGGCCGCGGAGGGCGCCCGGGTGGTCGTGGCCGACGTGGACACCGTCGGCGGCCCGGCGGCGGCCGACGAGGTCGACGGGCTGTTCGTGCGGGTCGACGTGACCAGCGAGGCCGAGGTCGAGGCGCTGTTCCAGACCACCGTCGACACCTACGGGTCGGTCGACGTGGCGTTCAACAACGCGGGCATCTCACCGCCGGAGGACGACTCGATCCTGGAGACGGGCATCGAGGCGTGGGAGCGGGTGCAGAAGGTCAACCTCACGTCGGTGTACCTGTGCAGCAAGTACGCGATCGGGCACATGCGCGCGCGGGGGCGCGGGTCGGTCATCAACACGGCGTCGTTCGTCGCGGTCATGGGCGCGGCGACGTCGCAGATCTCCTACACCGCGTCCAAGGGCGGGGTGCTGGCGATGAGCCGCGAGCTGGGCGTCCAGTTCGCCCGCGAGGGCATCCGGGTCAACGCGCTGTGCCCGGGGCCGGTGAACACGCCCCTGCTCCAGGAGCTGTTCGCCAAGGACCCCGAGCGCGCCGCCCGGCGGCTCGTGCACATCCCGCTGGGGCGCTTCGCCGAGCCCGAGGAGATCGCGGGCGCGGTCGCCTTCCTGGCCAGTGACGACTCGTCGTTCATCACCGCGTCGTCGTTCCTGGTCGACGGCGGCATCTCCGGTGCCTACGTGACACCGCTGTAGCAGTGCACCCCGAGCAAGTCCCGCCGGTCCTCGCCGACGCGCTGTTCCGCCCGGTCCGCACGGGCAACGCGTTCGAGGAGACGATGGAGCGGATGTTGCAGGCCATCCGCCTCGGCGCCATCCCGCCGGGCGGTCGCCTGCCACCGGAGCGCGAGCTGTCCGCCCGCCTGGGCATCAGCCGGGTCACCCTGCGGGAGGCGCTGCGGGCGCTGCAGGAGTCCGGCCACGTCGAATCCCGCCGGGGCCGCTACGGCGGCACGTTCGTCCGCCCCGTGCCGACCCACCGCGCGGTCGCCGGGCCACCGCCGTCGCCCGAGGCCGTCGAAGACACCCTGACCTTGCGCTTCGTGCTGGAGACCGGGGCCGCGGAGACCGCCGCGGCCCGGGCGCTGGGCCCCCAGGTCCGCCGCCACCTCAGGGCGTGCCTGCAGGACTGCGCCTCCGCCCCGCCCACCGACTACCGCCGCACGGACTCGCGGCTGCACCTGGCCATCGCCGAGGCCACCGGCGCCCCTTCGCTGACGGGGGCGGTCGCCGACGTCCGCAGCAGGCTCAACGCCCTGCTCGCCGCCATCCCCCGCATCCCGGCCAACATCGAGCACTCGGACGCCCAGCACCGGGACATCGTCAACGCCATCCTGGACGGCGACCCGCCCGCCGCCCGCACCGCCATGGCCGAACACCTGGCGGGCACCGCCTCCCTGCTCCGCGGCTTCCTCGCCTGACCCGGACATGAGGTGACCCCGGCGGCCACGCTCCGTGTCACCAACTGTGGCCTGGACCCGATTCACACCCCTCGAACGCCGCTCTCGCCTAACCTCTTGACATCAGAGCGTCACCAGACCGCACGAGGGGGTGGACAGATGCGCGACCAGGACCGGCCACGCGACCAAGACCGACGCCGTGAGCAGCCCCGCGACCGCCGCCTGCCCCCGCCGCCCGGCACCCCCACCCGCCTGCCCGACCGCGCCGCCCCACCCCGCCCCGCGCGCAACCCCGCGGACGCCAAGACGGAGTTCATCCGCCCGGTCCGCCGCCCCGTCGACGGGCCCACCGAGCGGATCCGGCCGAACCGCGGCTCACTCCACGGCAGCCTCAACGGGTCCCTGAACGGCAGCCTCGACGCCCCGCGCCCCGCCCCGCCGCGGCGCGCCCCCGAACCCCCGACCGAGATCATCAAGCCGGTCGCCCCGCCCGTGGTCGACCCCGTGGACGAGCGCGACGAACCCCGCGACCCGTTCGACGACGAAATCGCGGAATCGCCCGCCAAACCGCCCCGGAAGAAACTCGGCACCGGTGCGAAGATCGTTCTCGGCGCGGGTGAACTGCTCGTCTCCGCCGGTCTCGTCGTCCTGCTATTCGTCGTCTACGAAGTGTGGATCACCGACCTGATCTCCGCGGGCAAACAGGACGACGTGACCGTCGCGCTCGACGACCAATGGAACCAGGGCGATCCCGAGCGGCAGCAGAAGATCGAATTCGCCGACGGCCAGGGGATGGCCAAGCTCTACATCCCCGCGCTCGGCGAGGACTACCACTTCACCGTCGTCGAGGGCACCTCCACGGCCGATCTGGAAATCGGCCCCGGGCACTACAAGAAGTCCGCGCTGCCGGGGGAGCCGGGCAACTTCGCCGTGGCCGGGCACCGGGTCGGCAAGGGCGCGCCGTTCAACGACCTCGACCTGCTCCAGGCCTGCGACGCCATCGTCGTCGAGACCAAGACCGGCTGGTTCGTCTACCGCATGCTGCCGACCACCGACGAGGCCGCGAACTGGGCGAACCGCGGCGCCGACCCGCTCTGCGCGGGCACCCCGGGCTCGGCGAAGGTCGAGCCGCTGACCGGTGACTACGCCGCCGCGGTCGGCCGCCAGATCGTCACCCCCGACCACAGCGAGGTCGTCGCGGCGATCCCGGGAAACCCGGCCGCCCGAATCCCGGTGGACCAGCGGCGGAAACTGATCACCCTCACCACCTGCCACCCGAAGTTCTCGAATAGGCAGCGGATGATCCTGCACGGCGTCCTCGTGCGGGAACAGCCCAAGAACGCCGCCGATCGGGCGGCGGTGCCCGTGGAGTTGCGCGAGACCCGCTGAAAGATCGCCTTCAAACACCCGGTTCCGCATCGTTACCCACCTTTACCCATAACGGTGAACATCGCAGCGCCGGCGGGCGCTGTGGCATGACCCACGGCAGATTCCGATTCGTCGGAAACTGCATGTTGTGGGGAGTGGTCATGTCCAAATCGAGAGCGGCACGCCGTGCGCTGGCCGCCACGTTGGCAGCCTTGGCGGCGGCCGCCGGGGTGGTCGTGGTGAGTACCACTCCCGCGGAAGCCAGTACCGCGCGCCCGTTCATCGCGCAGTACGACGAGGAGATCTACGGGGACTTCGTCCAGGCGGGCAACGGCAACATGCGGTGCCCGGACGTCACCGACCCCATCGATCCCTTCGGTGAGCCGCGCACGACGTGTCCGACGGCGCGATCCCGCGCCACGACCGCCGCCACGGCGAACAACGACTCGTACTACATGCGGTGGGCCGACGTCGACGGCGAGCCCGGCACGATCAACTCCTCGAAGTCCAGCTTCACCTTCCCGCCGGGCGCCAAGGTCGCCTACGCGGGGCTGAGCTGGGCGGGCAACAACGGCCGGGTCCGCCTGCTCGACGGCACCATGGCCACCGCCCCCGGGTGCAGCACCAGCCAGTACCTCGCCGACGCGGGCAACGCGAACGCGCCCGCAGGCGACCCGACGAGCCAGCAGGTGTGGTTCACCGTCGGCGGCTCGACCACCACCTACTTCCCGCAGGTGATCAACGCCGACTCGGACAGCGACCTCGGCGACACCCAGGTGGGCTTCTACAGCGCGCACGTGGACGTCACCAACCAGGTGGCCCAGAACGTCACCACCGGCACGGTGAACACCGGCGTCGGCAACATCTGGACCCCGGAGGGCTTCGGCTGCTTCGCGGGCTGGTCGCTGACCGTCGTGTACGCCTACGACGAGCCGACCGCCACCTACGCGGAGCAGAAGAAGCACGTCACGGTCTTCGACGGCCACGCGCACCAGACCGCGAGCGACTCGCCCACCACCATCACCGCCAACGGCTTCCGCGCCTCCGGCGGCGACACGCGCGTCGGGGTGACCGCCTACGAGGGCGACTTCAACATCAACGGCGACACGTTCAAGGTCAACGGCAGCGCGTTCGACGACCCGCTCGCCCTGGGCACACTGGACAACTTCTTCGTGTCCAACGCGCCGGACGCGGTGGACCCGGACGTGGACAACAACATGAGCGTCGACAGCAAGACGCTCACCACGAGCGAGATAGCGCCCGGTGACACCACCGCCACGTTCGCCGCCGCCACCACCAACGACGCCTTCCTGTTCCAGGGGCTCGCGGTCTCCGTCCCGGTGACCTCGCTGTTCGTGACGAAGAAGTTGAACCCGGGCAACCCCGGTCCGTTCCGCGCGAACGCCGCCATCACCTACGACATCGTGGTGAAGGCGATCGGCGACACCGTGGAGAACGTGACGATCAACGACCCGAACGGCCCGGCGTGCAACAAGACCACGCCGACCAACGTCACAACGGTGGCACCGTGGACTTATTCGTGCACGGACACGACGAAGACGACCAGCTACACGAACACGATCACGGCATCGGGCCTGACCACCAACGGCGACGAGGTCGTCGGTCAGGGCAAGCTCGACGTGGTGGTGATCAACCCGTCGATCGATATCGCCAAGACGACGGACAAGGCCAACTACGCCCTCGGCGAGACGATCACCTTCACCATCGCCGTGCACAACGACGGCAACGCGGCGCTGACCGGCGTCCAGGTGACCGACACGACGGTGCCCGCGTGCAACAACGCCACCATCGGCAACCTCGGCGTCGGGGCGAACACCTCGTACACCTGCACCGCCACGGCGCCGATCACCGGTGACAGCAACACCGCATCGGTGACGGCGACCGACCCGCTCGGCGGCACGGTCACCGACAGCTCCACCGTCTCGGTGCCGACCGTCGGCACGATCTCCGGAAAGGTCTTCGCCGACCGCAACAACAACGGCATCTACGAGCCGGCCAACTCGGAGACCACCATCGCGGGCGTGACCGTCAACCTGAGCGGCACCCCGATCAGCGGCGGGCCGGTCAGCATCGGCGGCACCACGAACTCCCTCGGTGAGTTCGAGTTCCCGAACATGCAGGGCGGCACCTACACGCTGACCGAGACCACTCCGGCCGCCTTCGACGACGGCATCGACACCCCGGGCGCCAACTCCTCGGCGGGCGGCAACGACTCGTTCACGATCGTCATCTCGTCGGGCCAGTCGAGCACGCTCAACTACTTCGCCGAGCAGCCCGCGGCCAGCCTCGCCGGTTACGTCTACACCGACGCGAACAACAACGGCGTCAAGGACATCGGTGAGGCGGGCATCGCCAACGCCGTGGTCCAGCTGACCGGTACGGACAGCGAGAGCCACCCCATCACGTTGCCCACGAGCACCAACGCGGGCGGCGCCTACAGCTTCCCGGCGCTGCGGCAGGGCACCTACACCATCACGGAGACCACCCCGCCGGGCCTGACCGACGGCAAGGACACCGTGGGCGACGCCACCGGCACGCTCCAGGACCCGGACTCGATCATCAACATCGGTCTCGGCGCGCGCGTGGCGGGCACCGGGTACCTGTTCGGCGAGTTCACCCCGGTGTCGATCTCCGGTCGGGTGCACCACGACGGCAACCCGCCGAACAACGGCATCCAGGGCGTGCAGCTGACGCTGGCCCTGCCGGGTGGTGGCACGACCCAGACCAACACGCTGTCCGACGGCTCGTACTCCTTCACCAACCTGGCGCCGGGCACCTACTCGGTGGCCGAGCTGCAGCCCGCGGGCTACGCCGACGGCCCCGAGTCCGCCGGTAGCCCGGCGGGCAACACCTCGGTGAACGACGTCATCAGCGGGATCACCCTGGCTTCCGGCCAGGCCGGTTCCGAGTACGACTTCGCCGAGGACCGCGGTTCGCTGGTCGGTGTGGTCTTCCACGACCGCAACAACAACGGCACCAAGGACTCGGGCGAAGAGGGCCTCTCGACGACGGTCACCCTGACGGGCAACACGCCGGGCGGCCCGGTGAACACCTCGGTGACCTCGGCGTCGCTGACCGGCGCCTTCGAGTTCCAGGGCCTGC
Source organism: Actinokineospora auranticolor (assembly GCF_041897805.1). GTDB lineage: Bacteria > Actinomycetota > Actinomycetes > Mycobacteriales > Pseudonocardiaceae > Actinokineospora > Actinokineospora auranticolor. The sequence continues at coordinate 1,298,147 of NZ_CP154825.1, forward strand.
TCGGCGGTCTGTACACGCTGACCGAGACCCAGGTGCCGGGCTACAGCAGCGGCATCAACACCGCGGGTACCGCCAACGGCATCGCGGTGGGCGGTGACGCCATCCTCGGCATCACGCTGAACAACGGCCAGGACGCCACCGGCTACACCTTCGGCGAGTTCACCGGCGGCTCCATCACGGGCCGGGTCGTGCACGACGGCGCCGGGCCCAACAACGGCATCTCGGGCGTGTCGATCGCCCTGTCCGGCGCGGCGACCGACAGCACGACCACCGCGTCGGACGGCACGTTCATCTTCGAGAACCTGGCGCCGGGCACCTACACCATCACCGAGACCCAGCCCATCGGCTACGGCGACGGTGAGGACTCCGGGCCGACCGGCACCGGCACCGGATCGGTCGGCAACGACGTCATCACCGGCATCGTGGTGGCCTCCGGGCAGACCCGCTCGGAATACGAGTTCGCCGAGGAGCGCGCGTCGATCTCGTCGGTGGTCTACGAGGACCTGAACGACAACGGCATCAAGGACTCGGGTGAGGACGGCGTTGCCGGTGTCGACGTCAAGCTCACGGGTACCGACGCCAACAGCGCCCCGGTCGACATCACCGTCACCACGAACTCCGACGGTGTCGCCAAGTTCGTCGACCTGATCAGCGGCGAGTACGCGCTTGAGGAGCTGGACCAGCCCGCTCCCTGGCTCGACGGCGACGACACCGCCGGTACCGCGGGCGGCACCCCGGTGCCCAACGGTGACAAGATCAACGGTATCGCGCTGACCCCGGGCCAGATCGCGACCGGCTACCGGTTCGGCGAGATCCCGGGCGCGGCGATCAGCGGTTCCGTGGTGGACGACAACACCACCGGGCCCAAGGGCATCCAGAGCGTGCTGATCACGCTGTCGGGTACCGATGACCGCAACCAGGCGGTCAACGACACGGGCTACACCGACGAGGACGGTGTGTTCGCGTTCACCGACCTCCGCCCGGGCACCTACAAGATCGTCGAGACCCAGCCGACCGAGTACGGCGACGGCCCCGACATCCCGGGCACGATCATCACCAACACGCCGGTGCCGACCAACGACGAGTTCAACACCATCATCCTCGGTGCCGGGGACAAGGCGGTGGACTACAAGTTCACCGAGACCCTCGGCTCGCTCGCCGGTGTCGTGTTCCGCGACAAGAACAACAACAACGTCCAGGACCCGGGTGAGGCCGGTATCCCGGGCGTCACGATCAACCTGACCAGGCTCGGCCTGGGCCGGGCGGCCGCCGCCCCGGAACCCGCGGGCAGCGTGGTGACCGGACCGAACGGCGCGTACGTCTTCGAGAACCTGGTCGGCAACGCCTACGCCATCACCGAGGTCCAGCCCGCCAACTTCGGCAACGGCCAGATCGGCCTCGGCAACCCGGCGGGCACGCTCCAACCGCCGAACACGATCACCGGGATCTTGCTCGAAGGCGGTCAGGACGGCACCGGCTACACCTTCGGTGAACTGGCGCAGACGGTCACCGGCACGGTCTGGCGCGACGACAACGGCAACGGCCAGATCGACGTCGACGAGACGGTCCGCTACGAGGGCGTCACGGTCGAGCTGTTCGACCTCGACGGCAACCTCGTGGACACCGCGGTGACCGCGGCGGTGACCGGCATGTACAGCTTCGGCTACGTGCCCGCGGGCTCCTACACGATCAAGGAGACCCAGCCCGCCGGGGTCGGGTCCACCACACCGGACGCCATCCAGATCAGCGTCACCACGGAGACCGGCGCCTCGCAGAACTTCGGCGAGCAGCTGGGTCTGATCGGTGACTACGTCTGGAACGACAGCAACGCCAACGGTGTGCAGGACGCCGGTGAGCCCGCCGCGGCCAACATCGCGGTGACGCTCTACCAGGCCGACGGCACCACGGTGGTCAAGTCGACCACGACCGGCAGCGACGGCAAGTACTGGTTCCGCAACCTGGCCGTCGGCGACTACAAGGTCGGCATCGAGCTGCCGACCGGCAAGGTGCTGACCAGGCCGCACGCGGGCACCAACGGTGACCTCGACTCCGACATCGACTGGGTCACCGGGCGGACGGCGACGCTGGGCATCGCGGTGGTCGACAACCTGATCCCGCAGCTGACCAACGTCGACGCCGGCCTGGTCAACAAGCTGGTCGACCTCGCGGCGGCGGTCACCACCGCCTCCCCGACCGCGGCCATCGGCGACACCGTGGTGTTCAACTCGACGATCACCAACGCGGGGACCGTGCCTGTCCGGGGTGCGCGGGTCGTGATCACCATCCCGGCCGGTCTGCGGATCGTGTCGGCGGGCGGTGACGCCATCGCCGCCCAGGCCGCGCAGGAGGGCGGCTTCGGGGCCGACGCCTTCGAGGCCACCGCGGCGGTGCCGTGGACCTGCACGATCAGCGGTCAGCAGGTGACCTGCGTGACGGACGCGACGATCCTGCCGGGCCAGACGACCGGGCCGGTGCTGGTGAACACCACCGCGCTGACGACGATCACCGACACCACGGCGACCGCAGCGGTGACGCTGGCCGACGGCACGCCGGACGACAACGCGGCCAACGACAACGCGGTCGCGGCGATCGCGGTGCCCGCGAGCACCACGACCACCTCGCCGAGCACGTCGACCGACGACGGCACGCTGGCTTCCACCGGTGCCAACGTCCGCTGGCTGTTCCTCGGCGGTGTGCTGCTCGTGGCGATCGGCTGCGCGGCGCTGTTCATCGTCCGCAGGCGGCGGGGGAGTGGTACCGAGTAGCGAGTGAGCGGTCCCGATCAGACTGATCGGAGCAGCGGGCCCCGCCAGGACTTCCTGGCGGGGCCCGCTGCCGTTGGTCCTTAACGGACACCTCGTTCGACCACACGGGACAACTGGTCACAAACCGTTAGCCGCATCACTCAACTGTGGGGATGGTTTTGTTATCTAACTTCACCTGATTAGCCCAAATAGGGGTGTCAGGTCTTGTTTCTGTAGCGATTGCGCCGTAAACCAACACCCGATCAGGGCTATTGGGTGGAGGAGAGATGACGCAACCGGTGAACACCAACTGGCAGGGCTTCTGGTCCGACCTGCCGCACGAACGCGGGCTGGCGGTGTGGGACAGCGCGCCCGGTGTCACCGCCACCGCCCACCTGCCGCTCTTCGAGCAGCACTTCGCCATCGACCTGCCGCTGCTCGACGTCGGCTGCGGCAACGGCACCCAGTCCGCAGCGCTGGCCGAGCCGTACCCCCGGGTCATCGGCCTGGACTTCGCCCCCGCCGCCATCGAGCACGCCCGCTCGCTCTACGGCAACGCGGGCGTGGAGTTCCGCGTCTTCGACCTCGCGGACGTCGAGGCGGCCCGCGCGCTGCACGCCGAGATCGGCGACAGCAACATCTACATGCGTGGCGTCCTGCACCAGATGCCGGACGAGCGCCGAGCCGACGCGGCGGCGTCCCTGGCGGCGCTGCTGGGCGCGACGGGCCACCTGTTCGCGGTCGAACTGGCCCCCGCGGCCGGTGGCGTGATCAAGGAGGCCATGGGCCAGTCCGACACCTCGGTCCCCAAGATGCGCCTGGTCTTCAAGCACAACCTCACCCCGGCGGCGTGGGAAGAGGGCAAGCTGGAAGTGGTCCTGCGCGGAGCCGACCTGGACATCGTCGACGCGGGTGCGGTGACCTTGCAGAGCACGGACACCCTGCCGGACGGCAGCAGGCTCGACTTCCCGATGAACTACGTCGTGGCCCGCACGGCGAGGTAGTGGCGGTGGTGGGGCCGGGCAACCGGCCCCACCGACCGGGGTGGATGCCGAAGTGATGTGGAAACGCCGTTACGGCCGCAGAACCCGCAGGTCGGAAAGGGTGCTCCCCGCGCACGCGGGGATGGTCCCTGGCGTGACCTGCTCCGCAGGACCGACTTCCGGTGGTCCCCGCGCACGCGGGGATGGTCCGTAGCAGAGTTCGACAAGACGATGCGGGAGGAGATGGTCCCCGCGCACGCGGGGATGGCCCCGGCGCGAACTCCGTCTGGTCGATCTGCCCCAGGTGGTCCCCGCGCAAGCGGGGATGGTCCCGACGCGATGATCGACCCCGCTCCCGGGGCGCCGTGGTCCCCGCGCACGCGGGGATGGTCCCGCCTACTCCGAAGAGGCGGCTGACCTTGCCCGGTGGTCCCCGCGCAGGCGGGGGTGGTCCTCACACCGACTTGCGGGCCAGGTCCGCGCCTGGGTGGTCCCCGCGTATGCGGGGATGAGTTGGGTTTCGTCTGATCCGCCTTCAGGCAGCCCCCGGCATGATCCAGCCCACGGTGGATGCAATGGCCGTAGTGGGGCCGATAAGGTCGCGGGGGTCCTGGTGTGCTGATGGGGGTGCAGCGTGATCGAGCGGATCCTGCCGTCCGCCGTGGTGGCGGTCGAAGCGTACGACGACCCACCCGAGGCCGTCCTGCTCCCCGACGAAGAGCCCGTCATCGCCAGGGCCGTCGACAAGCGCAGGCGTGAGTTCACCACCGTCCGGTACTGCGCCCGCCAAGCCCTCGCCAAGCTGGGCCGCCCACCCGCCGCGATCATCCCCGGTGAGCGGGGCGCTCCCCAGTGGCCCGACGGCGTCGTCGGCAGCATGACCCACTGCGCGGGCTACCGGGCCGCCGTCCTGGCCGAGGCCACCGAGATCACCACGGTGGGCATCGACGCCGAGCCGCACGTCGAACTCCCCGACGGTGTCCTCGACGCCGTCAGCCTCCCCGACGAGCGGGTCCACCTCGCCGAACTCGCCGCCGCGCACCCCGAGGTGCACTGGGACAAGCTCCTCTTCGCCGCCAAGGAGAGCGTCTACAAGTCCTGGTTCCCGCTGGCCCGCAAGTGGCTCGGCTTCTCCGACGCCCGCCTCCGCTTGGCCCCCGACCACACCTTCACCGCCGAGCTGCTGGTCCCGGGCCCCACGGTCAACGGCGTCGAACTCACCGGCTTCACCGGTCGCTGGACCACCGACAACGGGCTCGTCGTCGCCGCGATCGCGCTGGTCTAGTCGAAGAGCGAAGGCTGGCCGTTCGGTGCCGCGCCCTCGATCCCGAGGATGCGCAGCTTCGTCACGGCCCCCTCACCCGCCGAGAAGCCGCCCACCTTGCCGTTGGCGCCCAGGATCCGGTGGCACGGGATGATGATCGGGTACGGGTTGCGCCCCAGCGCCTGGCCGACCGCCTGCGCCGAACCCGGCAGCCCCAGGCGGTTCGCGACCTCGCCGTAGGTCAGGGTCTCGCCCGGCGGGATGGCGCGGGCCACCTCGTGCACGCGCCGGTCGAACTCGGGAACCTCACTGGGATCCACCGCGATGTCGACCAGGTCGTCGACCGCCCCGCCCAGGTGCGCGACCATCCGCGTGATCGCCGACCGCACCTCCTCCGGCGGTTCGGCCTCCTCGCCGAACCGGCGGAGCCGGGCGACCGTGGCCGCCGGGTTCCGCTCCGGCAGCTGCACCGCCACGATCCCCCGAGGACCCCAGGCCACCCCGCAGCGGCCGATGGCGGTGTCGAACAACGCGTACCCGGATTCCCACACCCCACCAGCATGCCTGAGCCCCGCACCGGGCGGTGCGGGGCTCAGGGGTTCCTCAACTCAGGTGTGCAGGAGCTGGTTGAAGAACGAGCGGTACCGGCGCAGGGCCTGCCGCAGTTCCTCGGTCTGGGCGTCCGAACCGGACTGCCAGGCCTCTTCCAGGCCCCGCTTGTGCTCGGTGAAGGTGGCGGCCAGGGCCTGCATCACCTCGGCCACCAAGTGGTCGGCGTTGCGCACCGCGTCCTGCGGGTCGTCGACGAACGTGGTCTGGATCGACTGCCACTGCTCGCGGAAGCGGCCCACCTCGTCGTCGCCGAACAGCGGGGCGCCGGGCTCCTCGCCCTCGGTGGCGACCGGAACGCCGGACTCGCGCACCTCCTGCTGCTCCGGGATCGCCTCGGTCGGTGCCGCGTCCTGGTACGGCGGCTCGGTGGTGCCGTGCAGACCCGGCTCGGTGTGCCAGTCCGCCGCGCCGGCGGACGGGTCCGTCGCGTCGGTGCCGTAGTCGTCCGCGGCGCGGGTGCCGTGCGCCTGCGTGGCGGACGCGTCAGTGGTGTACGCGCCGTCCGAGTGGGCTGTCGTACCGTCCGGTTCGACGGGGGAGTGACCGGTGTCGGCGGCGTCGGTGTCGGTCCGGCGGTCGTCGGCCAGCAGGTCCTCGGTCTGCAACTGGCGGTCGCTCTCGTGCTGTGGCAAGGGAAGTCCCTTTCCGTGTGGGGGTGCCGGGGGAGCGGGTCAGCGGTGTTCGACGTTGTCCGTGGTGCGGGTGGCGTGCCCGTTGTTCAGCGCGCGCTCGCGGTCGGCCCGGGCCTCGGCGTCGCGCACGTCGGCGCCGCGCACGTCCACGCCGTCGCCGAGCAGGTCCTGGAACAGCGAGCGGTACCGCACGATCGCCTCGCGCAGGTCCTCAGTGGACACTGAGCCGTCCTTGCCCGCCAAGCGGGTGGACACGCCGTGCGCCTGCCGGTAGTGCTCCACAGTGGACGAGTGGCGCACCGACAGGTCGGCGAAGCGCTGCTCGTGGTCGCCGTCGACCGGGTAGCCGCGCTCGGCCATCAGCTCGGTCACCAGCCGGTCGGCCTCGGCGACCGCCTCGGCGGGCCGGTCGACGAACCGCTCCTGCACGCCCGCCCACGCCTTGGTGTAGCGCTCGCGCGCGGCGGGGTCCAGCGGGCGGATGTCCAGCGACGCGTGCCGCTTCTCCCGCGCGGCCAGCTCGCGCTCGACCTCCCGCTTCGGCCGCTCGCGCAGCGCCCGGTCGTACTCGTCGCCGAAGCGCGCGCGCAGGTGACGACTGCGCGACTGCGCCACGACGACGAGCGCGACCAGGGCCACCACGATGACCACCGCGACTATGACGCCGATGATCGCGCCTGTTGACATCGGGGTTTCTCCTTCCGCACCGCGAAGTCCACGGCTAAGATCCGTGACCCGGTTGCGCTGGACGTACCCCTGCCCCCCGGTGGTGAAACGGATTCGGCGCCCGTTGGGCCATTAGGCGCAGCACGGCGCCGAACCCGGTTGTACACAATGGACCAATCCGGCGGGATTCCGCCTCAGCAGGCGCAGCCCGCCCCGACCACGGTGGTCAGCGGGTCGGCCGCGCGCTCCGCGCCGACCAGCGGCAGCCCCTCGCGCGCCCAGTACTCGAACCCGCCGATCATCTCCCGCACCCGGTAGCCCAGGCGCGCGAACTCCAACGCCGCCCGGGTGCCCCCGTTGCAGCCCGGGCCCCAGCAGTAGGTCACCACGTCCGCGTCGGCGGGCACCAGGTCGCGGGCCCGCGCGGCGATCTCCCGGGTGGGCAGGTGCAGCGCGCCCGCGACGTGGCCCTGCGCCCACGACTCGGCGGAGCGGGAGTCGACCAGCACCAGCGGCGTCCCCGCGACCTGCGCGGCCCGCACGTCGGAGGGGTCGGTCTCGAAGGTGAGGCGGGCGGTGAAGTGCGCTACGGCTTCGGTGTTCATGCGGCAATCCTGCGGTCGCGCCGCTCACGGGGACAGTGGCGTGAACGACGCGGTGCGCTAACATCTCGCCATCCGCACAGTCAGCGTCCTCACCTACGACGGCATGTCCGCGTTCGAACTCGGCATCGTGACCGAGGTCTTCGGCCTGCCCCGCCCCGAACTCGACGTCGAGTGGTACCGGCTCACCATCCACGCCCACGGCCCCGTCCGGGTCGTCGGCGGCGCCACCCTCACCGCCGACGCGCCGCTCGACGCCATCGCCGCGGCCCACACCGTGATCGTCCCCGGCGTCTCCGACGTGCGGGCACCCGTCGACCCGGCGGTGGTGGCGGCGCTGCGGGCCGCGCACGCCAACGGCGCCCGCCTGGTCTCCATCTGCTCCGGCGCGTTCGCCATCGCCGCCACCGGGCTGCTCGACGGCAGGCGCGCGGCCACCCACTGGCGCTACGCCGCGCGGCTGGCCGCGCGCCACCCCGAGGTCGAGGTGGACGCGGGTGTCCTCTACGTCGACGACGGCGACGTGCTGACCAGCGCGGGCTCGGCCGCGGGCATCGACCTGTGCCTGCACCTGGTCCGCCGCGACCACGGCGCCACCACCGCCAACGCGGTGGCCCGCCGCCTCGTCGTGCCGCCGCACCGCGACGGCGGGCAGGCCCAGTTCATCGAGACCCCGATGCCCGCCCCCGAGGACGACGCGGTCACCGCCAGCATGGCGTGGGCGCTGGCCAACCTCGCCGCGCCGATCACCGTCGACCTGCTGGCCCGCCGCGCCCACCTGTCCACCCGCACGTACCTGCGCCGGTTCAAGCAGGGCAGCGGGACCAGCCCGATCCGCTGGCTCATCGAGCAGCGGGTGCAGGCCAGCCTGCCGCTGCTGGAGTCCGGCGACCGGTCCATCGACGAGGTCGCCGCCGCGGTCGGGTTCGAGAGCGCGGTGACCTTCCGCCACCACTTCACCCGCGCGCTGCGCACCTCGCCGTCGGCCTACCGGCGCGCGTTCAAGGACCGCTGACTACTTGCCCCGCTCGACCGCGACCAGCGCCGGGTCGGCCAGCTGGTAGCCGACGCCGCGCACCGTGCGGATCAGCTCGGCGCTGGACCCGATCTTGCCGCGCAGCCTGCGGACGTGCACGTCCACCGTGCGCTCGCTGACGTAGACCGTGCGCCACACCTGGCTCATCAGCGCCCGTCTGCGGTGCACCCGGTTGGGGTGCGTGGCCAGGTAGAGCAGCAGGTCGAACTCCAGCCGGGTCAGCTCGACCTCCCGGTCCCGCCACAGCACCCGGCGCGCGTCGGCGTGCAGCACCAGCGGCGCGGGGGCGCGCACCGGCAGCGGGACCACGGTCGGCCGGGGCGCGGGCTCCGGCAGCTCGGTGAGGGTGACGGCGAGGTCGTCACCGAGCGCGGTGATCGCCTCGACCAGCCCGGCGGCGAGCGCGGGCACGCGGTCGGGCGCGGCGGTGAGGTGCACGGTCAGCGTGACGCGCGCGGCGTCACCACCGGCCGTGGTGCGGAGGTCGGCAGCGGCGGAGGTCATGGCGGTCCCCGGGAGGTCGAGTGGTCGGTGGCTGGTGGACCGAGCCGCGACATCGACCGCCGGTGATCGGAGCGGGACGCACCGCACAAGTCGACCAGCCCCCGGAGGGGCCGGTCAACGACGTCCGGAGGGTGGAACCACCCGCCCGGCGGTGTCCCCCGAGCGGTGTTCCCCACCGGACCTACTCGGCGGAATTCTCCAGGTAGGTCTCGATGTAGTGCTCCGAGGACAGGTACGGGTGCAGCACGTCGGTGCCGCGCGGCAGGAACCACTCGTCGAAGTCCAGGCCCGGGGTGCCCAGCAGGTCGATCTCGTCCTCGCCGGACTCGGAGTCCAGGTCGTAGATGCGCTCGTGGTCGGAGTCGGTCAGCACGTGCTCGTCGAAGGCCGCCCAGATCTCCTTGAGCGGCAGCTCGTCGAGCAGGCCCGCGAGGTCGAGCTGCACCCCGGTCTCGGCCTTGAGCACGTGCAGCGCCAGCGCCTCGGCGGTGCACAGCGGCGGGGTCCAGCCCGGCTGCGACAGCCGGTAGCCCAGGATCGCGGTGACCACCAGGAACTGCTTGGCGAACAGCGCGCCGTAGTGCTCGGCGTAGCGCATCGGCAGCTGGTTGAGCACGCTGAGCGCCTCCACCTCGGCCGCCGAGCCCTCCGCGTCCTCCAGCTCCTGCACGTCGGCGAACAGCTCGTCGGTGAGGATCTCCATGGCCTGCACGACCGCGCCCGCGACCAGCCGCGCGGCGTCCTCGGAGACCGGGGAGTCCGGGTCGTCGGCGCGGTGGCCGAACGCCTCGAGGCCGAAGGCGCGCAGCGAGTCGGCGGAGCCGCGCAGCTCGTCGCGCAGCGCGGCGATCTCCTCGTCGGTCAGCTCGCGGTCCTGCTCGTCGTCATCGTCGTCGAGCAGGTCGGTCTCGCCGAGCGCGGCGGCCAGGTCGTCGTCGGAGGCGATGACCTCGCACCGGCCGACGTTCCAGCCCTCCAACAGCTCGGTCTGCGCGAGCAGCTCGGTGAGCACGTGCCGGGCCGACTCCTCGGCGTAGGACAGCGCGGGCGCGTCCAGCAGCCAGGTCACGATCGCGCCCGCCGGGTGCACCGCGATCCGGTGGTCCAGCGGTTCCACCTCGACCCCGTCCGGGCCCTCGATCCCGGCGAGCAGGTCCAGTTGCTCGTCGAGCAGGGCGGCGACACCGTGGCGCTGCAACGGGTCGAGCTCCGGGGTGTCGGCTGGCGGGGCGACCTCGGCGGTGAGCTGGTATTCCACGTTCGGGAGTCTAGGAGCGGTCGCGGAGTTCGGCGCTGGCGGGCACCCCGTGGGGTCAGCGCGGGTGGGCCGCCGTCAGGGGCACGGTCGGCAGCGGTCGCAGCCGCGGACCGTCCGGTCCGGCGTCGGCGCACTCGATGACCAGGTCCGACGCGCGTCCGCGCACCCGCAGCGTGGCCACCGCGTTGCCGAAGAACGGGCCGGACACCTTCCGCCAGTCCACCGGCAGCGGCTCGATCTCCGGCGACCGGTACATCCACCACCGCAGCACCCGGGCCAGCGGCTGCCACCAGCCCAGCCGGAACAGCGGCCGCATGTACCGCTCGACCGCGTTGTGCACGGGTGAGCAGGTCAGCTGGTAGACGCGGGCGTTGACCGGCCGGTCGAAGGTGGCCTCGGCGGCGTACACGTGGTGCACGTCCCCGGACAGCACGCACACCGTGGCCGCCGAGCCCTCGGCGATGCGCCGCACCAGCCGGGTCAGCCGGTCCGACGACTGCCGGAACGACGGCCAGTGCTCCAGGTCGGCGGCCTGCCGCAGCTTCTCCGCCAGCCGCCCGCGCCAGTCGGTCCGCCTGCACGCGACCTCGTTCATCGACTGCACGTGGCTGATCACGTGCGGCATCAGCCACGGCAGCGACGAGCCGATCAGCAGGTGGTCGTAGTGGCCAGCCACTTCGTCATTAGCCGCGTTGGCCTCGATCCACTCGAACTCGCCGTCGCCGACCATCGACCGCTGCCCGTCCTTGAGGATGCGGCCGGAGCGGGTGTCGATGACCAGCAGCCGGACGTTGCCGAAGTCGCGCCGGTAGCTCCACCGCACGCCCTTGCGGCCGTTGTACTCGCGGGTGGCCACGTCGGCGAACGCGCCGAGCACGTCGGCCGCGTCGCCGTCGGCCGAGGTGACCTTGCGGTAGGTCTCGTCCTCGGCCAGCTCGTCCGGCGACAGGTTGCCGATGTGCTGGTAGATCCAGTACGAGACCAGCGCGCCGCGCTCGCGCGCGGCCCACCACGACGTCTGCTCGATGGTGTCGCGCCAGGTCTGGGAGGTGTTCCAGTCGTCGCGCACGTCGTGGTCGTCGAACACCATGGACACCGGGACCGTGGCGAACAGCCAGCGGACCAGGTCGGTCGACCAGGCCTCGTGGTAGAGCCGGACGTACTCGGTGAAGTCGGCGACCTCGGTGCCGGGCGGTTTGTCCGGGTCCCGGCGGTCGGCGATCCACGCCTGCGTGGCCTTGCTGGTCTCGTCGGCGTAGACCTGGTCACCGAGCAGGACCAGCGAGTCCGGCCAGTCGACCTCCTCCTCCGACGCCATCCGCACGGCGTAGGCGGCGAGCGCGTCGGTGCCCCAGAGGCGGTGCTCGGTGGGGTCGTCGCTCTCCGGCTTGCGGCACGAGCCGAACAGCAGCAGGAAGTCATCGTCACCGCCGTCGGGCAGCGTCCGGATGCGGCTGGGCGGGAAGTCGGAGCCCGGCTGCGGCCAGTGGGTCTTGCCGTCGAGGCGCACGTCGTACTCGGTGACCGAGGCGGGCGCGAGCCCGGTGAGCACGACGAGCGCGTAGTGGTGGCCGGTGACCTCGAAGGTGTGGGCGGTGCGGCCCGCGATGGTGACCTCGCAGGCCGCGTCCGTCTCCACCCAGATCGTGGCCGACGTCGAGTCGACGTGGCGCAGGATCGGGCCCAGCAGCAGTTCGGGCATGGCTCCCCTCCTCCGTGGTGACCGGCGGGGCTGAGCCTGCACCGAAGCCCGCTCCGCTAGGTACCACGAATCGGTGAACCGAACCCCTTTCGGGTTGGACGGTCGCTAAACGGACCGCACGCCCTTGATCTCGCCGCCGCGGAAGGCGTCGACGAACAGGGCGTGGTCGCGCCGGGTCTGCTCGGCGTAGCGGCCCGCGAACTCCACGACCCAGGCCACGAAGTCGTCCTCGCGGTCGCCGATGGCCGCCGAGATGGCCTCCTCCACCTGGAAGTCGACCAGGGTCTGCTCGGAGTCGGAGTCCGACACGCAGTGCGCCTTGGCGGTCGCCCGACCCAGGTACTCCAGCACGGGGAGCATGTCCTCGGGCTCGGTCAGGTCCGACCAGTCCAGGTCGGCGACGTACGGGGACAGCTCCGCGACCACGAACCCGACGCCGTCGACCTCGGTGTGGCCCAGCCACGGGTCGGCGTGCGCCTGCAGCGCCCGCTGCGAGACCGCGGTCCGGTGGCCGTGGTGGTGGAAGTAGCCGCGGATCTTCTCGTCGTCCACGATCCGGCTCGGCGCGGCCACGTTCGCCTGCTTCATGGACAGCACGACGTCGTTCTCCAGGGCCTGCGACCGGCCCTCGACCAGCACGTTGTACGCGGGCAGCCCGGCCGAGCCGATGCCGAAGCCGCTGCGGCCGACCACGTCCTTGACCGCGTAGCTCAGGCTGCTGCTGGCCCGCTTGCCGCTGGGGATGGTGTCGAGGTACGCCTCGAACGCGGCCTCCACCTTCGCCCGCTCGTCGGCGTCGAGCGCCCGCACGCCGGGGCCGGGCCGGAACACGCGGTCGAAGTCGCGGATCGAGGTGACCTCGGTCAGCAGCCCCACCCGGGTGGCCAGCCGGGCCTTGAGCAGCACCTCGTTGATCGCGCCCTGGGTGTTGTCGATGCGCAGGCTGAACAGCTCGTCACCGGGCTTGTCCGCGAACTCGCGGACCTGCCGCACGTACGCGCGGGTGTAGGTCTGCACCAGCCGGGTGATCTCGTCGTCCGGCAGCGCCTTGCGCCAGCCCAGCAGCGCCATGCTGGCCGCGAACCGGCGCACGTCCCAGGTGAAGCAGCCCAGGTAGGCCTCGTCGAAGTCGTTGACGTCGAAGACCAGCGTGCCCTCGGCGTCCATGTAGGTGCCGAAGTTCTCCGCGTGCAGGTCGCCCTGGATCCACACCCGGCTGGTGCGCTCGTCGGCCCACTCGTCCGGCTCGTCGACCATGTCGGCGTAGAACAGGCAGGCGCTGCCCCGGTAGAACGCGAACGGCTCGGCGGCCATCTTGCGGAACTTGCTGCGGAAGGCCACCGGGTCGGCGGCCATCAGGTCGGCGAAGGCGGTGTGCAGGACGGACACGATGCGGCGGCGACGGTCGTCGCTCATCAAGGGGCTCCTCGGGGGGACGGCGCGGGTGCCGAGTTCACTCGCGCAGACCCTCCCACCACCCGGTCGGTGGATCAAGGTCGGATAAGCCAGGTCACGCGGCGCCCCGTGCCGCACGCCCGGGTGAACCGGGTCGAACCAGCGATACCGGACGTATAGCACGGTTCCCCGGTCGCGGCCCGGGGGCCGGTGCGGCGCCCATTACCTTCCGATCTCAACCGGACGGTGAACTCACGATGGCAGGTAATCCGATCGAGTAGTTCAGTCACTCTCGACGCGCACCCGGCACCGTCCTTCCGGCACAGTTGCCCCAGCGCGCGGCACGGGGGTGCCGCGCGCCCACCGGGAATTCGCCCGCGGTCGCCGGGAAAGGCATTGGCGCAATGAACATCTACCTGTCCGGTCTCATCTGGGTGCTGGGCGCGGCGCTGGTCACCGCGGCCGTGGCGTACCTGATCCGGCGGATCGGCGAGACCACGGGCACGGTCGAGAACAACGAGGCCGCCGGTCAGGTGTTCACCATCGTCGGCGGCCTGCACGCGGTGCTGCTGGCGTTCGTGCTGATCTCGCTGTTCGACGCGACCAGCGCCGCCGAGGACGACTCCTACCGGGAGACCGAGAACCTGGTCGCGGCCCGCTGGGCCGCCGACTCCCTCGGCGAGCCCACCCGGACCGAGGTCCGCGACCTGGTCGACCAGTACCTCGACGCGGTGATCAACCACGAGTGGCCGGACCTGCGGCAGGGCAATGACGACGTCTCCGGTGAGGGTTGGTCCGCGCTGGAGAAGATGCGCCAGGCCGTCGCGCAGGCGCAGGCGGGCGACGACTGGGAGAACGCGCAGAAGACCGACGCGGCCAACAAGCTGTGGGACGTCTACCAGGCCAGGCAGGACCGGCTCAACGCCGCGGGCAACGGCATCAGCGACGTGCTCTGGTTCGCGCTCGTCGCGGGCAGCGTGATGTCGGTGGCGCTGCCGCTGCTGTTCGGCGGCCCGCGCCCGGTGACCCACATCGTGATCGTCTCCATCCTGGCGGGCACCCTGTCGCTGCTGCTGTTCGCCACCCAGCAGCTGCAGAACCCCTACAGCGGCGGGGCCCAGGTCGAGCCGACCGCCTTCGAGAGCGCCCAGGCGCGGCTGCGGTGAACCGGCGGGCGACCCTGGCGGGCACCGCCGCGCTGGCGGTGGTGCTCGCGGGCGGCGCCGTGCTGACCGGTGTCACCGGCGGCGAGAGCCGGGCCGCGCAGCCGGGCGGGCCGGACTGCGTGTTCTACCGCGTGCACAGCACCGACTACGGGCTCTCCGTGCTCAGCAGCGTCGACCTGGCGGACAACACGATCACCCGGGTGGGGACGCTGGGCTACCGGGTCAACGCGCTCGGCTACTCGGCGCGGCGGAACACGTTGTGGGGCTTGGCGAGCCGGAACGCGGACGGCGTGTTCGCCGACGGCGCGCACGTGGTCGCGATCGGTGGCGACGGGTCGGTCGCCGACCTCGGGCCGGTGCGGCGCCTCAACCCCGGACAGGTCCCGGACCTGTTGCGGGGCGCCACCGCGGGCGCGGTCGTCGGCGACCGCCTGGTGGTGCGCGACGGCGTCGCGCTGTTCCAGATCGACATCGACCCCGACAGCTCGACGTACCTGTCGCTGGTGGGCGTGCGCACGCTCTCGCCCGCGCCGCTGGCCAACGCGGTCGACGACTTCGACGTGCGCGACGGCGAGGCGTATGGGGTGAGCAACGCCGACCCGACCGTCGGGCAGGTGGTGCGCATCGACCTGGACTCGGGTCAGGTGTCGCGTGTGGACGCTCCGGGACTGCCCGGTGGCACGTCCTACGGCATGGTCGTCCTGGGCACCGATGGCGCGCTCTACGCCGCGTCCAACCGCCAGCTGGAGCAGAGCGTGCTCTACCGCGTCGGCCTGGCCCCCGGCGCGCCCGTGACGACGCTGACCGCGTGGCCCGCGGTGTCCTCCTCGGACGCGACGAGCTGCCTGCCCGGCATGGCGCCCGCGACGACCCCGCCGCCGACCCCGCCCCCGTCACCGCAACCACCCGCGCCCGCCCCCACGACCCGCGCGCCCGCGATCTCCACCACCCGGCCCCCGATCAGCCCGACGCCGATCCCGATCGTCCCGCCGCCACCGCCCACTCCGGACGCCCAACTGGCCACCACGGCCGCACCCCAGGCACCGCCGCCGATCCCGCCCGCGCCGTCGGCCCGGCGGTTCCGCGCGGTGGCCACGACCACACCGCCGCACGCCACGCGCCGCGCGCGGACCGCCACGCAGGAGAAACGCCGCTGGGGCGTGACCGTGCTCGTGCTGGTGCTCGGCGGCGCGGCCGCCGCCGGGGCGAGCCGGGCGCGGCGCAGGTAGGGCTAGCCCCACCCCCAACCCGCCTGCCAGCGCCATGGGTCGGCGCTGGTCACGCCCATAACGTCATCCCCGAACACGAACGACGGAGTCGACACTCTTCGGGGAGCAGCGGTGAGCGACGCGGTACGCCTGACCCAGGTGCGCAAGACCTACGGCAAGGGGAGCGGGGCGGTCACCGCCCTGGACGGGGTGAGCATCCGGTTCCAGCGCGGCACTTTCACGGCCGTCATGGGGCCTTCGGGGTCGGGCAAGAGCACCTTCCTGCACTGCGCGGCCGGTCTGGACCGGCCGACCGAGGGCTCGGTCGAACTCGACGGCACCGAGCTGACGCAGCTGGGGGAGAAGAAGCTGACGACGCTGCGCCGCGACCGGATCGGGTTCATCTTCCAGGCGTTCAACCTGCTGCCCGCGCTGACCGTCGCGCAGAACATCACGCTGCCGCTGCGGCTGGCCGGGCGCAGGCCCGACCGGGCGCTGGTGGACCAGGTCGTGCGGGGCGTCGGCCTCGCGCAGCGCCTCGGGCACCGGCCCGCGCAGCTCTCCGGCGGCCAGCAGCAGCGCGTGGCCATCGCCCGCGCCCTGGTCACCCGGCCCGCGGTGATCTTCGCCGACGAGCCGACCGGCGCGCTGGACACCCGCACCGCCCGCGAGGTCCTCGGCCTGCTGCGGCAGTCGGTCACCGAGGCCGGGCAGACGATCGTGATGGTCACCCACGACCCGGTGGCCGCGTCCTTCGCCGACCGTGTGGTGTTCCTGGCGGACGGCCGGTTCGTCGGCGAACTCGCGCAGCCCACGGCGGACACCGTGGCCGAGCGGATGACCAACCTCGGCGCCTGGGCGGGGGTCGCCTGATGTTCGGCCTCGCCATGCGCACCCTGCGCTTCCGCAAGGGCGGCTTCCTCGGCACCTTCATCGCGGTGTTCTTCGGCGCGATGCTCGTCGCCGCGTGCGGCGGCCTCATGGAGACCGGGATCCGCACCGCGCTCCCGCCGGAGCGGATGACCGGCGCGGACCTGCAGGTCATCGCCGCGCACAGCTTCGAGCTGATCCACCGGCCCGCCCGGCCGGAGCACGACGACGGCCCCGACTACGAGACGGCGACCCTGCCCGAGCGGGTCCGCCTCGACCGCGACCTGGCCGACGGGATCCGCGCGGTCCAGGGGGTGCGCGCGGCGACCCCGTCGGTCAACTTCCCCGTTGTGGTGGGGAAGAACAGCACCTCCGGCCACAACTGGGAGTCGACCGGGCTGGGCGACTACCGGCTCGACGGCGCCGCGCCGCGCGCCGGTCAGGTCGTGGTGGCACCGGCCACAGGTGTGGGGATCGGTGACCGGGTCACGGTCCTGGCCCGTGGCACGGCGGTCGACTACACCGTCAGCGGCGTTGCCGACATGGCAGGAGCGCCACCCGCGGTCTTCTTCGCCGACGCGGACGTCCCCCGGCTGGCCGGTCGTTCCACTGTGGACAGCTTTGGCGTGGTGGCGGAACCGGGCACCGACCTGGAAGCGTTGAGCGGGAAACTGGCCGCGCTGCAAGGGGTCGAGGTGCTGTCCGGCGACGAGCGCGGTCTCGCCGAGCACCCGGAGGCCGAGTTCAAGGCGAACGACCTGATCGTGCTCGCCGCGGTCACCGGCGGACTGGCCACGATGGTCGCCATGTTCGTGGTCTCCTCCACGCTGGGCCTGTCCATCCAGCAGCGCGGCAAGGAGTTGGCGCTGCTGCGGGCCGTCGGCACGACACCGCGGCAACTGCGGCGCATG
Organism: Actinokineospora auranticolor; assembly: GCF_041897805.1. Lineage (GTDB taxonomy): Bacteria > Actinomycetota > Actinomycetes > Mycobacteriales > Pseudonocardiaceae > Actinokineospora > Actinokineospora auranticolor. The sequence continues at coordinate 1,315,700 of NZ_CP154825.1, forward strand.
GTGCTGCTGGAGGCGTTCACCGTGGCGCTGCTGGCGACCGCGTTGGGCTGCTGGCCGGGACGATGGGTGGGGCAGTTCCTCTTCGACCGGTTGGCCAGTCGCGGTGTGGTGCCGGACGAGCTGCGGTTCCACCTCGGCTGGATCCCGGTGGTCGTGGCCATCGGCGCGAGCCTGCTCACGACCCTGGTCGGTGCGGCCGTCACCGCGCGCCGCGCCGCCCGCACCCGGCCGACCGAGGCGCTGGCCGAGACCGCGATGGAACGCCGCTGGCTCAGCGTGCCCCGCGCGCTGCTGGCCGCGCTGGCCTTCGGTGGCGGTACGGCCCTGGTGATCGTGACGGTGACGGTCATGAGCGGTCCGGTCGCGGCGAGCACGGCGGGCCCGTCGGTCATGCTGTGGGCGGTGGCCGTCGCGCTGGTCTGCCCTGGGCTGACCAAGCTGGTGCTCGGCGTCATCCGGCTGCCGCTGCGCGCCGTGTCGGGGATCCCCGGGGAACTGGGGCTGCTCAACTCGCGGGCCCGCACGGTCCGCGTGGCCGCCGCGGTCATGCCGATCATGCTGGCCACCGGGGTCACGGTCGCGAACATCTACCTCCAGACCACCCAGACCGCGATCGCCCGCGAGGCCTACGCGCAGACCTTGCGCGCGGACGCCGTGATCGGCTCCGCGACCGGCGGCCTGCCCCGCGACCTGCTGGCCAAGGTGCGCGCCACACCTGGCGTGACAGCCGCTGCGGAACTGGCCGCCACCAGGATGTTCGTCATCGAGCCCTTCGACGACTCGCAGAACGACGACGGCTACGACGTGCAGGCGGTCGGCGGGGACATCGCGGAAACCACTGCGGTGACGGTGAAATCCGGTTCGCTCGACGGCCTGACCGGTGCCACCGTGGCCCTTCCGGAGTCCATGGAGCACAAGGTCGGCGACCGCATGAAGGTCCGCTTGGGCGATGGTGCCTTCGTGGACGTCACGGTGGTGGCGACCTTCACCGGCGTCAAGGGCTTCGAGAACGTGCTGATGCCCGCGGACCTGGTGGTGCCGCACGTGACCGAGGGCCTGCCGGACCAGATCTTGGTGCGCGGGGACGTCAGCGCGGTGGCCGCCGTGGCGGCGGCGGTACCGGGCGCGTACGTCGGCGACCGGGCCATGCTGACCGCGGCTTTCGAGGAGGGGCAGCAGATCGGCGCCTGGGTCAACTACCTGATCGTCGGCATGATCATGGCCTACACGGTGATCTCGGTGGTGAACACGCTGGTGATGGCGACGGTGAAGCGCAAGCGGGAGTTCGGCCTGCAACGCCTGACCGGCTCCAGCCGGGCCCAGGTCATGCGGATGATGGGCGTCGAGGCCACCGCCGTGGCGCTCATCGGGCTCGTCCTCGGCACCCTCGTCGCCGCGCTGACCCTGGTCCCGTACAGCCTGGCCGCCCAGGATTCCCTGCTCCCCAGCGGATCCCCGTGGGTCTACCTGACGGTCCTGATCGGCATGGCGGTCCTGGTCCTGGCGGCCACCCTGTTCCCGGCCTGGACCGCGACCCGCGCCCGACCGGTCGACGCCGCCGCGCTCCCGGACTGACCGAACTGATCGGACTGGCAGGCGAGACCACCTGAATACGGCTCGGGCCGTGGCGGATCGAGGGGTTCCGCCACGGCCCGAGCCGCGGGTCAGTTCCGGATGCTCTGCGCGTGCCGCGCCGCCGCGACGCGGGTGCGGATCGGGGCGTAGTGCGCGACCACCGCGTCCGCGAACGCGAGCGAATCCCCGGCGCGGGCGGCGTGCACGATCGCCTTGTGCAGCCGCACCGGGTCCTGGTCGCTCGGGGTCAGGCCCAGCCGCGGCGCCACCGCCGTGAAAACGTCCCAGAAGGCGTCGGTCAGCTGGCTCACGAGTTCGTTGCCCAGGGGATTCACCAACAGGGCGTGGAATCGGCGGTCGGCGACGACGCGGTCGGCGTCGACCGCCGTGCCCATGCTGCTCGCCAGGTCGTCGAGGGTGTCCAGGTGCGGTCCGTCCAACGCGGAGATGATCGCCGCGGCGTTGCCGCGCTCGAACAGCTCCCGCACGTCGACCAGTTCCGACAGGACGGCGAAGTCGTCGTTCGGGCTGAGCAGGCCGCGGAAGGTCAGGCCCTCGACCAACGCCGACAGGCTCAGCCCGCCGACGTACGTGCCGTGCCCGTGCCGCACCTCGACGATGTCCAGCGCGTCCAGGGTTTTGATCGCCTCGCGTACGCTCGACCGGGACGCCCCCAGCGCGGCACACAGTTCGTTCTCCGTGGGCAGGGGGCTGCCGGGGCGGAGCCGGTTGTCGAGGATGTAGCGCTTGATCCGCTCGCTCACCTCCTGCCGCAGCAGTGACCGTCCGACACGCTCGTTGGACACCACGGTTGGCAACCCCTCTCTCGCTGGCCACACCCTCTCACGGCGGTGGGGCCTTGGGGTGTCGGACAGCGGCGGCGGTGTGTTTTCTTCACCGGGCGCGCGGGAATCGGTCGCCCGGCAACCGAGCCGGATCGTTGGATTGTTTGACAATCGTTCCGCTGGTGGTGGGTGCGCTCTGAGCTGGGCATATGTACAGTGCGCAGCGACAGAGTTGTCTAGACCATAGACCGCCGCACTCCGAAGAGCGGGCGCTGAATCGATTTTGACAGCCCGCGCGGGGGATCGGTACGGTCGGTGGTGTCACGGCTGGGACCGCCGTCGGAGTCGGTTCCGACTCCCGTCAGTTCCCCCACTCGCCCGTTCCCCACTCGCAGACGAGGCCGGAGACCTTCCCATGAGCGTGTCCCTGAACCCGGTGGTCGCCGCGGTCACCGAGCGGATCACCGCGCGCAGCGCGCGGACCCGGTCCGCGTACCTGGCGCGGATGGCCGCCGCCGAGACCCCGCGACCGATGCGCGGCGGCCTCGGGTGCAGCAATCTGGCGCACGGCTTCGCCGCCTGCGCCGGGCCCGACCGCCTCGCCGTCAAGGCCGGGGTGGTGCCCGGGGTGGCGATCGTGTCCGCCTACAACGACATGCTCTCCGCCCACCAGCCGCTGCACGAGTACCCGGACTGGATCAAGGCCGCGGTGCGCGAGGCCGGTGGCGTCGCCCAGTTCGCGGGTGGCGTGCCCGCCATGTGCGACGGCATCACCCAGGGCCGCGCGGGCATGGAGCTGTCGCTGTTCAGCCGCGAGGTCATCGCCATGGCCACCGGCGTCGCGCTCTCGCACGACATGTTCGACGCGACGCTGCTGCTCGGCGTCTGCGACAAGATCGTGCCGGGCCTGCTCATCGGCGCACTCGCCTTCGGCCACCTACCGGCCATCCTGGTGCCCGCGGGCCCGATGGCCTCCGGCCTGCCCAACGGTGAGAAGGCCCGCGTGCGCCAGGCGTACGCGGAGGGCAAGGCCAACCGCGACGACCTGCTGGCCGCCGAGTCCGCGTCCTACCACTCGCCCGGCACCTGCACCTTCTACGGCACCGCGAACTCCAACCAGCTCGTCGTCGAGGTCATGGGCCTGCACCTGCCCGGCGCCAGCTTCGTCCCGCCCGGCACCCCGCTGCGCCGCGCGCTCACCGAGGCCGCGGGCCGCCGCGCCGTGGAGATCACCGCGCAGGGCGAGCAGTACACCCCGGTGTCGCAGGTGGTCGACGAGAAGGCCGTGGTCAACGGGGTCATCGCGCTGCTGGCCACCGGCGGCTCCACCAACCACACGCTGCACCTGGTCGCCATCGCCGCCGCCGCGGGCATCCAGCTGACCTGGGACGACTTCTCCGACCTGTCCGCGGTCATCCCGCTGCTGTGCCGGATCTACCCCAACGGCACCGCCGACATCAACCACTTCTCGGCCGCGGGCGGCGTGCAGTTCCTCATCGGCGAACTCCTCGACGCGGGTCTGCTGCACAACGACGTCACCACCGTCGCGGGTCCCGGCCTCGACCGCTACCGCCAGGAACCCGAGCTCGACGACGGCGTCCTCACCTGGCGCGACGGCCTGCGCACCTCCGCCGACCTCGAGGTGCTCCGGCCGGTCGCCGAGCCGTTCGCCGCCGACGGCGGCCTGCGCATGCTGGCGGGCAACCTGGGCCGCGCGGTGATCAAGGTGTCCGCGGTGGCAGAGGCCAACCGGGTCGTCGAGGCCCCCGCGCGGGTGTTCACCACCCAGGAAGCGGTCTCCGCCGCGTTCCAGGCGGGCGAGCTGGACCGCGACGTCGTGATCGTGCTGCGCCAGCAGGGGCCGCGCGCCAACGGCATGCCCGAGCTGCACGGCCTCACCCCGGCGATGAGCGCGATCATGAGCCGCGGCCACAAGATCGCCCTGGTCACCGACGGCCGGATGTCCGGCGCGTCCGGCAAGATCCCGGCCGCCATCCACTGCACCCCGGAGGCCGCGGCCGGTGGCCCGATCGCGCTCATCCGCGACGGCGACCTGGTCCGGCTGGACGCGGACGCGGGCCGGGTCGAGGTGCTCGTCGAGTCCGACGTGCTCGCCGCGCGCACCCCGGTCGACGCCCCCGCCGACGACCTGGCGTGGCACGGCACCGGCCGGGAGCTGTTCACCGCCCTGCGCCGCGCCGTCGGCCCCGCCGACCACGGCGCCAGCGTGTTCGGCCCGGCGTTCGACGCGTTCGACGACCGGGGCGCCGAGGAGCTCGAGTACTCGGCGTGAGCCGGGAGAGGAATCTTGCGATGAGCCTGTTGGACGTCTCGCCGGTCGTGCCGGTGGTGGTCATCGACGACGCCGAGAAGGCCGTGCCGCTGGCCGCGGCCCTGCTGCGCGGCGGGGTCGGGATCGTGGAGGTCACGCTGCGCACCCCGGCCGCGCTGGAAGCCATCCGGCGGATCGCCGCCGAGGTGCCGGACACCGTGGTCGGCGCGGGCACGGTCACCGCGTCCGAGCACGCCGCCGCCGCGCTGGCGGCGGGCGCGCGCTTCCTGGTCACCCCGGGCAGCACCGACCGGGTGCTCGACGCCGCCGCGGACACCGGGCTGCCGGTGCTGCCCGGGGCGGCCACGGTCACCGAGGCGATGCGGCTGGCCGAGCGCGGGTACACCGAGCTGAAGTTCTTCCCGGCCGCGGCGGCGGGCGGCGTCCCGTTCCTCAAGTCGATCGCGGGTCCGCTGCCGGACCTGCGGTTCTGCCCGACGGGCGGCATCTCCGCCAACACCGCGGCCGACTACCTCGCGCTGCCCAACGTGGGCTGCGTCGGCGGGAGCTGGCTGACCCCGGCCGCCGCCTTGGCCGCCGACGACTACGCCGAGCTGGAGCGACTGGCCGGGGAGGCCGCCGCGCTGCGCTGAGCGACCGCACGGGAGAAGAGCGGGTAGCCCCCTGGGGCTGCCCGCTCTTTCGCTGTTCACCAGAACTTCGCCCGACCCCGGTGGGCACCCCGGTCGGCCCGCGCCGGACAATGGTTTAGACCAGAGGCCGATTGGGGGAGGATGGTCGGGCATCTGCTGGGCGGATGCGCGGCACCTTGCCGGTGACTGCACACAACTGCATGATGAACGCGTCAAACGTGCATGAATGAGCAGAGGAGCGGTCATGTCCTTCGTCGAGAGCGAGATCGCGAGCCAGCCGGACTGCTGGGCCCGCGCCGTGGACCTCGACCTGCGCGTGACCCAGCCGGGGGAACGCGTCGCCGTGGTGGGCTGCGGCACCTCGTGGTTCATGGGCATGGCCTACGCCGCGCTGCGCGAGGCCGCCGGGCACGGCGCCACGGACGCGTTCCCCGCGTCGGAGGCGCTGCTCGGCCGCGACTACGACCACGTCGTCGCGATCACCCGCTCCGGCACGACCACCGAGGTCATCGACCTGCTGCGCGACACGAAGACGCCCAGCACCGTGCTCACCGCCGTGCCCGGGTCGCCCGCCACCGGGTTCGCCGACCGGACCATCGCGCTCGACTTCGCCGACGAGCGCTCCGTCGTGCAGACCCGCTTCGCCACCACCGCGCTCGCCGCGCTGCGGGTGTCCCTCGGGGAGCGGCTGGACGGCGCGATCGCCGACGTGCGCGCCGTCCTCGCCGACGAGAACCCACCGGAGGGCGGCCAGTTCACCTTCCTCGGTCGGGGGTGGACCGTGGGGCTGGCGCACGAGGCCGCGCTCAAGCTGCGCGAGGCCGCGGGCGCGTGGACCGAGTCCTACCCGGCCATGGAGTACCGGCACGGGCCGATCAGCGTCGCCGAGCCCGGTCGCGTGACCTGGGTGTTCGGCCCGACGCCTGCCGGGCTCGCCGCCGACGTGGCCGCGACCGGCGCGACCCTCGTCGAGAGCGGACACCGGGACCCCATGGCGCACCTGGCGTTAGCCCAGCGCGTGGCCGTCGCGGCCGCCCGCCGCGGCGGGCTCGACCCGGACCGGCCCCGCAACCTGACCCGCTCGGTCATCCTCCCGGGCGCCTGACGTGCCTCTGGTCCCCACCACCGACATCCTCACCGCGGCCGCCGCGCGCGGCCGCGGTGTCGGCGCGTTCAACGTCGTGCAGCTCGAGCACGCGCACGCCATCGTCGAGGGCGCCGAGCGCGCGGGCGCGGCCGTCGTGCTGCAGATCAGCGAGAACTGCGTGCGCTACCACGGTTCCCTGCGCCCGCTGGCGGTCGCGACCCTGGCGGTGGCCGCCGCGGCGGGCGTGCCGGTCGCGGTGCACCTCGACCACGTCGAGTCCGCGGACCTGGTCCGCGAGGGCGTCGACCTCGGCGTCGGCTCGGTCATGTTCGACGCGTCCCGGCTGCCGTACGCGGACAACGTCGCGGCCACCCGGGACGTGGTGCTGGCCTGCCACGCGGCGGGGGTGGGCGTCGAGGCGGAGCTGGGCGAGATCGGTGGCAAGGACGGCGCGCACGCGCCCTGGGTGCGCACCGACCCGGCCGAGGCGGCCGAGTTCGCCGCCGCGACCGGGGTGGACGCGCTCGCGGTCGCCGTCGGCTCGTCGCACGCCATGCTCAGCCGCGACGCGGAGCTGGACCTGGACCTGGTGCGCGCGCTGCGCGCGGCCGTCGTCGTCCCGCTCGTGCTGCACGGCTCCTCCGGCGTGCCCGACGCGGACCTGACCGCGGCCGTGCGCGCGGGAATGACCAAGGTGAACGTCGCCACCCGGCTGAACGCGGTGTTCACCGCCCGGGTGCGCGCCGCGCTCGCCACCGAAGAGTCCCTGGTGGACACCAGGAAGTACCTCGGCCCGGCCCGCACCGCGGTCGCCGCAGAGGTCGCCACGCTGCTGGGTGTGCTGCACGCGCTCCCGGCCGAGATGATCGGGACACCGGCATGATCCTCACCGTCACCGCCAACCCCGCGCTGGACGTCAGCTACCGCGTCGACGAGCTGCGCCCCGGCCAGACCCACCGCATCCGCGCCGTGCACGAACGGGCGGGCGGCAAGGGCTTCAACGTCAGCCGGGTCCTGTACGACCAGGGCGTGCCGACCCTGGCGCTGGGCCCGGTCGGCGGCATCCTCGGCGACTCGCTGCGCGCGGACCTGGTGGACTCGGGCGTCCCGCACGACCTGCTGCCCGTGGCGGCGGCCACCCGCATGACGATCGCCGTCGTGGCGACCGAGGCCACCATGTTCAACGAGCCCGGCGGCCCCCTCTCCACCGCCGACTGGCTGCGGCTGGCAGGCCTGGTCGGCGAGTACCTGCCGACGACGGATGTGCTGGTGTGCTCGGGAAGCCTGCCGCTGGACGCCCCGGACGAGACCTACGCGGACCTGGTCGGGCTGGCCCGCGAGGCGGGGGTCCCGACGGTCGTCGACGCGGGCGGCCCCGTCCTGCGGGCGGCGGCCGAAGCGGGCGCGGCCGTCCTCAAGCCCAACGCGGAGGAACTGGCGGCCGCCGTCGGCTTCGACGACCCCCTCCGCGGCGCGCGACTGCTGAAGGAAGCGGGCGCGGGCGCGGTCCTGGTCTCCCTCGGCGCCGACGGCACCCTCCTGGTCACGGACGAAGGCGAGTGGCGCGCGGCCCCGCCGTACCCGATCGCGGGCAACCCCACCGGCGCGGGCGACGCCGCCGTCGCCGCCCTCGCCGACGGCCTCCGCCGCGGCCTCCCCTGGCCCGACCGCCTGGCGCTGGCCGTGACCTGGTCCGCCGCCGCCGTGGCCGCCCCCCTGGCCGGGATGATGGACGCCGACACCCTGGCGGAGATCGAGGGCAAGGTCGCCGTAGTCCCCCTCTGACCCACACCCCACCGCGAGTTGTCCACAGGCATGATCGCTACCACCCGGTACCGTCGGTGCGCGCCGGTAGAATTAATTCCGGGGGCCGGGGGCATCTCCACCGACCATTCCGCATTTCCAGCCCATTTCGTCCTCATGGCGCAGCGCCGATCAGCCACCGTCCTGCGATCATGTCCCGAGGTGGCACGCGGGCGGCAATCGCGCGAACACGCGGAGTACCGCGCCAACCGCGAAGCCGCAGTTGCCTACGATGAAGGCCGGGACGAAGGCCGGGAGGTGGCGCCGTGGCGGAACCGGAAGGCGAGGAGCCGGATTACCGGTTCACCCTCGCCAATGAACGCACTTTCCTCGCCTGGGTGCGCACCGCCCTGGCATTGGTCGCCGGTGGTGTCGCCGTCTGGCAATACCTGCCCGATCTCGGCGTCCCCGCGCTCCGCGGCGGGATCGGTATCGCGCTGGTCGTCCTCGGCACCGTCCTCGCCGGACTGAGCCACCACCGCTGGCGGGCCACCCAACGCGCCATCCGCAGGTCGGAGCCGCTGCCCACCGGGATCGGCGTGCCGCTGCTCGCCGCCGGGGTCACCGCCGTCGCGCTGGGGGTGCTGGTGCTGGTGGTCGTCGGCCGGTGAGCGGACTCCAAGCCGAGCGCACCCGCCTCGCCTGGTCGCGGACCGGGTTGTCGGCGGCGGCGGTCGGCGCGCTGCTGCTGCACGGCGCCGAGGCCCCGGTCGACGTGGTGTGCGGACTGGTCGTGCTGCTGTGCGCGGTCGGAATGGTCCTCTGTGGAGAGGTCCGGTTCCGGGCGGGACCGTCCACCCTGCCCGCCTGGGTCGGCCTGTTCGCGATCACCCCGGGCGCGGCCGCCGTCGCGGCGCTGCTGGTCCGGTAGAGACCCGGGGCCGGCGCGGCACCACCGGCCCCGGGCACGCACTCGTCTCGGTCCCGCCCCGTCGAAGGAGGGTGCCGACGGGCCTCGATGCGGGGTCCGTGAGCCTGGTGCCCAGGCAGTATCGGGGCGCACCACCCCGGTGGTCCAGTCCCTACCGATCGGTAATCGAACGCACCGCCCGGAATCTACCCAGCGTGTCCGTCACCCGGTACGGCCTCACTCGATGGTGGAACAGTCCGCACGTGCCGGGTGCGCCGAAAGCAAATGTGCGTAACGTGACACCAGGCGGGGAAATCGCAGGTCAACGCGCTGTCACGGACAGAGCCTCCAGACTGGGACGGGGGAGCGACATGGACGGTGTGGCTTACCAGCGCGCTCTCGGGCGCGAATTGCAGCAACTGCGCATGCGGCGCCGGTGGACCCGCGCGCAGCTCGTGCAGCGGCTGCCCAACGAGCTGTCCGCGCAGGCGCTGGCGTCCTACGAGACCGGCACGCGGTCGTGCACCGTGGTCCGGTTCGTGCAGCTGTGCACCGCGCTGGAGGCGTCCCCGCACGACCTGCTGGAGCGCGTGCACGACCAGGTCAGCCACGAGGAGTACCCGGCCTCGCTCAAGGTCGACCTCGTCGAGCTGGCCGACGACGAGCGCCCCGAGCTGGCCCCGGCCCGCCGCTGGGCGGCCACCGAGGTGGCCCGGCACGCCCCCGGCACCCGCGACCTGGACCTGGCCGCCCTCGAGTCGCTCGCCGCTCTGTGTGGACTGTCCACCGTCGAGCTGGTCCGCATGCTGCGCTCCGGCCCGAACGCCGACGAGCCGACCGCCGATGAGCCGGAAAACCACGGCTGATCCATTTCCCGAGCGCAATTCCGCCGGTTGGCCGAATTGTCACACCTGCCACACCGGTCCCGAATAGCACGAAAACGGACCTGGACGGCGTACGGGGCAGTGGTGACTGATCCGCCACGCTGAGTTCGCTGTGGACAGTCCGCTATTCGGTCGAGGTGGTAATTTTCCGGCGCCATTGTGTCCTCCAGCGACCGGCGCCTCACCCGTTGTTTCGGAATCGAGTCAAGCGCGGTCGCGTCGTTCCCTGTGAGGACGATGGCAACCTCGCGGACCCTCCGGATTTTTCTCCCGTCCACTCGTGAACCAGACGATTCGACCACGTCGGGGTTGGTACCACTTGGGGATGGGAGAAACCCGATGGCTGTCGCCCGCTTTCAGATCTACAGATCCGCCGACGCGGGAGTGACGTGGCGATTCCTGTCTGCGAACAACCGCAGCCTGGGACAGGCCGCCAGGTTGTTCGTCGACGCCGAGGCCTGCGCCCGCGCGCTGGTCGAACTCCGCGCCCGCGTCGCGGACGCCTCCGCCACCACCGCTCGGGAGACCACCTCCCAGCTCTGGTCGTGGCGGGTCCGGCTGGAGGGCGCCGACCTGGCCGTGTCCAGCCGCCGCTACCACCGCCGCGTCCAGGCCCAGTACGCCTGCCGCTCCTTCCTCGGTCTCGTGGCCGACGCCGCGCTCGCCGACCTGCCGAGGGCGGTGCGCTTCTGATGGCCCGCCGCACCGTCCACTCCGCACACGCCGACCGCGAACCCGGTTCGCGTTCGTCCGTTGTTCACGGTCGCATCGGAACCCGGCAAGCTGCGCGGGTTTGGCTCACCGGGTTCACCGAACACCAGACCCGGAGCGGCCGAAGATGACCACACTCGAAGCGCGCAGGCGCCCGACCCTGTCCGGCGGGATCGACGGGGTCTTCCGCATCGCCTTGCGCACGGCGGGTTTCCTCGTCCTCGGTCTCATGGTGACGGTGGGCGGGTTCCTGCTCTTCCGCGGCCTCACCGCGTTCGCCGCGGCGGGACCGGCCTTCCTCACCACCCAGACCTGGGAGCCCGACTCCCGCAACTTCGGCATCGCCGCGGTGCTGGTCGGCACGCTGCTCATCGCCTCGGTCGCGCTGGTGGTGGCCTTCCCGATCGCGCTGGGCATGGCGCTCTACATCTCCGAGTACGCCCCCCGCTGGTTCAAGCGGTTCCTCACCTCCGCGATCGACCTGATGGCCGCGGTGCCCAGCGTCGTCTACGGGCTCTTCGGCGCCACGATGCTGCAGTGGAACGGGCTCGACGTCCCGCGCTGGCTGTCCATCCAGTTCGGCTGGATCCCGTTCCTCGACGTGCCGGAGGCCGACCCGGACAACCCGCTGTCGCCGCTGAACGTCTACACCGCCTCCTCCTTCTGGGCGGGCCTGGTGGTCGGCTTCATGATCATGCCGTTCATCTGCTCGGTGATGCGCGAGTCGTTCACCCAGGCACCGCCCGGCGAGCGCGAGGGCGCCTACGCGCTCGGGTCCACCCGCTGGGGCATGATCCGCAGCGTGGTGCTGCCCTTCGGGCGCAGCGGCATGATCGGCGGCACCATGCTCGGCCTCGGCCGCGCGCTCGGCGAGACCATCGCCGTCGCGATGATCATCTCGCCGATCTTCGTGATCCAGCCGCACATCCTCGGCGCGGGCGCCAACTCGGTCTCCGCGCTCATCGCCCAGCAGTGGGGCGCGGCCAGCCCCTTCGGGCTCAGCGCGCTGATGGCCGCGGGCCTGGCGCTGTTCACCCTGACGCTGATCGTCAACTTCGCCGCCTCCGCGGTGATCGCGCGCAGCCGCTCCGGTCAAGGGAGCGATGCCTGATGTCCACGATGGAGCAGGGTGCGGTGGGACAGGAAGTCACGCAGCCGGTAGCGGCGCTGCCGGGGAGCACGCAGCCGGTGGCCGTCCGGCAGGAAACCGTCGCGACGGTCACCGTGCCGGTGCCGCACCAGACCGAGCAGCAACGGCCCAGGGGCCCGGAGGCGCGCCGCGACACGCGGTCGTTGCGGCCCGCCGACGTCGTCACCGTCATCGGCGCGCTGTGCGCGGCGGCGGCGATGACCGGGCTGCTGTTCGACCAGATCGCCCCGTTCTCCGGCGTGGTCGGCTTCGTCGCCATCGCCTTCCCCTTGTTCCTGGCCGTCTACGCGCTGCTGGTGTCGCTGGAGAACGACGCGCTCGCCATCCGCGACAAGCTGGTCTCCGCGCTGCTGCACGGCATCATGGTGATGACCATCGGCGCGCTCTTCTGGATCATCCTGTACCCGGTCCTCAAGGGCTGGGGCGTGATCTGGAACGGCAACTTCTACACCGAGGACATGTCCAACGCGGGCACCCTGGACCCGTTGGAGCTCGGCGGGATCCTGCACGCGATGGTCGGCACGCTCGAGCAGATCACCATCGCGCTGGTCATCACCGTGCCGCTTGGCCTGACCACCGCGGTGTTCCTCAACGAGACCCGCGGCGTGTTCACCCGGGTGGTGCGGACCGTGGTCGAGGCGATGACCGCGCTGCCCTCGATCATCGCGGGCCTGTTCGTCTACGCCTCGCTGATCCTGCTGCTCGGCTTCACCCGGTCCGGCTTCGCCGCGGCCTGCGCGATCAGCATCATGATGCTGCCCATCATGATCCGGGCCGCGGACGTGGTGATCCGCCTGGTGCCCAGCTCGCTGCGCGAGGCGTCGCTGGCCATGGGCGCCGGGCAGCTGCGCACCGCGTGGCACGTGGTGCTGCCGACCGCCCGCTCCGGCCTGACCACCAGCGTGCTGCTGGCCACCGCGCGCGGTGTGGGGGAGACCTCGCCGGTGCTCATCGCCGCCGGGTTCACCCCGTACCTGAACTTCGACCCGTTCAACGACGCGCAGGTCTCGCTGCCCCTGGCCACCTACCAGATGGTGTCCTCGTCCGAGGACACCATGAAGACCCGCGCCTTCGGCGCCGCCGTCGTGCTGCTGGTGCTGGTGCTGGTGCTGTTCGTGCTCGCCCGGCTGCTCGGCGGCCGCGAGGCGGGCAACCTCTCCGCCGGTCAGCTGCGCCGCCGCAAGCGCGCGTCGGCGCACGACCGCGAACGCTTCATCGAGGCGGCCACCCGCCGCGCCGCCCGCCCGCAGCCCACGCCGCCGCCGTGGTCGCCGCCCCAGCAGCCCCAAGGAGAGTCAGCATGACCCGCCAGGTACGCGTCAGGAGCCGGGTGCTCGCCCTGCTCTCGGCGCTCACCGTGCTCGTCACCGTGACGGTCGGGTTCGCCCCGGCCGCCGCGGCCCAGGGCTACGTCGCCATCAGCGGTGCCGGGTCGACGTGGAGCTTCAACGCCATCGACCAGTGGCGCAAGAACGTGCAGCAGTTCGGCATGCGGGTCAACTTCTCCGGCACCGGCTCCACCGACGGCCGCAACCAGTTCAAGGCGGGCCAGATCGACTTCGCCGTCTCGGAGATCCCCTACGGGCTCACCGACGGCGGCGTGAAGGACTACCCGCCCGCCGACGGCAACTTCGCCTACATGCCGATCGTGGCCGGTGGCACGTCGCTGATGTACAACCTCAAGATCGGCGGCAAGCGGGTGACGAACCTGCGGCTCTCCGGCGAGGTGGTCACCAAGATCTTCACCCGCCGGATCACCATGTGGAACGACCCGGCGATCCACGCCGACAACCCGTCGCTGACGCTGCCCGCCCGGCAGATCATCCCGGTGGTGCGCTCGGACGGCTCCGGCTCGACCGCGCAGTTCACCGCGTGGATGGCCGCCCAGCACGGCGCCATCTGGGACGACTTCTGCCGCGAGGCCAAGCGAGCCACCCCGTGCGGGTTCACCTCGAACTACCCGTCGCTCAAGGGGATCATCGCCCAGGACAAGTCGATCGGCGTCGCGAACTACGTCCGGCAGAACCAGAGCGAGGGCGCGATCACCTACGTCGAGTACTCCTACGCGAAGAACGCGGGCTTCCCGGTGGCGAAGCTGCTCAACGCGAAGGGCTACTACGTCGGGCCGACCGCGCAGGCGGTGGCGGTGGCGCTGCTGCGGGCCCGGATCAACGACGACCTGACCCAGGACCTCACCCAGGTCTACACCGACCAGGACGCCCGCACGTACCCGATGTCCAGCTACAGCTACATGATCATGCCGACGGCGGTGAACCAGAAGTTCAACGACCAGAAGGGCCGCACGCTCTCGGACTTCGCCTACTACTTCCTGTGCGAGGGCCAGCAGTCCGCGGACCGGCTCGGCTTCTCCCCGCTGCCGATCAACCTGGTGCAGGCCGGGCTCCGGCAGGTCGCCCGGATCCCCGGGTCGACCAGGCAGACGCCGGACCTGTCCCGCTGCAACAACCCGACCTTCTCCACCGACGGCACCAACACCCTCGCCAAGACCGCGCCGCAGCCCCCGGAGTGCGACCGCAAGGGCGCGACAGCGCAGTGCGACGACGCGGGCAAGCCCGCGACCAACACCGGCGGGAGCGGCGGCAGCAGTGGGGGCGGCTCCAAGACCGGCGGCTCCGGTGGGACCGGTGGGTCCTCGGGCGGTGGCACCTCCACCGGCGGCACCGGTGCGGGTGGTGACGGCGCCGCGGGCGGTGGCGGCGCGGCGGGCGGCACCGGTGACGGCGCGGCAGGCGGTGATGGCGCGGCCGGTGGCGGCGACGGCGCGGGCGGAGGTGACGGCGCCGAGGGCGGCGACGGTGGCGACGGCGGTTCGTCGGGCAACACCGCGACGGCCCAGCCGGTGTCGGTCGACCTGCCCCAGCGGGACGGCACGCTGCTGGTCATCGCGGCGGCCGTGCTGATGGTCGCCCTGGTCGCCGGACCACCGCTGGTGGCGCGGCTGATGCGCCGGACCGGGGGCCGGTCGTGAACCGCCGACCCCGCGGCACCGAGCGGCTGGGCCGCCTGGTGCTCGCCGTGCTGATGATCGTCGCCGGGGTGGCCGTCGCGCTGCCCGCCAGCTCGGTCGCGGAGGGGCCCGCCTCGACCCCCTCCGCCGTCACCGTGCGCGGCACGGGCAAGTTCGCCTCGCTGGCGTTCACCGCGTCCCAGACCCGGGACCTGATCAACCAGACGGTCCACCTGTCGTGGACCGGCGCCGCGCCGACCGACGCCAACCGCGGCTACAACTACCTGCAGATCATGCAGTGCTGGGGCGACGACCCGACCGGCCCGCGGCGCGAGCAGTGCCAGTACGGCGTGCCGCAGGGCTCCTACGACTCGTCGGCCATGTTCTCCCGCGGGCTGATCTACAGCGACCTGCTCAAGGACCCGCTGGAGACCCAGCCGCAGCAGACCGAGAAGCCCGGCATGGGCACCTACGTGCCGTTCACCCCGGCCAGCCCCACCGACCCGGCCACCAAGCCGTGGGAACCGGGCTACGGCCTGTACTTCGACGCCTCCTCCACCAACGAGGTGCAGCAGGCGGTCACCCGCGAGGACGGCACCGGCGAGATCGACTTCGAGGTGCAGACCATGCTGGAGGCCTCCGGCCTGGAGTGCGGCCGGGTCCGCACCACCGGGGCCGACACCGGCAAGCCGCGGCACTGCTGGCTCGTCGTCGTGCCGCGCGGGGACACCGAGGTCAACGGCGCCAAGGTCGGCACGCCCGGTGCGGGCGGCCACTACCACAACTACCTCGACACCTCCCCGCTCAGCGCGACCAACTGGGCCAACCGCATGGTGGTCCGGCTGGACTTCCTGCCGGTCGGCGAGTCGTGCGCGATCGGCCGGGCCGAGCGCCCGCTCAACGGCCACGAGTTCATCGCCGACGCCGTGCAGCGCTGGCAGCCCGCCCTGTGCGCGGGCAACGGGCCGGTGTTCGGGTTCGTGCAGATGGGCGACCGGGCGGCGCGCGCGCAGCTGGCCTCCGGCGAGCCCGGCATGGTGTTCCTGTCCAAACCGGCCACCGAGCAGCCCGCGACCGAACCCGCGGTCTACGCGCCGGTGGGGATCTCGGCCTACACCATCGCCTTCGTGATGGAGAAGCAGCCGTCGATCGCGGCCCCGCCCGACGACTACAAGAACAGCGGGCAGCTCATCCGCGAGCTCAACCTCACCCCCCGGCTGGTCGCCAAGCTGCTCACCCAGTCCTATTCGGACGCGGTGCCCGGTGCCCAGGAGTACCTTGCGGGCAACCCGGTCCGGCTGGTGCGGGACAAGGAGTTCCTCCAGCTCAACCCCGAGTTCGACGTCAACGGGTTCAGCATGCTGACCATCGACGCGCTGGCCTCGTCGGTCGACTCCGACGCCACCGCGGACCTGTGGGCGTGGATCGGCGCCGATCCCGAGGCCCGCGACTTCCTCAACGGCAAGCCGGACCCGTGGGGTATGAAGGTAAACAAGAACTACCTCAACCTCGAACTGCCGCTGGAGAACTTCCCCAAGGCCGACACGACCTGCATCGACGTCAAGTTCGGTGACCTGGTCGCGCCGATCTGCGCCACCACCCGGCACCCGCTGGTCGCCGACATGCACGAGGCGGGCCGCTCGGCCAACCGCGGCGACAGCATGGGCCGCGAGCCCAACGGCCAGCGCGACCCGCTCGACCTCACCCGCCCCGCGTTCGGCCGGATCGGCAGGCAGCCGATCGGTCGGCGCGCGATGCTGGCCGTGGTCGACAAGGCGACCGCGGACCGCTACGGCCTGTTCACCGCGAAGCTGCGCAACGCCTCGGGCAAGTTCGTCGCGCCGAGCGCGGAGAACATCCTGGCCGGTGTCGCCGAGATGACGCCGACCAAGACCGACGGCGTCAAGGGCGTCAACGTCACCCCCAAGGCCGCCAACGCCTACCCGCTGCCCATGGTCACCTACGCGGTCACCGCGCCCGCCGCTATCACCGCCGACGCGGGCAAGGACTACGCGACGCTGCTGCGCTTCGTCACCGGTAAGGGGCAGACCCCCGGTGAGGGCACCGGGCAGCTGCCCTCCGGTTACGTCCCGCTGCCGCAGGCTATGCGCGAGCAGGCGCTGGCCACCGCGACCACCGTCGAGAAGACCGCGGGCAAGAAGATCACCGTCCCCACCGAGGGCGTCGACCCGGACCCGGCCCCCGACGCGGGCGATGGTGGCGGCACGGACTCCGGTGCCGGTGGTGGTGACGGTGGCGACTCGGGCACCGGCGGCGGCGGTACCGGGACCGGCGGACAGGGGGGCGGCGACACCGCCCCCGCGGCGGGCCAGACCCCGCAGACCGCGGCGCCCCCCGCGGCCGAGAAGCCCACCGACGACACCAGCAAGCCCGTCGCGGACACCAGGACCACCCCGGCCAGCCCGGTCGGCTGGTTCCTCAAGTACCTGCTGGTGCTGCTGCTGGTCGCGGGTGGACTGGCCGCGGGCGGCGGGCCGGTGCTGAGCATTCTCGGCAGCAGGCGGCGCAAACCGTGAGCGGGCCGGACCTGAGTCCACAAGGGACTGTCCATTGCAAACTTCTTGTTGGCCGCCCGGACACCAGTACGAGCCGGGAACGCAAACTTCGCCGCGATACCCACGATGGACCGGGAAGTCCGGGCCGCGCACGGCGGAGGAGGGGGTGATGCGCCGACCGGCCTGTGCGGGGAGTTAGCCGCTCCCGACACAGACCAGCCGGACACCTTGCGTGAGCAACCCGGTGCGGAACCACCGGGAACGTGCTCGGACACCAGTCCGCGCACCACTTGCGGAGAAAAGGATACATGTAGTGCGCAAGAAGCAGCGTTTGATCTTCGTGGCCGCCGCCGCGATCACCGCCCTCGGGCTCGCCGCCAACGCCGCCCAGGCGGACCCGGCGGGTGCCCCCACCTACCGCGAGCTGGTGGGTGTCGGCTCCGACACCACCCAGACCGTGCTCAACGGCCTCGCCGACGCCGTGACCGTCAACGGCGTCAAGGTGCTGGGCTCCTACGACGCCCGCGGCACCGCGCAGATCACCACCAAGGACGCGGCCACCAACCCGGCCTGCACCATCGCCCGCCCGGAGAACTCCGGCGGCGGCGTGACCGCGCTGAAGAACGACGTCGCCGCGGGCACCGGCTGCGTGCAGTTCGCCCGCTCCTCGTCGAACTCGGCCGCGGCCAACCCCGACCTGAAGTTCATCCCGTTCGCGGTCGACGCCCTGACCTACGCGGTCCGCAGCGACAGCACCGTGCCGAAGAAGCTCACCAAGGCGCAGCTGACCTCGATCTACACCTGCGCCAACACCACCTTCAAGCCGCTGGCGCCGCAGTTCGGCTCCGGCACCCGCAGCTTCTTCATCCGCTCCATCATGCCCACCGGCACCACCGACTCGGCCACGCTGTTCGGCCCCGGCGGCACCTACCCGTGCGTCACCGACAAGGACGCCACCGGTGAGGGCATCCAGGAGCACGTCGGCACCTACCTGACCGACACCAAGCACCTGCTGCCGTACTCGATCGCCGTGTACAACTCGCAGGTCTACGGCAACGCCCCGGCCGCGCAGGGCAAGGCCGTGCTGGGCACCATCGACAACGTCCAGCCGACCAACCTGAACACCACCTCGGTGCTCAAGCGCGACGTCTACAACGTCATCCCGGCGAACAAGGTCACCGTGGCCCCGTACAGCACCGTCTTCGTCGGCGGCGACTCGCTGATCTGCGCCCGCCAGGACGTCATCACCCGCTACGGCTTCGGCGTCGCGCCCAACTGCGGTCAGCCCGTCTCCTGAGCGCCTACACCCCCTTCTCCCCTTCCTGAAAGGTTTGCACAACCGTGCGAAACACCATCGCTCGTAGGCTCGTCGGCGGCGCAGTCGTGTTCGCCGCCGCCACCGCGGCCACCCTCGGCGCCGTCGGCGTCGCGTCCGCCGACAACCCCGTCGGCAACCTCGGCACCGTGACCGGCAACAAGCTGACCGGTCTCGACACCGACGCCCCCACCTGGACCACCGCCGCGGGCTGCTCCCCCGACTCCGACGGCTACAACCTCTACATCCACGGTCCGGGCGGCTTCAACGGCGGCCTCGTCGCCACCCCCGTCACGGACGTGGGCTTCTCCACCGCCGCAGGCTTCGGCGTCGTGCAGGGCCAGACCTTCAAGGACATCGCGCTCGACAACAGCACCACGATCGTGCCGGGCAAGTACACGATCAAGGTCAACTGCGTCGACCAGTTCGCGGCGGAGACCAAGGGCTCCTTCACCCGCGACATCTACTTCACCTCGGCCACCGCGTGGCAGAGCAACAACCCGGCCGACCCGGTGCCGACCACGACCGCGCTGTCGGTCGCCCCGGCCTCCCCGGTCACCCAGGGCGCCAACGTCACCCTGACCGCCACCGTGTCCCCGGCCTCCGCCACCGGCACCGTGCAGTTCAAGGACGGCGCGGGCAACCTCGGCTCCCCGGTGACCGTGGTCAACGGTGTCGCCACCTTGTCCACCACCGCGCTGGCGGCGGGCAACCGCTCGCTGACCGCGGCGTTCACCGGCTCGTCCGCCCTGGTCGGCAACTCGACCTCGGCTGCGGTCAACTACCAGGTCAACGCCCCGGTCGTGACCCAGACCAGCACCGCCCTCGCGGTCACCCCGAGCGGCTCGGTCCAGGCGTTCACCCCGGTCACCCTGAGCGCCACCGTGGCCCCGGCCTCGGCGGCGGGCACCGTCCAGTTCTACGACGGCGCCAACACCCTGGGCAACCCGGTCGCCGTCGCGGGCGGCTCGGCCACCCTGAACACCTCGACCCTCGCGGTCGGCGCGCACAACTTCACCGCGCGCTTCACCCCGGCCAACGCCGCGCTCTTCGCGCCCTCGGCCTCGGTCGCCGTCGCCCTGGACGTCACCCCGTTCGCGGGCGTGTCGGCCTCGGAGAACATCACCACCACCGTCGTCGCCGGTGAGCTGCTGATCAGCGTCGCGAACCAGAACGTGGTCCTGCCCTCCCCGGTCATGGCCGCCGACGGTTCGCTGCTGACCACCGCGGGCTCGCTGAACCCGATCAAGGTCGTCGACACCCGCGCGGGCAACCCGGGCTGGAACGTCTCCGGCCAGGTGTCCGACTTCTCCAACGGTGCCGCCAGCATCAACGGCGCGAACCTGGGCTGGACCCCCAAGCTGGTCGACAAGGCCGCGGTCCAGAACATCACCGTCGGCGCGCAGGTGAACCCGGCCAACGCCATCGCCCCGGGTGCCTCGGCCCCCGCGGGCCTCGGCCTGGCCTCCTCGCGGACCCTCGCCACCGCTTCCGCCCTGGGCGGCAACGGCACCGCGAACCTGTCCGCGGACCTGGCCCTGAACGTCCCCACCTCCACCGTGGCGGGCACCTACTCGGCGCTGCTGACCCTCACCGCCATCTGAGGCAGCACACCGGGAATTCGGCTGAATCCAGCTAGTTGACGCAGCCGGTGGGGCGGATCGGGCCAGGCCCCCGGTCCGCCCCACACCCCCGACCGACACGACGAAGGACCTCCCCATGACGCGGATCTGGCGCCTACCGGTGCTGTTGGGTCTGTTGACCGCCCTGGTGCTGGGTATCGCACCCGCGCCCGCCGCCGCGGCGCCCGCGACGTTCGGCGTGCGGCCCGCGACCGCGGCCGCGCCGGACAACCGCCCCAACTTCAGCTACAGCGCCACCCCGGGCGCGGTGATCGTCGACTACCTGGCCGTGGCCAACGTGTCCAACGACCCGTTGAAGCTCAAGCTCTACGCCAACGACGCCTTCAACACCCCCGACGGCGGGTTCGACCTGCTGGCGTCGGGGAACCGGTCGGTCGACGTCGGCTCGTGGGCCGCGCTGGAGACCGGCGACGTGGAGGTCCCCGGCCGCACCACCCGCATCGTGCCGTTCCGCGTGGTCATCCCGCAGAACGCCACCCCCGGCGACCACGTCGGCGGCATCGTGGCCGCGCTGGTGACCGAGGCGACCAACGCCGAGGGGCAGCGCGTGGCCGTCGAGCAGCGCGTCGGCGCCCGCATCTACCTCCGGGTGTCGGGCGAACTGCGGCCCCACCTGTCCATCGAGGACTTGACCGCCGACTACGTCGGCTCGTACTTCGGCACCGGTGAGACCGTCGTCGAGTACACCGTGCGCAACACCGGCAACGTGCGGCTGGGCGGCAAGCAGAAGGTCACCGTCGAGACCCCCTGGGGCTCCGGGACCGCCGCGCCGGACCTGAAGGACGTGCCGGAACTGCTGCCCGGCAACGCGCACCGCGTGCGCACCACCGTCCCGGGCGTGCTGCCCGCCGGTTGGCTGGACACCCTCGTGCACATCGACCCGGTCGCGCCGCCCGGACCGCAGCCCGCCGCCGAGGCGGTCGACGCGAGCGTCACGGTCGTCGCGGTGCCGTGGCTGGTGCTCTCCATCCTGCTGCTCGTGGTCGCGCTGACCGTGTTCCTGCTGTGGCGCAGGCGGAAGCGCCGCGCCACCGGCAAGTCCGCACCGGAACCGCTGCCGGAGGTCGAACGTGCTTCTGCGTAACCTCGCCGTGGTCGCCGCCGCCGCGGGCGCGCTCGCGATCACCCTGCCCGGCACGGCGTCGGCCGACCGCGTCGGCGGGTTGCTCATCACGCCGGGGGAGAGCGTCGACCAGGTCCCGGTGCGGCTCAAGACCGAGAAGGGCTGCCCGGCGGGCACCACCGGCTACTTCGCCACGATGACCGGGCACGGCCTCGACAACGTCGTCGTGGTGCCCGCCAGCGACGTGTCGATGTCGCTCACCGACGGGTTCGTGGTGCCGGTCGCCTACACCTTCCGCGACTACGCCCAGGACAACAAGACCACGCTCAGCGGGCGCTACCAGGTGGCCCTGC
Organism: Actinokineospora auranticolor; assembly: GCF_041897805.1. Taxonomy (GTDB): domain Bacteria; phylum Actinomycetota; class Actinomycetes; order Mycobacteriales; family Pseudonocardiaceae; genus Actinokineospora; species Actinokineospora auranticolor. The sequence continues at coordinate 1,337,328 of NZ_CP154825.1, forward strand.
ACTGCGTGGACGCCTTCACCCAGCAGGAGTTCGGCACCTTCACCGCCGAGGTCGACTTCCCGGAGCCCAGCCGGTACGCCGCCGTGGGTCCCGCCAAGGGGCCCGCGCGCAACACCGAGCCGATCATGCCGCCGGAGTTGGGCCTGGCGGAGCAGCCGGGGGTCGCGCCGCCCGTCGAGGGCGGCACCGGGGCGGGGCAGCCGCAGCCCGCGCGGCAACCGCCCGCTGGGCAGCCGTCGACACCGAACGACCCGTCCAATTCGTCCGATGTGGACACTTCGACGCAGGCCGCGCCGGAGTCCTCGTCGAAGCTCTTCTACTACGTGGCGGGCGGTGTGGCTGTTGTCGTGCTCGGCGCGGGGATCGCCGTGGCTCGCAGCCGGGGCACGAGAACCGAGTCCGACTCCGAGTGACGCGCTCGGACCTACTGGAGGAATACCGTTCATGCGCAAGCGCCAACTGATCGCGGCCGGTGCCGCGGTCCTCACCCTGTCCTCGGCGGGCGTCATCCTCGCCGCGGCGGGCAGCGAGGCCGAGGTCCCGGCGGCCACGCTGGGCACGCTGACCCCGTCGAAGACCTCCGGTCTGGACACCGACGCGCCCAGCTACACCACCCAGGGCCCCTGCCCGACCAACTCCGACGGGTTCAAGGTCGACGTCTACGGCCCCGGCGGCTTCGCGAGCGGCTTACCGGCGACCACCGTGTCCGACGCGGGTTTCTCCACGGACGCGGCGTTCACCGTGCCGCAGACCTACGTGTTCCGCGACATCGCGCAGGACGCCTCCACCACGATCGTGCCGGGGAAGTACACGGTCGTGCTGAGCTGCATGGACCAGTTCGAGTCCCAGGTCCGCGGCACGTTCACCCGTGAGCTGTTCTTCACCACGCCGACCAAGTGGCAGCTGACGGACCCGACCGCGCCGACGACCACGACCCCGCAGCCGACCACGACGACTCCGGTGCCGACGACCACGACTCCTGAGCCGACGACGACTACGCCGGAGCCGACGACCACCACGCCGGAACCGACGACTACGACTCCGGAGCCCACTACTACGACTCCCGAGCCGACCACCACCACTCCGGAACCCACTACGACCACCCCGGAGCCCACCACGACGACTCCTGAGCCGACCACTACGACTCCTGAGCCGACGACGACTACGCCGGAGCCGACGACCACCACGCCGGAACCGACGACTACGACTCCGGAGCCCACCACGACGACTCCCGAGCCCACCACCACTCCGGAGCCGACCACCACCGTCGAGCCGACCACCACGGTCGCCCCGACCACGTCGACGGACCCCGACACCCCGCCGCTGCTCGGTCTGCTCACCCCCAACAAGACCAGCGGCCTCGACGTCGACGCGCCGACCTGGACCACCGCCGGGCCCTGCCCCACCGGGACGGACGGCTACCAGCTCGACATCGTCGGCCCCGGCGACAAGTTCAAGAACGGCCTCAACATGACCGCGGTCGGTGACGTGGGCCTCTCCACCACCGCGCCCTTCCCCGCGACCCAGACGCTGACCTTCAAGGACGTCGCCAACGACGCGGGCACCACCATCGAACCCGGCCGCTACGCCGTCATCCTCAGCTGCGTGGTCCAGATCGAGGCCCGCGCCGTCGCCTTCTACGGTGTGGCCATCGACTTCACCAGCCCCACCGAGTGGAACCTGGTCAAGGGCAACCCCACCACGCCACCGAAGACCACCCCGCCGACCACTACGACCACCACCGGTGCCACCACCACTACGGGCGCGACGACCACCACCGGTGAGACCACGACCAGTGGCGAGACCACCAGTGGCACCACCGACCCGGCCCCCCAGGGCGGCGTCGGCGGTGGCACCGACGGCGGTAGCGGCTCCGGTTCGGGCTCCGGCACCGGCAACCTGGCCAGCACCGGCGCGTCGATCGGCTTCACCGTCCTCTCGGGCGTGGCCCTGATCGGCTTCGGCGCTGTCGCCATCGCGGCGACCCGCCGCCGCCGGGCCACCCCCGCCCCGACGCCGTGGCCGACCGACAGCTGACCCACCAACCCGTGTGCGCCGGGGTGCGACCCACCCCGGCGCACACGGCCGCTCCGGCGTGAGGGGGCCGGTGCCGTGCCCGCACGACACCGGTCCGCTCCGCCCGCACCGAGAAAGGACGCCGGGTGACCGCGCTCGACACACCACCGCCGCTGGAGCCGTCGCCCGCCGCTCCCATGCCGGGGCTCGACGACCCGCCGCGGCCGCCGCGCGGCGTGCTCCAGCTCATCGGGCAGATGCTGGCCATCCTCGGCACCGTGCTGCTGTGCTTCGTCGTGCAGCTCAGCCTCGTCGGCACCGCCCAGCACGACCGCGACCAGAGCACCGCCTACGACGACTTCCGCCGCGAACTCGCCAACGGCACCGCCCCGGTCGGCGCGCTCGTCGACGGCAGGCTGCTCGACAGCGGCACCTCCGTGGCCATCCTGGAGATCCCGCGCATCGGCGTGCGCGAGGTCGTCGCCGAGGGCACCTCGGCCCGCACGCTCAAGTCCGGCCCCGGCCACCTGCGCAACACCCCCATGCCCGGCCAGGCGGGCACCAGCGTCATCTACGGCCGCCGCGCCACCTACGGCGGCCCGTTCGCGCTGCTCGACAAGCTGCGCTCCGGCGACGAGATCATCGTGACCACCGGCCAGGGCGAGAGCCGCTACGTCGTGCAGGGCGTCCGCCGCGCCAACGACAAGGAGCGCCCCGCCCTCCAGTCCGGCCAGGGCAGGCTCACCCTGGTCACCGCCGACGGCAGCTACTACGTGCCCAGCGACATCCTGCGCGTCGACGCCCGCCTGTCCTCCGAGGCCTTCGACGGCAACCGGCGGCTCCCCGCCTTCGCCGTCCCCGACGACGAGAAGGCCATGGTCGGCGACGCTTCCGCGCTGACGCCCCTCGCGCTGTGGATCCTCGTGCTCGCCGCCGCCGCGGTCGCCGTGGTGCTCATCCGCCACCGGCTCGGCCGCTGGCACGCCTGGGTCATCGGCGCGCCCGTGCTCGGCGTCGTCGGACTCACCCTGGCCGACGCGACCGCGGGCCTGCTGCCCAACCTGATGTGACCGACGAGGAGAACCCAGTGACCACGATCCCCGTAGACCTGACGCGGCCCATGGTGCCGCCCCTCGACGGTCAGGCCACCATCGACGCCCGCGCGGTCTCCGCCTGGTTCGGCGAGCGCAAGGTCCTCGACCGCGTGTCGCTGGTGATGCCCGCGGGCACCGTCACCGCGCTCATCGGCCCCTCCGGCTGCGGCAAGTCCACCTTCCTGCGCACCCTGAACCGCATGCACGAGCTCATCCCCGGCGCCAGCCTGGCGGGCGAGGTCTTCCTCGGCGACAAGGACATCTACGACCCGGCCCGCAAGCTCACCGACGCGCGCAAGCAGATCGGGATGGTGTTCCAGAAGCCCAACCCGTTCCCGGCCATGTCGATCTACGACAACGTGCTCGCCGGCCTCAAGCTGACCGGCGTCAAGGCGAGCCGGGCCGAGCGCGACGACCTCGTCGAGCAGTGCCTGGCCAAGGCGGGCCTGTGGCTCGAGGTCCGCGACCGCCTGCGCTCGCCGGGCGGCGCGCTCTCCGGTGGCCAGCAGCAGCGGCTCTGCATCGCGCGCTCGCTGGCCGTGCGGCCCAAGGTCCTGCTGATGGACGAGCCGTGTTCGGCGCTGGACCCCACCTCGACCCGGCGCATCGAGCAGACGATCGGCGAGCTGGCGCACGAGGTGACCATCGTGATCGTCACCCACAACATGCAGCAGGCCGCCCGCGTCTCCCAGCAGTGCGCGTTCTTCCTCGCCGAACAGGGCACCCCGGGCGCCATCGTCGAGGCGGGCCCCACCGAGAAGATCTTCTCCGCCCCCGTGGACCCCCGGACCTCCGACTACGTCCACGGCCGCTTCGGCTGATCCGCGACACGCCACACCCCGGCGATCCGGTATCGCTCCCAGTCAGCGGGCTAGCGGCCGATTTCCGCTGGTCCGCAAACCGGCGAACACCCGATCGAGGGGTCGTCCGGTACCGGCCACCGCGGGTAGCGTGGGTGGCCGGTACCGGTCGCTGGGGGTGTGGTGGATCTTCGGTTGGACCCCGCGCCCGCGCCGGGGGTGGTGCTGGTGGCCATCGGGGGTGAGGTCGACCTGGTGGCGGCGGGCATCCTGGAGCGGTTCCTGCTCGGCGCGGTCGCCGAACAGCGCAGCCCGCGCCCCGGACTGATCATCGACCTGTCCGACGCCGAGTTCTTCGGCTGCGCAGGCCTCAACGCGCTGCTCGCCACCCAGCGCAGGCTCGAGCGCTCCGGCGGCTGGCTGCGGCTGGTCGACGTCTCCGCCGCGGTCTCCCGCGTGCTCGACGCCAACGGCATGAACACCGACCTGCGGGTCACCTCGTCCAAACCCTGACCGCCTAGGCGTAGCCGAAGGCCTGCGTCCAGTAGATCCGGTAGCTGCCGCCCCGGTACACGCCGACGCCCAACTCGCCGAACGAGCAGTTGAGGATGTTCGCGCGGTGCCCGGAGCTGTTCATCCACCCGGTCATCACCGCGTCGGGCGTGGCCTGACCGGCGGCGATGTTCTCCCCGCCGCCCTTGGTGTACCCCTCGGCGCGCATCCGGTCCCACGGCGTGCGGCCGTCGGGGCTGGTGTGGTCGAAGTACCCGCGCACCGCCATGTCCTGGCTGTGCTTGCGCGCGGCGGTGGCGAGCTTGTCGTTCCACCGCAGCGGTCCGCAGCCCGCCTCGGCGCGGCGGGCGTTGACGATGTCGAGTACCTGCTGCTCCTCGGGCTGACCACCGGGGACCGTGGTGGTGGGTTGAGGTTTCGTGGTGGTGGGGCGCGGTTTTGTAGTCGTGGTGGTGGTCGTTGTCGGTTGGGTCGTAGTGGTAGTCGTCGGTGCGGATGTCGTCGTCGTGGTGGTCGTGGGTATCGGCGGGGTGGTCGTGGGCGTGGTGGGGCGATGGGGACGGGGCTTGGTGGACGCGGGCACCGCGAAGCCCACCAGGGTGTCGCTGTCCGGTCTCGCCTCCGTCTGACCCGGTGCGGCCAGCGTCAGCGCGGTGGCGGTCAGGACCGACCCCGTGGCGGCGGCGACCAGAACGGCCAGGCGGCGTCGAGCTTTCACGATCAGGAATCCCTTCGGACGGCGGACTGCTACGCCGGTTGGACGGTGGGGTTGCGCCAGGGATTACGGTCTGAGGCCCAACGAACGCGAAATTTCTCCGCGGAGGCCGCCGTGCAGCCAAGCGATCCGAGCGACACCTCCCTCGCCGCGCGCGCCCGTGCGGGGGACTCCGAGGCGTTCGCGCTGCTCTACGACCGCTACCGCGAGTCCGTCGCCAGGTTCCTGACCAGGCTCACCGGCGACCCGCACCTGGCCGAGGACCTGACCCAGGAGGCCTTCGTCAGCGCCATGCGGAACCTGCGGTCGCTGCGCAGACCCGGGCGGTTCCGGCCGTGGCTGTTCACCATCGCCCACCGGGGTGCGCTGGATCACATACGCCGCGGCGGGCCGGTGCTGCTGCCCGACCTGCCGGAGCTGGCGGCGGGCGACGCGAGCCCGGAGGACGCCGCCGACGCGAACGAGGCCACCCGCCTGGTCTGGGACGCCGCCGCCAGCCTCGAACCCCGCCAGCTGGCCGTCCTCGAACTGACCTTGCGCGACGAGGTGACGACCGCGGAGCTGGCAGGCGCGCTGGAGGTGCGCACGGCGCACGCGGCGGTCCTGGCGCACCGGGCCCGCAGCGCCCTCGGCCACGCCGTCCGGCTGTTGCTGCTGGCCCGCAACCCCCGCCACTGCGAGCGGTTGGCCAACCTGGTCCCCGCGCGGCCGCAGCGGCTCTCGCGCGCGCAACGGGCCTCCGTCGACCGCCACCTCCGCCGCTGCCCGAACTGCCGGGCGCTGGCGAGCAGGCTCACCGCGCCCACGGCGGTCCTGTCCGCGCTGCTGGTCGCCCCGAGCCCGCGCGTGGACGACCCGGCCTGGGCGGCCATGGACACGAGTCGTCACCTCGTCCGCAAGACGGCGGTCACCCTGACCCTCACCGTCCTGTTGACGGCCCTGGTCTCCGTAGCCCCACCCGACGCGCTCCCGCCCGAGGCCGAGTTCCCCTCGCCGACCCCGGACCTGCCCGCGGTCAGCACCTCGCGCCCGTCGACACCTACGTCCACAGTGGACTCAACCACGTCGGTCGCACCGCAACCACCCTCGTCCACCCGGGTTTCGTCCGCTTCGCCGACGACCACATCCCGCCCGGCCGTCCAGGCCGAACCGGTCCGCCTCGTGACCTCCCTCAACGCCCGCCGAACGACGTCGGGCTGCCCACCCCTGCGCGTCGACCCCCGCCTGACCGAGGCGGCCCGCTCCCACAGCGCGGCGATGATGCGCGCGGACCAGGTCACTCTCGCCCCCGAGAACGCCCCAACCCTCCAACAACGCCTGGCCGATACCGGCTACCACACCGCCGCGGGCTACTTCGTCGCCGCCACCCAAAAAACCGCCGACGAGTTGGCCCCACTCCTCCCCGAAACCCCCTACGACTGCACCACGACATCCATCGGCACAGCCCAAACCCGGGGCGGCCCCTGCGGCTACTACTGGACCGTGATCTACGCCGTCGACTGACCCTCTCGGGCTCGGGCCACCCGACAGCGCCACGATCCCCGTTCCGCTCGCGGAAGTGGATGACCTCGCCCTGGCCGCGGTCGTCCGCGCCAAGCACGCATCGGCCGCGTTCGCGATCAAGCCGAGGCACTTAGGCCGTGTCCGGTAAGCGATTCACCTGGTGATTTGATCTTGGTGTGGTGGGTCGTGGTGAGGTGGCGGATAGGGTATGGGCGGTGATCGAGCGGCGGCCTGGAGAGCAGGCGAGCCCCTGTTCGCGCTCACTCCCGCGAGGAGTCACCCGAGGTCCGTTCTCCTGCGGCGAATCCCGGGTAGTGGGTGCGGGTGAGAGCGCGGAGGTCGCGACTTCCGCCACTCGCGCCCATCGGCAGGCGCCTACCTCGCCGCCATGGACACCAACCTGAAATCCAACCCCGCGGTCCCATCGCCCGCGGTCGCGCGGCGAGCCGGGAACCGGCGGGGCTTCACCCACCTCAACGGCTCATCAGGCACCTGCTGTTGCCACAACGCATCAGTCGCGTTGCCGGTCGACCCAAAACAAGATCAATCGCTGGCGATCGGGACGTGGTTCTCCTCGGCGTGGGTGGTCCCTTGGTCAATCCTGGTGGGCAGGCGGGAATTGGTGGCTGACGGGGGAATGGAATCGGGCTGGGCTCCGAAAGGTCGGCGGCGCCAGCCCGATTCGCGGTGACGAGCGGTGCGGTTAGTTGTTCTTGTAGCCCGCGCGGCGGAGGGCGTCGGCCAGGGAGCCGGATGGGGGTGGGGTGTTGTTGGCGCGGTTTCGCTGGTTGTTGTTGCGATTGGGGGCGGGGCGCTGGGCGCGGTTGGGTTTGCCGCCGCCGCCCTGCCCCTGGGGGGACTGGGTCGGGAGCTCGTCGTCGAGGCGCAGGGTCAGGGAGATCCGCTTGCGGGGGATGTCGACGTCGAGGACCTTGACGCGGACCACGTCGCCGGACTTCACCACGTCGCGCGGGTCCTTGACGAAGTTCTTCGACAGGGCGGAAACGTGGACGAGGCCGTCCTGGTGGACACCGATGTCGACGAAGGCACCGAAGGCGGCGACGTTGGTGACGACACCCTCCAACGTCATGCCCGGCTTGAGGTCGGCGAGCTTCTCCACCCCGTCGGCGAACGTCGCCGTCTTGAACGCGGGCCGCGGGTCGCGGCCCGGCTTCTCCAGCTCGGCCAGGATGTCGGTGACCGTGGGCAACCCGAAGGTCTCGTCGACGAAGTCCGCGGGCCGGATGCCCCGCAGCGCGCGGCTGTTCCCGATCAGCGACGGCAGGTCGCCGCCGGTGTTCGCCAGGATGCGCCGGACGACGGGGTACGCCTCCGGGTGCACGCTGGACGAGTCCAGCGGGTCGTCGCCCGCCGGGATGCGGAGGAAGCCCGCGCACTGCTCGAACGCCTTCGCCCCCAGCCGGGGGACGTCCTTGAGGCCCTTGCGGGTCCGGAACGGGCCGTTCGCGTCGCGGTGCGCCACGATGTTCTCCGCCAGCCCGGCCCCGATGCCGGACACCCTGGTCAGCAGCGGTGCCGACGCGGTGTTCACGTCCACCCCGACGCCGTTCACGCAGTCCTCGACCACCGCGTCCAACGACCGCGACAGCTTCACCTCGGACAGGTCGTGCTGGTACTGCCCGACGCCGATGGACTTCGGGTCGATCTTGACCAGCTCCGCCAGCGGGTCCTGCAGCCGCCGGGCGATGGACACCGCGCCGCGCAGGGACACGTCGAGCCCCGGCAGTTCCTGCGAAGCGTACGCCGACGCCGAGTACACCGACGCCCCCGCCTCCGACACCACGACCTTGGTGAGCTTCAGGTCGGCGAACGCGCGCACCAGCTCACCGGCGAGCTTGTCGGTCTCCCGGGACGCCGTGCCGTTGCCGATCGCGATCAGCTCGACCCCGTGCTCGGCCGCCAACCGCCCCAGCTTCGCCAGCGACTCGTCCCACCGCTGCTGCGGCACGTGCGGGTAGATCGTGTCGGTGGCCACGACCTTGCCCGTAGCGTCCACCACCGCGACCTTCACGCCCGTGCGGAAACCCGGGTCGAGGCCCATCGTGGTCCGCGACCCGGCGGGCGCGGCGAGCAGCAGGTCGCGCAGGTTCATCGCGAACACCCGCACCGCCTCGTCCTCGGCCGCCTGCCGCAGCCGGGACCGCAGGTCGATCCCGAGGTGGACCAGGATGCGCGTGCGCCACGCCCACCGCACCGTGTCCGACAGCCACTTGTCGCCCGGCCGCCCCTGGTCGGCCACGCCGAAGCGCTGCGCGATCGACACCTCGTACTCGCTGCGCACCGGCGGCACGGCCGCCGGGTCGGCGCCCGGGTCCGGGTCGAGGGTGAGTTCGAGGACCTCCTCCTTCTCGCCGCGCAGCATCGCGAGCACGCGGTGCGACGGCAGCTTGCCGAACGGCTCGGAGAAGTCGAAGTAGTCGGCGAACTTGGCGCCGTCCTCCTCCTTGCCCTCCCGCACCTTCGACGCCAGCACGCCCCGGTTCCACATCCGCTCGCGCAGTTCACCGATCAGGTCGGCGTCCTCGGCGAAGCGCTCGACCAGGATCGAGCGGGCGCCGTCGAGCGCGGCCGTGGCGTCCGCGACGCCCTTCTCCGCGTCGACGAACCCGGCGGCGGTCTCGCGCGGGTCCAGGCCCGGGTCGCCGATCAGCAGGTCGGCCAGCGGCGCCAGGCCCGCCTCGCGCGCGATCTGCGCCTTGGTGCGCCGCTTCGGCTTGTACGGCAGGTAGATGTCCTCCAGCCGGGCCTTCGAGTCCGCGGCCATGATCTGCGCGGTGAGCGCGTCGTCGAGCTTGCCCTGCTCGCGGATGGAGTCGAGCACCGCCGCGCGCCGCTCCTCCAGCTCGCGCAGGTAGCGCAGCCGCTCCTCCAGCGCGCGCAGCTGCGCGTCGTCGAGGGTGCCGGTGACCTCCTTGCGGTAGCGCGCGATGAACGGCACCGTCGCGCCGCCGTCCAGCAGCTCGACGGCGGCGGTCACCTGTCGCTCCCGCACCCCGAGTTCCTCGGCGATGCGCTGGTGGATGCCCTGGGCGGGCGCCACCCGCGGCGGCGTCCCCTGAGTCGGCGCAGTCATCAAATCCCGCTTCCGCGTGGTCGGTCACTTTCCGCATCCCATTCTGGCGGACTCCGGCAAGGGGCGGGTGGCAGGGGCGGCAACCTGTGGACAACTTCGAAACATGTGGACAACTCCGCCTGTGGACAACTTTCCGCACCAGTTGCCGAGTCGTGCGATAAAGGACGGGACCACGGACGACCAAGATCAGCGAGAGGAGGCCCGATGCGCGTCGGCCTGTTCGTCACCTGCCTCATCGACACCCTGTTCCCGGGCGCGGCGCGCGGCGTCGTGCGGGTATTGGAGCGGCTCGGGCACGAGGTCGTGTTCCCGCTCGCGCAGACGTGCTGCGGCCAGCTGCACTTCAACACGGGGTACCAGCGCGAATGCGTGCCGCTCGCGCGCAAGTTCGCGGCGGACTTCGCCGGGCTCGACCACGTGGTCTCGCCGTCGGCGTCGTGCGTGGCGATGGTGCGCGAGTTCCACCCGGTGGTGGCCGCCCTCGGCGGCGGCGACTTGCCCCGGGCCGTCACGGCCACGGTCCCGCGCGTGCGCGAGTTCACCGAGTTCCTGGTGGACGTGCTCGGCGTGACCGATGTCGGCGCGGTCTTCCCGCACCGGGTGACCTACCACCCGACCTGCCACGGCCTGCGGCTGCTCGGGCTCGGCGACCGGCCGACGGCGTTGCTGCGGTCCGTGCGCGGCCTCACCCTGCTCGACCTCCCCGACGCCGAGCAGTGCTGCGGTTTCGGCGGCACGTTCGCGCTCAAGAACGCCGACACGTCGGTGGCGATGGGTGCGGACAAGGCGCGGGCCGTGGTGGCCACCGGGGCCGAGGTGCTGGTCGCGGTCGACAGCTCGTGCCTCATGCACGTGGGCGGGTTGTTGTCGCGGCAGCGCAGCGGGGTCCGGGTCATGCACCTGGCCGAGGTCCTGGCGAGTGAGGAGGCGCGATGAGCGTGTGGATGGGGATGCCCGCTTTCCCCGACGCGGCGCGGAAAGCGCTTGCCGACTCGCAACTGCGGGCCAACCTGCGCGCGGCCACGGGCACCATCCGGGCGAAGCGGGCCGCCGTGGTGGCCGAGCGCGCCGACTGGCCGGAGCTGCGCGCGGCGGGTCGGGCGATCAAGGACCGCGCCCTCCGCGATCTGGACAACCACCTGTCGCTGCTCGCCGAACGCGTCACCGCCGCCGGGGGCGTGGTGCACTGGGCGCGCGACGCGGCCGAGGCGAACCGGACCGTGGTGGGGCTCGTGCGGGCGGCGGGCGCGGCCGAGGTCGTCAAGGTGAAGTCCATGGCGACGCAGGAGATCGAGCTCAACGAGGCGCTGGCCGCGGCCGGGATCGCCGCGTACGAGACCGACCTCGCCGAGCTGATCGTCCAATTGGGACACGACCGGCCGTCGCACATCCTGGTGCCCGCGATCCACCGCAACCGGACCCAGATCCGCGACCTGTTCCGCCGGACCATGCCGGAGGCGCCCCCGGACCTGACCGACGACCCGGAGGCGCTGGCCGCCGCCGCGCGGGAGCACCTGCGGCGGAAGTTCCTCGCGGCGCGGGTGGCCGTGTCGGGGGCGAACTTCGCGGTGGCCGAGACGGGGGCGCTGGTCGTCGTCGAGTCCGAGGGCAACGGGCGGATGTGCCTGACACTGCCGGAGGTGCTGATCAGCGTGGTCGGGATCGAGAAGGTGATCCCGACGTGGACCGACCTGGAGGTGATGCTGCAACTGCTGCCGCGTTCGTCGACGGGGGAGCGGATGAACCCGTACACGTCGGTGTGGCGCGGCGTGCGCCCGGGCGACGGGCCGCGCGAGTTCCACCTGGTGCTGCTGGACAACGGCCGCACCGACGCGCTGGCCGACGAGGTGGGGCGGGACGCGCTGCGGTGCATCCGCTGCTCGGCGTGCCTGAACGTGTGCCCGGTCTACGAGCGCGCGGGCGGCCACGCGTACGGGTCGGTGTACCCGGGCCCCATCGGCGCGATCCTGACACCGCAACTGCGGGGCGTCGACGCGGACCCGGTGAGCCGGACCCTGCCGTACGCGTCGACGCTGTGCGGCGCGTGCTACGAGGTCTGCCCCGTGCTGATCGACATCCCGAGGTCGCTGGTCCACCTCCGCGCCAAGGTCGTCGACGTGCACCGCGGAACCCCCTCCGCCGAACGCGCGGCCATGACCCTCGCGGCGAAGACCTTCGCGAGCCCACGCCGATTCGCCCTGGCCCAGCGGCTGGTGCGGTTCGGCGCCCGACTGCTGCGCCGGACCCGCCTGCCCGGCCCGCACTCGGGCTGGACCGACGCAAGGGACATCCCACCCCCACCGGACCACACCTTCCGCGAGTGGTGGGCAACGCGGACGGACACCCCGGTGGTCGACCACGCCACCCGCGAGCGGGCCCGGTTGGACAGTGGAACAGGTGCCCCTGAGAGAGACGGCCCCCGCGAGGACCATGCCCGTGGTGCTGGAGGTGAACTCGGAGCAGGCAACGACGTCGTGTTGGGGCCTGGTGGGGCCGAGGTGTTGGCGCGGGTCCGGTCGGCATTGGGGAGTGCGCGGGAGGACGTCGAGGTCCCCCGGGAGTACGCCCACGCGGTCGAGGACGACGTCGACGTCGTGGCCTTGTTCGCTGAGCGCGCCGCGGACTACCGGGCCGTCGTCCGGCGTGTGGCAGGAGATGGTGGCGGAACGGCCGCTGCCGCCGCGGTCGGCCAGGCGCTGCGCGAGTTGGGTGCGGCGTCCGTCGTAGTCCCGGACGACCTTCCCGCCGAGCTTCTCTCCCAGGTGGACGGTGTCGTCCTCCGCGACCGCGGCGACCTGACCGTCGACGCGCTGGACCGCGTCGACGCCGTGCTCACCGGGTGCGCCGTCGCCGTGGCGGAGACCGGCACCATCGTGCTCGACGCCGGGACCGGCCAGGGTCGGCGGGCGTTGAGCCTCGTGCCGGACGCGCACGTCTGCGTCGTCCGCGCCGGGCAGGTCGTCGGCACCGTGCCCGAGGCCGTGGCCGCCACCGCCGGGGCCGACGTGCTGACCTGGGTCAGCGGCCCCTCCGCGACCAGCGACATCGAACTGCACCGGGTCGAGGGGGTGCACGGCCCACGCACGCTGGTCATCGTCTTGGTCGACTGACGGACGCCTCGCGACCCGGTCCAAGGGTTGCGGGACGCGGTCGATCGGGTGGATCCCCGGAGTGGATAGCGCAGTTCCCGGATTGAAGCCTGGCGGTTCCGCGACTGCCCGGGTGGTGGCCGCGCGGCGTGGCGAGATGATCGCCGGTGGACCTGGGCAGGCAGCGGCGGTTGACCTTGCCGGATCGGGTGCTGCCGGTCGCGGTCCGCCGGCGCGCGAAACCGACGATGCGTGGGATCGAGCCTGTCGCGCACCGCGGCGCACCGGCTGGTCGACCCCTCGGCCCATTGTCCGGTGTCGGCGCCACCGGCGAACCGATCTCGGTGACCGCGACCACCGCACCGTCTACTTTTGCCGGTGGCAAGCAGTGCCACCGGCGGGGCGTCCGGTCATGGCTGACGGCGGCCACCTCGGCACCCCGGTGCGATCATGTCCGGCCGGGCACTCCGCGACGGGCAGGAAACCACACCGCCGCGCCATCTGCGCCCCGGGCTGAACATGCCCCTCGTCCGCGTGAAGAACTGGAAGACCCCGCGCGACTGCCGTCGCGCACGACACTCCACCGCCACCGCCGCAGCGGGCATCGCCGTCCGCCACGACCCCGCCGGACCGACCGGACCACACCATCGGACCGCGATCACGAGTCAGTCACGAGACATCTCCCACGCGCTGTCCACAGCGGACTCGGCGCTGCTCGATCGGGTGGGTTTGGTTGCACCGCCTTGCATCGGGCCGACACCCGGTTGGCAGAGCTGGAACGGGTGAGGCATCAACGGTCCGTGGGGGATTCGCCCGTTGGCCGTCCTCCTAACGTATTCGAAGTGCCACCTGGATTGGTGGTCCGCGGTCGCGCCCATTGTCCGGGGCCGGTTCGCCCGCTAACGATCGACCGGCCGGCCATCAAGCCGGGCACCCCACCCGAATCGGAGGGATCTGTGCGTACACCGCGAAAGTCGCTAGTGTCCGCCGTTGTCGTCGTGGCACTGGCGGGCGCGGGGCTGGCCGTCACGCCCGCGGGGGCGGCACCACCCGGGGTCCTGCCTTCCACTGTGGACGCGACGCTCATCCCGGGCGGCACCACCACGGTCACCAAGTCGGTGACGACCCCGGCCATCCCCTACAACCCGGACATCGTCTTCCTGGCCGACACCACCGGCAGCATGTCCGCGGTGATCGCCAACGTGCGCTCCAACATCGGCACGCTCACCGGCAACATCCTGACCGCCCAGCCCAGCGCCCAGTTCGCGGTGGCCGAGTTCAAGGACATCAAGGACACCATCCCGTTCCGGGTCAACCAGCAGCCCACCGCGAACATCTCGGCCGTGCAGGCCGGGACCACCCAGTGGGTGGCCGCGGGCGGCGGTGACTTCCCCGAGGACTTCATCAACGGCCTCTACCGCGTCGCCTCCGGCGACATCACCTTCCGGCCCGACAGCAGCCGGATCGTCGCCCTGTTCGGCGACGCCCCGTCGCACGACCCCAGCAACGGCCGCACCCTGGCCGACGCCGTCACCGCGTTGCAGGGCATCAACGCCCGGGTCATCGCGGTCAACTCCTCCGGCCTCGACGCCAAGGGGCAGGCCGCGGCGCTGGTGAGCGCGACCGGCGGCGTCCAGCTCAACAACGTGCCGTCCAGCGCCGTGCCGCAGGCGATCCTCGACGGCATCAAGGGCACCAAGGTCAGCGTCGCGCCCCGGGTGAAGACCTGCGCCCCCGAGCTGACGGTCAGCAACTCGCCCACGTCGGTGTCGGTCACCAGCGGCAGCGTCGCGACCTTCACCGAGACACTGACGGTCAGCCCGTCGGCCGCCCCCGGCGTCTACAGCTGCCAGGTCGACTACCTGGTCGACGGCGTCTCGCAGGGCTTCGTGGAGACCACCACCGTCCGCGTCCTGGGCCTGTCGGTCGGCGACATCACCTTCGCCGAGCCCACCTCGGGCACCGCCGGGGCCGTCTTCACCGTGACGCTCAACGCCGCTGCCAACGCGCCGGTGACGGTCAACTACGCCACCGCCAACGGCACCGCGACCGCGCCCGCCGACTACACCGCCGCCTCCGGCACCCTGACCTTCGCGCCAGGGGAGACCAGCAAGACGGTCACGGTCCAAGTCGCCGCGGACACGATCGACGAACCGTCGGAGACGTTCACCCTGACGCTGTCCGGCGCCTCCGGGGCCACGATCCTGCGGGCCACCGGCACCGCGACGATCACCGACAGTGACCGCGACGGCACCTGGACCTGCTCGGCGGGCGCCGCCCGGCTCGCGCTGCTGCAGACCACGCTGGCCAGCGCCGCCCAGGCCAACTCGCCCAACGACCCGTGCGTCGAGGAGACCCCGACGCTGATCAACGCCAACCTGTCCTCGGGCATCCTGAGCGTGCTCACCGGCGACGTGGACGCGACCACCGACCTGATCCCGAACGACCAACAGACCGCGGTCGCCAACGGGGACGGCGTGCGGTCGTCGTCGAACATCGCGGGCGCCACGATCAGCCTGCTCGGCCTGGCCAACATCTCGGTCGGCGCCGTCACCGCGTCCGCGGGCTTCACCTGCTCGAACGGCACGCCGGTGTACAGCGCCAGCTCGAACGTGGCCTCGCTCAAGGTCAACGGCCTGACCGTCGCGGTCGGCAACGGGCCGCTGACCATCCCGCTGGTGGTCGGCACGCTGAAGATCAACACCGACACGATCGTGAACGGCCAGTACGTGCGCCAGGCGTTCGCCCTGGACACCTCGGTCGCCACGGTCATCCTCGGTGAGGCCAAGGTCGGCTACAAGGGCACGTCCCTGCACCCGTCCGGCAACCCCTGCTCGATGTAGGAAACCCGGCGGGAAGAGAGAAGGGCCCCGCTCCGGAATCCCGGAGCGGGGCCCTTCCCCACGGTCTCAGTGCGGTCAGACCACGCTCACGCCGGTCGCCTGCGGACCCTTGGCGCCCTGTCCGACCTCGTAACGCACCTTCTGGTTCTCCTCCAGCGTGCGAAAGCCGTTTGTCTGGATCTCCGAGTAGTGCACGAACACGTCCGCGCCACCGTCGTCAGGGGCGATGAAGCCGTACCCCTTCTCCGAGTTGAACCACTTGACGGTGCCCTGGGCCATGCTTGTCTCCTAGCCGTCCTACTGGAGGGTTGACCGCTGGTGCGGACGCCCCAGTCACCGGTCCCGGCGGGTCGGGGGCCCGACTACCGCTGCGATCCGTGTGACCACAGCCAGTCAACCACAACCCCACGACAGGCGGCGAGAATCCCGGCACGCCCGCGTGGTCGGACTCACCTGCCCGAAGCCAGGGCCGAAAGGGCGCACAGCCCGGCCCACGCGCCCGCCACGGCAGCCGACTTGCCGCGCGCCGACGCGTCCGGCAGCCCGGTCCCGAAACCCACGGCGTCCACCACGTCGGCCACGACCCGCACCGCGATGGCCGTGCGCAGCGGCGCCCCGGCGGGCGCGACCGCCATGGCCAGGCCGGTGGCCAGGTCGCGCGCGCCGATGCTCCTGGTCAGCACGGCGACGCCGCGCGCGGGTTCGCCGGAGGAGGTCACCAGCCCGGTCGGCCGCGCCATCAGGGCGGGCCGGGCCAGGATCGCGGCCCCGTACGCGGCGGTGGCGAGCCCGAGGGCCCGCGGGATCCAGATCAGCTTCGCCATGGCCGCAGGCTACCCAGCCCGCACCCGGTCCGCCGCGCGCCCGGTTGTCGCGGCAACCGAGAAATTCACGGTGTGCCCGCGAGCATCCCGTGCAGGGCCTCGGCGAACGACCGGTGGAGGTCCGCGCCAGTGAGCCGTTCGCGGTTGGCGCCCGCGATCCGGTCGAAGATGGCGCCGTCGAGGAACGCGACGAGGGCGCGGCCCTGCCGCCCCGGGTCGGTGGCGCCCGCGGCGACCAGCAGGTCCGCGGCGAGCCGCCGGTAGCGCTCGCCGACGGACACGAGCACCTCCCGCAGCTCCGGCCTGCGGACCGCCTCCAGCGACAGCTCGTAGCGGGCCAGCGCCCGGTCCCGGTGGACGGTCGCCGCGCGCTCGGCCATGCCCGCCATCATCCCGGCCAGCACGTCCACCTCGATCCGCCCCGGCACCGGGGTGACCGGCGCCAGCTCGTCGGCGTCCAGCTCGGCCAGCCGCTCGACGGTGGCGGCCAGCAGGGCGTGGCGGGTGCGGAAGTAGTACGAGGTCGAGCCCTCCGACAGCCCCGCCGCCTTGTCGACCGCGCGGTGGGTCAGGCCGCGCAGGCCCTCGGCGGCGAGTGTGGCGATGGCCGCGTCGGTGATCGCGCTCCTCCGGGAAGTCACTCTACGAGTGTAGAGTCCTCTACAGGTGTAGAGAACCGAGGAGGAAGCCATGGGAACAGCGGCAGTGGTCGGTGGCGGGATCGCCGGGCTGACGACCGCAATCGGCCTGGTCAGGCGGGGCTGGGACGTCGAGGTGCACGAGCGCGCCGCCGAGTTCACCGAGGTCGGCGCGGGGATCTCGCTGTGGGCGAACGCCCTGCGCGCGCTCGACGTGCTCGGTCTCGGCGACCAGGTGCGGGCGCGCGGCGCGTACTCCGGCCAAGGCGGCTTCCGCGACCGCAAGGGCCGCTGGCTGGCCCGTGGCGCGGGCGGACCGGACGAACTCGTCATGCTGCACCGCGCCGAGCTGCTCGACGTCCTCCTCGCCGCCGTCCCCGACGGTGTCCTGCGCCCCGGCTCACCGGCCGCCGACGTCCGCGTGGTCGACGGCAAACCCGTCCTCAACGGTCGCGAGTACGACCTCCTGGTCGGCGCCGACGGCCTCCGCAGCACCGTCCGCGCCGCCCTCTGGCCCGACGCCCCGAGCCCCCGCTACTCCGGCCACACCGCGTGGCGCACGATCGTCCCCGCCGCGGGCCTCCCCGCCGTTGCCGGCAGCGAGACCTGGGGAGACCGCCAGGTCTTCGGCGTCTTCCCGATGAGCGACGACCGCGTCTACGTCTACGCCGCCGCCGTCCTCCCGGCGGACACCCGCTTCCCGCACAGCGAACTCGACGAACTCCGCCGCCGCTTCGCCGACTGGCCCGACCCCGTCCCCGCTGTCCTCGCGGCGGCGACCGCGGCGGTCCGCCACGACCTGTACTACCTGCCCGACCTGCCCACCTACGCGCGCGGCCCGGTCGCGCTCGTCGGCGACGCCGCGCACGCCATGACCCCCAACCTCGGCCAAGGCGGCTGCCAGGCCATCGAGGACGCCGTCACCCTCGCCGCCACCGCCGACCTCCGGCGCTACGACGCGCTCCGCCGACCCCGCAGCCAGTCCATCGCCCGCCGTTCCCGGACCGCGGGCCGCCTGGCGCACGCCGGTGCCGCCGCGCCGCTGCGCGACGCGGCCCTGCGCCTGCTCCCACCTGCGCTGTTCCGCCGCCAACTCGCCAGTGTGCTCGACTGGCCTCCGACCACCCCCCGACCTGGGGAAAGATGGGGGAGTGCAGTCTGATTTCCTTCGCGACCTCTTCGGCGACCAGTGGCAGCCGCCCCCGACCATGGTCCTGGTGACCGCGGGCATCGCCCTGGCCGTCGTCATCGTCAACGCCTTCTGGCGCCCGGCCCGCAACGTGATCACCATCGTGCACGAGGCGGGCCACGCGCTGATCGCGCTGCTCGCGGGCCGCCGGGTCACCGGCATCCGCCTGCACGCCGACACCTCCGGCGTCATGCTCTCGCGCGGCAAGCCCGAGGGGCCGGGCATGGTCTGCACCGCGCTCGCGGGCTACGTCGCCCCGTCCCTGCTCGGGCTCGGCTTCGCGGCCCTGCTCGGCGCCGACCGGGTCAGCGCCGTGCTCATCACCTGCGCGGTCCTGCTCTTCGCCGTGCTGGTCATGATCCGCAACCTCTACGGTGTGCTGCCGGTCGTGGCCACCGGCGCCGTGCTCTTCGGCGTATCCTTCTTCGCCCCCGACCAGGTGCAGGCCGCCTTCGCCTACCTCATCGCCTGGTTCCTGCTGCTCGGCGGCCTGCGCCCGGTGGTGGAGCTGCAGGCCAAGCGCAGGCGCGGGCACGCCCGCGACTCCGACGCCGACCAGCTCGCCCGGCTCACCGGCGCCCCCGGCTTCTTCTGGGTCGGGTCGTTCGCGCTCATCAACGCCGGTGCCGTTTTCCTGGCGTGCGGGTGGCTCTTGCTTTAACCCGAAGGTTCCGCGTGTCCTCACCCGTTTTCGCGCGTTGTGCTCGGCGAGATACCCGGTGAGCGACCCACGGAAAGGCCCGCCCATGAGCGACCCCGCCACCGAACCCACCGATCCCGCGGAGCCGAGGCCGACGCGGCGCCGAACCCAGCGGGAGCGCCGGGAGGCCACGGTGGCCAAGCTCGTCGACGCCACCATCGCGGCGATCTCCGAGGTCGGCTACGCGCGCGCCTCCGTGCAGGAGATCTGCCGCCGCGCGGGCGTGTCGCACGGCGGGCTGTTCCGGCACTTCGACACCCGGCTCGACCTCGTCGTCACCGTCGCGGAGGAGGTCGGCAGGCGGCAGTCCGCGGACTTCCTGGCCCGCGTCGGCCCGTACCTGGGCCCCGAGGCGGACCCGGACCCGCGCGGCGCGCTGCGGGCGGTGCGGGAGGCGGCCCGCGCGCCGCTGAACATCGTCTGGTTCGAGCTGCTGCTCGCCGCCCGCACCGACGCCGACCTGCGCGCCCGGCTCCAGCCGACCATCACCGGCCGGGCCGGGGAGATCGACCGGATCGGGCTGCGGGTCCCCGCGATCGCCGCGCAACCCGAGCAGGCCCGGCTCGCCGCGCTGTCGACCGGGCTGCGCGCCTTCGACGGCGAGGCGCTGCTCGACGCCGTGCACCCGCGGCCCGACCTCGACGAGCAACGCGTCGAACAACTCGCCCGGTTCTACGCCGGACCACCGGGAAGTCCACAGTAGAGGGTCGTGGGGCGGCGCCGGGGCGGGCGCGCGCGTGCGGCATGATTCGGGGTCCCAGCAGGTGAGGGAAGGGATCCGACCGTGTCCGACCAGGCCGCGTCCGACCAGGCTGTGTCCGAGCAGACCACCGGCGACCTCGTGTCCGCGTGCGCGGCCAAGGCGTACGCGGCGGCGCCGTCGCTGGCCGGGGCGAGCGACGAGACCATCGACAACGCGATCGGCGAGATGGCCGCGCGGCTGTCGTCCGCGCGCGCCAAGGTGTTGGCCGCCAACGCCGAGGACGTCGCCGCGGCGGAGGCGGCCGGGATGAGCAGCGGTCTGCTCGACCGGCTGCGGATCACCGAGGCGCGGCTGGAGGAGATGGCCGAGCAGTTGCGGCTGCTCGCCTCGGTCGCGCACCCGCCGCGCTCCCGTGAGGTCGGCACGCTCGACGGCGGCTACCGGCTCATCGAGCTGAGCAGGCCGGTCGGCGTCATCGGCGCCAACTACGAGGCCCGGCCGAACGTGACGGTCGACGTGGCGTCGCAGCTGGTCAAGTCCCGCAACGCGGGCGTGCTGCGCACCGGGTCGGCCGCGCTGCGCTCGGCCACGGCGCTGGTCAAGCACGTCATCGCGCCCGCGCTGGAGGACGCCGACCTCGACGCCGACGCGATCCAACTGGTGCCCAGCCCCGACCGCGAAGCCGCGGGCGCGCTGGTCGACCTGCCCGACCTGGTGCCGCTGGTCATCCTGCGCGGCAGCGGCGAGAGCACCCGCGAACTCGGCCGCCGCGCCGCCGCGTCCGGCGTGCGGACGCTCGCGCACGCCGACGGCGGCGGCGTCCTCTACTACGACGCCAAGGCCGATCCCGGGTTCGCGGCGGACCTGATCACCCGCAGCCTCGACCGCCTCGGCGTCTGCAACCGCCTGAACCTCCTGCTGGTGCACCGCGACGTCTACGACACCGCTCTGCCCACCATCCAGGCCGCCCTCGACGCGGCGGGCGTGCGCGCCTCGCTGCCGCCGCACACTCACCCGATCGGGTACGAGTGGGCGCTGGACTCCGACCGCGAGGCCACCGTGACCGTGGCCCCCGTCGACGACCTGCGACACGCCGCGCGGATCGCGAACACCGAGACCTCCGGACTCGCCGCGGGCATCGTCACCACCGACGCCGCCGCGGCGGCGGACTTCTTCGCCGCCTACACCGGTACCGGCGTGTTCTGGAACGCCCCGACCCGCCTGCTCGACGGGTTCAAGCTGCTCGGCGTGCCGGAGACCGGGATCAACATCGATCGCGTCCCCGGACCCCGCGGCCCGGTCACCTTCACCGACCTGACCCTGCGCCAGTACGCCGTCCGCCCGGTGTGACCTGGGCAACTGCTGATCGGGAGTCGCCCACAGCACACCGAGCCCTCGCGCGCCCGCGAGGGCACCCGGGACTACCATCCCAACCGAACCACCCCGGTGGTTCGGCTCGCACGTCCGACACCAGCAGTTGCAGGAGGCAGGAGTGACGGCAGTAGCCCCGCAGCCGATCGCCACGCGGCCGTATCCGGCCCGCGAGACGGCCAAGGGTTCGTACCTGCTGCGGCTGTTCCGCACCACGGACCACAAGCAAATCGGCATCATGTACCTGGTCACGTCGTTCGCCTTCTTCATGGTGGGCGGCGCGATGGCGATGCTGATCCGCTCCGAACTGGCGGTGCCGGGGCAGCAGTTCCTGTCCCAGGAGCAGTACAACCAGCTGTTCACCATGCACGGCACGGTGATGCTGCTGCTGTACGCGACGCCGATCCTATTCGGGTTCGCGAACTTCATCCTGCCGCTGCAGATCGGCTCGCCCGACGTGGCGTTCCCCAGGCTGAACGCGTTCTCCTACTGGCTGTACCTGTTCGGCGGCATCATCGTCATGTTCGGGTTCCTCACCCCGGGCGGCGCCGCGGACTTCGGCTGGTTCGCCTACACCCCGCTGTCGGACAAGATCCACTCCCCGGGCATCGGCGCGGACCTGTGGATCACCGGTCTGGCGGTCGGTGGTCTCGGCACCATCCTGGGCGCGGTCAACATGCTCACCACCGTGGTCTGCCTGCGCGCGCCCGGTATGACCATGTTCCGGATGCCGATCTTCACCTGGAACATCCTGATCACCAGCGTGCTGGTGCTGCTGGCGTTCCCGATCCTCACCGCGGCGCTGTTCGGCCTGCTCGCCGACCGGCAACTCGGGGCGCACGTGTTCGACCCGGCCAACGGTGGCGTCATCCTCTGGCAACACCTGTTCTGGTTCTTCGGCCATCCAGAGGTCTATATCGTCGCTCTACCCTTCTTCGGCATCGTCTCGGAGATCTTCCCGGTCTTCAGCCGCAAGCCGCTGTTCGGCTACCGCGGCTTGGTGTACGCGACCCTGGGCATCGCCGCCCTGTCGGTCACCGTGTGGGCGCACCACATGTACGCCACCGGCGCCGTGCTGCTGCCGTTCTTCTCCTTCATGACCTTCCTCATCGCGGTGCCGACCGGTGTGAAGTTCTTCAACTGGATCGGCACGATGTGGAAGGGGCAGCTGACCTTCGAGACCCCGATGCTGTTCAGCGTCGGCTTCCTGGTCACGTTCCTCTTCGGCGGTCTCACCGGCGTGCTGCTGGCCGCGCCCGCCATCGACTTCCACGTGTCCGACTCGTACTTCGTCGTCGCGCACTTCCACTACGTGCTCTACGGCACGATCGTGTTCGCGACCTTCGCGGGCATCTACTTCTGGTTCCCGAAGATCACCGGCCGGTTCCTCGACGAGCCGCTGGGCAAGCTGCACTTCTGGACCACGTTCATCGGCTTCCACGGCACGTTCCTGGTCCAGCACTGGCTGGGCAACGAGGGCATGCCCCGGCGCTACGCCGACTACCTGCCGACGGACGGCTTCACCACGCTGAACATGATCTCCACGATCGGCGCCTACATCCTCGGCGCGTCGACGCTTCCGTTCATCTACAACGTGTTCAAGAGCTACCGGTACGGCGAGATCGTCACCGCCGACGACCCGTGGGGCTACGGCAACTCCCTGGAGTGGGCCACCAGCTCCCCGCCGCCGCGGCACAACTTCACCGAGCTGCCCCGGATCCGCTCCGAGCGGCCCGCGTTCGACCTGCACTACCCGCACATGCGGGAGGCGACCGAGGCGGACAAGTACGTGGGTCTGCTCGGTGGTCACGGCCACAAGCCCGCCCCGTCGGAGATGGTGGCCGCCACGATGAACCCGAACGAGATCTCCAAGGGCGACCCCACGTTGCCCAATTGAGCGCACCGACACCGTGACCGGCGCTGAGCGGGTCACGGGGGTGTCGGTCCGCCGAAGCGCGGAAGGGATCTGCGGGTGGAGCTGAGGAACGCACTGCGTCCTTCGCCCCACCCGCTTCTCCTTTTCCGCAAGATCCACAGACCTGGTTCGGCGGCAGTCGACGGCGCCTGCCACGCACGCCACCGGGTCCGCCCCGCACACCGCCACACGGCAGCCGACGACGCCTGCCGGGGACGCACCCGTCCCGAGCGGAGGTCACCGCCGCGGCGGCGACCGACGGGCACCCCGCACCACCGCGCGGACGGCCGCGACCCGGCCCGTCGCGGCGGCACCGCGCGCACCGCCAGCCCAGTCGCCGAGCCGGTGTCCCCGAGCGGGACCGGCAGGCCAGTCGTCACGGGAGCCTCCGGATCGTGTCCACTTCACCTGGTCCCCTCCAGACCCCAGTCCTGATCACCGTCACCGGGCCGGACAAGCCGGGTGTGTCCTCGGTGCTGTTCGCCGCGCTGACCCGGCACGGCGTCGACATCCTCGACGTCGAGCAGGTCGTCATCCGCGGCCAGCTCGTGCTCGGCGCGCTCGTGGCCACCGACCACGACGCCGAGGGCCTGCAGGAGTCCGTCGAGCAGGCCATGGCGTCGGTGGAGATGCGGGTGGAGGTGCAGGTCGGCGCCGAGCAGCGCCCGGTCAAGCCGTCCACGCACGTGCTGGTCGTGCTCGGCCACCCGGTGTCCGCCCGCGGCTTCGGCGAGGTGGCCCGCAGGCTGGCCGCGCTGGAGATCAACATCGACGCGATCCGCCGGGTGGCCGACTACCCGGTCACCGGCCTGGAGCTGCGCGTCTCGGTCTCCCAGGACACCGACGCCGCCGACGCGGAGCTGCGCTCGGCGCTGGCCGAGCTGTCCGTGCGGGTGGGCCTGGACATCGCCGTCGAGCGCGACCTGCTGTCCCGCCGCGCCAAGCGCCTCATCGTCTTCGACGTCGACTCGACGCTGATCCAGGGCGAGGTCATCGAGATGCTGGCGGCCAAGGCGGGCCGCGAGGACGAGGTCCGGGAGATCACCGAGGCCGCCATGCGCGGCGAACTGGACTTCACCGAGTCGCTGCACCAGCGGGTGAAGACCCTCGCAGGCCTGCCCGCCTCGGTGCTCGACGAGGTCGCCGCCGCGATGGAGCTGACCCCGGGCGCCCGCACCACCATCCGCACGTTGAAGCGCCTCGGCTACCGCTGCGGCGTCGTCTCCGGTGGTTTCACCGCGACCATCGCCCGCCTGGTGGACGACCTGGGCCTGGACTTCTCGGCGGCCAACGAGCTGGAGGTCGTCGACGGCCACCTGACCGGCCGCGTCTTGGGCGACGTCGTCGACCGCGCGGGCAAGTCCGTCGCCCTGCGCCGCTTCGCCGAGAGCTACGACATCCCCCTCGCCCAGTGCGTAGCGGTCGGCGACGGCGCCAACGACATCGACATGCTGTCCACGGCGGGCCTCGGGATCGCGTTCAACGCCAAACCCGCCCTGCGCGAGGTGGCCGACACCGCGCTGTCGCACCCGTACCTGGACGTCGTGCTGTTCGTCCTAGGCGTCACCCGCAGCGAGATCGAGGCGGCGGACCTGGCCGACGGGCTGGACCCGGAGCGGATCTGAGGTAGGCCTGGGTGGCGGTCGGGTAGGTTTCCCCGACCGCACCCCGGTCTCTTGGGAGGTACCAGGTGGAACCGACCACGGACGACGTCGCCGAGTTCGTCGCCGCCGTGCCCGACCCCCAGCGCCGCGCCGACGCCGAACTCCTGGTCGCCATGATGGCCGAGGTGACAGGTGAGCCCGCGGTCTTGTGGGGCACGTCCATCATCGGTTTCGGCTCCCGCCACTACCGCTACGACTCGGGCCGCGAGGGCGACACCCCAGCCGTCGCCTTCGCCCCGCGCAAGCCGCACACGGTCCTGTACCTGACCGGCCCACTCACGGACTACCCGCTGACCACCCTCGGAAAGCACACGACCAGCAAAGGCTGCGTCTACCTCAAACACGTCAACCAAACCGACCAAGACGTGTTGCGCGCCCTCATCACCCAATCCTTCGACGCGGCCTCGGAGCAGCCTTGACCATCCTCGACCCACTGGCCGCCCGCTACGTCACGTGGATGAGCCTCCCCGCGCACACGACCAACGACACGGCAGACGAAGACCCGACCGAGGTCCGAGCCATGCCCATAGTCCTGCGCGTCGAGCGGGATCCGGCGCCGTTGCGCACCCCGCTGCTGGAAGCCGCTGCGGCAGCTTCCTTGGCGGTGTGCCTGGATCCGCGTGCCGAGCCGGAAGGCCCGTGGCACTCGGAGGTGGATGCCTGGGTGCGCGGCCGGATCCGCAAGGTGTCCCGGCGGGCGCGGGGGGCGCACTGGGCGGCTGTACAGGAACTCCCCGGGATCACGGTGACGGTCGATGGTGCCGAGGCCCGCGCTTTCGTACCGGGCAAGGTCGTCGAGGCCCCGAAGGTCCTGTCCCGCCTGCAGATCTCCGGCAGCGAACTCCCGGACGACACCCCGGGCCCGATCCCGACCGACACCCCGGTCCTGTGGCTCAACCCGACCGTCCCCATGACAGTCGGCAAGGCGGCAGCCCAAGTGGGCCACGCCACCATGCTCCTAGCCGCCCAGCTGCACGCGTCGGGGGAGCAGGACCGCATCAAGCAGTGGACCGAAACAGACCTCCGCTGCGCCGTCCGGACGCCTTCTGCGGACCAGTGGACCAAGGTCCACCCCGGCACGGATCCCAAATCGGCCTGGGAAACTCATCGAGCTGTTGCGGTGCGGGATGCGGGTTTCACCGAGGTCGCCCCGGGCACGGTCACCGTCATCGCGCAGTGGGCCTGAGTTATCCACAGGCTTGATCATCTTTGCCGGGAATCGTCGGTGCCCGCCGGTAGAATTGATACCGGGGGCCGGAGGCATAGGGGCAGCCCCAGCCCCGCACTGGTGCGGCGCAGCCGCTCAGGTCAACCGCCGCCCGAATCCCGCTCCCGCCCCAATGCGGCGTGGCTACACCGGACTCACCCCGAATCACCGCAGAAGCCCAGCCCGCCCAATGCTCTTCTCCCGCCAGCCACCTTCACAACCGCCGCAGGATTTCAGCCCCCTGCCTAACGCGTTTCTCCCTGGCCATCTCCATGACTGCTGCGGGATCCCAGCCTCCACCCCACACATTTCTCCCCAGCCACCCCCACGACCGCCGCTTGAGCCCAGCCCCCACAGAACGCAACGCGCCCCCGCTATACGCCTTGATTGGGTGGACTTGCTTTGCGTGGGGGGACGGACCTGCCAAGCTCGCCTGCGGGTGGGGTGGGCTTGCCCCTCCCACCGCTTTGCCCCACCGCAGGTCCGTAGGGGCCCCGCGCAAAGCAAGTTCGCCCGATCGAGGCCGCCCTTGTTTTTCGCGTGGGGCTGGACTGATGGACCCGGCCCGGCGGGTGTCTGGTCCGCGGCGTGAGGTGAGTATCGATCGACCCGGCGGGGACCTGTTCTCCCGTGGTCTGAACGCGAGAATCGAGCTGTGCTCGATGGGGTGAAACGTCTTTGTGCGGGGCCCCTACGGACCTGCGGTGGGGCAAAGCGGTGGGAGGGGCAAGCCCACCCCACCCGCAGGCGAGCTTGGCAGGTCCGTCCCCCCACACAAAGACGTTCCACCCCATCGAGCAGTGAGCAGGAGCGCGACGAGTTCGGTGGGGGTCGGGCTGGCACACGTCGGCGGGTGGCGGGCTCGGCCTGGCGGGGCGGGGCGGGGAAGGGTTGCGAGGCGGCCTGGACTGGGTGGGCGAGTGCGGCTCGAGCGGTTGAAGGTCGAGCTGGCACATGTCGGCGGCTAGTGGATTCGGCTCGGCGGGGAGGGGGTGCGAAGCGGCCTGGGCGGGAGGGCGAGTGTGGCTCGGGCGGGTGGGGGATCATTGCGGTGGTCGCACCGCGTTCTCGTTCCGCACCGCAGTCAGCATCTGCCCGTCCCGCGAGTACCGCACCTCCGCCCACCACAGCCCGTCCTCACGACGCGCGGCTTCCCACGACAGGTGACCGTCGTACCAGAGCTCGCCGTCGAGGACCTCGCACGGTTTCCAGGCCGAGGCGGGAGCAACAGCGGGATTGTGGCGCGCCACCCAGGCCGTGGTGCAGCAGTGCTCGCACGGCTCCAACGTCCCCGGCCGGACGTTCGCCCAGTGGATCGGCACCACCGCACGGGTGTCCTGCCCACGCGCAGCCGCGTAGCGCTGGCCTCGGGCGAGCCAGTCGCACGACGGATCGTTGTGGTACGCCGAGCCGCCACGAGTGCGGTACCCGTGGGCGCGGACACCGGGTGGTGGTGGCTTGCAGTCGGCGCACTGTCCCCGCAGCAGATCGTGCCTGCACCGCTCGTCCACGAAAGATCAAGCTAGATCACTCAGCGCTCGCCGTGGTGCGGATGACCGAAGTACCGCTCAGCGCTGCCAGATGACGAAGAGGCCGTCCTCCGTGGTCGTCATGGCCTCGATGAACGCGTCGTTGTCGAAGTTGGGGAGGGACTGGAGCCTGCCCATCAGGTCGTCCGCCGACGGGTCTCCCGCGGGCACCGCGCACCCCCCGCCCCCCTCCCGCATCAGCAGGAAGAACACGTCCTCCTTCCACGGGCCCTCCGGGGTCGTGCGGATGGCGACCTCGGTCAGGTCGGTCCACGACACCGACTCCTCGGTGCCGTCGGCCAGTTGCCTGCGCACGCCCTGGTCGTCGACCGTGGTGCCGGGGTTGGGTGACACTCGTCCTCCGCGAAGCTAGGTGGCGACCACAAGTGTTGCAGCCGCGGTTGTGCTCAGTCCGCCGATGCCGCCAAGCGCCGCAGGGCGGCGCGGACCACGTCCGGGTCGGTGGTCGGCCAGAACGGGGGTAGGGACGCGCGCAGGAAGCCGCCGTACCTGGCGGTGGCCAGGCGGGGGTCCAGGATCGCGACGACGCCGCGGTCGTCCATCGAGCGCAGCAACCGGCCCGCGCCCTGGGCGAGGAGCAGGGCGGCGTGGGTGGCCGCGACGGTAAGGAAGCCGTTGCCGCCGCGGGCCTCGACCGCGCGCTGCCTGGCCGAGGCCAGCGGGTCGTCGGGGCGGGGGAACGGGATGCGGTCCATCACCACCAGCGACAGCGACGACCCCGGCACGTCCACCCCCTGCCACAGCGACAGCGTGCCGAACAGGCAGGTGCTGGGGTTCTCGGCGAACTTCTTCACCAGCAGCGACGTCGAGTCCTCGCCCTGGCAGAGGATGTCGACGCCCACCTTGTCCCGCAGCTCCGCCGTCGCCTGCTTGGCCGCGCGCATCGAGGAGAACAGGCCCAGCGTCCGCCCGCCCGCCGCGGTGACCAGTTCGCGCAGCTCCTCCAGGTACGCGGGCGGCAGCCCGTCGCGGCCCGGGGTGGGCAGGTGGCGGGCGGTGTAGAGGATGCCCGCCCGGGCGTGGTCGAACGGCGAACCGACGTCCATCCCCGTCCAGCGCACCTCGTCGCCGGGCTCCTTGTCCGACGCCGCCCCCTCGGCCTTCACGCCGTGCCGCTGCGACCCGGGCAGGCCCCACTGCCGGGCCAGCGCGTCGAACGTGCCGCCCAGGGTGAGGGTCGCGGAGGTGAGGACGGTGGTGTTCTCGCCGAACAGCTTCTCCCGCAGCAGACCCGCCACGGTCAGCGGCGCGACGCGGATCGTCGGCGGGCGCGGCGCGTTCGACCCGAAGTCGCCGGTCACCCAGACCACGTCGTACCGGTTGGCCAGGTCGTCGCCGAAGGCCTCCAGCACGCGCACCGCGGTGTCGTGGACCTCGTCCAGCGCGGAGAGCGCCAGCTTGCGGGCGGTCGCGGCGTCGGTGTCGTCCTTGCGCTCCGGCCCGATCGCGGTGATGCACTTGTGCGCCGCGTCGCGGACCCCCTGGATGGTCACCGCGAGCGGTTCCGGCAGCACGTCCATGCGGCCGGTCTGCTCCTCCGACAGCAGCATGGCCAGGCCCTCGCCCGCCTCGATGAGCCGGTCGGCCACCTCGTCGGTGACCAGCTTGCCCGCCCGCCGCGCGGCGACGGTCACGGCGGTGGCCGACAGCTCGCCGGTCGCCACGGAGGTGACCCGGTCGACCAGGTCGTGCGCCTCGTCGATGATCACGACGTCGTGCTCGGGCAGCACCTGGGCGGTGCCGAGCGCGTCGATGGCCAGCAGCGCGTGGTTGGTGACCACGACGTCGGCCTTGCCCGCCTCGGCGCGGGCCCGCTCGGCGAAGCAGTCGGTGCCGATCGGGCAGCGCGACACCCCCAGGCACTCGCGCGCCGTCACCGAGACCTGCCGCCACGACTGGTCGGACACCCCCGGCACCAGCTCGTCGCGGTCGCCGGTCTCGGTGTCGCTGGCCCACTCCCGCAGGCGGGTGATCTCGCGGCCGAGGCGGGAGACGGCGAACGGGTCGAACAGGACCTGGTCGTCCGGCTCCTCGGCGGGCCCGTCGAGCCGGTGCAGGCACAGGTAGTTGCGCCGCCCCTTGAGGATCGCGAACGTCGGCTTGCGACCGAGCGTCGTGCCCAGCGCCTTCGCGAGGCGGGGCAGGTCGCGGTCGACGAGCTGGCGCTGCAACGCGATGGTGGCCGTCGAGACGACCACCGACTTGCCCTTCACGACCGCGTGCCGGATCGCGGGCACCAGGTAGGCCAGCGACTTGCCGGTCCCGGTCCCGGCTTGGACGGCCAGGTGGTCCCCGGTCCGGATGCTCGCCGCGACGGCCTCGGCCATCTCGACCTGCCCGGCCCGCTCCGCCCCACCCACCGCTGACACCGCGACGTCCAACAACTCACGCACGGGTGGTGGGGACTGAGACATGGCGGAGACGGTACCCGTAGCCCCCGTCAGTCCTCGCCCGCGGCCGAACCGGATCGCCCGCACCGGCTCGCGGCACGTCACCCGGGCTGGTGGACCCCGGGCGCGCCCGACCACTCCGCAGCGCTCCGACCAGCGGATCCACTCCGGCCACCACGACCTCCTCGCCGGGTGCGGCGGCACTCGACGCGGGTTGTCCCGGTCTGGACGCGGGGGCGGAGCCGCCTCGGGGAGCGCGGTGGCGCGGCATTGCCTTAAGCGGGAACGGGGTGCGCCGGCCTGGTTGCGCTGCGAATTCGGGTGAGTGGACGTGTCCCCTGGTCGGGTGGCCGTCGGGTTCTCGCGAGTGGTTGGGGCTGTCCGGTTGGCAGTGGGGGGTTGGGGCGCGATCCACTCGGGAGGCAGGTAGGCGCGAACTGGAGGGAATCGGGCATGTCTTTCTCGATCGGGCTGGGCCGTGGCCGGGTTGTGCTGGCGACCGCGGTGGGGGTTTTGGGGTTGGCGGTGGCGCCCGCGCACGCGGCGGTGCCCGCGGACAGCAGCGGTAGCGTCGGTGGGGGGATGGCGATGTTCGGCGGGATCGCCGTCGACATCGGGCCGTTGGGCCAGTGCGCGGCCGGGGGACCGCTGGTCGGCACCACCCCGGGCACCTCCGACCAGGTCGAGGCGTCCGACGCGGGGCTGCTCGGCTTCGGGCCGGGCAACAGCACCTGCGGCTTCGACCCGGCCACCGGCACGGCGTCGGCGTCGGCGAGCGGGCGCCAGTTCGAGGTGAACCAGCGCAGGCTCGGCGGCGTCCCGGTCATCAAGGTGGCCACGTTCTCGGTCAGCTGCGGCACCACCGACAAGGGCGGCGTGAAGTCCTCGGTCTCCCTCGCGGGCGTCACCGGCATCGACGTCCCCGACGACATCCCGGCCAACTACGTCATCGTGGTCCCGGGCGCCACCCCGGACGACCCGCCGCTGGCCAACGTCGTGCTCAACGACACCGTCGAGGCCGATCCGCCGGACGGGTCGCTGAGCGTGCACGCGATCAAGATCTGGTTCAACCCGACCAACTCACCGGCGGTGCCGACCAGCGGGTCGATCACCGCGGGCTCGGTGACGTGCAACCCGGCGCACTAGCGATCCAAGGCGACCACGCCGGCGTTCAGCTCGGTGTTCCGCCTGGTCTTGGACCAGCCGTTGCGGCGTCTGGCCAGGCGGAACACCGCGCGCCACGAGGTGATGTAGAAGGTGTAGATGTACACCGCGTACGCGAAGCCCCAGCCGATCGCGCGCAGCAGGCCCTTGCCGGGTTCGCACCGGCTGCGGTAGATCGGGCCCCAGATCACGAACGGCAGCAACCCGAACGCGCCGTAGACGGTGAACAGGATCCAGGCGCCGCCGGTGAACCAGTCCCACACCGCGCCCGGGTCGCCCGCCGCGCGGAAGGCCAGCAGCAGGAACGGGATCGGGTAGATCAGCGTGCCGAGCAGCTGCATCCACGGCTGGGCCAGGTAGTACAGCATCTCCGCGGCGCCCAGTGTGGACAGGTGGCGCGAGTCGAAGATCCGCCGCACGTACTTGCCGCACTGCATCGTGCCCTGGCCCCAGCGGGTGCGCTGCGCCAGGAAGCGGCGCAGGCTGTAGAGCGCTTCCTGGTCGACGTGCGTGTCCAGGGTGAAGCCGGTCTTCCAGCCGCGCGTGAGCAGGTGCACGCCGAGTTCGAAGTCCTCCAGCAGCGCGCCGCGCCACGGGCCGAGGCCGTGCGTGATCGAGTCCAGCGCGGACAACCGGGTGAACTGGCCGTTGCCGCCCATGGAGATCGTGCCGGTGCGGCCGCGCGAGAGCTGGATCGCGGCGATCGCGCTGCGGAACTCCAGGTCCTGCATGCGCACCATGGCCAGCCCGAACTTCCGCCGCCACCACCCTGTTCCGCGCGGCGGCGTGCCCCGGTTGCGCATCCGCACGTCGACCTGCACCGCGCCGACGCGGGGGTCGCCGAACAGGTGGTCGGCCGCGCACACCGCGAGGCAGTCCGGCGCTGGCCGCCCGTCGGCGTCGACCACGACGATGATCGCCCGGTCGGTGTCGGCGTGCCTGCCCAGCCAGCCCTTCAGCGCCCGGTACGCGGCGTTGAGCGCGGCGCCCTTGCCGGTGCGCGCGTTCGGCCGCCGCCTGCGCACCAGGTGCAGGTTCCGGTCGCCGCCGTGGCGCGGGCCCTGCATGGCGGTGACGACGTCGGCCGTCCCGTCGTCGGAGTCGTCGTCGATGACCCAGACGTGCGCGTGCGGGAAGGTGCCGCGCAGGTAGCGCACGGTGTCGCCGACGACCGCGCGCTCGTCGCGGCACGGCACGAAGAAGTGCCACTCCAGCCGGTGCGGGTCGCCGGGCGCGGCGCGGCGGTGGCGCAGGTACGGGACCACGATCAGGGCCACGTAGGTCATGAACGCCACGCTCATGGTCAGCGCGAGCGCCTGGGTGAAACCCAGCAGCAGAGCCAGGTTCACCGCTCGTCCCGCGGCGCGCGCGTGCCCAGCCAGACGAACAGCACCAGGGCCGCCGCGCCGCCGAGCACGCTCACCAGGGAACCCAGCAGCGTGTGGCCCCAGTAGTAGCCGCGATCGGTGCCCAGCCACTGGATCAGGCCGACCAGCGTCATGATCCGGACCTGGTTCACCGCGATGACGGCGACCGACGCGGCGAGCAGCGCGACGAGCACCCGCCGGGCGACGAACGGCCGCAGCGCGATCACCACCGCCGCCAAGACCAGCAGCGGCAGCACCAGGAACGCCGACGTGCACTCCGGACTCATCCGCAGCCCGAACGGCGCGTCCGTGGCAAGTCCGAAGTAGACGGACTGGCGCTCCGGGGCGAGGTAGACCCCGGATGGCGTGACCAGCCGCAGGATCCCGCTCGCCAGCGCCATTTCCGCCGTCCGGTACAGCCGGTTGCCGACCACCAGCGCGACCGCCGCGACGACCAGACCGGCGACCGCGAGGCGGGTCAGCGGGGTGGCCGTGGCGGTGCGCGGGGCGGGCTGCGCGTCGGTGAACGCCACCGCCGCTCCTTCCCGATCAAGCGCGCGCCGTTCACTCGACGCGTCGAGTTTCTCATCGGCCACCCCACCTCCGGGGCTACATCCGCGATCCGGGTGATGTCCCGACCGTCGAGATACACCCTCTGTTAGTGGTTTCCCGCTATCGCGGGTGACCGAACGCGTGATCCACACGATCGGGTTGCAGATCCGCGGAGCTGTCACTTTTTCCGGTGCCCGCCGCGATACGCCGTTCGCCACCCGGTCCCCACCGAGCGCCCCGGTCCCCATCGGCCGCCCGGGCTCCGGGTCACTCCACGATCCCCACCGTCTCAAAACGCATGGAGGACATGCATGCTCGACCTGTCCGACAGACCGAAGCGCGCGCTGGCCGTGGCCGCGGCGACCGCCTGCGTCCTGCTGGCCGGGGCGACCCCGGCGTCGGCCGCCCCCGGTGACGCCTCCGCCTACGTGGCCGACGCGGGCGTGAAGCTGGCGTCCGCCTCGGTCGTGGACCTCGGTCCGCTGGCGCCCAGCGGCACCGCCGGGGCGCCCACCGCGCGGCTGGCCCGGCTCGCGCTGCCCGGTGTCGCGGGCGCCGACCTGGTCACCAGTTCCGCGAGCCGCGACGACGACACCGGGGTGGTGCGCGCGGGCGCGGACCTGGCCAACGTCACGTTGCCGCTGGCGCAACTGGGTCGCATCGGCGCCATCGACGTGGACTGCGAGGCCACCCAGGCGGGCATCACCGGCCGCACCGCGCTGACCGACGTGCGCCTCGCGGGTGTGAAGGTGCCGCTTGATCCGCCCCCGAACACGGTTGTCTCCGTGCCGACGGGACCTTCGCCGCTGGTGTCGCTGACGTTCAACGAGCAGACTCGGTCCCGCGACGGCGCGCTGACGGTCAACGGTGTCCACTTGCGACTCAACGCCGCCGTCGGCGAGGGCGACGTGGTTCTCGGGAGCGCGACCTGCGGGGCCGCCGCGGCACCCGTGCCGCTGGCCTCCGGGGTGGGCCTGTGGCTCGGTGCCGGGTTGTTGGCGATGGTGGCGGTGCCGGTCGCCGCGGTCGTGGTCCGCAGGCGCCGCGCGGTCGCGGCCTGAGCCGGGGAGGGCGGGATGTACCGAGCTCCGACCGGTGGCGCGCTCGGCGGCGGCGCGGGCCTGGCGCTGACCGGCGCCGACATCGGCTGGTGGATCGCGCTTGGCGTGCTGCTGCTGGCGGTCGGCCTGCTGTTCGTGCTCCGCGCGCGACGCCGCGGCCCGGCTGCGGAATAGTCCGAAGTGGACTCCGGGTGCCTCCCTCGCCCGGAGTCCGCTTCCGCTCTCTCCTCTAGGAGAACCGTGAACGAAGAAGTCATGCTGCTCGTCGGCACCCGGCCGGAGGCGGTGAAGGCGGCCCCGGTCGCGCTGGCGCTGGCCCGGTCCCGGGGGTTGCGGCCGTACATGGTCCACAGTGGACAGCACCCGGGGGTGGTCGAGCAGGCCGTGGCGCCGTTCGGGCTGTGCCCGGACGAGGTGCTGGTCGTCGAACGACCCCGGGGCGGCCAAGCGGAGTTGGTCTCCGCGCTGCTGCCCGCGCTGGACGGCGCGCTGCGCAGGCGCGAACCGGGAGCGCTCGTCGTGCAAGGCGACACGACAACGACACTGGCGGGCGCGCTCGCCGCGTTCTGGCGCGGTGTTCCGGTCGTGCACCTGGAAGCCGGGCTGCGCACCGGAGACCTCGCCGCGCCGTTCCCCGAGGAGGCCAACCGGCAGATGGTGGCGCGGATCGCCGCGCTGCACCTGGCCCCGACCCCCGGCGCGGCGGACGCCCTGCGCGCGGAGGGCGTGCCGGAGTCGTCGATCGAGGTCACGGGGAACACGGTGGTCGACGCCGTGCGCCACATCGCGGCCGTCGACCTACCCGCGATCAACCCCGTCCTGGCGTCCCTCGAACAGGACCTCGACCGCGGCAGCCGGTCGGTGCTGGTCACCGTCCACCGCCGCGAGTCGTGGGGCCCACCGCTGGCCGAAGTCCTGGGCGCGGTCCGAGCCCTGGCCGACGGCCACCCCGACGTCCGCGTGCTGCTGCCCGTGCACCCGAACCCGACCGTCCGGGCCCAGGTGGCCGAGGTGGCCGCCGGACACCCCCGGATAGCGCTGACCGGGCCGCTGGACTACCCCGACCTGGTCCGCGCCCTGCGCCGGGCCACCCTGGTGATCACCGACTCGGGCGGCATCCAGGAGGAGGCCCCCACCTTCGGCGTCCCCGTCCTGGTCGCGCGGGACGTGACGGAACGGGTGGAAGCCGTCCGCGCGGGCCACGCCCACGTCGTCGGCACCGACCGCGCCCGAATCCTGGCCACCGCAGAACGACTCCTGGCCACACCCCCGCACCCCACGTCCCCCAACCCCTTCGGCGACGGCCACGCGGCGACCAGAGTGGTGGCCGCCCTCGAACGCCTCCTGGTCCGCGAGCCCACGCCCGCCGCCTAGAACCGCTCGATCGCGCGTTCACACACATGCGCTGGAGTTGTCCACAGTGATCCGCGACCACTTCTGCCCGCGCACGGCCGCCAATAGAATGGGTGTGCGGAGATCATGCTCGTGGCGTGTCGTGTGGTGTTGAGTTCCGCGGTGAGCTGCGGGTCGTGGTGTACAAGGCATTGCGGTCCAGCCGCGCGAAACGTGTGTCACCATCACTGGAGCAGCCTCGACACGACCTGATCGTGGGTATGGTCAACGTCGGCGAACGCCTGGCAGAGGCCGAGGGTCGGGCCGCGATGCTGTTGCGAACAAAATGAAGACCCTGCCCGAATCCCTTCGGGAATCGATCGCCTGGGACCGGGGCGGCGAGATGGCCGACCAGGCGGTGTTCGTCATGGCGACCGGGATGCCGGTCTATTTCTGCGATCCCCATTTCCCTTGGCAACGCGGGACGAATGGGAACACCAACCGTCTACCGCGCCAGTACTCTCCCAAAGGAACGGACCCCTCGCGGGCGTTGGAGCGGAGGTTGGGCGCGGAGGCTGTGAAGGTGGCCTGAGCGGAGTCGGTCAGGCACGGAAGCGATGTGCCCGACCGACTCCGTGGGACAGGTCAGGCGACCTTCGGCGTGCCCACCAACTCGACATCCGCCGCGCGCAGTGTGTCCAGGGCCGTCTCCACCGTCGCCGCCGCGACGCCCGCGGTCAGGTCCAGCAGGACCGTCGTCGCGAAGCCCGCGCGGGCCGCGTCCAGGGCGGTGGCTCGTACGCAGTGGTCCGTCGCGATCCCCACGACGTCCACCCGCGTGACGCCGCGGGCGCGGAGCCAGGCTTCGAGGGTGTTCCCGTCGGCGGCCGAGCCCTCGAACCCCGAGTAGGCCGCCGCGTAGGCGCCCTTGGAGAACACGGCTTCGATGGGGGCCACGTCCAGGGCGGGGTGGAAGCCCGCGCCCGCGGTGTCGACCACGCAGTGGACCGGCCAGCTGTCGACGAAATCGGGGGTCTCGCTGAAGTGCGCGCCCGGGTCGACGTGGAAGTCGCGGGTGGCCACCACGTGGTCGTACCCGCCCGCGGCCACGTGGGCCGAGATGGCGGCGGCGACCTCGGCCCCGCCCGCCACCGCGAGGGAACCGCCCTCGCAGAAGTCGTTCTGCACGTCGACGATGATCAGGGCGGATAAGGCGCTCATGGCGGTCACGACTCCTGCGACAGGTGGACGGTGGGGATGGCGGGTTCCCCCGCGGAGAGCTTCAGGCCCTCCCAGGGCAGGCTGACCAGGCCCTGCCGGACCCGGGTGCGGCCGTCCTCCAGCGTGGGCAACTCCGACGGGGGTTGTCCACCGCGCATCAGGGGGATCTGCAGCGCCCGGTCGTGCTCCCCGAACTCCGGGGCCGCGCCGCCCGCCTGGTAGACGACCTCCTCCAGCGCCGTGCCGGTCGGCTTGTGCCTGCGCAGCGCCAGCTTCCGCCCGCCCTGCGACTCCTTGTGCGAGCTGCGCTTGGCCACCGGCCTGCCCTCGACCTCGACCAGCTTGTAGACCATCCCCGCGGTCGGCGCCCCCGACCCGGTGACCAGCGACGTGCCGACCCCGTAGGCGTCCACCGGCTCGGCGCGCAGCGCGGCGATGGCGTACTCGTCGAGGTCGCCGGAGACCACGATCCGGGTCTCGGTGGCGCCCAGCGCGTCGAGCTGCTCGCGGGCCTGCCTGGCCAGCACGCCGACGTCGCCGGAGTCGATCCGGATCGCGCCCAGCCCGGTGCCCGCCACCTCGATCGCGGTGTCGATGCCGCGGGTGATGTCGTAGGTGTCCACCAGCAGCGTGGTGCCCACGCCCAGCGCCGCGACCTGGGCGGCGAACGCGGCCCGCTCGTCGTCGTGCAGCAGGGTGAACGCGTGCGCGCAGGTCCCCGAGGTCGGGATGCCGTACGTGCGGCCCGCCTCCAGGTTGGACGTGGTCGCGAACCCGGCCAGGTACCCGGCCCGCGACGCCGCCACCGCCGCCCGCTCGTGGGTGCGCCGCGACCCCATCTCGATGATCGGTCGACCGTTGGCCGCGCCCGCCATCCGCGCGCCCGCCGACACGATCGCGCTGTCGTGGTTGAGGATGGACAGGACCACCGTCTCCAGCACCACCGCCTCGGCGAAGTCGCCGGTCACGGTCAGGATCGGCGACCCGGGGAAGTACAGCTCGCCCTCCGGGTAGCCGTCGACGTCACCGGCGAAGCGGTACTCGGCCAGCCACGCCAGCGTGTCCTCGTCCACCACGGACGTCTCCCGCAGGTGCCGGATCTCGTCGTCGCCGAAGCGGAACGCGCCGATCGCGTCGATGACCCGCTGCGTGCCGCCGACCACCCCGTAGCGCCGCCCGTCGGGCAGCCTGCGGGCGAACGCCTCGAACACGCACCGCCTGCGCGCGGTGCCGTCGGCCAGCGCCGCGGCCAGCATCGTCAACTCGTAGTGGTCGGTCAGCAGCGCGGTCCCCGCGCCCGTAGGCACACCCATGCCGCAGAGCCTAAGCCCGCACCCGGACTGCCCCAGACGGGCACGATCGGTTACTCGCATACTCCGAACGAATGAAGATCCGCCGGTCCCCGCGAAACCGGTCATGCCACCATTGACCCATGACCGCAGCCGTCGACATGGAGCAGACGCAGGCCACACCGGCGGGCTCCGAGGTCGTGTCCGAGGACCGACCCTGGCAGACCGTCGTCTGGAACGACCCCGTGAACCTGATGTCGTACGTGACCTACGTCTTCCAGAAGCTCTTCGGCTACAGCCGCGAGAAAGCCACGAAGCTCATGCTCGACGTGCACCACGAGGGCAAGGCCATCGTCTCCGCCGGGAGCAAGGACAAGGTGGAGGCCGACGTCGCCAGACTCCACGCCGCCGGCCTGTGGGCGACCATGGAACACACGTCGTGAAACCCTGGAAGCGCTCGGGCGAGCGCGTGCAGGCCGACATCGACCGGCAGGAGGCGGCCGTGCTGCGCGGCCTGGTCTCCCAGATCGACGACATGCTGCGCGCCCGCATCGAGGAGACCCCGCAGGACGAACTCGCCGAGCTGACGGGCATCCGCACCGGCCCGTCCACCTCGCCGGACGACCCGATCCTGTCCCGGCTGCTCCCCGACTTCCACCGCCTCGACGACGACAACCCGTCCAAGGCGGACCTCGACTCCGCGGCCGTGCTGCGCTCGCTGCACGAGCCCACCCTGCTCGACCTCAAGACCGGGGTCGCCGCCGTGGTGCTGGAGTCCTGCCCGATGTACGGCGGCGAGATCCGGTTGTCGCTGGAGCAGGCCGACGCCTGGCTCGCCGCGCTCAACGACGTCCGCCTCGCCCTCGGCACGGCCATCGAGGTCACCGAGGACATGCCGGACGAGCTGCCGGAGGAGGACCCGCGCAGCCCGCACCTGTCGGTCTACAACTGGCTCACCTGGGTGCAGGACTCCCTGGTCCAGGCGCTGTCCACCCCGTAGGTGAACGCGATCACGGACGTCCCGGGCGTACTGGTCGGCCACCACCACCGGGTCGGGGACGGCTGGGCGACGGGCACCACCGTCGTGCTGCTGCCCGAGGGCACCGTCGGCGGTGTGGACGCCCGCGGCGGCGCGCCGGGCACCCGCGAGACCGACCTGCTGGCGCCGGAGAACCTGGTCAGCCGGGTCGACGCGGTGTGCCTCTCCGGCGGCAGCGCCTACGGGCTGGCCGCCGCGGACGGCGTCATGCGGTGGCTGGGGGAGCGCGGCCGGGGCTTCCGGGTCGGACCGGCCACGCACGAGGTCGTGCCGATCGTGCCCGCCGCCGTGCTGTTCGACCTGCCGCGCGGCGCGTGGGGCAACCGGCCGGACGCGGACTTCGGCTACGCGGCCTGCGCGGCGGCCGCGGCGGGCCCGGTCGAGCAGGGCAGCGTCGGCGCGGGCGCCGGTGCCCGGGTCGGCTCGCTCAAGGGCGGCATCGGCACCGCGAGCGCCGAGGTGGGCGAGATCACCGTCGGCGCGGTCGCCGCCGTCAACGCCCGGGGTGAGGTCGTCGACCTTTCGACCGGTGGGTTCCACGCCCCCGGTGAGCCCGGTGAATTCCCGGAACCGCCCGGGTGGGCCGCGCAGGTCTCGGCGCTGCCGACCGACCTCAACACCACGATCGGCGTCGTCGCGACCGACGCCCGGCTGACCAAGGCGGAGTGCAGGCGGCTGGCCATGTCCGCCCAGGACGGCCTGGCCCGCGCGATCCGCCCGTCGCACACCCTCTTCGACGGCGACACCGTGTTCTCCGCCGCCACCGGCACCCACGCCGTGGCCGGTCCGGCGGCCCTGAACGCGCTCTACATCGCCGCCGCGGCGGTCTTCGCCCGCGCCGTCGCGCACGGCGCGCTGGCCGCCACGACCGTCGGTGACCTGCGCTCCTACCGCGACGTGTGGGCGTCCCACGGCTCGTGAACTGCGTTCTCTCACACACTGGGAGGGCCGCACTCACCCAGTAGGATGGGCGCGTGCTGACGATCCGCCGTGACCTAGTGGACGCGATGGTGGCCCATGCCCGCCGCGACCACCCGGACGAGGCCTGTGGCGTCATCGCCGGGCCGGACGGGTCCGACCGCCCCGAGCGCTTCATCCCGATGCTCAACGCGGCCCGCTCACCCACGTTCTACGAGTTCGACTCCGCCGACCTGCTCCGCCTCTACCGCGAGATGGACGCCAACGACGAGGTGCCCGTGGTCATCTACCACTCGCACACCGCCACCGAGGCGTACCCGTCGCGCACCGACGCCAAGATCGCGCAGGAGCCGTACGCGCACTACGTGCTGATCTCCACCCGCGACCCGCAGGAGCACGAGTTCCGCTCGTTCCGCATCGTCGACGGCGTGATCACCGAGGAGCCCGTCGAGGTCGTCGAGTCGTACCGGTTCGCCCACACCGGCCCGGACGACGTACCCGAGCAGTGAGATCCCGCGCGTCCCGGAATAGTCCGGGCGCGCGCACGCGTCTTTCCCTGTAAGTGGAACCAGCGCCAGCACTGGCATACCCGGAGGTTGAACCATGGCCGTCACCGTCTCGATCCCGACCATCCTGCGCACGCACACCGGCGGCGAGAAGTCCGTCAGCGCCGCGGGCAGCACCCTGGCCGAGGTCATCGACAACCTGGACGCCAACCACGGCGGCATCAAGGGCCGCCTGGTCAAGGACGGCACCCTGCACCGCTTCGTCAACATCTACGTCAACGACGAGGACGTGCGCTTCGCGGGCGGCCTGGAGGCCAAGGTCGCCGACGGCGACAACGTGACCATCCTGCCCGCCGTCGCGGGCGGCGCGCGCTAACCGGAACTCCCGGACCCGGAGGGGGACACCCGTGGCTCGGTACGACTCGCTCATCGACGCGCTCGGCGACACCCCGCTGGTCGGGTTGCCGCGGCTGTCGCCGTCGAAGGACGTGCGGCTGTGGGCGAAGCTGGAGGACCGCAACCCGACCGGCTCGATCAAGGACCGGCCCGCGCTGGCCATGATCGAGGCGGCCGAGCGCGACGGGCGGCTGCTGCCCGGGGCGACCATCCTGGAGCCGACCTCGGGCAACACCGGCATCTCGCTGGCCATGGCCGCCAAGCTCAAGGGCTACGGGCTGGTCTGCGTGATGCCGGAGAACACCTCCGAGGAGCGCAAGCAGCTGTTGCAGGCCTACGGCGCGCGGATCGTGTTCTCCCCGGCCGCGGGCGGCTCGAACGAGGCCGTGCGGCGGGCCAAGGAGCTGGCCAAGCAGAACCCGGACTGGATCATGCTCTACCAGTACGGCAACCCGGACAACGCGGCCGCGCACTACCGCGGCACCGGCCCGGAGATCCTGCGCGACCTGCCCGGCATCACCCACTTCGTGGCGGGCCTGGGCACCACCGGCACCCTCGTCGGCGTCGGCCGGTACCTGCGGGAGCAGAAGCCGGACGTGCAGGTCATCGCGGCCGAGCCGCGCTACGGCGAGTTGGTCTACGGCCTGCGCAACCTCGACGAGGGCTTCGTCCCGGAGCTGTACGACCCCGAGGTGCTGACCGGCCGCTACTCGGTCGGCTCGTACGACGCGCTGCGCCGCACCCGGCAGCTGCTGGAGACCGAGGGCGTCTTCGCGGGCATCTCCACCGGCGCCATCCTGCACGCGGCCCTGGCCGTGGCGGAGAAGGTCGCGGGCACGGGCGAGTCGGCCGACGTGGTGTTCATCGTCGCCGACGCGGGCTGGAAGTACCTGTCGACCGGCGCCTACAGCGGCACCATCGACGAGGCGGCCGAACGCCTCGACGGGCACCTCTGGGCCTAGTGTTCCGCGCGTGAGCAAGCCCAACCGACCGGCGGTAGAGGTACAGCGGTCGGGGCGCGTCCCCGCCCCGATCGAGCGGGTGTGGGCCGTCGTGTCCGACGCCGCCCGCGCGCCCGACTGGTTCAGCTTCGCCGACCGCACGGAGGTGCGGTCGGGGTCCGGGCTGGGCGAGCAGCGCACCCAGCACGGCCGGTGGGGCGCCAAGCGCTCGGAGATCGACCAGGAGGTCGTCGAGTACGACCCGCCGCGCGTCATCGCGTGGAAGCACACGGCCGAGCGCCTCAACGGCAAACCGGCCCCGAGCTACGCGGCGTCGGCGGTGTTCCGCATCGAACTGGAACCCGACGGCCCGGACGCGACCGTCGTCCGGCTCCGCACGCTGCAGCAACCCCGGAGCGCGGCCACCGGGTTCGTCATGCGCTGGGCGGGCGCCCGGGAGTTG
Organism: Actinokineospora auranticolor; assembly: GCF_041897805.1. Lineage (GTDB taxonomy): Bacteria > Actinomycetota > Actinomycetes > Mycobacteriales > Pseudonocardiaceae > Actinokineospora > Actinokineospora auranticolor. Next base: position 1,379,395 of record NZ_CP154825.1, read on the forward strand.
GCCCGCCGCATGGAGGAGTCCCTCACCCGCCTGCTCGGCGCCGTCGACTGAGCGCAGCGGCACCGGCTGGTCACCGGGGGCCAACCCCGGGGCGAATCCGGGATTCACCTGATCCGGAGAGCCCGGCCGACCACGTAATCTCGTGGTGTGAGCACCCAGCCAGCCACTCGGCAAGCCGCGCGCGTCCTGCCACCGAACCCGGCGCAGGCGGCGATCGTGGTCGGGGCGATGACCCTGCTGATGTACCTGGTCGAACTGGTCGACGCGGTGCTGCCCGCGGATCTCGACCAGTACGGCGTCGTGCCGCGCGAGGCCTCCGGCCTGCTCGGCGTGCTGTGGTCCCCGCTGCTGCACCACGGCTGGGACCACCTGCTGGCGAACACCATCCCGCTGCTGGTGTTCGCCTTCCTGTCGATGGCGGGCGGACTGGCCCAGTGGGTCGCGGTCACCGCCACGATCTGGGTGGTGTCCGGGCTCGGCGTCTGGCTGACCTCGCCATCGCAGTCGGTCACCGTCGGCGCCTCCGGGCTGTGCTTCGGCTGGCTGCTGTTCCTGCTCGTGCGGGGTGTCTTCAACCGCAGCGCGCTGCAGCTGCTGGTGGCCGTCGGCCTGCTGCTCTACTGGGGCACCACGCTCCTCGGCGTGCTGCCGGGCAACCCCGGTGTCTCCTGGCAGGGCCACCTGTTCGGCGCGCTCGGCGGGGTACTCGCGGCCTGGCTGGTGGCGCTGGGGAACCGGTCCACCGCCCGCCGGGTGCCTGCTGAGCCGCGGGCCGAGCTGCCCGGTCCGACCGGGGCCCTGTGAACCCGGACGCGCCGATCGGCATCTTCGACTCCGGGGTCGGCGGGCTCACCGTGGCCCGCTCGATCATCGACCAGCTGCCGCACGAGCGGCTGCGCTACATCGGCGACACCGCCAACAACCCGTACGGCCCGCGGCCGATCGCCCAAGTCCGCGAACTGACCCTGGCGATCACCGACGAGCTCGTCGACAGCGGCGTGAAGATGCTCGTGCTGGCCTGCAACACCGCCTCCGCCGCCTGCCTGCGCGACGCCCGCGAGCGCTACCCCATCCCGGTCGTCGAGGTCGTGGTGCCCGCCGTGCGGCGGGCCGCGGCGGTCACGAAGTCCGGCCGCGTCGGTGTGATCGGCACCACGGGCACCATCCGCTCGGGGGCCTACGACGACGCGTTCGCCGCCGCGCCGGGCATCGCCGTGACGGGTGCCGCGTGCCCGCGCTTCGTCGACTTCGTGGAGCGGGGCGTCACCTCCGGTCGGCAGATCCTCGGGCTGGCGCAGACCTACCTGGAGCCGCTGCAACAGGCCGCTGTGGACACCGTGGTGCTCGGCTGCACGCACTACCCGCTGCTCACCGGGGTTCTGCAGGTCGTCATGGGGCCCGATGTCACGCTCGTGTCCAGTGCGGAGGAATGTGCCAAGGACGTCTTCCGGGTGCTGACCGAGACCGGTTCGCTGACTGAGCTGGAGGATGACCCGGTGCACGAGTTCGGTGCCACCGGGGCCGCCGAACCGTTCGACCGGCTGGCCCGCCGGTTCCTCGGTCCCGGCGTCGCGGGCTTTGCTCCATTGGCTCGATGGTGATGTCTGCGTACCCCTGGCTGTGACAGGCTGTCGGACGTGCTGCTGACCGTCCTCGGCTGTTCCGGGAGTGTGCCCGGCCCCGACGCCCCGACCTCCGGCTACCTGCTGGAAGCCGACGGCTTCCAGCTCGGAGTGGAACTGGGCAACGGGACCTTCGCCGCCCTGCAGGCCATCCGCGACCCGTTCGCCATGGACGCGTTGTTGTTCTCGCACCTGCACGCCGACCACTGCGCGGACTTCACGGCGCTGACCGTCTACCGTCGGTACCACCCGGCCCCCACCCGGGACCCCCGGGAACACCGGTTACCCGTGTACGCGCCCAAGGAGGCGCCCGCCCGGTTCGCCAACGCCTACGCCACCGACGAGGCCGACCGGGCCGCCGCGGATCTGTCCGATGTGTTCGACTTCCGCGCGTTATCCCCCGGCAAACTCCACATCGGACCGTTCGAGGTGGTCGCCGCCCCGGCCGCCCACCCGTGCGAGTCCTTCAGCTTCCGCATCAGCCACGGCGGCCGGAGCCTCGTCTACACGGGCGACACGGGCGTGTGCGCGGCGCTGGCGGAGCTGGCGCACGGCGCGGAGGTGATCCTCGCGGAGGCGTCCTGGACGCACGGCTCGGTCGACGTGCCGGACCTGCACCTGTCGGGTCTCGAGGCGGGGCAGGTCGCCTCGGCGGCGGGGACCTCCCACCTGATGCTCACCCACATCGCGCCCTGGACCGACCCGGCCGCCGTCCTGGCCGAAGCCCGCTCGGCCTACGACGGCGAGGTCACCGTCGTTGAGCGCGGCGCGCAGTACCGGCTCTGAGGTCCGGCCCGCCTGCCGCTATCCCTCCGGGAGTTCTCCCACCAGCCCGCCGCTTGATCCCATACTGTCGGTCCAGGCGACGCGCTTCTGCCTCCGCCTCCCCTTCCGCAAGTTCTTCCCACCCGCCTGTGGCCCGCTGCTCCTCCCGTGTCGTCTGTTCGCGTGGTGCGTGTCTGCCTGTGCCTGTTCTCGCTTCCGCGGGTTCTCTTCCCGCCTGCCTGTGGCCTGCTGATCGTCCCGTGTCGTCTGTTCGCGTGGCGGGTCTCTGCCTGAGCCTCTCTTCTCTGCCGCGGCTTCCTCTCCAACCCCGCCCCGCAGTCGGCTGCTTGTTCCGCGTCGCCTGCCCATGTGTCGCGCCGCTGCCTGAGTTCCCCCACCCCTTCCGCGAGTTCTCTCGCAACCCACCTGCAAACGCTCCTTGATCCCACGTTGCTCGCCAACGCAACGCGCCCTTGCCACACCCCTGATCGGGCGGATTTGCTTTGTGTGGGGGGACGAGTCTGCCAAGCTTCCCTGCGGGTGGGGTGGCTTGCCATCCCACCCGCTTTTGCCCCACCGCAGGCTCGTAGGGGCCCCGCGCAAAGCGGATTCGCTCGATCGAGGACGACCGCTTTTTCGCGAAGAGTCGGACCGCATCCACTCGCGTCGGCGGCTGCCGGTTGCCGGGTGACCCATGGCTCCACCTACGCAACCGTTCCAGCGTGGTCCCGTTCTCCCGGGCTCCAACGCGAGAAGAGTTGCGTGCACAGCGGGGCGCGGCGGCTTCGCGGGAACGCGGGTTGGCACACGTCGGCGGGTAGTGGGTTCGGCCTGGCGGGGTGGTGGGTGAGGTGGCGGGCTGGTTGGCAAGGGCTGGGTGCCTTGGCGGGGCGGGGCTGGCTGAAGTCCAAGGGTGGCGGGTCTGGCAGGTGGTGGATGAGGGGGTGGGTGTGAGGAGTGCGGAGCGGAGGTGGGGAAGTCAGGACGCGTCAGCCGGAAATGGTGCGCCGGAGCAGGTGCGGTTCGGCTCGGACCTGTCGATCGGCGTGGTTGGCATACCGGCACTGATCGGCTGCCTCTAGGCTGACCGCCGTGGTGAGAAGCGATGGCAGGAACGACGACCAGCTCCGGGACATCACGATCCAGCGCGGGTACCAGGACTGGCCCGCCGGTTCCGTGCTGGTGTCCTTCGGGCGTACCCGGGTGCTCTGCGCCGCCAGCGTGACCGAGGGCGTGCCGCGGTGGCGCAAGGGCTCCGGGCTCGGCTGGGTGACAGCCGAGTACGCGATGCTCCCGTCGGCGACCAACACCCGGGGTGAGCGGGAGTCGGTGAAGGGCCGGGTCGGTGGCCGCACGCACGAGATCAGCCGGTTGATCGGCCGCTCGCTGCGCGCCTGCATCGACCTGTCCGCGCTCGGCGAGAACACCATCCACCTCGACTGCGACGTCATCCAGGCCGACGGCGGCACCCGCACGGCCGCCATCACCGGCGCCTACGTCGCCCTCGCCGACGCCGTCACCTACCTGGGCGCGGCGGGCAAGCTCGCCGACCCCCAGCCGCTGTCCTGCGCGGTCTCCGCAGTCAGCGTCGGCGTGGTGGGCGGCCGGGTGCGGCTCGACCTGCCCTACGAGGAGGACGCGCGCGCCGAGGTCGACATGAACGTGGTCGCCACCGACGCGGGCACCCTCATCGAGGTCCAGGGCACCGGCGAGGGCGCCACCTTCGCCCGCTCCACCCTCGACGCCATGCTCGACCTCGCCATGGCGGGCTGCGCCGAGCTCAACCGCGTCCAGGCCGAGGCGCTGGCCAAGCCGTACCCCGGCACCCTGCCCGAACCCAAGGGGGGCAAGTGACCAGGGTCCTGCTCGCCAGCCGCAACGCCAAGAAGCTCGCGGAGCTGCGCCGGATCCTCGCCGCCGAGCAGGTGGACGGGGTGGAGATCATCGGCCTCGACGACGTCCCGGCGTTCCCGGACGCCCCGGAGACCGGCGCGACCTTCGAGGAGAACGCGCTGGCCAAGGCCCGGGACGCGGCCCGCGAGACCGGCCTGCCGTCGATCGCCGACGACTCGGGCATCGCCGTCGACGCGCTCAACGGCATGCCGGGGGTGCTCTCCGCCCGCTGGTCCGGCGGGCACGGCGACGACAAGGCCAACCTCGACCTGGTCCTGGCCCAGCTCAACGACGTCCCGGACGAGCGCCGCGGCGGCGGGTTCGTGTGCGCGGTGGCGCTCGTCGTCCCGGGCCGGGCGGAAACCGTCCTGCGCGCCGAGTGGCGCGGCCGGATCGTCCGCGAACCCAGCGGTGCCAACGGCTTCGGCTACGACCCGATCTTCGTCCCCGACGGCCACGACCGGACCTCGGCGGAGCTCACCCCGGACGCCAAGGACGCCATCTCCCACCGCGGCCAGGCCCTGCGCCTGCTCCTCCCGCACCTCGCGGCCCTGAGCGGCTAGGCGCCTAGGTGCGATGTCCGGGGACGTTGTCCCGATCTGAGGTGACCGGTAGTGGCCTGTCCCGTTGGCAGGTGAGGGCCTCCGGATGTGAAGTGGAGCTGTCTAGGAACCGCTTCACGCCTTCGGGGGCCGTCGTGTCCCACCCTGACCCCGCGAACCCGTCTACGACTCGCGCGCCTGGTCGTCGAGCGAGGCTGGGCCCACGTCGCGGTGGCGAAGATGTTCATGGTGGTTGACAAGACAGCCGCGAAGTGGGTCGACCGTTACCGCGCCGAAGGCGTGGCCGGGATGGCCGACCGCGGCTCGCGTCCGCACCACAGCCCGACCCGTACACCCGAACACCTGGTCCGGGCGATCGTGCGGTTGCGGTGGCGCACGCGGCTCGGGCCGGTCCGGATCGCCGGCCGGTTCGGCCTTCCCGCGTCCACGGTCCACGCGGTGCTGGTGCGCTGCCGGGCAAGCCACCGGTCACCCGGCTGACCAACTTCCCCGGACATCACACCTAGGCCAGCGGGAGCACCGCCGCCAACGCCTTCGCCCCCGCGGTCACCGAGGCGATGGCGCGGCTGAACGACACCGACGACGGGTGGTTCGTCATGAGCAGGACGACGTACCGGTCACCAGCGCCCAGGACGCCGGTGGTGTGGACGGCGACGTAGCCGTTCCCGCTGCCCCACGCCTGCTTCACCGCCCACGGCCCGGCGAACGCCGACGGGATGCCGAAGTGCTGGTCGAACCCGTCCGCCGCGACGCGCGGGGCGGCGCGCATCGGGTCGACGAGTTCCGGTGCGCTGCGCAAGAAGTACCGGTAGGTCGCCAAGATGTCGTTGGGGCTCAACAGGGTGTCGCCCCAGTAGCCCGGGACATCCGGTGCCGCCAGCCCTTCCAGCCCCAGCACGGGGCCGGTGAGCTCGGGTAGCCGGTCACCGCCGTGCAGGCCCCACAGCGCGCTGGCGGCGGCGTCGTCGCTGGCGCGCAGCATGCGCGTCACGCGGGACCCGGTGCCGGGCTCACCCGCCACGCGCACCGCGATCAGCAGCTTCACCAGCGACGCGGACCGGAGCCTCCGGTCGGCGTCAACGGAGACCAGCAGGCTGTCGGACGCGCGGTCCCACACCAGCAGCCCCACCTCCGCGCGGGCGGACTGCCGGTGCACAGCCCCGACGACCTCGGCGGCCACGGCGGCCGAGTCGAGTCCCGCGGGTGTCGCGCTCGGGGGCACCAGGGGGCGGGCGAGCGGTGTCGGCGGTGCCGCCGCGGCCGCCGAACCGGTGCACGTCATGGGCATGGCCGAGCCCGCGATCACGAACGGGAGCAACAAAACGGCCAGTCGGGGCCACCGCCAGCGCATGCCAGAAGAACGCCCGGCCGAGTGAAGAAGTTCACGAGATCAGCGGATTAAGCACTCGCGCAACCGCGGTTACCGACTGTGCGGCGGTCTTCCACCGCACTCCCAGAGGGTGTTCGGTGAGCACGATGACCGTGTACCGCCAATCCCGCCCCACCAGCCCGGTGCTGTGCACGACGATGTCGTTGGTGCTGTTCGACCACCCCTGCTTCACCGCCCACTCCGCGGTGATCCCGTCCGGGATCCCGAAGTGCTGGTCGAACCCGTCCGCCGCCGTGCGCGGCGCGGAGGCCATCGCCTCGACCACCAGCGCCCGGTCCGCGGCGGGCAACTCCGCCAGCACGTACCGGTACACCCGTGCGACGTCGCGCGCGGTGAGCAGCACGTCACCCCAGCGCCCCACGATCGCCGGTGGCCTGGTCCCGGTCAGCCCCATGGTCCGAACCATCCGGGTGACCAGGGCCGAGCCGCCCGCGCCGGTCCACAGCGCGGTGGCGATGTCGTCGTCGGAGACCTGGAGCATGACCGCGATCCGCTTGCGGGTCGCGGCGTCCGCGCCCCGGCGCAGCGCGTCGACGGCGATGAGCAGCTTCACCAGCGACGCCGACCGGAACTGCCGGTCCGCGTTCAGCGACACCACGTCCGCGCCGCTCGTCCGGTCCACCACCAGGACCCCGACCTTCGCCGACCGCTCCACCCCGCGCGCGGCGGCGACGAGCGAGTCCGGGTCGACGGCGGTCTTCGGGGGCGGCTCCGGCTGCGGCGACGGCGGCCGGGTGGTCGTGCCGACCGCCGGGGCAGTGGGCGCGGAGGTCAGCGGCGAGATCAGTTGGGGTACCTGGGATCCCCCGGCCGGGGCCCGGGCACAGCCCGCCGCGAGCACGAGGAAAAGGCCCAGCAGAGCGGGAAAGCGGTGGTGGCGCACGCCGTGAGTACGCGACCGCCACCGGGGGAGTTGACCCGTTCAGAGTGCAACTCCCCTGGTGGGGACGGCGTAACGGCACCGGCGGTCGGCCGGTTGCCCGGTCCGGCCGGATTGCCAGGACCTGGCCAGGTCCGTGTGGTTCCCGTCAGATCTTGAGGTCCTTGCGCAGCTTCGCCACGTGCCCGGTCGCGCGCACGTTGTAGAGCGCGTGCGTGACGGTGCCCTCCGGGTCGATGACGAAGGTGGAGCGGATCACGCCCGTCACCGTCTTCCCGTAGAGCTGCTTCTCGCCGTACGCGCCGTACGAGGTCAGCACGGCCTTGTCGACGTCCGACAGCAGCGGGAAGGTCAGGCCCTCCTCGGCGACGAACTTGGCCAGCTTCGCGGGCTTGTCCGGGGACACGCCCAGCACGGCGAACCCGGCGTCGTTGAGCTCGGCGAGGTTGTCGCGGAAGTCGCAGGCCTGCTTGGTGCACCCGGGGGTGGAGGCGGCGGGGTAGAAGTACAGCAGCACGGACCGGCCGCGCAGGTCGGTCAGCGACACGTCGTTGCCCTCGCTGTCGGGCAGGGTGAACTCGGGCGCACGGTCGCCCGCGGCGAGGCGGATCTGGTCAGTCATGCCCCGACGCTAGCGCGGGCTCACGTGCTGCCGTCGAAGACCGTCACGCTCGGCCCGCCCGCCGTGTCCGGCTGGGCGCTGACCAGCACGGACACCGTCTCGGCTGGCACCGCGAAGGCGACCGAGAAGCGCATCGAGCCGCCGGGGGGCACGTCCGAGGCGCCGACCACGCCGGTGTAGCCCTGGGTGGAGTCGATGACCTGCTGGGTCAGCTCGCCGTTGACCATGGCGGTCAGCGAGAGCGACGCCGACCGGTACAGCGCCGGGCCGTCGTTGCGGACGGTCATCTCGAAGCCGACGGCCCGCTTCGCCTCGACCCCGGCCGACGCGGACGCCGACGGGACGAACGACTTGGGCGCCGAGACGGTGATGGTGAGCCCCTCCGCCAGCGGCCTGCGCTCGCCGCTGCGGGTGACCGGGCTGTCGGCTCTGGCCAGTTCGTCGGTGACGCTGGTCGCCCCGGCCGCCGGGGTGGGCTCGGCGGAACCCGCGGCCCCGCCGCCGCACCCGGTGAGGACCACCAGGAGGGCGCAGGTCGCGGCCACCAATCCGACGGTCTTCACGTCTCGTCTGTCTCTTCCTGGCCGGGGACTCGGGGGTACGACTCCACCATGGCGGCCGACCCCCCACCCCGCCGAGTCGAATGGGCCGTTGAGTCGTACCTGGTTCCGCACTGTGGCCGAGCCGTGATCACCGATACACCCGGAGTGACCGCCGCCACTGCGCACAGTACGGGGTACGGGTGACGGGCTCAGGTGGCGAACGCGAACAGCAGGACGAACACACCGACGGCCACCAGCCAGGCGGCGATCAGCCAGCCGAAGTCGCGCCACGGGGAGATCGCGCCGTTGTCCTCGCCGGGGACGTGCACCCCCCGCTCCTCGAACTTGTCCACAAGTCCCAGGAGCGCAGCGAGGAACCTGGGCACGCGCACCCCCCGATAGTGTCACGTCAGGCCGCGTCCGAGGGTGTGCCGTACGCCCCTGTTCCCGGGTTCACCCGGACGGCATCAGCGCGGGCGCTTCCCCTTCGCCTGCCGGGAGAACGCCTTCGCGATCTCCCGCTCCGCGTCCCGCTTGGCCAGCGCCTGGCGCTTGTCCCAGGTCTTCTTGCCGCGCACCAGGCCGAGTTCGACCTTCACCCGGCCGTCGGCGAAGTACAGGGAGAGCGGCACCAGCGACAGCCCGCTCTCGTGCAGCCGGATGTCCCACTTGTCGATCTGGCGGCGGTGCAGGAGCAGTTTCCGCACCCGCCGCGGCGTGTGGTTGGTCCACGTGCCCAGCGCGTACTCGGCGATGTGCAGCCCGCGCAGCCACACCTCGCCGTCGTCGATGGTGGCGAAGGAGTCGACGAGCGAGACCCGCCCGAGCCGCAGGCTCTTGACCTCGGTCCCGACCAGCGCGACGCCTGCCTCGATGGTGTCGAGCACGGTGTAGTCGTGCCACGCCCGCCGGTTGGTGGCGATCTTGTTGTCCGACTTCGCCTTGCTCATGGGGCGGAATCGTAGGTCAGAAAAAGAATGCGACGAAAGCCATTTGCTCCGCGCCTGCCGTCCATTCCTGCACCTAGCCTGCGGTGAACGCGGCGAGCAGCGCGCGGACGTGCGCGGCCTCGGGGACGCCGAGGCGCTCGAAGAGGGGGAGCGCGGTCTGCCAGTCGGTGACCGCGCCCGGGCGGTTGCCGGTCAGCTGGCGGACCAGGGCGCGCACGTGCCGGGCCCGCGCCTCGGCGAGGCGCTGGCCCGTGCGGATCGCGATGGTGAGGCCCTCCTCGATGTGCTCCGCCGCCGAGGCCGGGTCGCCGCCGTCGAGGTGCGCGTGCGCCAGCTCGGTCAGCGCCCTGGCCTCCAGCAGCCGCATGCCGGTGTCGCGCATCAGCGCCAGGGCGCTGGTCCCGTAGTCGATCGCGGACCGGGGGTCGCCGGTGCGGCGGTAGAGCGCGCACAGGCCGGTCAGCACGGACGCCTCGCCGTAGCCGAACCGGATCTCCCTGGCCAGGCCCAGCGCCCGGGTGTAGTGGGTGGCCGCCGAGGACCACTCGCCCGTGCGCTGCTGGATGGTGGCCAGGATGTCCAGGCCGCTCACCTCATGGCGGCGCTCGCCCAGCTGCCGCCCCGCCTCCATGGCCTTGCGGACCTGGGTGGCCGACGCGGCGTAGTCGCCCGCGTCGCACCCGGTCTCGGCCAGGCAGATGAGCATGCTCACCTCACCGTGCCGGTACCCGTACCGGCGGCAGATCGCCATGCCCTCCCGGTAGCGCTGCGCGGCCCTGGGCAGCTCGCCCATCGCCCACAGCGCCAGGCCCAGGCCCTGGCAGGCCGCCGCCTGCACGTGCCGGTTGCCGATCCGCGTGCTCAGCTCCAGCGCCTCGGTGTGCCGGTCGATCGCCTGCTGCGGGCGGCCCAGCGACAGCGCCGTGCCGCCCAGGTAGTTCAGCGCCCCCGCCTCGCCGAACCGGTTGCCGATCACCCGGTTCAGCTCCAGCGCCTGCTCGTAGAACGCCGACGCCTGCGCGGGCTGGCCCAGCTGCGAGTGCGCCCGGCCCAGGTTGTGCAGCGCCGCCGCCTCGACGATCCGGTTGCCGGTCGACTGGCTCAGCTCCAGCGCCCAGCGGTGGCTCTCGATCGCCGCCACGTAGTCGCTCAGGTTCGTGTGGATGAGCCCCAGCAGGTCGTGCACGGACGCCTCCGCGTCCAGGTCCCTGGTCGCCCGCGCCGCGGCCAGCGCCGCCTGCCCCACGACGAGCCCGTCCGCCCCGTGGCCCCGGTTCCAGAAGTACTGCCGCAGCGCCTCCGCGAACCGCCACGCGTACCGGTGCAGGTCCAGCCCCGAGGCCGCCGTCGCCGCCGCGACCAGGTTGCCGCGCTCGGCGTCGAGCCAGGCGATCGCCCGCTCCTCGGCCCCGTGCTCCGGCAGCGCCCCCACCCGCCACAGCACGGAGCTGTGCGTCTCGATCTCGCTGAGGTAGTGGTCGAACAGCGCCACCACGGCCTCGGTGCGCTCGGTCTCCGCGTCCTCCAGCGCGGAGCGGCCCGACGCGTACTCGCGCAGCAGGTCGTGGAAGGTGTACCGGCCGCGGCTGTGCTCGCGGATCAGGTTGCCGTGGTCGAGCACCCGCAGCAGCCGGGTCACGTCGCCCGGCGGCAACCCGCTCAGCGTCCCGGCGGCCGCCGCGTCCACGTCCGCCCCCGGCACCAGCCCCAGCAGCCGGAACAGCCTGCGCGCCGCGGGCACCAGCTTCTCGTACGACAGGTCGAACGCCGCCCGCACCGCGCCGGACTCGTCGCCCGCCACCGTCAGCCCGGTCATCCGGCCCCGCTCCCGCAGCTCGCGGGTGTAGTCGGCGATGCTCACCAGCGGCCGGATCGCCAGGTTCGCCCCGGCGATGCGCAGCGCCAGCGGCAGGTGGCCGCAGATCGACGCCATCTCCGCCGCCGCGTCCGGCTCCCGGCGCATCCGCCCCACCCCGACCAGCCGCCCCAGCAGGTCGATCGCCTCGCCCGGGTCCAGCACGTCGAGCGGGATCTGGTGGGCGCCGTCCTGGGCGGTCAGCCCGGTCAGCCGGTCGCGGCTGGTCACCAGGACCAGGCAGCCGGACGAGCCCGGCAGCAGCGGCCGCACCTGCTCGGCGGCGGCCGCGTTGTCCAGCATCACCAGCACGCGCTTGCCGGTCAGCAGCGTCCGGTACAGCCCGGCCGCCTCGTCCGGGTCCAGCGGCACCCGCTCCGGGGCCACCCCCAGCGCGTGCAGGAACCGGACCAGCACCTCCTGGGTCGTCAGCGGCATGCCGGGCGCGTACCCGTGCAGGTTCACCGCGAGCTGCCCGTCCGGGAACCGGTCCCGGGCCCGGTGCGCCCACCGCAGCGCCAGCGCCGTCTTGCCGACACCGGCCGTGCCGGACAGCGCCACGATCACCACGCCCGGGCTGCCGTCCACCCGGTCCAGCAGGTCGTCCAGCCCCGCCAGCGTCGCCGCGCGGCCCACGAAACCCGGCGTCTCCGCGGGCAGTTGGGCGGGCGGTCGCTGGGCGACCGGCTCCGGCAGCGGCGGCGGAGGGGCGGGCCGGTCGCGCAGCACCCGCAGGTGCGCGTCCTGGATCTCCAGGCCCGGCTCCACGCCCAGCTCGTCGTCGAGCCGGGCGCGGATGTCGGCGAACACCCGCAGCGCCTCGGCCTGCTCGCCGCCGCCCGCCAGGCCGAGCATCAGCCGGGCGTGCAGGCCCTCGTGCAGCGGCTCCTCGTGCGCCAGGTGCCGGATGACCGCCACCACCCGGTCGTAGCGGCCCAGGGCCAGCGCGACGTCCGCGTGCGCGGTGGCCACCTCGCGCCTGCGCGCGGCCAGCGCGACCGCGGCCGGGTGCCCGCGCAGCCCCGCGGGCAGGTCGGCCAGCACCGGACCGCGCCACAGCGCCAGCGCCTCGTCGAACAGGTCGGCGGCGGTGTCGGCGTCCACGGCGCGCACCAGCTTCGCCTGCCGGGCCAGGTCCTCGAAGCGCAGCGAGTCGAGCTGGTCCGGCTTGACCGCCAGCCGGTAGCCCGCCTGCGTGGCGCGCAGCACCTCGGCGTTGCGCTTGGACGCCTCGGTGAGCAGCTTGCGCAGCCGCGACGCGTAGGTGTGGATCAGGCCCTGGCAGCTGTCCGGCGGGTCGTCACCCCAGAGCACGTCGATGATCTCCGCGCGGCTCACCGGCTGGTTCGGGTGCAGTGCGAGCAAGGCCAGCAGGCAGCGCTGCTTGAGCGCGCCGACCGGCACCTCGCGGCCGCCCTGCGCCACGGTGAACGACCCGAGCAGCCCGAGCCCCAACGCTTGCGGCCGCACCGGTTTCGCGGGCCGCGCGGCGCCGTCGGCGAGCGCCTCGGGGGTGACGCCGAGCGCGGCGGCGAGCCTGCGCAGCGAGTCCGCGCGGGGCATGCCGACCGCACCGCGCTCGATGTAGCGCAGCGCCCGGATGCTGACCCCGGACCGCTCGGCGAGCTGCTGCTGGGTGAGGCCGACCCGGGTGCGGTGGGAGCGGAGGAGCTCGCCGAACGCGCCGGGCGGGTCGACCATCCTGCCCCCTCGCGCTTGGTCCGGGTGCCGCACGGTTGTGCGGAGAACTTGCCGCCGATCCGACAACGGAGTTGCCGGTTGCCCATCGTAGTGCATCTGCTACCCGGATCACCCCAGGTGGATGGGGTCGCGCGCGGCCCCGAGGGGTACCGGCGCCGGTACAGGCAGGCTGCCGGCCCGCCCCGTAGCGTGTGGTCGGGGTGAACCGGGGGTCCGCGGGGGGACCTCGTGGCGCGGCGTCCTGGGGGTGCGCCGTGCCACGGACCCCGGTTCACCCCCGAGGTCACGGGGGACCGGTAGCCTGCCCTGGGGAGCGAGTCCGCGAGACCCTCCCGCGAGCGCGCGTCACCGCACACCGGCACCGCCCGGTCGTGCCGATCGAGACACCCGGTCGCCCCGGCACCGTGACACCCGGGCGCACCGCGGCAGGCAACCGAATCCCCGGCGACACATCCTGGAAAACGTGCCCGACAACGTGCCCGACAACGTGACGACACCCGCCGCCACGCGGCCACCGGCCCGCACGACCGACCCGCACGACCGGTGGGTCCGGATCAGACTGCGCGGCCGCGTCGGCTGGCTGCTGCTCGTCGTGCTCGTCGCCGCCGGGTTCGGCGTCGTCGCCTCCCGCTCGCCCAGCGAACCGACCACGGCCCCGACCGGTGCGGTGGCCCAGGCCGCCGCCGCGGTCGACGCGCTGCTGCACCCCGAGTCCGGCCGCGACCCGATCGCCCTGCTGCCCGCCGACTTCACCCGCGTCTCCGGCGTCGTGCCGGGGCGGCTCGCGGCCCCCGACGGCACCACCCGCGCGGTGCACGTCGACGGCGGCTGCTCGACGCCGTGGGGCGACGACAACACCCGCTGGGACTTCTCCGTCGGCTGCAAGGCCCACGACCTCGGCTACGACCTGCTCCGCTACGCCGCCGCCCAAGGGCAATCGCTGGACCCGGAACTGCGCCGCGGCCTCGACGAGCGGCTGTCGCTGGACATGCACGGCCAGTGCGCGCGCAACCCGCGCGGCTCCGGCGCCACCTGCGGGCTGGTCGCGTCGCTGTTCACCGCCGGTCTGGTCGCCAACTCCTGGCACCAGCGCTGGGGCCCGCCGCGCGCCGAGCCGATCGGCGCGTGGACGGTGGCGCTGCTGGTCGTCGCGCTGCTGCTCGCGGTCCGCGTCCCCGCCTTCGCCCGCCGCCGCACCGCCCTGCCGCGCAGGCACCGGCCGCTGGGCGCCCGCGACGGCGACCGGGCCGCCTACCTGGGGTTCCTGCGGGTGGCCGCGCTGAGCGCGATCGTGCTCGCCGACACCGTGCTGGCCTTCGCGCCGCTGCTGGGTCTGTCCGGCGCCGCGCTGTGGCCGATGACCTGGCTGCTGCAGCTGGTGCCGCTGTTCTTCTTCGCGGGCGGCGACTCGAACCTGCTGGCCTGGAAGGCGGCGGTGGCCGACGGCTACGGCTACGGCGGTTACCTGGCGGGCCGGGTGTGCTGGCTGATCCGGCCGGTGCTGGCGCTGGTCACCGCCTGGCTGGTGGTGCCGCTCTCGCTGGACCTGCTCGACACCCCGGACGCGGGCATCGACGCCTTCGGCAGGCTCATCGCCCAGCCGCTGTGGCTGCTCGGCCTGTACCTGCTGGTCGTCGGCGCCACCCCGGTCATGCACTGGCTGCACCGGAAGTTGCCGGTCGCCACCCCCGCCGCGCAGGCGCTGACCGTGGCCGGGCTCGGCCTGTTCGGCTCCGGCACCACCGCGGCCTACGCGGGCGGCATCGTGCTCGCCGCGCTGTTCGGGCAGCTCTCCTTCCACTACGCCGACGGCGCCTTCGACGCCGTGCCCCGCCAGGCGCTGGCCCTGGTCGGCGCGGGCGCGCTGGGCGGGCTGGTGCTGCTGACCGGCGTCGGCGGCCACACCCGCGAGCTGATCGCCGAGCCCGCGGGCACGGCCAGCTTCGTGCCGTCCGCGCTCGGCGTGCTGCTGCTCGGGCTCGCGCAGGTCTGCCTGGTCGTCGCACCGCGCGCGGCGCGGGTGCGGCTCGTCGCGCACGGCGGCCTGGCCCGCGCGGTGTGCCGGGTCCGGTCGGCGCCGATGACCCTCTACCTGGTGTACCTGTGCGCGATGCTGCTGGTCGCGGGCCTGATCGGGGCGGCGGGCACGGCCGGGCTGCCGACCACCGCGGTCGACTGGCTGGTCCGGCCCAGCACGCTGCTGGCGCTGGCCCTGCTCGGCGTGCCCACGGTGCTGGTCTACCTGCTGTTCGAGTGGCGGGCCCGGCACGAGCCCGACGGGGAGCGCCCAGACCGGCCGCCGGTCAGCCGCTGGGACCCGGTGGCCGCCGCCGTCGGCACCGGCTACGGCGCGCTCGGCGTGATCGGCTTCGCGGTCAGCGGGCTCACCGGCACCCACCACGGCACCGCGCTGTTCGGGCTGCCGGTCGACCCGATGGCCAGCATCATCCACCTGCTGCTCGGCTGGTACCTGCTGCACTCGGTGCGCGTGCACAGCACCTCGACGCCGTGGCCGTGGCTGCTCACCGCGCTGGCCTGCTGGCCGCCGATGACCGCCGCGCAGGGCCCGGTCGTCGGCGTCTACGGGGCCACGGCGGTCGTCGCCGCGGTGGCCGCGACCGCCGCCGCGCTGCCCGCGCTGGTCCGCCGGATCCGGGTGCTCAGACCCGTTGGCGGGTGACCCGATAGGGGCCGGTTCGCGGTAGCGGGACGCGTGCCGTGACGACCCCCACGCCGTCGTGTGTCAGGCTACGGCGGTTCCGGGCACAACCTGGCAACGGCACAGAACGTCTTGATTGGGTGGGCGCGGTGACGGCGCCGAGGCCGTGAGCACGGCCCCCGCAGCAGCAGTGGCGCGACAGGGAGGAACGGGCGTGGACTACCGGCCGCCGAGGTCAGGAAGCGGTGCGGGGCAGGGCGATCGACCCGTTCCGCCGCGCGGCCCGGCGTCCGCGCGCCGCGTGCCCCCCGGCTCGGGGCGCGCCGAGCAGCGGGACCAGCCCGGCCGCCAGGCCCCCCGCCCGAACCGGGACGCGGCGCGGGACTCCCGCGACGGCGCCCGCCCGCGCCCGGAGCGCCGACCCGAGGTCCCCCGCCAGGGGGCCCGCTCGCCGGAGTCGCGCGCCACGCCGCCGCGCCCCGGCCAGGGGCAGCAACCCCGCCCGAGCTCCCAGGCCCGATCGGACCGGTCCGACGCCCCGCGCCCGGCCGCGGCGCGCGCGGAGGCGCGGCCGGAGTCGCGCACCCGGGTCGACCTCGACCGCGAGCGCCCCCGGGCCCGCGCCGCGTCGAGCGGGCGCCCCGCCGCGCGCGTGCGCCCGCGCCGGACCGGCGCCAAGGCGGGGGTCGCCGTGCTGTCGGCCGCCGTGCTGGTCGTCACCGGCTACTACTGGCGGATCGCGGACTCGTTCGCCGACGGCCTCACCACCGCCGACGTCATCGAGGCGGCGGGGGAGAAGCCCGCCGACGGCGCCACCGACATCCTCATGGTCGGCATGGACAGCCGCACCGACGCGCAGGGCAACCCGCTGTCGAAGGAGCAGCTGGCCATGCTCAACGCGGGCGTGGCCGACGGCGTGCTCAACACCGACACCCTGATCATGATCAGGATCCCGAACGACGGCGGGAAGGCGGTCGGCCTCTCCATCCCGCGCGACTCGTACGTGAGCACCGCCGAGTTCGGCAAGCACAAGATCAACTCGGTGTACGCCCGCGCCAAGCTGCGGGCCCGCCAGCAGCTGCAGAAGGAGGGCCTGGTCGACCCGCAGCTGGAGGTCAAGTCCAACGAGATCGGCGCCAAGGCGCTCATCGACACGATCCAGAAGCTGACCGGCGCGCAGATCGACCACTACGCCGAGGTGAACCTGCTGGGCTTCTACGACATCACCAACGCCATCGGCGGCATCGACGTCTGCCTGGTCAAGCCGGTCAAGGACAGCTTCTCCGGGGCGAACTTCCCGGCGGGCCCGCAGACCCTGCAGGGTGCCCAGGCGCTGGCCTTCGTCCGGCAGCGGCACGGCCTGCCCAACGGCGACATCGACCGGATCAAGCGCCAGCAGGTCTTCATGGGCGGCATGGCCCGCAAGGTGTTCTCCGGCGACGTGCTGGCCCCCGGCTCGGCCCTGCTGGGCCAGTTGCAGCAGGCGGTCACCAAGTCGGTCGTGCTCGACCGCAACTGGGACATCATGCGCTTCGCCCAGCAGATGATCTCGGTGACCGGTGGCAACGTGGGCTTCCAGACCATCCCGCACGGCAGGCTCGACCTGCCGACCCCCGACGACGGCAGCGCGGTCGAGGTCGACCCGGCCGAGGTCAAGGCCTTCGTCGGCGGCCTGCTCGGCGGTGGCGCCCCGCCCGCGCCCGGCACGGGCACGGGCGCCCCGAGCGAGACCCCGCAGGCGGCCAAGCCGACGGTCACGGTGCTGAACACCACCGCCCGCTCCGGGCTCGCCGCCCAGGTGTCCAAGACGCTCAACGACAAGGGCTTCAAGACCGGCGAGGCGGGCACCGCGGCGGCCCGGGCCAAGTCGGTCATCCGGTACGCCAAGGGCGAGGAGGCCGCGGGGCAGGCCGTCGCGGACGCGCTCGGCGGCGACCTCGCCGTGGAGGCGGACGCCAACCTGAGCAAGGGGAAGGTCACCGTCCTGATCGGAAAGGACTTCCCGGAGTCCACCGACGGCTTCGCAGGGGCGCCGCTGCTCGACTTGAGCCCACGGCTCGCCACGCTGCAGCAGCCTGGCCCAGAGTGCGTCAACTGAGCAGTTTTCACCCGGTTTTCCTCACCCGTTCGGAGCAACTTCACCCGAACTCGCGTAAGGCGGGCGGGGTTGCCCGCTTCCACAGGTGAGGCGTCGGAGCCGGTGGCCGCACGCCGTGGGAGAAGGGGCGGACGTGCGCATCGATGGGGCGACGTACCAGCGGGTCCTGGGGGACGAGATCCGCAGGCTGCGCAAGCAGCGGGGCTGGACGCGCAAGGAGCTCAACGGCAGGTTGCAAAGTGACATTTCCCTGCAAACCCTGGCCACCTACGAGCTGGGGACGCGGCAGGTGTCGGTGGTGCGGTTCGTGGAGATCTGCGTGGCGCTCGACGCCCTGCCGCACGACCTGATGGCCCGCGTGCACGACCGGGTGTTCGCCGACACGCCCATCGGTCGGGTCCGGGTCGACCTGCGCCGCGCGGTGGCCGACACCCGGCCGCAACTGCTGCCGCTGCGCCGCTGGGCCGCGGAGCTGCTGGCCGAGCAGGAGGAGGTGCACCTCGACCGCGCCGCCCTCGACCGGCTGGCCGAGCTGTGCGACACCGACACGGCCACCCTCATCACCATCCTCAACGAACTGTCGGCCTGACCGAGCGCGGGCCTGCTCCCCGTTCGCTCCCCGACGGCGCCTGAAACGGACACGGCCCGACCAGCTGCTGCTGGTCGGGCCGGGGTCGTGGGGCTGGAGAGACTCGAACTCTCACTGGCACGGACCTAAACCGTGTGCCTCTGCCAATTGGGCTACAGCCCCGCAGCCAACTCCGGATCGTGCGGTCAACTTGTGGTTTCGGGGTGCGAAGCCGTGGTTGCCACCTCGGCTCAGCCTAATCGGCGTGGCCCGTGCGCGGTGCGGGTGGTCCGTGATCTACCGTGGTCCCTGCCGAAGGCGTGCTGTGCGAGGAGGACATGTGGCCCGCGACCCCGACACCATCCAGCGTGAGATCGAGCAGGCGCGGGACGCCCTGGCGGCGACGCTGGACCAGCTCGGCGCGAAGGCCAGCCCGAAGAAGCTGGTCGAGGACGCGAAGGTCAGCGCCAAGTCCACCCTCGACGACCCGCGGGTGAAGTACGCGCTGATCGGCGTGGGTGTGCTGGTCGGCCTGCTGGTCGTGCGCAGGCTGTTCCGCTAGCTAGGCCATCGCGGCCGGCGGCGGCGCCTGGCTGGCGGGCTCGCTGGGGGCCGTGGGCTGCGGCGGGATGGTGTTCGTCGCGTCGGTGTCCGCGGGGTCGTCGGTGAGCCCGAGGCGGGCGGACAGGTACGCGGCGGTGAAGTCGACCGCGTCGCCGTTGAGGGTGTGCACGACGGTGCGCTTCTTGTCGCCCTGGGCGATCTTGTCCACCAGCTGCTCGGCGCGGTCGCGCGCGGCGATCAGGCCGCGGGCCGTCGCGGTGAGGGTCTGGCCCTTGCCCCTGACCTCCACGGTCCACTCGTCGCCGTCGGGGGTGTAATTGGCCAGGATCGGTTCGTACATCGTCTGCGCCCCTCTGCTCCGGGCTCCGCGGGGCCGCACGCCGCGCGCCCCGCACCAGGCAGTCAACCCGCACCACCGTGTTTTCGCTCGTCGATCGGTGTCGGGGCGTAACGGATTCCCTGGTCGGACCACCCGTGTGAGCGATTACCCGCTGGTCGGGGCGTCGATTCCCCGGTCCACGGGCGTCCAGGTCGGACTGTCCACTGTGCCGTCCACTGTGTCGTCCGGACCGGGGTCCAGCATGGACCGCAGCCCGGTCCACAGCACCCGCATGAGGTGGTCGGCGGCCTGCTCGGCGGTCACGTCGTCGCGGCCGACGTACCACAGCGACAGCCGCTCGCAGGCGCCCACGACGACCTGCGCGGCGGCCTCGAGGTCGAGCCGCGGCGCGTGCGGCAGGAACGCCGAGAACAGCGCGATGTCGATCTCCACCTGCTGCTGCCTGCCCGCCTCGACCTCGGCGGTGGCCGCCGGTCCGGCGACGGCCGCCTCGTTGCGCAGCACCAGCGACCAGGAGCGCCTGCGGGCGTCGGTGAACCGGAAGAAGGCGACCAGGCCCCGGCGCAGGGCGTCCTCGGGGCCCGCCGCGCCGACGACGGCCGCCGTGGTGGTCGCGGCCAGGTCGGCCCGCGCGGCGCGGATGCAGGCCACGAGCAGGCCCTCCTTGGAGCCGAAGTACTCGTAGAGCATCGGCTTGGAGATCCCGCAGCGCTCGGCGATCTCGTCCATGGACGCGGCGACGAAGCCGCGTTCGGCGAAGATCTCCTCGGCCACGGCGCGCATCTGGGCCTCGCGCTCGGCCCGGGGCACGCGCCTGCGGGGCGTCTCGGTCACGGGTCGACTCTACCGGAGGTAACTTACTTGAAGTAAGGTGAACCACGAGTAACACCCAGTCGATGCAGGAGGACGGGCATGGGCAGCCTCATCCACACCGGTGTGGTGGTCGTCGGGACCGGGTTCTCCGGCATGGGCATGGCCATCCGGCTGCGCCGCGACGGCCGCGAGGACTTCGTGGTGCTGGAGAAGGCGCACGACTTCGGCGGCACCTGGCGGGACAACACCTACCCGGGATGCGCCTGCGACATCCAGTCGCACATGTACTCGTTCTCCTTCGAGCAGAAGTCCGACTGGAGCCGCTCGTTCGCCCCGCAGCCGGAGATCTGGGACTACCTGCGCGGCGTCGCCGCCAAGTGGGACCTGGCCCGGTTCACCCGCTTCGGGACGGAGGTCACCGGGGCCCGCTGGGACGCCGAGGAGTGCCGCTGGCACGTGGCCACCGCGGGCGGCGACACCTACGTCGCCCGGTTCCTGGTCGCGGGCGTCGGCGCGCTGCACCTGCCGTCCATCCCGGACCTGCCCGGCATCGAGCGGTTCCAGGGCGCCGCCTTCCACTCCGCGCGCTGGGACCACGACTTCGACCTGGCGGGCAAGCGGGTCGCGGTGATCGGCACCGGCGCCAGCGCGGTGCAGTTCGTCCCCGAGATCGCCCGGCGGGTGGCGAGCCTGACGCTGTTCCAGCGGACGCCGCCGTGGGTGATGCCGAAGCCGGACCACGAGATGCCCGACTGGGCGCGGCGGGTGTTCGACCGGGTGCCGGGGGCGCGGCGGGCGTACCGGAACGCGCTGTACTGGGTCAACGAGGTCCGGGCCGTCGGGTTCAACGGCCACCCGGGCGTCCTGCGGCTGGCGTCGAAGCTCGCCGAGCGCAACATCCACCGCGCCGTCAAGGACCCCGAGTTGGCCGCGCGCCTGACCCCCGACTACGTCATGGGCTGCAAGCGCGTCCTGATCTCCAACGACTACTACCCGACCTTCAACCGCGACAACGTCCACCTCGACACCTCGGGGGTCGCGGAGGTGCGGGAGCACAGCGTCGTCGGCCACGACGGCCGGGAGCACCCGGTCGACGCGATCATCTACGGCACGGGCTTCCACGTCACGGATTCCTTCGACTACCTCGACATCACCGGCCGCGACGGGGTCGACCTGGCCAAGCAGTGGCGCGAGCACGGGATCAACACCCACCTCGGCATCACCGTCGCGGGCTTCCCGAACCTGTTCTTCCTGCTCGGCCCCAACACCGGACTC
Source organism: Actinokineospora auranticolor (assembly GCF_041897805.1). Lineage (GTDB taxonomy): Bacteria > Actinomycetota > Actinomycetes > Mycobacteriales > Pseudonocardiaceae > Actinokineospora > Actinokineospora auranticolor. The sequence goes on from NZ_CP154825.1 coordinate 1,400,495, forward strand.
GGCCACAACTCGGTCGTCTTCATGATCGAATCCCAACTCCGCTACATCACCGACGCCATGCGCCTGGCGGACCGCCACCAGGCCGAGGCCATCGACGTCCGCCGCACCGCCCAAGACCACTTCAACACCGAAATCCAGCGCAAACTGGCCAACGGCATCTGGACCCGGGGTGGCTGCCAGAGCTGGTACCTCGACGCCAAGGGCGTCAACCGGACCATCTGGCCGGGCTTCACCTGGCGCTACTGGCTGCGCACCCGCCACGTCGACGCCGCCGATTTCGAACTCATCACCCGCACCCGCCGCTTGCCCGCCCACGCCTGACCGTCGACGCACACCACACCGGAATGGGCCATTCCGAGGCGGGCGACCCATTCCGGTGTGGTGTGCGAACTCCCCTATTCCTATTCGCTCCGCAAAGCCGCCGCGATGGTCATGCGGGCGGCGCGGCGGGCCGGGACGAGGGCGCCGAGGACCGCGATCCCTACGCCCGCCAAGGGGAGCAGCACCAGGGTTGGCGCGTCGTAGACCGAGAGCAGCAGGTCCGGGACCACCGACAGCAGCAGGTCCGGTGAGTTGATCGGTGCCGCCGCGTGCACGACCACCCGGTGGACCACCATCCCGAGCGGCAGGCCGATCAGCCCGCCGACCAGGCCCAGGCCCGCCATCGACGTCACCACCATCGACGTCACCTGGCGCGGTGTCATCCCGACGGACTTCAGCACCCCCAGGTCCCGCCGCCGCTCCCGGGTGTTCAGCACGACGGTGTTGAACACCCCCAGGGCCGCGATCCCGCCCAGCAGCAACGTCAGCAGGGTCGCCGTGCTGATGATGACCACCGCCTGCGACGACGTGCCCCCGCGCGGTGGCGTGACCCGGATGCCCGGGTCCCCGGCCGCCACGGCCCTGGCGAAGGCGTCGCGGTCGGCGTCCGGGTCGAGGGTGACCTGGTACGCCGTCGCCCGCGACCCCGGGAGCAGCGACTCCAGGGTCTCCCAGGTGCCCAGGACCGAGCCGGTCACGTTCTCCAGCACGACCCCGACGATCCGGACCGGCACCCGCTTTCCCCTCTGCTCCAACGTCGTCGTGTCGCCCAAGGCCAACCCCGTCTGCGTCAGGAACTTCGCCGACACCGCGACCTCACCACCCCGCGCGGGCCACGCACCGGCCCACACCCGGGGCCGCACCGCGGACGCGTCACCCCGGTAGAAGCGCACCACGTGCGTCTCGTTCCCACCCACCAGCCGCACCAACTGCTGCGAAGACGCCACGACCCCCAGCACCCCCGGCGCGGCGCGGAGCACCGCCTCGTCCTGCGCGTCGCCCAGCCGGGGCGCCAGCTCGCTCAACGGGTCGTCGGGTCCGTCCGCCGGGGTGCCGCCCGGGACCGCGGCCATGACGTCCACCTGGTTCGCGCGGGTCGGGTTGGCCGCGTCCCGGAAGGCCGTGACCGACAGCGTCACCCCGACCGCGAGCGTCACCGTCGCCACGCCCAGCACCACGGCCGCCGCGGTCAGCGCGCTCCGCGCGGGACGGGCGAACGGCACCCCCAACCCGAGGCTGACCGACCTCGGCAACCGGGTCCCGCTCAGCGCCCGCTGCACCCGGGGCGCCCGCCGCGCACCCGGCCGGGAACCCGCGCTGATCGCTGCCGCCGCAGGCTGCCGCCGCGCCCGCAACGCGGGCAGCAGCGCCACGACCGCGACCAGCGCGGGCATCCCCACCAGCACCGCGAGGTCGACCCACCACGGCACCCCGGTGTCCGCGACCCCGAACCCCTCCACCGCGTCCCGGACCAACGGCCCACCGACGAGGTCGCCGGTGCACACCCCCAATGCGGTCCCGACGACGGCGGGCGCGGTCACCATCACCAGGTACACGGCCATCACCTGGTTCGGCGTGTACCCGAGCGCCTTGAGCACCCCGATGTGCCGGTACCCCGCCACAACGGCCCCGCTGACCAGGTTCGCCACGCTCAGCACGGCGACGGCCAGCCCCAGCGCCCCGAACACCGTGAGGAACGGGACGTAGACCCCCGCCTCCTGCGAGAACCGCTGCTTCACCGCCAGGTACGACTGGGTACCGAGCAACGGCAGCCCGGTGGAGACGCTCGCCTCGCCGCGGCTGATGTCCGCCGCCGTCGCGTGGTCGACGAGCCGGTACAGCATCTGCGAAGCCGTCGACCCCCACGCGGTCGCCTGCTCCGGCGTTACCCAGGCGTCGGCGGTCTGGCTGACCGAGAACGCGAGCCCCACAACGGTGACCGAGCCGCCACCCGCCAGGTCGACGACCCGGCCGGGCGCGACCGGCGCCCCCGGCGGCAGGTTGAGCACGATCTCCCCCGGACCGCCCACCCACCGACCGCTCCAGACGGTGACCCGGTCCACGGCCCCGGCCGGGTCCGCCCGCCCGACGGCGGTCAGTTCGCCCGCCACCCCGAAACCGCCGCCGTCCGCCGCCTCGACACCGGCCAACGCGTACGGCCCCGCCGCCGCCTCGACCCCCGCCCGACCGCTCGTCCCCGCGAGCCGGTCGACCGCCGAGGAGTCGAACACGGCCGCCAGGTGCGCGCCGCGCTGCTCGTCGTGCGCCCGGTCGAACGGCGCGGCCGACGAGGCCAGCAACCCCAACGCCATCACGACAGTCGCGGCCGAAACCCACACCACGACACCGATGACGACCGTCTGCAACATCCGGCGCCGCACCGCCGCCCGCGCCACCCGCCACACCGCGTTCACGACCGCGCCACCGCGCTCTCCCGCGCGATCCGCCCGTCGACGACCTCCACGACCCGGCTCGCGCACCGGGTGGCCAGCCGCTGGTCGTGGGTCACCAGCAGCAGCGTCTGGCCGATCTGGTTCAGGTCCAGCAGCAGGTCCATCACCTGCTCCCCGGACCGGCTGTCCAGCGCGCCGGTCGGCTCGTCGGCCAGCAGCAGCGCGGGCCGGTTCACCAGCGCCCGCGCCACCGCGACCCGCTGTCGTTCGCCACCGCTGAGCTGCGCGGGGTACGTGTCGCGGCGCCCCGCGACGCCCAGCTCGTCCAGCAGTTCCAGCGCCCGCCTGCGGGCCTGCGGCGCCTTGGTGCCGGTCAGCTGCGCGGCGAGCGCCACGTTGTCCAGTGCGGGCAGGTCGTCGAGCAGGTTGAAGAACTGGAACACCATCCCGATCCGCCGCCGCCGGAACAGCGCCAAACCGGTCTCGCTCAACCGACCCAGGTCCTCCCCGTGCACCGCGACCGATCCCGAGGTCGGCCGGTCCAACCCGGCGACCAGGTTCAGCAGCGTCGACTTCCCGCTCCCCGACGGCCCCATCACCGCGACCGCTTCCCCCGCGCGGATCTCGAGCGACACACCGTCCAGCGCGACCGAGTCGCTGTACTCCTTGCGGACGTCGGTCAGCCCGACCACGACCTCACCAATGGGCCCGCCGGCGATGTCACTGTGCATGTCGGCAATCCTCGACAGCGGCGCCCCCGATGGCATCCGCACCGGGAGGTAACCCGGCCGCGACTGTCATCCCCGGGATGTACACCCGTGGCCGGACGCGCCCCGTGGGACAGTGGTCGGCGTGTGGCACCTAGGCGCGGGTTGGCTGGTCGTGGCGGTTGCGACCGCCGCGGTCGCCGCTGCCCTCGGGCTCCTGCTCGCGCGGTCCCGCCGGGCCCACCGCGCGGCATTGGGGGAGCGCGGCTGGCTCCTGGAGCGCGAACGGGAGACCGCGTCGAAGACCGCGGTGGACGCCGAACGGGCCCGGATCGCGCGCGAGCTGCACGACATCGTCAGCCACAACGTGAGCGTGATGGTCGTGCAGGCCGGGGCCGCCCGCCGGGTCCTGGCCGCACGGCCGGGAGACGCCGAATCCGCCTTGCTGGCCGTGGAGACCGCGGGCCGCGACACGATGACCGAGCTGCGCCACCTCCTCGGCCTGCTGGCACCCGCGGCCGACGGCACCGAGGACCTGTCCCCGCAACCGAGCCTGAGCAGGCTCAGCGGCCTCGTGGACCGGATCGCGTTCGCCGGGCTGCCGGTCGAGGTCCGGGTTTCCGGCGAACCGCGGCCGTTGCCCTCCGGCGTCGACCTGACGGCCTACCGGATCATCCAGGAAGCACTGACCAACGCCCTCAAGCACGGCAACGGCCAACCGGCCGAGGTGACCGTCCGCTACACCGAGCACCACCTGCGCGTCGAAGTCCTCAACAGCGGCCCGAGCGTGCTCGCGGGCGACCCGCCGGTCGGCGAGCCCGGCGACGGCCGGGGCCTGCTCGGCCTGCGCGAGCGGGTCGCGGTGCTCGGCGGCGACCTCGACGCCCGCAAGCGGCTCGGCGGCGGGTTCCGGGTGCGGGCGAAGATCCCGCTGGCGGCACCGTGAACCCACGCGCAGGTGCGGATCCCCGTGTCGTGATCGCCGACGACCAGGCCCTCGTCCGCACCGGTTTCCGGATGATCCTGGCCTCCGGCGGCATCGACGTCGTCGGCGAGGCGGCCGACGGGGTCGAGGCGGTCGAGGTGGTCCGCGCCACCCGCCCGGACGTCGTGCTCATGGACATCCGCATGCCGACGCTGGACGGCTTGCGGGCCACCCGGCAGATCCTCGCGTCCGTGCCGTGCCGGGTCCTCATGCTCACGACGTTCGACCTCGACAAGTACGTCTACGAGGCGCTGGCCGCGGGCGCCAGCGGTTTCCTGCTCAAGGACGTGACACCCGAACACCTCGTCAACGCCGTGCGCCTGGTCGGCACCGGGGACGCGCTGCTGGCCCCGTCGATCACCCGGCGGCTGGTCGAGCGGTTCGCCGCGGCCGTCCCAGCCGTGCCCGCCATCCCGGCCGCGCACCGCGACCTCGGCGGTCTCACCCCGCGCGAGCTGGAAGTGCTGCGGCTGCTGGGCAAGGGGCGGTCCAACGCGGAACTGGCCGTGGAGCTGACGCTGAGCGAGGCCACGGTGAAGACCCACGTGGCCCGCATCTTCGCCAAGCTGAACCTGCGGGACCGGGCCCAGGCCGTCGTCCTCGCCTACGAGACCGGCCTGGTCGCGCCCGGCGACAGCGCCTAGGCCGCTTCCCGGCTGTCCGTCGGCGCCTCGGCGGGCGCGGGGGCCGAGGCCGCGGAATCGTTGAGGCGCCCCCACATCAGCCCGGCGGGCACCGCGATCAGCACGCCGAGCAGACCCGCCAGCGCCACCGTGGTCATCGCCGAACCGATCAGCTCGGCCACCAGACCGCCCAGGGCCACACCGAGGCCCTGCGACACCCGCAGCCCGGTCCGCGCCGCGCCGAACGCGCCACCGCGGATCTCGTTGGGCACCAGCGTGTTGAACACCGCCATGACCGTGATCTGGTACGCCCCGACCGCGCCCGCCAGGAACAGGACCACCAGCGCCGCGGGGAGGCTCGGTTTGACCGCGAACAGCACCAGGAAGCCGACCGAGGCCGTGGCCAGCACCCCGATCAGCCGCGGTCTGTGCCGGGCGGGGACGAAGTGCGAGATGGCGAACGTGCCGAGGATGAAGCCCAGCGGGTCCGCGGCCAGCAGCCAGCCCACCGCCTCCGGCGCCGCACCGGCCTCCTTCGCCAGCGGTGCCGCGAGACCCTCGGGGATGACCGCGAGCCCCACCAGCCACGAGAGCGTCAGCAGCACCCGGAGCTTGCGGTCGCCGAACACCCACTTGGCACCGTCGAACCACCCGTCGTTCTTGGAACCCGCGGGCGGGCGGTTGACAACGTTGCGCCACGTAAGGAATGCGGCGATCGTGAACGTACCGGCGTCGATTATCAGCGCCCACGACGCGCCGATCGCGCTCACCAGCAGACCGCCGCCGCCGAGGCCGAGCAACATGGTCGTGTTCGTGGTGATGCCGCGCAGGTCCTGGCTGCGCATGTACATCGCGTCGTCGGTGTAGATCTCCCGCAGGGTCGCGTTCTGCGCCGCCATCGCCGGGGACTGCACCATCGGGACGATGATCACCAACAGGAACAGCGCCCACAGCGGCATGTGGGGAATCGCCATCAGCGCCACAACGGCCGCCTGCAGCAGCGCGCACACGACCATCAGGTTGCGCCGCCGGTAGCGGTCCGCCAGCTGCGAGAGCCCCAGGCCGCCCGCGAGCGCGGGCAGGAACGTCAACGCGTAGATTCCCGCCGCGTAGAACGCCGAACCGGTGCGCTGGTAGACCAGGATCGCCAGCGCCACCCGGGTCAGCTGGTCGCCGCCGACGGACACCGCCTCGGAGAACCAGAGCGCGCGGAACTCGCGGTCCGCGAGGACCGCCGACATCCTGGGTGCGGCTCGGCTCACGTGTGCTCCCGTCCGACGGGCGGTGGCCCGCGCGGCTGACTCCATCCTCCGCACCCGGGGTCTGGGTGCGGTGAACCCGGTGTTCACTCCTGCCGCTGGGTCATCGCGGCGTCGCACAGAGTACCGGCTGAACCGCCCCGCATAAGTACTTGTGAAGTTTCCTCGGCCCGGAAATCCGGGCGATGCGCCCGTCCGGCGCAACAGGGGTGACCGGTCCGCGCCTACCGGCGCGCTGAACGGACGAGCGCGCTCGGCGCAGTGCGCGGCCCGCTCGGCGCCACCACCGGAGTCGGTGGGGGATTTTCCGGCCAAACCGCTCGACACTGGCCACCGAACCGGTGCTCGTGGTGACCGGTTTGTCGGGGCTGGCGCGGGAAAACGGGGTGAGCCGGATGGACGGCAGGGCGGTTGTCGTGACGGGCGCGGGGCGCGGGTTGGGCGAGGCGTTCGCCGAGCACCTGGCCGGGGTCGGCGCGGCGGTGGTGGTCAACGACGTGGACGCCGAGCGGGCCCGGCTGGTGACCGCGCGGATCCGCGCGAACGGCGGTGCCGCGGTGGCCAGCGAGCACTCGGTCGCCGACCCGGAGCAGGCCGCGGCCATCGTGGACCTGTGCGTCGCCGAGTTCGGCGCGATCGACGGCCTGGTCAACAACGCGGGACTGAACTACGAGGCCCTGCCGTGGGAGGACGACCCGGCGCGGGTCCGCGCGGTGGTCGAGGTCAACGTGCTCGGCGTGATCTACACGGGCCTGGCGGCGATCCGCCGGATGCGGGCCGCGGGCAGCGGGTCGATCGTCAACGTGTCCTCCGGCGCCTCACTCGGCCAGCGCACGCTCGGCAGTTACGCGGCGACGAAAGGGGCCGTGTCCTCGCTGACCTCTTCGTGGGCGCTCGACCTGGAGGACTCGGGCATCCGGGTGAACGCGATCTGCCCGAGGGCCTACACGCGGATGGTGTGGACGTCCGAACGGGCCAGCAGGCAGACGCCGCCCGAGCACACGCCCGACCTCGTGGCACCCGTTGTGCACTTCCTGTTGGACGACGACCGCTCCGGCGGGATCACCGGTCAGGTCGTGCGCTGCACCGGCCCGGAGTTGCACGTGGTCGGTCAGCCGTACCTAAAAGCCCCGATCCTGCACCGGGACCGGTGGGACGTCGAGACTGTCACGACCGCCTTCGCCGAGGTGCTCGGCGGGCACCTGGAGCCCTACGGGTTGGAGAAGCGGCCGCCCGCCCGCCTGCGGAAGTGGTTGGCACCGATGCGCACCGCGTGAGTCCGGTCACCTTGCGTCGACGAGGTTCGGAAGATCACTATCTCCGGTACCTCTGTTGGGGTCACGCCGGGTCCGGCGAATGCCCGAATCGGTTCGGCGACACGTCCGAGTAATGTCGTGCTCCATTCGGGCGCTGCTTGGCGTAGCGGGGTCGCTACTGTCGGCGCAGGACGTACCGTGGAGACAGTGGTGGCGCACGGGTTCCGCCGGGGCTCGTGACACACGGCAAGAGTGGTACGCGATGGTACGGACGAGCCGGTTCGACGCGTTTCGGCGCGACACCGGGAAGAGGGACAACCCCTCCGGCCACAGCCGCGTCCCCTGGGGCGCGGTCGCCGGAGCGGTCGGGGATGGAGTTCGGAGAGGAGGCAGCACCGTTGGGTCTCACCGATCGCGGAGACGGACGGACAGCGCCTCTGTCGGGGCTCCAAGTGCCGGTTCCGCCAGTCTCCGGTGGGGACACCCGGGAGGGCGGTAGCGAGGGCGCTCGCGGTCAGGTGGACCGGGGCGAGTGGACTACCAATCGCGGCTGCGCAGCGGGCGCTCCTGTCGGTGTGGACGGTCCCGTGGGGGACGGTTCCGAGGGTTGTGTGACGCAAATCACCAGTCGCGAGACATCTGCGGCTCCTTCGGGGGACGTGTCGGACGGTGTGGGGGACCGGGTCACCAATCGCGGCTACGCACCGGGGGCTCCTTCGGTTCGAGGGGTGGACGGGGACGTCGACGCCGCACTCACCAGTCGCGGGACATCGGGCACTCCTGACGGTCTCGGTTCGGACGGGACGGGGGCTGTGGTCACCAGTCGCGGGATATGCGCTGCTCCGGTTGCTGTCGGTGCGGACGGGGTTGCCGGTTCGCTCACCAGTCACGAGACATGCGGGGCTCCTTCGGGGGTACTCGGTTCGGATGAGGCCTCTGCTGCGTTCACCAGTCGCGGGACATCGGGGGCTCCTGTCGATCTCGGTTCGGACGGGACGGGCGGTTCGGTTACCAGTCGCGGGACACGGGGGGCTCCTTCGGGCGTGGTCGGTTCGGACGAGGTCTCTGCTGCGTTCACCAGTCGCGGGACATTCGGCGCTCCTTCTGCTCTCGATTCGGGCGGTTCCGTCGTCGTGGTCACCAGTCGCGGGACATCTGCGGCTCCTTCCGCTGGTTCGGGCGGTTCCGGTTCGCTGCTCACCAATCACGGGACATCGGGCGTTCCCTCCCATTCCGGTTCCACTGGGCTCGAAGCGGGTCTCACCAGTCGCGGGACATCCGGGGCTCCTTCTGTTCTCGGTTCGGACGAGGACTCCGCTGCGGTTACCAGTCGCGAGACATTCGGCACTCCCTCTGCGCTCGAATCGGACGAGGTCGGTTCTGCGGTCACCAGTCGCGGGACATCTGCGGCTCCTTCTGGTCGTGGGGCGGGCGGATCGGAGAACGGGGTCACCAGTCGCGGCTGCGCATCGGGCGCTCCTTCTGTGGTCGGTGTGGACGGTCGCGGCTCGGGGTTCACCAGTCACGGGACACTTGGGGCTCCTCAGGGGCTCGGTACGGACGAGGTCGGGGACTCACTCACCAGTCACGGCTGCGCATCGGGTGCATCTCCTCGGTTCTCGGTCGGGTTGGACGATTCAGCTGCCACGAACGTGGTGGCCACGGGGCTCACCAGTCACGGGAACTCATGGGGTGCTCCTTCGGTTGAAGTGGACGGTCGGGACGACTCGGGGGAGGTGTGCGTGGTCACCAGTCGCGGGAACGCATCGCGGGCTCCTTTCGGCGACGACGAGGGGGCATCCGCTGGGGGTGGTTGGTCGGCGGACGGCGTAGCGGGGGGACTCACCAGTCACGGGAACGCATCGGCTGCGGCTCCTTCGCACGAAGTGGACGGCCGGGGGGAGCGGGTCGCCGGTCACGGGAGCGCATCGCGCACACCTCCCAGGGGATCCACGCTGGACGAAACGCTTGACGGGCCCGAAGGTGACGCCGTAGCCGCGGATACCGCGCCCACGGGTGACGTACCCGCTGTGCCCGCTCCCGCATCGGGAACACCTCCTCGTGACTCGCGCCCCGAGGCCGAGCAGACCCACACCCTCCGCGACGCGGCGCGGGAGCGGAACGAGCGGCGGTTCCGGTCACGGCTAAGTGTGACCGACTCGCTCCGCAGTGAACACCCTTCGTTGGTGCGGTTGGTGCGGGGCTGGGGCCTGTGGTCGCTGCCTCCCGCCGCCAGACGCTACGTGATCATCTTCGAGCTCGTCACGCTGATCGCCGTCACGTTCGCCTTCGTGACATCCCCGGCGGCCACCGCGGCCGACTGGCGGGCGGGCGGCGTACTCGTCGGCGCGGGCATGGTCCACCTGTGGTTGACCCGCCGCACGGAGGAGACCCGGCGCGACCGCGGGCCGGGTCCGCACATGGACACCAGCGTGGTGTGGTTCCTGCCCGCCATGGTGTTGCTGCCCGCGTGGATGGCCGTGCTGGCGCTCATGCTGCTGCGCGTGCAGCTGTACCCGGTGGCCCGCCGACCGCTGTTCCGGTACACCTTCGGCACCGCCGGGATCCTGGTCGCCGCGCTCGGCTCGTACGCGGTCGTCCGGGTCGCGGGCGTCACCGTCGACACCGCCATCGGCCCCCGTGACGTGCTGGTTCTCACCCTCGCCGGGCTCGCTTACTTCGTGCTGAACGCGCTCTCCATCGCCGGTGTGATCGCCCTGTCGGCGCCCCAGCCGACCTGGACCACGGTCATCGGCAGCCGCCGCGACAACGCGCTGGCCGCGCTCACCGTGTGCCTCGGCGTGCTCGCCGCGCTGGCCATCGCGAACGCCTGGCTGGCGCCGCTGTTCCTGGTGCCGCTGCTGTGCGCGATGGACTGGGGCGCGCTGCAGATCGAGAACCTGCGCGGCGACGCGCGCACCGACCACAAGACCCAGCTGCTCAACTCGCGGGGCTGGCACGAGCAGGCCGGGCGGGAGCTGGCGCGGGCCAAGCGGCAGCGCGGCACCACCCTCGCGGTCGCCGTGCTCGACCTGGATTACTTCAAACAGGTCAACGACACATGGGGCCATCCGGCGGGGGACGCGGTACTGCGAGCGGTGGGGGCCGTGTTGCGCGAATCGGTCCGCCAGGGTGACGTGGTGGGTCGGTTCGGGGGCGAGGAGTTCGTGCTGTTGTTCCCCGACACCGACCTCGACGCCGCCGCGATGGTCGCCGAGCGCATCCGGCTGGGCGTCGCGGCCATGTCCGTGGCGGCCACCGACAAGCGCGGCCAGCCGGTCGTCATCGCCAACCGCACGACCTCCATCGGCGTGGCCGCCGCCACCGGCGACGACGCCGACCTGGAGACCCTGCTCCAGCGCGCCGACGCCGCGGTCTACGAGGCCAAGAACGGCGGCCGCGACCAGGTCCGCAAGGCCGAACCGCCGACCGCCGAGGTCGTCGCCTGAGTGCCCGGTTGTTCTCCGAATGAGACCTGACCGATCCGGACAGTCCCACTGATCGGGACGCCGACTGCCCCCAGGGTCGGCTGCCGCTCGGAATCACGGCGGCTCGCCCGCCCCTTGGTGCAGTCTTCGGCGACGAGTACCAGGATCGCCCGCCGTCCCATTCGTTCTCCGGGGCGGCGGATCCCCCATGATCGCCGGAGTGGGTTCGACGACGATTTCGCCGTCGGTCGGGAAATGATCGCGCGCGCGATTTTCGCGTGTCGTGGAAGTCGATTCGGAACAGGCCGGAAAAGTGTTCCGCGGGCGCGCGACCGTTCAGCGTTGCGGCGTCGGTGCGGATTCGTCTCGGGTCCCGTAGTGGCACGGACGCACGGCACCGGCGGGGATTACCGTGACATCCCCGCCGGTGCCGGGTCAACTACGGGCGCGTGACCCGCAGCGTGTAGCTGCCGCCGCCGCTGTAGGCGTGGACCTGCCAGCGGTAGTAGCCCGCGGTGCCGGAGTAGGACACCGTCTCGCTGTTGGTCGGGGTCGTCCCGCTGGCCACGTTGGCCCAGGCCGAACCGTTCCACTTCTGCAGGTACAGGTCGAAGTCCGTACCGGCGGGACCGGTCAGGCAGCCGCGGTGGGTGCCCGACGCCGTGGTCTGGTAGTAGCTGTTGCCCGGCTGGATGGCGCTGCCGCCACCGGCGAGGGTGCCGGTGTAGGCGGTGCCGGTGCAGTTGCCGGGCGGGGTGGTCGGTGGGGTCGTGGTCGGCGGGGTGCCGCCACCGTTGGTGACCAGGGTCAGCCCGTACGCCTGCAGGATCTCGTTGACCGGCTGGAAGTACGTGGTGCCGCCGGAGGTGCAGTTGCCGGAACCGCCGGAGGTCACGCCCTGGGCCTGGCTGCCCGAGATCGCCGACCCGCCGGAGTCGCCCGGCTCGGCGCAGACGTTCGTGCGGATCAGACCCGTGATCGTGCCCTCGGCGTAGGTGACCGAGGCGTTGCGGGCCGCGATGGTGCCGCAGTGCCACCCGGTCGTGGAACCGGAGCGGCAGATCGACGAGCCCACCGGCGCGTCGGTCGACCCGGCCACGGCCACCCGGCCGCCGGAGTAGTTGTTCACCGCGCCGACCGGGGTGTTGCCCGCCGCGACCCGCACGAAGGCGTAGTCGTTGCCGGGGAAGCTGGATCCGGCGAAGGAGCCGCTCGGCTGGGTGGTGGACGCGCCGCTGGTGCCGCAGTGCCCGGCGGTGACGAACCCGCCGTTCACCGAGAAACCGACCGAGCAGCGGGTGCCGCTGCCGATGTAGTACGCGTTGCCGCCGACCACGTCGATCAGCTTGCGCGGCGCCTCGTCGGAGGCCTCCACGCTCACCGCGTCGGCGGGCACACCGCTGGCCGCGACGAACGCCCTGGCCGCCGCCAGCGCGGTGCCCCGGGACTTGAGCACGATCCGGTTGCCCGGCAGGTCCACGTACCAGCTCGCCACGGTGCGCGGGCTGCGCGCCTGGTTCGCGTCGAGTGTGGCCTTCAGCTCGTCCAGTTGGGCCTCGGTGCGGCCGACCACGACCGCGTCGGCGCCCGCGGCGCGGGCCGTGGCGGCGGCGGAGTTGTCCGTGACGCCGACGACGAGCTTGCCCCGGCCCGCGTCGTACCACGTACCACCCAGCCTTCCGGACAGCTGCTTGCGCAGCGTCCGGTCCGCCTTGCCCGCGCGGTCCTCGTTGGACAGCCGCGCGGCGGCCCGCGCGGCGTCGAGTCCGAGGTCCCGCTGCATCGCCGCGCTCATGCTTTCGGCCGCCGCCGGGGCCGATGGCGCGGCCTCGGCGGATAAGCCCACCGCGACGACCGCGCCCCCGGTCGCCACGGCGGCCGCGAGCAGGGCTGTGATTCGTCTTGCCATGCCGTTCTCCTTGTGCAGGGGAAGGTGTACGGGATGGCTGCGTACCGGCGCGTTCAGGCGGGGGAGGGTGTCGTGCCCGCGCCACCCACGGCCGGGTGGCTGGCCCGACCGGGTGGACCGGTTGGCTAGACCGGTCGAGGGGCCCCAAACGCAGGAATGCCCGGTGACCTCCGACCAGGACGGGAGAGATCAACCGGGCGAAACGGTCAGCAGGTGCCTGCACAGTAATCCGCGTCACACACGATCAGGGCATAGCACTTGACCATAGCTCCTGGCTTGCGCCGACTAGTTCGACGACGGCCCCTCCGGTAGCTCGACGCCGAAGCCGGGGTGGTCGCGCAGGAACTCGGTGTACCGGGCGCTGCGGGCGATCACATCGGCGTAGGCCTGGCTGGCCAGTTTGACCAGCTGGTCGGAGAAGGCGGCGGCGGACCCGTCCGGGTGCCACCCGATCAGGTTGCGCCAGCGCAGCGGGTTGCCCGCGATGGGCACCGCGACCACACCGGGCATCTGTCGGAACATCGGTTGGCACAGCACGACGGCATCACCGGACTCCACGAGGTCGATGCAGCTCACGACATCGGTCTCGTACAGGGTGCGCGGGGTGAAGCCCGCTCGTGCGCAGGCCGCGGCGAAGCAGTCGGCGAAGCAGCCGTCGCCGGGGGTGGCCCCCCACTGGACGCCCGCCAGGTCGCCGAGCTCGACCTCGGACTGGGTGGAGAGGGGGTGCTTGTCGGACAGCAGGACGAAGACCGGGTCGGTGGCCAGCGTCCGCCAGATGAGGCCGGGTTGGGACGGTGGCGGGGCGTCTCCGCAGACGCCCGCCAGCGTGTAGTCGACCCGGCCGTCGGCGACCATCGCGGCCAGCTCCTCGGAGGACCAGGAGACGTGCGTGGTCACGTGCAGGTCGGGGTAGGCCGCGTTGAGCTGGTGCACCAGGCCGCCGAGCACGGGGCCGGTGGCCGAGCCCAGGCGCAGCCGGGACGGGGTGTCGCCAGGGAGGGAGGCGTTGTTGGCGAACCGGGCGGCCTCTTCGCGCAGGCCGGACACCGCGGGTAGCAGCAGTCGCGCGCGAGACAGCACGAGTTCACCCAGTGGGGTGGGTCTTGCTCCTTTCCGATCCCGTTCGAACAGTGGTCCACCGAGGGCGCGTTCGATCCGGTGGAGCTGAGCGGTCAGGGCCGGTTGGGCGAGGCCGAGCGTGGACGCGGCCTTGGTGATGCTGCCCGCCTCGGCGACCGCAACGATGATTTTGAAGTGGCGCAGCTCCAGCTCCATGGGACAAAGCTAGGCCGAAGGATCACCAACGCCAAGCTTTAGGACCACGGCGCACGAGTTCTGCTGATTGTTGATCGGAGTTGGTCGGTCTGGTCCAACTCTGTTCACCTTGGTTGCGGAGAACTCCACCGGTCGCTGCGGACGGTCCCCGGGCGAACACGATCGCGGCCGCCGGTGTGTGGCCCCGATTCTGCAAGTTGCAGACGCGATGCGCCAGAGGTTCTTAGCCGAGGCAACGGAACTCCCCGGGGTCGCGGCCGAGATCCCTTGCCCCGCCAGCGGTCCCGCCCGTCGGTCGTTGTGTGATCAACGGCCGTAGACGTAGACCATTCGGCGGTCACTCAATGGTCTGTACCAGCGGGTAGTCAACCATCAGCCGGGTGTCACCGGAGCGTCTCCGGGTGTTGACTTGACCATGAGCGCACCGGCCGCCCCCGCCGGGCGGGCGAGCCGGGTGGCGAGGTGGGCGCGGAGCAGGCTGGGCGCGCCGGACCCGAGTGGACGGTCCGGGGTGGACCCGCCCGGTTCACCCGCCGGTCGCCGCCCGCCGGGCCCGCAGCCGCTGCCGGACCCCGATCAGCGCCAGCGCCACGAACGCGCCCGACACCAGGCAGATCGACACCCGGTTCATCCCCGCCTGCACCTGCGTCGCGCTCGGCGCCACCCCCGAGGCCAGCCGGTGCGCGTACGCGAGCACCGGCCGGTCGGCCACCCACGCCATCACCGGCAGCGCCCGCACGGCCGCCAGCACGATCCCGGTGGCCACCACCGCGCAGATCACCCGCCCCGGCCGCCTGAGCGGCTCGTAGAGCGCCGGGACCACCGCCACCGGCTCCCGGCGGCGCAACCACCGCACGGCCCACCAGACCAGCAGCGCGGCTCCCGCGACGCTGCTGGCGTACTGCAGGAAGTGGTAGCGCGGCATGCCGACCCAGAACCACAACCGCAGGCTCGGGTAGTGCTCCACGACCCACCCGTTGTGGTGGGTGAACGCGTCCCACACCAGGTGCGTGGCCCCGCCGATGAGCACCGACACCACCATCGCCACGCTCAGCCGCGGCACCGGCTCCCTCGGCACCAACCGGGCCCGCAGCCGCGCGGGCGCCAGCGCGACCAGCGCGGGCACCACGAAGAGCTGCCACACCGCCAGCACCGCCAACGCCACCGGCAGGTCGATCAGCACCAGCCCGAGCCACGTGTGCGTGCGCGCGTCGACCCCGGTCTCCAGGAAGACGAAGTACAGCAGGTCGGGCGACATCGTCCCGACCACCAGCGCCGACCCGACCAGGGGTCCGCGGCGGAGCAGCGGGAGCGCCGCGGCGGCGTGCGAGAGCGTGTATGGCATGCCGCCACCATGCCGGCGCGCTGTGCCGGGTATGGGGGCGACTCGTGGACATCCTGTGGAGCCGCGCGCGGCGGTAGGCCCGCACGGGTGAGAATGGCGCGTGCCCACAGTCCGGACGTCGCGCGTGCTGGCCGCGGTAGGGGTCGGCTCCGTCGTCGCGACACTGGTGACCGCGATGGTCCCGCCGGTCGAGGTGGTCGCGGGCGTGCCCGCCGCCGCACTGACCCACCCGGAGCGCGGTCCCGACCCGTGCGACCCGGTCATCTCCGGCCTGACACCGCGGCAGCGGCTGGCCCAGGTGCTGATGATGGGCGTGGACCCCAAGGGGCCCGAGGACGCGCGCGCCGCCGTCGCCGAGGGCATCGGCGGGATCTTCGTCGGCGGCAACCCCACGGCCCTGCTCGTCGACGGGCGACTGCCCGCCGTCGCGGCGGGGTCGGCGCTTCCGCTGATCGTGGCCGTCGACGACGAAGGCGGCCGCGTCCAGCGGGTCGACGAACTCGACGGCGACCTGCCCAGCGCCAGGCAGATGGCCGCCACCATGACCGTGGACCAGGTCCGGGCCCTGGCCCGCGACCGCGCGGCCAGGCTCACCGCGCGCGGGGTCACGCTCGACTTCGCGCCGGTGGTCGACCTCACGGCGGCGCCGGACCGCACGGTGATCGGCGACCGCTCGTTCAGCCCCGACCCCGACACCGCCATCCGCTACGCGGGCGCCTTCGCCGACGGCCTGCGCGACGGCGGCATGCTGCCGGTGCTCAAGCACTTCCCCGGCCACGGCCGCGCCACCGGCGACTCGCACGGCGGCCGGGTGACCACCCCGCCCCTCGACGAGCTGCGGGGGAGCGACCTGCGGCCGTACCGGGAACTGCCCGCGCGGGGCCCGGTCGCGGTCATGGTCGGTCACCTCGACGTACCGGGCCTCACCGGCGACCTGCCCGCCAGCCTCGACCCCGCCGTCTACCGACTGCTCCGCGAAGACCTGGGTTTCGACGGCCTGACCTTCACCGACGACCTGGGCGCCATGCGTGCGATCTCCGACCGCTACGACCTCCCCGAAGCCGTCCTCCGCGCCTTCGCCGCGGGCGCGGACGTCCCGTTCTGGTCCTCGGGCGGCCGCCTCCCGGAAATCCTGACCCGCCTGGAAGCCGCGGTGACCGCGGGCGAACTCCCCACCTACCGCGTCGTCGACTCCCTGCGCCGAGTCCTGCGGTACAAGCGCGTCTGCTGAGCCAAGGGCAGGCGCTACCGGATCACCCACGGCCGGAGTTGTCCACAGGCTCGCTCCGGCCAGCCGCACGAGTACGTCCCGCCAACTAGATTTTCGTAATAGGGGTTCCCCTATCGAGGGGACCCCTCGCGGGCGTCGGGCGGCGGTCGCCGGGGGTAGACGAACGCGGGCCACCCCGGTCGGGGTGGCCCGCGTCAACGAGCGTCGATCAGATCGCCGGGGCGCCGGACAGCTTCCAGATCGCGTAGGCGATCGCGTCCGTGTGGCGGTCCAGCGAGGTGGTGTTGACGTTGGTCGTCTTGTCGCACGACCGGTGGTAGCAGGCGTCGAAGGCGGTGTTGGCCTGGCCGCCCCACTTGCGGGCCTGCGCGGCGGTCTTGGTGCTCTCGGCGCCGCTGAACAGGCCGCCGGTCGGGATGCCCGCCTTGGCGAACGCCGCGTGGTCGGAGCGGCCGCCGACCACCGTGGTCTCGGTGGGCACGTTGATCTGCGTGAAGTACTCCTCCAGCGTCTTCTGCAGCGTGGTGGAGCCGGTGGGCTGGCCCGACGACGAGTAGACGAAGTAGCCGGGGTTCGGCGAGCCCGTCATGTCGAAGTTCAGGTAGCCCTTGATCCGCGACTTCTCGGCGGCGGACAGGGTGCTCACGTAGTTGTTGGAGCCCAGCAGGCCCAACTCCTCCGCGCCCCACCAGCCGAACCGCAGGTGCTTGGTCGGCTTGAGCTGCGCCCGCGAGACGGCCAGCGCGACCTCGATCAGCCCGGCCGAACCGGTGCCGTTGTCGTTGATGCCCGGTCCGGCGTTCACGCTGTCGAGGTGGCCGCCTGCCATCAGGATGTTGTTCGCGTCACCGCCGGGCCAGTCCGCGATCAGGTTGTAGCCGGTCGCGCCTTGCGCGGTGAAGGTCTTCACCGAGGTGGTCCACCCCGCCGCGTCCAGCTTGCCCTTCACGTAGTCGATCGACGCCTTGTAGCCGGGCCGACCGTGCGCCCGGTTGCCGCCGTTGTTGTTGGCGATGGTCTGGAACTGGTTGAGGTGGGCCTGCACGGCCGCCACCGAGATATCCGGCGCCGCGAGCGCGTTCGCTTCCTGGTTGGCCGACGCCCCGGGCGCGATGACCACCGCGCCCAGCAGTGCGAGCCCGGCGACGACCGGCAGAACCACTTTCCTGGTCATGGTTTGGTGCCTCCAGCAGGGGTAGGGGACAACCGCCCCTTGATCCTGTTGCACCGCCCGCTTCGCCCGAAAGAACTGGTAATTGCCTTTATTCCCACACTGGCATATTCCCGACCTGGTACGGATTGACGCCGCGCTGTGAATGTGGGAGAGAGATGTGCCGCGCGCCACAAAAATGGGAACAGGACACCCGCGTGATTTCGCCACCCGCGCGCAAGGGTGGGAAGTCTGAAGTGGACGGATTTGCGCCACTTTGGGGGTCCGGGGGTGAAACCCGCCGGGCGGGGTTCGGGGGTTGCACCCCCGAAAATGCCGAGTGGCCGAGGTGTGTTCGCGCTTTCCACGAACACACCTCGGCCACTCGGACTCGTGCGCCGCCAGGGACTCGAACCCCGAACCCGCTGGTTAAGAGCCAGCTGCTCTGCCAGTTGAGCTAGCGGCGCTCGTCAGGATCTCTCCTGCTGACGGGTGAAAAGTTAGCACAGGGTGTCGGTCGGGAAGAAATCAGGGGGTCCCCCTTGTGCGATCGGGCGGTACCGGCCCACGCGCGCGAGCTCGTCAGGCACACTGTTCCCACAGGTCGGGGCCAGGTTGTGAGCAGGACGGGCGGGTCGTATGTCCAGGGGTGGGCGCTGTCGAGGATGGACCGGAGCGGCTGTGGGTGCCGCTTTGGTGGCGGTGCTGACCGCCGCCGGATGCTCGTCGGGGGACACCCCGACTCCACCCGAAGGGGTGAACTCCGGCACCGCGACCGCGAGCGCCTCGCCCACGTCGACGGCCAAGCCCGCCCCCGTGCCCTTCGCGCTCGCGCTCACCCCCGCCGACAAGTCCGCCGACGTGCCACCCGGTGACGCGGTCACCGTCGCCGCGACCGGCGGCAAGCTCACCGAGGTCCTGGTCACCGGTGCGGACGGCAAGGCCGTGGCGGGCGCGCTGGCCGCGGACGGCGGCACCTGGCAGACCACCGAGGCGCTCGGCTACGGCAAGACCTACACCACCTCCGTCAAGGCCCAGGACGGCGACGGCAAGCCCGCGACGTCCTCCGCCACCTTCACCACCGCCAAGCCCAAGCGCCAGACCGCGCTGTCGATGAACCCGCTCGACGGTCAGAAGGTCGGCGTCGGCCAGACGTTCGCCTTCTACTTCGACGCCACCATCACCGACAAGGCCGCCGCCGAGAAGGCGATCCAGGTGACCGCGTCTCCCGTCACGGAGGGCGCCTTCTACTGGTTCAGCGACAAGGAGGTGCACTGGCGGCCGCGGGAGTACTGGAAGTCGGGCACCACCGTGACGGTCAACGCCGCCATCTACGGCAAGAACCTCGGCAACGGCGTCTTCGGCCGCGAGGACCGCAAAGCCACCGTCACCATCGGGGACTCGGTCGTCGCCGTCGCGGATGGACAGACCCACCAGATGACGGTCACCGTCAACGGCACCGTGGCTCGCACGATCCCCATCTCGCTGGGCAAGAAGGCGCACGAGACGCCGGTCGGCACCTACACGGTCATGAGCGAGCACACCAACTACGTGATGGACTCCTCGACCTACGGCGTCCCCGCCGACGCCGCGGGTGGCTACCGCACCAAGGTCGCTGTCGCGAGCCGCATGTCCAACAGCGGCATCTTCTACCACTCGGCGCCGTGGTCGGTGCGCGACCAGGGCGTGCGCAACGTCAGCCACGGCTGCATCAACATGTCCGTGGAGAACGCCGCCTGGCTGCAGGAAATCTCGAACAAGGGCGATGTGATCGTGGTGCAGAACTCCGGCGGCCCGGTGCTGGAGGCGTGGGACGGCCTCAGCGTCTGGCAGGTCCCGTGGGAGACCTGGCGCCAGGGCGGCAAGAAGTAGGGCAGCGTCCTAACGGGACGTGACGCGGATCTCCTCGCGGCCCACGGTGACGTGGTCACCCGGGTGGACCTGCCTGCCGCGCCGGTGCTCCGGCTCCCCGTTGACCGCGACCTCGCCCGCGTCGAGCAGGTCCTTGGCGTGGGCGCCGTCCTCGGCGATGCCCGCGAGCTTGAGCAGCTGGCCCAGCCGGATCATGTCGTCGCGGATCTCGATGTCGTGCATTCCTCGACCCTAAAGCGCGCAGGTGCCCCCACCCGGAGTCGGGTGGGGGCACCTCGGTCGTTCAGGCGCTTACAGGGCGCCGGTGTAGCCCGTGATCCACGACTTGTGCGCGACCACGTCGGTGTAGATCGACGGGGCCTGGGCGCACTGCGAGCCACCGCCGGAGCGGCTGGTGGCGCCGGTCAGCTGCCACCCGCCACCGGCCTGGATGACCTGCGGGCCACCGGAGTCGCCGTAGCAGGCACCCGCCCGGCTGCCCGGGTTGTTGGTGCAGATCTCGATCGAGCCGGAGATGCCCGAGCAGCGGCTGTCGGCCACCACGGAGGTGTCGAGCTGCTGCAGGGTCACCGGCGCGCCGCAGCCACCGGCCTGCGGGCAGGTCTGGCCCCACCCGATGATCCGGCTGGCCTGGCCGGTCGCCCCCGAGCTGGCGGCGATCTGCACCGGGGCCTGGGTGACGCTGGTGCTGAGCTGGATCAGCGCGATGTCGTAGCTGGTCCGGTAGCTCGGGTGCACGATGATCCGGGACGCGCGGGCGACGGTGCCGCCGCTGGTCCGGTTCGTGGTGCCGATGCGCGCCTGGATGCTGGACGCCGACTTGCCCTGCACGCAGTGCGCGGCGGTGACGATCCAGTTGGCCTTGATCAGCGAGCCACCGCAGAAGTGGCTGCCGGAGGTGCTCTGCAGCGACGCCATGAAGCTGTAGGTCTGCGTCGCGTTGGTGCCGCCGACGATGGCGGGCGTCATGATCGGACCGTCGTCGGGTGCCGCCGAGCCGACCGACGGCGCGGCGATCGCCGTCGCCGCCGCGGCCACCAGGCCGAGCAGCAGGGTACGAACCTTCATTCGGCACTCTCCTTCCGCACCGGGGCCCTCGACCCGGTGACGATAAGAGAAAGTAGGTAACTCGCCGTGGTGGTGGCCAGGGGGTTAA
Organism: Actinokineospora auranticolor; assembly: GCF_041897805.1. Lineage (GTDB taxonomy): Bacteria > Actinomycetota > Actinomycetes > Mycobacteriales > Pseudonocardiaceae > Actinokineospora > Actinokineospora auranticolor. Next base: position 1,421,408 of record NZ_CP154825.1, read on the forward strand.
CGGCGTCCCCAGTTACCAGAAGTGGTGTACCAATTACCAGTTTGCCTGCCCGAAAGATATTCGTCTGACCGGTTGTGAACGGCCATCCCCGGCGATACCGGACAGACTGGTCCGTTCCACGGATATAGCACGGGTGCCGATGCCGCCATAGGACGCGGCCGTGCGGGTGCCGGATTCGCCCGATCTTGACTACCCACCGCACACGCGGTATCAGACCCCGCCGACCGGCGAACTACCGGTGCTGGTCTCCGATCACCGTCACCACGCCCGCCCGCGTGAGGGGCTCGCACCGTGGGGGTCTGGGGGCGCCCCCCAGATGCAACAAAAGGCCCAGCCATGTTCGCTCTCTCCGCGAACATGGCTGGGCCGTTGGGGTGAGTGACGGGACTTGAACCCGCGACTTCCTGGACCACAACCAGGTGCTCTACCAACTGAGCTACACCCACCACAGTCACCTCTGGGAGCTGGTCCCTGCGGTGCTGGAACATCGTAGCGTGCCCTGCACGCAGTTTTGAAACTGGGTTAGGGGTTGGGGGTGGCCAGGAGGGCGTCGGCGACCGACTTGGCCTCCTCGGTGGTCGGCCCGGGGTGCGGGACGAACACCGTCCCCCGGTAGTACCGCAGCTCCCGGATGGACTCGCGGATGTCGGCCAGCGCCCGGTGCGCCAGGCCCTTGTCCGGCTGCGCGTAGTAGACCCGCGGGTACCAGCGCCGGGCCAGCTCCTTGATCGATGACACGTCGACCATCCGGTAGTGCAGGTGGCCGTCGAGTTCCGGCATGTCCCGGGCGATGAACCCGCGGTCGGTGGCGATCGAGTTCCCGCACAGCGGCGCGGTGCGGGACTCGGGTACCCATTCCCGCACGTAGGCCAGCACCTGCGCCTCGGCCTCCGCCAGGGTCAGCGCGGAGGCCCGCACCTCGTCGGTGAGCCCGGACCTGGCGTGCATCTCGCGCACCACCTCCGGCATCCCCGCCAGGTGCGCGTCGTCGGTGTGGATCACCAGGTCGACGCCGTCGCCGAGGACGTTGAGCTCGGAGTCGGTGACCAGGGCGGCGATCTCGATCAGCGCGTCGCGCCCGAGGTCGAGGCCGGTCATCTCGCAGTCGATCCAAACCAGGCGGTCGCTCACCCGGGCGAGCTTAGTCCGCCGCGCCCGGCCTCCGGCCGACGCGGGCTCGTGTCCGCCTCGGCGACCGCGCCTTGGGCCGGTCGGCCCAACCGGTGTGGCGGGTCGGTCCGCGATGGATCACGCTGGTCGCATGGGCAAGGATGTCGAGTCGACGGAGTTCACCCGGGCCGACCGCACGCGGTTCCGGCAGAAGGTCCGCCGGTGCCTGGACGTCTTCGCGCAGATGCTCGCCGAGTCCCGCTTCGACGCCGACCGGCCGATGGCGGGGCTGGAGATCGAGCTGAACCTGGTCGACGGCGCGGGCGACCCGTCGATGCGCAACGCCGAGGTGCTCGCCGCCATCGCCGACCCGGCGTTCCAGACCGAGCTGGGCCGGTTCAACATCGAGATCAACCTGCCGCCGCAGCGGCTGGAGGCGGGCGGGTTGACCCGGTTCGAGGAGCTGATCCGCGCCGACCTGAACGAGGCGGAGGCCAAGGCCGCGCGGATGGGCTCGCACATCGTGATGGTCGGCATCCTGCCCACGCTGCGCACCGGGCACACCGGCGCCGAGGTGCTCTCCGCCAACCCCCGCTACAAGCTGCTCAACGAGCAGGTCCTGGCCGCCCGCGGCGAGGACCTGGAGATCAACATCGGCGGGGTGGAGCGGTTGGCGACCACGGCCGACTCGATCGCCCCGGAGAGCGCCTGCACCAGCGTGCAGTACCACCTGCAGGTCGCGCCGGAGGAGTTCGCGCGGTACTGGAACGCCAGCCAGGTGGTGGCGGGCGTGCAGGTCGCGACGGGGGCGAACGCGCCGTACCTGTTCGGCAAGCAGTTGTGGGCCGAGACCAGGGTGGCGCTGTTCGAGCAGGCCACCGACACCCGGCCGGACGAGCTGAAGGCGCAGGGCGTGCGGCCCCGGGTGTGGTTCGGCGACCGCTGGATCACGTCCATCTTCGACCTGTTCGAGGAGAACGTGCAGTACTACTCGGGCCTGCTGCCGCTGGTCGACGAGGAGGACCCGGCCGAGGTGCTGGCCCGCGGCGACATCCCGGAGCTGCACGAGCTGCGCCTGCACAACGGCACGGTCTACCGCTGGAACCGGCCCATCTACGACATCGCGGGAGGCCGCCCGCACGTCCGCGTGGAGAACCGGGTGCTACCAGCGGGTCCGTCAGTGGTCGACACGGTGGCCAACGGCGCGTTCTACTTCGGACTCGTCCGCGCCCTGGTCGACCAAGACCGTCCGCTGTGGACGCAGATGAGCTTCTCCGCCGCCGAGGACAACTTCCACGCGGCGGCGCGCAACGGGATCGACGCGCGCGTGTACTGGCCGGGCGTGGGCGAGGTGTCGGCGGCGGAGCTGGTGCTGCGCAGGCTGCTGCCGCTGGCGCACGAAGGGCTGGCGTCCTGGGGTGTGCCGTCGGGGGACCGGGACCGGCTGCTGGGCATCATCGAGCAGCGGTGCGTGACCGAGCGCAACGGTGCCACCTGGCAGGTCGAGGCGGTGCGGTCGCTGGAGCGGTCCCGGTCGCTGGACCGCGCGGCGGCGCTGCGGGAAATGGTGCTGCGCTACCGGGAACACATGCACACCAACGAACCCGTGCACACCTGGCCTGTGCCTTAACGGAGAAACTGCCCGATGAGGTCCGGCACGGCCTCGTCGACCAGGTCGAGGCCCTGCTGGTCGCCGATGTCGATGACGTGGTAGCCGCCGCTGCCCGCCGCGGTGACCGCGGTCAGCGTGAAGACGCCCGCGCGGCGCTGGAACACGGTGCGGGTGAGCTTCCAACCGAGGACACCGGTGCGCTGCAAGGCGACCGTGCGGCGGTCGAGCGAGCCGGAGCGGCTGACCAGGTAGCGGTCGGTGAGCGCGTGGCCGAGTGAGGCGTAGCGGCTCAGTCCTAGGAGGACGGACAGCGGCAGCAGCGCGATGGCCGCGAGCCACGTCCACATCGGCCAGCCCGCGGCCGTGTCGAGCACCGCCAGGACCACCACGAGGAGCAGGTTCGGGACGACCGCCCGGACGATCCGCCGGGCGCGGGCGCGGGGCGGGTGGGTGGTCAGCGGGGTCGAGGTCGGCGGCTGGTCGATGGCGAGGACGTCCGCGCAGACCCGGTCGGCTTCCGCGCGTGGCGCGGGCGGGAGCAGCAGGCTGCTGCCGCCCGCCCGGTTGAGCCCGGTGGTGATCGCGGTCAACCTGGCACCACCACCGGCCCGCAGCAGCAGCGGCTCGTGCAGCGCCGCGCCGCGCAGGCGCTTCTCCTCGATGGACACCGAGCGGGTGGTGAGCAGCCCCCGGCGGACGCGGACGGTGCCGTCGGCCTGGCGGGTCAGCCGGAAGTTGTGGTTCTGCAGCAGGTAGTTGGCCAGCGAGGCGAAGACCGACAGCACCGCGACGGCCCCGGCGGTGACCGGTACGACCGTGCCCCAGTCGGTCTGGCTGATCCACCCGAAGCCCTCGCGGATCGCGCCGACCTCGGAGAAGCGGAAGTCCCACTCGTTGGCGAAGTTGGCGATGAAACCGAATGTGATGCCGATGGTGAGGAACCCGGAGAGGGTGAGCGGCGCGTACCGGTACCACCGCGTGTCGAGACCCGCGATCGGGACACCCTCGTCCTCGGTCGCTTCGGCCTCGACCGCGACCTGGGTCGTCGGCCGGTGCAGGAAGGCCTGCCGCAGCCGGTCGGCCTCGGCGGCGGTGACCGCGTCGAGCACCACGGTGCCCTCGCCGGGGGAGCGTTCCTGCTGGCCGGTGCCGACCCGCACGGCGGCGAGCCCGAACAGCCGGTGCCCCAGCTTCGCGGTCAGGTCGACGGTGCGGACCCGGTCGCGCGGGATGCTCCGGCGCTGCCGGAAGACGACGCCCTTGTGCAGTTCGACGTGGGTGTCGGTGATGCGGTACTTGGTGGTGAGCCAGGACAGCAGGCCGAAGGTGACGATGAGCGCCACCAGGCCTACGCTGGTCACGATCCGCCAGGTCTCGACGTTGCCCAGGAAGATCAGCCCGACCAGCACGGGCAACAACCCGATCAGCTCGTTGAGCGGCCGCACGACGATCATCCGGGGGTTGAGCCGCCCCCACTCCGGCGCGGCCTCCACGAACTCCGGCGCGGCGGGCAACGCGGTCACGTGGCGTCCCCCGGCGTGGCCTGGGTGGTCGCGGACAGCTCGTCGACGACCTTCGCGGCGACGGTCGCGTCCAACCCGTCGATCTTCAACGGCCCCTGCGCGGAGGCGGTCGTGATGGTGACGGTCGAGAGCTTGAGGAGTTGCTGGAGGGGGCCGCGCCCGGTGTCCACGGTCTGGATCCGCGAAATGGGCGCCAACCGCCACTCCTGGGTCACCCACCCGCTCCGCGTGAACACCGCGTCCGCCGTCGTCTCCCAGCGGTGCACCCGGTACCGCCACTGGGGCATGACGGCGACGTGCACGACGCCGACGACCGCCGCGCCGATCGCCGTGTACCGCAACCACCCGGGCGGCTCGTCGCTGAAGAGCGCGATCCCCCCGTGCACAGCGAGGACGAAGACCCAGAAGAGCCCCGCCCGCAACGCCCACTGCACAATCGCCCGCCTGCTGACCAGGTTCGCGGGCGCCCGCAACCGCCACTCCGCACTCACTCCCCAAGTGTGCCTCGTCCCGGAGTGGCCCTACGTCATTCCCGAGGACGACTCACCAACGCCCCCGAGGATGACGATCACCGGAGACCACCGGCCGTGACCACCTCGACACCGCCCGGGGCGGGTAGCCGCCTTCCGGAGGTGCCACTCGGGGTGACACATCGCCAGATCCACCGACCTCGACCTACGCTCGATCACCGGTTCGCGACGGCACTCGGGAGATCGTGATGGCCGGGGAGAACGCAGAGCTGCGGGCACTGCTGTCCCGCGCGGGGCTGAGCAACTCCGCACTGGCCAGGGCGGTGGTCCAGGCAGGGGCCACCGAGGGGGTCCACCTGGCCACCGCACCGGGATCGGTGCGCCGGCTGCTCGACGGCGCCCAGCCGCGGACACCGGTGCCCCGGTTGGTCGCGGATGTGCTGTCCCGCAGGCTCGGTCTGCGGCTCTCGGTCGCCGACTGCGGGCTCACTTCAGTGCCCGATGAGGCGAACACGTTCGATGGGTTGCACGTTTCCGCGATCTTTGATGGCACGATCGCGACCGTGGTTGAACTGTCAGGTCGAGACCTGGATCGACGCAACTTCATGGTCGGTTCGGCCCTCGCCGTCGCCGCCTTCGCGGAACCCGCGTGGCTTGCCATGACCGCGAGCCACGGCGGCCGGGTCGCCAAGGCGGGTGGGATGCGCCTCGGCATGACCGATGTCGAGGTCCTGCGTGCCACTCGGCGATCGCGACGCGGCCGACCACGCCACCGAACTCGCGTTGACCGCTGTGGGGCCGTTGTCGTCCGAGCGGACCGTGGAGCGGGTCCGGGCCCTGCGCAGGCGGGCGCGGAAGGTCGGGGCCCGTCAGGTCGACGAGCGGATCACCGCGTTCCTCGCCTCGTCCTAGCCCAGCTCCCCTGATCGCAGCGTCCCCTCGTCGACCTCCGCCTGCCGGTCGACCAGCGCTTGGAGCGCGTCGCCGTCGTCCCACTGGTTGACGTTCAGCGCGCCCCGCACCCGGCCCGCCCGCAGCCAGAAGGCGATGAACGAGCGCTCCGCCAGGTCGCCGCGGACCACTAGGTCGTCGGTCAGCGGGTCGAACAGGCCGCGGACCTCCAGGCCGAGGTCGTACTGGTCCGAGAAGAAGTACGGGTTGGCCGTGTACGGCTCGGCCTCGCCCAGCAGGCTCGCCGCGACGGTCGCGCCCTGGTCCTTGGCGTTCGCCCAGTGCTCGACCCGCACGCGGGTGCCGTGGCGGGGGTGGAAGTGTGCGGCGATGTCGCCGATGGCGTACACGTCCGGGGCCGATGTGCGCAGGGACGCGTCCACCGCGACGCCGCCGGTGTCGGCCAGTTCCAAGCCCGCCGCCTCGGCGAGGGCGGTGTTCGGGGTCGCGCCGACGCCGACCACTACGACGTCCGCGTCGACGGTCGACCCGTCGGCGAGCCGGACGCCGGTGACGCGGTCGGTCCCGACGAACTCCGTGACGCCGGTGCCCAGCCGCCAGGTGACGCCGTGTTCGGCGTGCAGGTCGCGGAACACCTCGCCCACGACGGGGCCGAGGGTGCGGTGCAAAGGCAGCGGTTCGGGTTCGATGACCGTGACTCGCGACCCGTGCCCGCGCGCCGCCGCGGCGACCTCGCAGCCGATCCAGCCCGCGCCGACCACCACGACCCGGACACCGTCGCCGAACGCGGCGCGCAGGGCGAGGGAGTCGTCGAGGGTGCGGAGGGTGTGCAGGCCGTCGAGGTCGGCGCCCGGGACCGGCAGGGTGCGCGGGGTGGAGCCGGTGGCCAGGACCAGCCGGTCGTACGGGTGCCGCGCGCCGGTCTCGTCGACCACGGCGCGTCCCCCGAGGTCGAGTTCCGTCACGCTGGTGGCGGTCACCAGGTCGATACCGTCGTAGAAGTCGGCCTCGTGCACCCAGTCCGGCTCATCCGCTTCGCCGAGCAACACGGCCTTCGACAGCGCGGGCAGCTCGTACGGCCGGTGCCGATCGCGCCCGATCAGCGCGATGTCCCCGGCGAAACCCCGTTCACGCAACGACCCGGCGGCGGACGCCCCCGCCAACCCGGTCCCGACGACGACGATGCGGTGCGGTTCGGCCATGCCTTCATCCCCCTGGGGATCGGGAAAACCGGTGCGTCCCCGACGTTAGACCCACCCGACCCCCACGCGCCCGCTGAGAAAATCTTGAGATCACATCACCTTCGCCGTCACAGCTCGTTACCGTCCGCGTCATCACATTGACAGGCAAACTGACCCGATGGGGTCGAACTGCGAGAGGACGGGTGCGGTGAACAGCCACCGGGAGTGGTCAATCAACTGTCGCGACTTAGCGGGCCGCAAACGAGACGTCACCGTCTTCGTGCGACAGGGCCACGTGGTCCTCGTGGCGCCCCCGGGCGAGACCGCGATCCTCTCCCCGCTCGACGTCGGCCGCCTCCGCGCCGCCCTCCGCGACGCCGTGGTCGACGCCTCGGTCGAATCCGACCACTGACCGGCCCTCGCGCGCTCCGTGCCTGGCCCACCCCCGGGCCAGGCAACTCGCCCTCCGGGACCGAAGCCCTACGCCTACCCCTCCGAGGCCGATGCCGCCTCAGTCCAGGCATTCCGCCTCCCGGGACCATCGCGAGCGGTACGCCCCACGCGCGCACGTCACCAATCTCAGGCGGGGACACCTCAAGATCGCGGCGGTAGCCGCCCGCGAATCTGCGGCAAGACCACTGCCACCGCGCTCACCGAGCCCGCCTGCCCGCGAATGCCGCGCCGCAAAGGCAACCCGCAGCTTCCGTGCGCAAATCCGTTCCCTCGTCGCTCCAAGCCGCGACACCCCTGGGACCGTCGTCAAAGCCCTGTTTCGCCCCGAGCCGCCCCAGCACAGGCCCCACCCACCTCGGGGGCGTCCCCGATCCATTCTACCGCGCTGACCGGCGCAAACGGCCCCAGCCGATCATGCCTGTGGATAACTCGTCGCCCAGTCGGGCGAAGCGAGTGACACCGAGAAGGCTGATTCCGCAGACCCACCCGCCTACTTGGCACGTTCCGGCTCAACCGCCTCGACCGGCACCGCGGCCACCGGTTCCACCGCGATCGACGCCGCGGGCCGCAGCACCGCGAACAGCCCGATCCCCGCCACCGACAGCACCGCGATCACGATCGCCATCGGCAGCGCCGACTGACCCCCACCCAACCCGACCAGCGGCGCCGCCACCCCACCGATCACGAACTGCAGCACCCCCAGCAGCGCCGACGCCGCGCCCGCGTTCTCCCCGTGGTCGGCCAGCGCCAGCGCGGTGGAGTTCGGGCTCACCATGCCGATGCACGCGATGGCCACGAACAGCGCCGCCAGCAGCCACGGCAGGCCCAGCCCCAGCAGCACCGCCGCCAGCACCCCCACCCCGCCGACAGCCCCGACCACCAGCCCCGCGACGAGCAGCCCGCGCGGCGCGTACCGCCGCAGCAGCAGGGAGTTCAGCTGGGACATCAGCATGATCCCGAACGCGTTCCCCGCGAACACCAGGCTGTACTGCTGCGGGCTCAGCCCGTGCACGTCCTGCAGCACGAACGACGACCCGGCGATGTAGGCGAACATCGCCGCGCCGATGAAGCCCGTCGACCCCGCGTACGCCAGGAACCGGCGATCCGACGCGATCTTCACGTACGTGCGCACCGTCCGCCCCAGGTGCGCCGACCCCCGGTACGACGGGGGCAGCGTCTCCGGCATCCACAGCAGCACGACGCCCAGCAGCAGCGCCCCGAAGCCGGTGAGGACCCAGAAGATCCCCTCCCACGACGCCCACCGCAGCACCTGCCCGCCGATGATCGGCGCGAGCAGCGGCCCCAGCCCGTTGACCACCATCAGCGCCGAGAAGAACCGGGCCATCGCCGCCCCGCTGAACAGGTCGCGCACCGCCGCGCGGGCGATCACCACGCCGGTCGCCGCGCTCAAGCCCTGCGCCAGCCGCAGCGCCACCAGCGCGTAGACCGACGGGGCGACCACGCAGGCCAGCGAGCTGACCGCGTACAGGGCCAGCCCGATCAGCAGCGGTGTCCGCCTGCCGTACGAGTCCGACAGCGGACCGGCCACCGCCTGCCCCAGCGCCAGACCGATCATGAACGTGGTCAGCGTCAGCTGGATCTGCGCCGGGCCCGTGCCCAGCCGCTCGGCCATCTCCGGGAACGCGGGCAGGTACATGTCGATGGACAGCGGACCGAACGCCGACAGCCCACCCAGGATCAGGGCCAGCCGGAACTTGGTGGGTCGGGGCGGCTTATACACCCGACCAGTTTAAGAAGCGATGTGGTCATACGTCCGGAGATAGGACGAAGGCCACTGTGGACCGCGCCGACGGGGAGCGCCTATGCCGCCAGACGGGTGTCGTTCCCGGTGAACGGGTGAGACCGGTCACCTGGGCGGAGGACACTGGTGTTGCCTTTGGTGACCGGCCGCGCGGGTCGCCCGCCGAACCGCCCAGGGGCTTGACACACTGGAGGTCGAGACGGTCGGGAGGTGCCATGGTCGAGTCGATCGACACGGTCCTGGTGGAAGCCGCGCAGCTCACGGCCGTCGGGCGGGCCGTGGACGCCATCGCCCTGCTCCGCCCGGTGCTGGTTGTGCACCCCGACAACTCGGAGGCCTGGTGCAGGCTGGCCGCCGCGCTGCTGGACGCGGGCGACTACCAGCTCTGCCTGGACGCGGCCAAACGAGCGATCACCCTCGGTGAGCGCTCGTGGGCGCACCGGCTGGCCAGCCTGTCGCTGGCGGAGATGGGGCGCCACGAGGAGGCGGTCGTCTCCGCGCGCGAGGCCGCCCGGCGCGACCCGCGCGACTGGCGCTCGCTGGTCACGCTGTCGGAGGTGCTCGGACCGGTGTCGCCGGAGGAGTCGCTGGAGACGGCCCGCCGCGCCGCCGCCGTCGCCCCCGAGGTGCCGCGCGTGCACGAGGTGCTCGGCGTCGCGGCCGACCGGGCGCGCGACGGGGAGCTCGCCCGCCGCGCGTACACCGACGCGCTGCTGCTCGACCCGGGCAACGCCGAGGTCCGCGCGCGGCTGGACCGGCTGCCCAGGTCGATCGGCGCCCGCCGGACCCGCGCCTTCGCCCGCGGCCTGACCGACGGCACCGAGCCCGCCTGGCAGCCCGGCACCCGCGCGGTCGGCGCGGCCCGGCCGGAGGCCCAGCCCGCCGTCGAGGCCGAGGTGATCGCGCTGCCGAACCGAGCTGAGCACGTCGTGGCCGGTCAGGTCGAGGAGGCCCAGGACCCCGTCGACGCCCGGGTTGACGAGCCCGTCCCGGGCACGGTTCGGTTGTCCGACGGCGACGTGGCTGGAGGCGAGTGGGCAGTGGGGCGGTCCGAGGTCGAGCAGGACGTTGCGCCGGATCCCGCGGAACCGAAGGCGTGGACGGTCGAGGCCGAGTGGCGGCAGCGGATGTCGTCGGTGTGGCCGGTGCCCGCCGAGCCGGAGCCGCGCGACGAGGTCGAGCCGCTGATCCAGGTGGTCGCCGAGCCGGTGCCCGCCGAACCCCCGGCCGCCCGGCCCCCGGTCCGCGAGCCGCGGGTGCCCAGGGCCGCGGTCGCCCGACCCCCGGTCCGCGAGCGCGCGGCGCCGCGGCCCCCGGTCGCCGAGCCGGTGGTCGACGACCTGGCCGAGCCCGTGGTCACCGGAGCCCCGGAGGGCGGGCCCGCGGAGCCGGCGCGACGGGTGCGGCGGCCGGTGCGCAAGATCGTCCGGCAGCCCGCGCCCGAAGCGGTGGCGGTGGACGTCGCGCAACCGAAGGTGGTCTTCGGCAAACCGCAGCAGATCTCCCTGTGGCTGATCCTGCGCCGCAGCGCGGGCTGGCAGACCATCGGCGGTTTCCTGCTGGTCCTCGCGGGCAGGCCGCAGCCGAGCCCGCTCCTGGCGTGGTTCGCGCTGGCGTTGCTGGGCACGGTTTCCGTGCTCGCCGCGCTCGGCTACCGCGCCATCCCCGCCCGCAACCGCCTGGCACCGGAGGAGTTGCTCCGCCGCATGCCCCTGCTGACCGTCGGCGCGATCCTGCTGACCCTCGGCACGGTCATGCTGGCGCTGTGGACGGTGGCCCTGGCACTCGGCGCGGGTGGTGTCGGCGTGCTGGTGGCGGCCGTGGTCCTGTCCCTCGCGGCGTCCCTGGTGGGCTGGCTCGGGCTGCGCAGGGCCGCGATCCGATGACCCACGCGCACTACCAGAACGAGATCTACCTGCGTGGACTGGCGGACGAGGTCCCGCCGTTCACCACGGACACGACCCGCTTGGAGCAGGCAGCCGAGGCCGCGATGGCCCCGGCACCCTTCGGGTACGTGGCGGGCGGCGCGGGCTCCGGCGACACGATGCGCGCCAACCGGGAAGCCTTCGCCCACTGGCGGATCGTGCCGCGCGTGCTCACCGGCGCGACCACCCGGGACCTGAGCACGACGATCCTGGGCACGCCGATGCCCGCGCCGGTCCTGCTGGCCCCCGTGGGTGTGCAGTCGATCGTCCACCCGGACGGCGAACTGGCGACCGCCCGCGCCGCCGCGGCCCTCGACGTCCCGATCGTGCTGTCGACGGCTTCCTCGTACCCACTGGAAGACGTCGCGGCGGTCGCTGGCCCGCGCTGGTTCCAGCTGTACTGGCCCAACGAACCGGAAGTCTGCGCGAGCCTGCTGCACCGGGCCAAGGCCGCGGGCTACACGGCCCTGGTCGTCACCCTCGACACGTGGACCCTGGCCTGGCGCCCCCGCGACCTCGACACCGCGTACCTCCCGTTCCTCCGGGCAACCGGCGTGGCGAACGCCTTCACCGACCCGGCTTTCCGCGCGGGCCTGGCGAAATCCCCGGAAGACGACCCGGGAATGGCCATCCTCCGCTGGGTCTCGCTCTTCACCGGCACGGACAAGTGCTGGGACAGCCTGCCCTTCCTGCGGGAACACTGGGACGGCCCGATCCTGCTGAAAGGCATCCAACACGCCGACGACGCCCGGAAAGCCGCCGACGCCGAGATGGACGGCATCGTCGTCTCAAACCACGGCGGCCGTCAGGTGGACGGCGCCGTAGCTTCCCTCGACGCGCTGCCCGAAATCGTCGCGGCCGTGGGGGACCGGCTGGAGGTCCTCTTCGACTCGGGGGTCCGCAACGGCTCGGACGTGCTCAAAGCCCTTGCCCTGGGCGCGAAAGCGGTCCTGCTGGGCCGTCCTTACGTGTACGGCTTGGGGCTCGGCGGCGAGGAGGGCGTCCGGCACGTCATCCGGAGCGTCCTGGCGGACCTCGACCTGACCCTGGGCCTGTCCGGCAACACCACGATCAAGGACCTGACCCCCGACACGCTCCACCGAGCCCACCGCTGACGTCATTTCGCGTCGGCGTAGCAGTCGACGGCGTGGGCTTGGAGCGGGAACCGGACCGACGTGCCGGGGAAGACCAGGCCGCTGGCCTCGGTCGCGGCCTCGGTGATCTCCTCCTCCACCGCGCCCGCCTCCTCCTGCGGGCAGTGCACCATCACCTCGTCGTGCTGGAAGAACACGATCTGCGCGGCCAAGCCGTGCAGCCGCCGCCGCAGCACCGCGAGCGTCGTCAGCGCCCAGTCCGCCGCGCTGGCCTGCACCACGAAGTTCCGGGTGAACCGGCCCCAGTCCCGCGCCGCCTGCCGACCCGCGCGGTCCGCCACCTCGTCGCCGGTGGCGGCCGTCCGCTCGCGCCAGGCGTCGCTCGGGGGCGGGCTCGTGCGGCCCAGCCGGGAGCGCACCACGCGGCCGTCCTCGCCCGCGCGGGCGGCCTGCTCGACGTAGTCGACCGCGACGGGAAAACGCTTGCGCAGCACCGCGAGCAGGGGACCGGCCTCGCCGCTCGTGCCGCCGTACATCGCCGACAGCATCGCGATCTTCGCACGGTCCCGGTCGCCGTCGAAGGCATCCGCGGCGAGGCTCGAGTACAGGTCGTCCGTCGCCGACACCTCGGCGAACCGCGCGTCGCCGGACAACGCGCCCAGCACGCGTGGCTCCAGTTGGGACGCGTCCGCCACCACGAGCGACCACCCCGGGTCGGCGCGGACGGCGGCCCGCAGCGTCCGGGGCAACTGCAACGCCGCCCCGCCCCGGGTCGCCCACCGGCCCGAGACCACGCCGCCGACGACGTACTCCGGTCGGAACCGGCCCGCCGCGACCCACGAGTCCAGCCACGTCCACCCGTGCGCCACCCACAGCCGCGCGAGTTCCTTGTACTCCAGCAGCGGTTCCACGGCCGGGTGGTCGATCTCCTTGAGCACCCACGCCCGCGCCGACGACACCTCGATCCCCTCGCGGGCGAACGCGCGCACGATGCTCGGCGGGTGGTCGGGGTTGATCGCCCGACCGCCGAAGGCCGCGCTGATCCGCTCCAGCAGCGCGGCCAGCTTCGCGGGCCGGGCGCCGGGTGACGGCCGTGGACCCAGCACGTCCGCCAGCAGCCCCAGGTGGGTGTCCGCCCGCCACGGCAATCCGTGGTGCGTCATCTCCGCGGCGGCCAGCCCGCCCGCCGACTCGGCGGCCACCAGCAGCCGCAGCCGGTCCGGGTGGGCCGTCGACGCGAGCCGCCGCTCCTGGTCCTCCAGCACGGCCGCGGCGGCCACCACCGGGTCGGCGCCGACCGGTGTCGTGCCCCGGTCCGCCTCGAACAGCGCCGGTTGCTCCCCGCGCGCCAGCGGCGGCGGGTCTTCCGGCTCGGGCAGGCCGCGCAGCCGGGCCCACGCCGCCGCCAGGTTCCGGGGTCGCCCCGGCCGCTCCTCGAACGCGAGCAGGATCCCCTCCGCGAGGGACAGGTCGTGGCACCGGTCGAGGCGCACGCCCGCGCGCAGCAGCGCCGGGTACGCGTCCGCGAGGGACGGCAGCACCCAGCGCGGCGCGTCGGCGCGTTCCCGTTCGGCCACCCACGCGGCGAGGTCGGGGACGTCCGCCGGTGGCCCGTCCGGCACCTGGACGCGCCCGGCGCCCTCCGCCCCCGGTACCACCACGACCCGCACACCGGCATTCTGCGCCCGAACACCGACAACCCGCGGTGGTTGACGCGTCCGAGCCGGTCAGGCAGGGTGTTACTTGCGGTAACCCCTTGGAGGTGACGGTGGTCCACTACCTCAACCGGGTGCTCGACCTGGTGACGAAGGTGCCCACGGCGGTACGCAGCGTGCACGTCATGCACCGCGCCGGCCTGGTCCCGCTGACCCGGCCCGACCACGTGCTGCGGTCCGCGCTGGCCGTCCGGCGGCTGGGCCCGATCGCGGGCGCCGCCCGGGTGGCGGCCTGTCGGGACAGCCGGGCCGTCGGGCTGGTCGACGAGCGCGGGCCGCTCACCTTCGCCGAGCTCGACCGCCGGTCCAACGCGCTGGCCAGGGCGTTCACCGAGCGCGGGGTGACCGACCGGTCGGTGGTCGCGCTGCTCGCCCGTGACCACCGGGGTGCCGTCGAGACCATGCTGGCCGCCGCCAAGCTGGGTGCCCGGCTGCTGCTCGTGAACACCGGCTTCGCCCGTCCGCAGCTGCGGGACGTGGCCGCCCGCGAGGCCGTGACGGTCTTCGTGCACGACGAGGAGTTCACCCCGCTGGTCGACGCGCTCCCGGGTGACTTACCGACGTTCCTCGCCTGGGTCGACAGCGCCACCGACGCCACCACCCTCGACGACCTCATCGCCGCCACCGACGACGCCCCGGTGCCGCTGCCCCGCGAACCCGGCGGCATGGTCCTGCTGACCAGCGGCACCACCGGGACCCCGAAGGGTGCCCCGCGCCAGGTGCGGTCGCCGCTGGCCGCCGCCCAGTTCCTCGACCGGATCCCGCTGCGCACCGGCGAGGCCACGCTGCTCGCCGCGCCGCTGTTCCACGCCACCGGTTTCTCGCAGTTCATCATCTCCTTCGCGCTCGGCTCGACCGTCGTCCTGCGCCGCCGGTTCGACCCGGAGGCCACGCTGCGCGCGATCCAGGAGCACCGCGTCACCACGCTCGTCCTGGTGCCGACCATGCTCCAACGGATCCTCGACCTCGGACCGGACACGATCGGCCACTACGACACCTCGACGCTGCGCATCGTGTTCACCGCGGGCTCAGCCCTCTCACCCGAACTCGGCAACCGCGCGAGCCGCGTGTTCGGCGACGTCATCCACAACCTGTACGGGTCGACCGAGGTCTCCGTCGCCGCCGTCGCCACCCCCGCCGACTGGCGCGCGGCCCCCGGCACCGTCGGCAAACCCCCGGTCGGCTGCCAGGTCGCCCTCTTCGATGACAGCGGCACCCGCGTCACCGACCACGGCGTCACGGCTCGCGTCTTCGCGGGCAGCGGCCTCGCCTTCGGCGGCTACACCGACGGCAGGCACAAGGAGATCATCGACGGCCTGCTGTCGACCGGCGACCTCGGCCACTTCGACGCCGACGGCAGGCTGTTCATCGACGGCCGCGACGACGACATGATCGTCTCCGGCGGCGAGAACGTCTTCCCCGGCGAGATCGAGGACCTGCTCGTGGCCTACCCGGGCGTGGCGGAAGCGGCGGTCCTCGGCGTCGCCGACCCGGAGTTCGGCCAACGCCTCAAGGCCTACGTCGTGCGCAGCCCCGGCGCCGAGGTCGCCGCCGAAGACCTGCGCGGCCACGTGAAGGCGAACCTGGCCCGCTTCAAGGTCCCCCGCGACGTGGTCTTCCTCGACGAACTCCCACGCAACGCCACCGGCAAACTCCTGCGCACCCACCTCGCCGACCTGGGCTGACCCACCCACGGGCGCCCAAGCCGGGCCGCCGACCGCACGCGTTCCCGTCGCGGGCGAAAATCCACAGTAGACACTCGCTGGCGCGGTAGGTTGTCCGGCAGGCACCCCGCAGGAGGGACACCCGTGGACTTCGCGCACTCGGCCGCCGCGGCCGATCACCTCGAACGGATCAGGGCGTTCATCCACGACGAGGTCGCGCCCGTGGAGCCGGACTGCCTGCGCGCGCTCGCCGCCGACCCCTGGACGGTGCCCCCGGTCATCGAAGAACTCAAGCGCCGGGCGCGGGAGCGGGGGCTGTGGAACCTCTTCCTCCCCGCCGAATCCGGGCTCGGCACCCTGGAGTACGCGCCGCTCGCGGAGGAGATGGGGCGGTCGGTGCTCGCGCCGGAGGTGTTCAACTGCAACGCCCCCGACACCGGCAACATGGAGCTGCTGCACCTCTACGGCAGTCCCGAGCAGCGCGACCGGTGGCTGCGACCACTGCTCGCGGGCGAGGTCCGCTCCGCCTTCTGCATGACCGAACCCGACGTCGCCTCCTCCGACGCCACGACCATGGCCGCCACCGCGGTGGTCGACGGCGACGAGGTCGTGCTCGACGGCACCAAGTGGCTGGCCACCGGCACCGGCCACGCCAACTGCGCGTTCGTCGTGTTCATGGGCCTGAGCCGCCCCGCGGCGGACCGCCGTGCGCAGCACTCGATGGTTCTGGTCCCGATGGACACCCCGGGCGTGCGGGTGGAGCGGCTGCTGCCCGTGTTCGGCCGCTACGACCCGCCCTACGGTCACGGCGAGATCACCTTCACCGACGTCCGGCTGCCCCTCGACGCGGTGATCGGCGGTGTCGGCCGGGGCTTCGAGATCGCCCAGGGCCGACTCGGGCCGGGCCGGGTGCACCACTGCATGCGGCTGATCGGCCTCGCGGAACTGGCGCTCGAACTGGCCTGCCGCCGCGCGACGCGGCGCACCGCCTTCGGCAGGCCGCTGGTCGACCTGGGCGGCAACCGCGAACGCATCGCCGACGCCCGCATCGCCATCGACCAGGCCCGGTTGCTGGTCCTCAACGCGGCGTGGAAGCTCGACGCGCACGGTGTCGAGGGAGCGCGCTCGGCGGTGTCGCAGATCAAGGTCGCGGTGCCGTCGATGGCGCTCGGCGTGATCGATATGGCCATCCAGTTGCACGGCGGCGCGGGCATGACCGATGACTTCCCGCTCGCCGCCGCCTACGCGAGCGCCCGCGCGCTGCGCCTCGCCGACGGCCCGGACGAGGTGCACCGCGCCGTCGTCGCCCGCGCCGAACTCGCGAAGTACCGGTGACCGCGGGCGAGGTCCGCGCGGAGGACCGCTTCGACGTCGTCGCCGTCCACGCGTGGTTGAAGTCCACTATGGACATAGGCGACGAACGTCCGCGAGTCCGCCAGTTCCCCGGTGGCGCCTCGAACCTGACCTACCTGCTCACCTACCCCGACCGCGAACTCGTCCTGCGCCGACCACCAGCCAGCCGAAAAGCGGTGTCCGCGCACGACATGCGCCGCGAATACCTGGTGCAGCAACGCCTGAAACCGGTGTACCCGCTGGTCCCCGAGGTCTACGGCCTGTGCCGCGACCCGGCCGTGATCGGCGCGGACTTCTATGTGATGCAACGCATCCAGGGCACGATCCTGCGCCGAGACCTGCCCGCGGGCATGACCCTGTCCGAGCGGCAAGCGCACGAACTGTCGACCGCGTTGGTGGACCGCCTGGTCGACCTGCACGGCGTCGACCCCGAAGCCGCCGGGTTGGCGGACCTCGGACGCGGTGCCGGATACGTCGGCCGCCAAGTGCGGGGGTGGACGGCGCGGTACTCCGCCGCGCGCACGGGCAACGCGCCGGACTTCGCCGCCGTCACGACGTGGCTGGCAGCCAACCGGCCCGAGGACGTCGCCACCGTCGTGATCCACAACGACTGGCGCCTGGACAACGTCGTGCTCGACGCCGAGCTGGCGGTGGTCGGTGTGCTGGACTGGGAAATGGCCACCCTCGGCGACCCGCTGATGGACCTGGCGGGCGCGCTCGCCTACTGGCCCCAGGCCGATGACGACGCCGTGTTCCGCGAGCTGCGCAGGCAGCCGACCCACCTCCCCGGCATGCTCACCCGCGCGGAGGTCATCGCGCGCTACCGCGAGCACACGGGCTTGGCTTGCGCGGATTGGGATTTCTACGAGGTTTTCGGACTTTTCCGCCTAGCCGCCATCGCCCAGCAGATCTACTACCGCTACCACCACGGGCAGACCGGCAACCCGGCCTTCGCCGACTTCCGGCGGCTGGTCGAGTACCTGGAATCCCGTTGCCACACGGTGATTGGCCGCTAAGCGAACAGGCCCAACCCCTCGTATCGTGGCCACCACAACGCCGTCCCCACCGCGAGGGGTGATCGCCGTGTCCCGTCCGAAGATCGATCCGGTGGCCTGGCGCCCCCCGCGGCCGGGTCGCGCGCCGAGCAAGCGGACGCTGCCCCGGCTGACCGTGCTGCCGGTCAACGGACGCGGCCCGGAAGACGTCCTGATCGACGACCACGGCCACCTCTACACCGGCGTCGACGACGGCCGGATCCTCCGGCTGACCGCCGACGGCCGCCGCCTCGACACGATCGCCGACACCGGCGGCAGGCCCCTCGGCCTCGAACACCACCCCGACGGCCGCCTCCTGGTCTGCGACGCCGCGCGCGGCCTGCTGCTGGTCGACCGGGGCACCGGCGACATCGAGCTGCTGATCCCGGCCGGTGCGGACCTGCGGGTCTGCAACAACGCGGCCGTGGCGGCCGACGGCACGGTCTACTTCACCAACTCCACCGAGCGCTTCGACCTGCCGCACTGGCGGGCGGACCTGTTCGAGCACCGGGCCACGGGCAGCCTGCGCCGGAGGTCGCCGGACGGCGAGGTCGAGGTGCTGCTCGACGGCCTGCACTTCGCCAACGGCGTGGCCCTCGCCCCGGACGAGTCGTACGTCGTGGTCGTCGACGGCTGGGAGTACGCGCTGCGCAGGGTCTGGCTGACCGGGGAGAAACAGGGGACGTCCGACGTGCTCGTCGACAACCTGCCCGGCTTCCCGGACAACATCTCGACCGGCACCGACGGCCTCATCTGGATAGCGCTGGCCAGCCCTCGCCGCCGACTGCTGGACCTCGTCCTGCGAACCCCACCCGCCGTCCGCAAACTTCTCTGGCGGGTCCCCGAGCGGTGGTACGCGAAGGAGGGAACCGAAGTCTGGGCCCGCGCCGTCGACGGCACCACCGGCCACCCCGTCCACGACTTCAGAGGCCCCACCACCGACGGCTTCCACATGGTCACCGGCGTCCGCGAACACCACGGCGAGATCTACCTCGGCAGCCTCGAAGCGACCTCGGTGGCCCACTTCAGCAAACCCTGAACCGACCCGTATGGGGACGATCTGTCACACGACCCGGTGAAGGGGTCCGTCCCGTCGAGCTCGCCAGAGCACGATGCACGAAGTGCCACCGCCTGATAGCACTCCGTGATCACGGGAGGATTTCGATGTCGAGATCGCGCCGGTTCCTGATCCCCCTGCTCGGTCTCGTCCTGGCCCTCGCCGGCATCCCCGCCACCGCCGACGTCCCCGCCCGAGTGGTCGGCGGCACCCGCGCCCCGCAGGGCGCCTACCCGTGGATGGCCCGGCTCTCCATGGGCTGCGGCGGTTCCCTCATCGCCCCCGAGGTCGTCCTGACCGCGGGCCACTGCGTCGACGGCACCGGACCCGACGCCACCATCCAGGCCACCTTCGGCGTGGTCGACCTGCAAAGTCCAAAAGCGACAGTGGTGAAGTCGGTCTACGTCTACCGCCCCGAGCAGTACACCACCGTCAGCCGCGGCTACGACTGGGCGCTCATCAAGCTCGCCACCCGCGTCAAGGCGCCGGTGTTGCCGCTCAAGCGGGCGACCGTCACGGCCGGGCCGTTCCGCGTCCTGGGGTGGGGGGCGGACAAGGAGGGCGGCGACCAGCAGCGCTACCTGCTGCACGCCGAGGTCCCGTACGTCGACGACGCGACCTGCGCACCCCTCTACACCCGCTACGGCTACCCCTTCCTGCCCTCCGGCATGCTCTGCGCGGGCATCGTCAACGTCGGCGGGGTGGACACCTGCCAGGGCGACTCCGGCGGCCCGATGGTCATCGGCGAGGCCGACGGCACGCCCAAGCAAGTGGGGATTGTCTCGTGGGGGGTCGGCTGCGCGCGGCCGCGGTTCCCCGGCATCTACACCGAGATCGCGACCTACGCCCCGGCCATCCAGGCCGCCGTCGCGCTGCTGACGGATAGGTGAAAGGCTAGTGACGCCGGTGTTCACCGACCGGCCGCCCGCAGCGGCCTGACCTGGTGTGACACATACCTCAGCGCTCCGCTGAGCTGCGGGCTTCCGGCATTTCGGGCAACCGCCCACCAAACGACTGCTTGGTGTCCGCCGCCCCGACTGGTTTGCTTACCGCCGGACACCGCCGATCACGGGGGTTGGCGAGGGTGGAGGCAGAGCAGTGACCGCGACCGTCGAGGAGAGCGGGGTGGGGCCGAAACCGATGTTCGGCTCGCCCCGCGCGCACTGGCCGCAGATCGGGACGTACATCTTCATCCTGGTGCCCTTCGCCGCGCTCATCGGCGCCGTGCCGTTCGCCTGGGGCTGGGGCCTCGGCTGGGTCGACGTCGGCCTCGCCGCCTTCTTCTACACCTTCACCTGCCTCGGGGTGACCGTCGGCTTCCACCGCTACTTCACCCACGGCGCGTTCAAGGCCAACCGCGCGGTGCGGGTCGGGCTGGCGATCGTGGGCAGCATGGCGCTGCAGGGGCCGATCCTGCACTGGGTCGCCGACCACCGCCGCCACCACGCGTTCGCCGACCGCGACGGCGACCCGCACTCGCCGTGGGCGTTCGGCACCTCGCCGGTCGCGCTGGCCAAGGGCTTCTGGCACGCGCACATGGGCTGGGTGTTCGACCGCAAGCTGACCAACGCCGAGCGGTTCGCCCCGGACATGCTCGCGGACACCGACATCCGCCGCGTCGACCGGCAGTTCGGCCTGTGGACCGCGGTGACGCTGCTGGCGCCCGCGCTGCTCGGCGGCCTGATCACCTGGTCGTGGTGGGGCGCGGTGACCGCGTTCTTCTGGGCCGGGCTGGTCCGGGTGTCGCTGCTGCACCACGTGACCTGGTCGGTGAACTCGATCTGCCACATCGTCGGCGACCGGCCGTTCAAGTCCCGGGACAAGGCGACCAACTTCTGGCCGCTGGCGATCCTGTCCATGGGCGAGGCCTGGCACAACCTGCACCACGCCGACCCGACCTCGGCCCGGCACGGCGTGCGGCGCGGCCAGCTCGACGTCTCGGCGCGGGTCATCTGGCTGTTCGAGCGGTTCGGCTGGGTCACCGAGGTGCGCTGGCCGACCCCGCAGCGGTTGGCCAAGTTGGCGGCCGACTGATGCCGCGCACGGCGTCCGCCCGGGTCCCCGAGCGCGACGAGCTGCTGGAGTTCCTGCGCGCCCGCACCCGCTGCGTCCTGGTGACCACGCGCGCGGACGGCAGCCCGCAGCTCTCGCCGGTCACCTACGGCGTGGACGCCGAGGGCCGCGTGGTGGTCTCCACGTACCCGGCGCGCGCGAAGGTCGCCAACCTGCGCAGGCGGCCCGCGGCGTCGGCGTGCGTGCTGTCCGACGACTGGAACGGCCCGTACGCCCAGATCGGCGGGGAGGCGGAGGTGCTGGACCTGCCGGACGCGCTGGAGCCGCTGGTCGAGTACTACCGGTCGATCTCCGGGGAGCACCCGGACTGGTCGGCGTACCGGGCGGCGATGTCGCGGCAGGGCAAGTGCCTGGTCCGCGTCACCATCACCCACTGGGGTCCGATCGCGACCGGTGGCTTCCCGCCCGGCCTGACGCCCTGACCCCGGTCACGAGAAGTGATCACTCCTCACGCAAACGGCTTCGGGTTACTCCTTCTTTCGGGTGAGTTCTGACTGCGTTGGGTAATAACCTGCTCCATTCGGCCGATCACTCCGGTATGTCGGTCGAGTTGAGGGACCTGGCCTGGGCGCGGATCGCCGACGAGCCGCAGGACGGTGGGTGGTCGTCGTGGTGGCGGTGGGGGCCCGCCACCGCGGACGGCGGTCGCGCGGGCCTGCGGCGTCCACTTTCGGGTGGCGCGCAACCGACTCGTTCGGGTGAGGAGCCTGCCCCGAGCGGCGAGTGACCGCCGGTGGGAAGATCGCGAACCCGCTGCCGCACGTATGCACAATTCACTGAATCAGACGCATTTTTCCTGTGGTCTTGCGCACGGGGTCGCGTCGGTGCGGTATCTGTGACGACAATCGTCAGTTATAGTCCGGCGATCTTGGTGGTGTCGTGCGCGAGGAGGTTTCGAGGTGGACTCGCGCGCCCCTCTCGCCGTGACGGTCAAGGGCACCCGCTCGGCCATCGTCGTCGCCGCGGTCGGCCGCATCGACATGCACACCGAGCACCTGTGGCGCGAGCAGATCGAGGACGCCTGCGCCGAGAACACCACCAAGCGCTACGTCGTCGTCGACCTGACCGGTGTCGCCTTCCTCAGCATCGGCGCGGCCTCGTTGATCCTCCGCGCGCACTACCACTGCCTGCACCGCGGCAGGCTGCTGCGCGTCGCCGCGCCCACCGGGCCCGCGCTGAGCACCCTCCAGGTCACCGGGGTGGGTGGTCTCGTCGCGGTCTACCGCGACCTCGAAGAAGCGCTGGAACCGGCCGGGCGCTTCCAGTGGTGATCTGACGGTGATCCGTCCGTGATTCGCGGACGGGCCATTCCGGCGCTTTCCCGATGGGGGGTATTTGGCGCGCCACGTCCCATATTGACTCGTTCGAGCGGGTCGACCGTCACCCGACCCGCCTGGTTGCCGCTCTGGGGCGGCGAGCGCGGCCACGTGCGGGGGCCGGGTCAGCCTTTGGGGCGTCATCCGGCCGACGGGCCGACTGCGGAGCGCGTTCGGGAGTCGCCACCCGGCGGGTGATCATCCGGTCGCCGCCGGGGCGAGCTGGTAGCCGTTGAGGCGCAGAGAACGCATCCCAGCCGGAGAGGAACCTCCTTCATGAACCGTCACCTCGTTCGCATCGTGACCGCCCTCGCGACGACGAGTGTGCTGGCGACCACCGGCGCGACCATCGCCTCGGCCGCGCCCGCGCGCGACGGGGTCACGGCGGCCCAAGTCGTCGAGCTGACCACGGCCTACCGCGCGCTCTACGACGCCGCCGGGGACGACGCCGCGCTGGCAGGCCGGGTGGGCGAGCTGCGCGACGTGCTCAACCACGTGCGCGGCTGCGGCGTGACCGACCTCGCCGACCCGGCGGACGCCAAGGCCGCCGAGGTGCAGAACATCCTGCCGCTGCCGGGCCCGATCAACCCCGACCTGGTCTGGGCGCTGCTCGACCTGGCCCAGTCGCTGGCCGAGGCGCTGATCAGCGTGCTGCCCCCGGGCACCCCCGGGATCCCGGCGCTGCCCCAGCTGCCACCGCTGGTCGGCGCCCTGCCCGACGTGACCGCGCCCGACCTCACCACGCCCACGACCCCGGACGTCACGGCTCCTGATGTCACTGTCACCGTCCCGGACCTGACGGCGCCGGAGGTGACCGCCCCGGACCTGAACCCGCCGGACGTCGCGATCCCGGAGCTGACGCCCCCCATTGTGACCGAACCCGACGCGACCGACACGGACGCGACGGACACCGTCACCGACGTCACCGGCACCGACGTGACCAACACCGACGCGACCGACACCGCCACTGACATGACGGGCACCGACATCAACGGCACCCACTTCACCGACGTCACCGGCACCGTCGCCGGCACGGACACCACTACGACCACGCACACCGGCACGGTGGACGCGCTGCTCCCGGATGAGTCCGACCTGAGCGGCATCCCCGGCCTGCCCGCGCTGCCCGGTGGCCCGGTCGACGTGACCGGCGGCCCCGCGCGGTAGCCCACGGACTGGCTGGCAAGACCCAGCCGAGAGGAAACGCCGCCGCCCCGCCAACGCGCCGCGACGGCCCACACCACCGAGCCCCGGTGGCCCACAAGGCCACCGGGGCTCGGCCAACTAAACTCCCGGGCATGCGTCGCATCACCGGCAAACAGGTCGTCGACGTCGGTCCCGCCGAGTTCGCCGACCTGCGCGCGCGGTACTCCGGCGCGGTGCTCGACATCGGCACCGGCGACGGCAAGCACCCCCTCGCCGTGGCCCGCGCGACCCCGGACACGCTGGTGATCGGCCTGGACGCGGCCAAGGACAACCTACGCAAGGTCGCGACGAAAGCCAGCGCCAGCCCCAAGAAGGGCGGCCTCGCCAACCTGCTCTACGTGTGGGCCGCGGCCGAGCGGTTGCCCGGGGAACTGCGCGACATCACCGAGGTCCACGTGCTGATGCCGTGGGGGAGCCTGCTGCGCGGCGTGCTCGGCGGTGACCCGGCGATGCTCAAGGGCATCGCGGCGGTGTGCGCGCCGGACAGCCGGTTCCTGGTCAGCCTCAACCTGCACGCCTGGCGTCCGCCGGTCCCGGAGGTGGGGGAGCACCCGGAGCCGACGCCGGAGTCCGCCGTGGCTGAGTTGGGGCCGGTGTACGCGGCGGCGGGGTGGCGGTTGGACGAATCCGCCTACCTCGACGACGACGCCATCGCCGCGCTGTCGACCTCGTGGACACGGCGGTTGAACTCCTCCCGCGACCAGTTGGAGGTCTTGGCGTTGACCGGTGTGATCAACCCTTCCGACTGAGGCCGAGCACGAAGTCGTAGGCGCGCTTGCGCGACCAGCCGGGCTGATCGGTCAGGGCGCGCACCAGCGTCGTCGCTGAGACCTCTTGCGCCAACAACGCCGTCAGCAGCGTAGTGGGGTCAAGGTCGACGTCATCCATTTCGGACTGGACGGGGTCCACCGCGCACAACACGTCACCGGTGAGTTCGGTGAACTCGTCCAGGGGTCCCCAGACCGGTCGTTCGTCGGTGACCAGCACCGAGGCGTGGTGGGCGCCGGTCTCGCGGGCGATCTCGGCGAGTCGGCGCGGCAGTTCGTCGCCGGGGCAGTCGAAGACCAGGCGCGCGTGCCGGTTCGTGGCCAGGCGCAGGACTTCCTTGCGCGACCGGCCCACGGCGAGGAGCGTTGGAGCGGCGATGGGGGTCGCGCCGGACACCGCGAGTTCCGTTGGCACACCGAGACATTCGACAGTGGGACGCGCGGTAAGCAGCTTTTGGACGGTGGGGGAGATGGTGTCCGTAGTGGACACGGCGAGGATCCGTCCTTCGGTGGCCGTCGACTGCGGTGTGGCGCCGTGGGCGGTGATCACGGCACGTGCGCCGGGGTCTTCCGCGAGGACGGTGTCCGCAGCGGCGCATTCCGCCGCCAAACGCTCGTCGTGGCCCTCACCGGCGCGGTAGCGGATGACACGGTGTTCGGGCTCCGGGTTGCGGGTGACCACTACGTCGATCACGGCGTCCGGGTCGCTCATCGCCAAGACCAGCGAACGCGGTAGGTCCGCCGACGACAGGTCCGCTTCGGTGCCGAGCGTGTTCGGCAGCCTCCGTGCACTACGACGAACTACGGCGCTACCGCCGGGACGCCACCCCGAGTTGGCCACCGCGTGCACGGTGGCGCTGTCTTCCCCCACGCTGACCGTGATCCGCAACCGCCCCGCCAACGCGGCCGGGGGAGTACCCACCACCACGCCGTCCACACCGACGACGCAGGTGGCCCGTCCGGTGATGGCGCTGTCCGCGGTGAACTCCAGGGTCTTGCCGTGGGTGGCACGGATGTCACGGTGACCCCGGCAGCGCAACCGCAGCAGTTCCGTCGACACTTCGGCCCCCTACCTCTTCGCGGCTGAGTGGACCGTATCCCGTCAGCGGCTGCCGGTGAGCAGCGCGGTCCGCGTGCCCCGCGCGATCTCCAGGTCCTCCCTGGCCGCCACCACCAGCGTCCGGATCTCGCACCCGTCGGCGGTGATGTCCTCGTCCCCGTTGTTGTTGCGCTCGTCCGACACCGCCACCCCGAGGAACGCCAGCCGCTCGGCCGTCCTGGACCGGATCAGCGCCGAGTTCTCCCCGACACCGCCGGTGAACGCCAGCGCGTCCAGCCCACCCGCGGACGCGGCCATCGCCGCGATCCCACCGGCGATCCGGTGCACGTAGACGTCCAGCGCCAGCACCGCGTCCGGGTCCCCGCCCTCGGCCGCCACCCGCACCTCCCGCAGGTCCGGGGTGCCTGCCAGCGCGGACAGCCCGGAGTGCTTCTCCAGTGCCTCCGCGATCTCGGCGGCGGGCATCCGCTCGGCCAACCACAGGACCAGACCCGGGTCGACCGTGCCCGAGCGGGTCGCCATCACCAGACCCTCCAGCGGCGTGAACCCCATCGTCGTGTCCACGCTCCGGCCGCCGACGACCGCCGCCAGCGACGCACCGGCACCCAGGTGGCAGGTGACCACCCGGGCGTCGGTGCGACCCAGCACGGTGCCGACGCGGGCCGAGCAGTACGCGTGCGACAGGCCGTGGAAGCCGTACCGGCGGATCGCGTACCGCTCGCGCCATTCCCGG
The DNA here is from genome assembly GCF_041897805.1 of Actinokineospora auranticolor. Lineage (GTDB taxonomy): Bacteria > Actinomycetota > Actinomycetes > Mycobacteriales > Pseudonocardiaceae > Actinokineospora > Actinokineospora auranticolor. The sequence goes on from NZ_CP154825.1 coordinate 1,447,428, forward strand.
GGGATCGCGTAGGTCGCGGCCTCAGGCGGGAGGGTCGTGTGGAAGGCGGTGTCGAAGCACGCCACGGCGGGCACGTCCGGCAGCAACCGACTCACCGCGTCCAGACCGGCCAACGACTTGGGCTGGTGCAGCGGCGCCAACTCCGTCAACTCACCTAAGGCATCCCGCACACGCGCGTCCACCACTACGGGCTCGGTGAACTCGGTGCCACCGTGCACCACCCGGTGACCCACGGCGTCCGGTGATGGCCACGCGGCCAAGACGTCGTCGAGGTCCTCCGGGGTGGTGTCGGCGGAGCGCAGCACCTCGTCGTCCGTGCCGAGCAGCCGCAGCTTGAGGCTCGACGACCCGGCGTTGACCACTAGGATCCTCATTGGGCCAGGACCCGCATCAGGCCCAGGTCCACTCGGCGATCGCCGGGTCGTCCTCGCCGTGTTCACGGGTGTACTGCCGGGCCGCCAGCCGCGCGTCGGCCATCCGCTGGCGCAGCACGGCCGCCTTCCCACCCAGGTGCGGCACCCGGTCGATGACATCCATGACGAGGTGGAACCGGTCGAGGTCGTTGAGCATGACCATGTCGAACGGGGTGGTTGTGGTGCCTTCTTCTTTGTAGCCGCGCACGTGCAGGTTGCGGTGGTTGTTGCGTCGGTAGGTGAGTCGGTGGATGAGCCACGGGTAGCCGTGGAAGGCGAAGACGACCGGCTTGTCGGTGGTGAACAGCGCGTCGAAGTCGCCGTCCGACAGGCCGTGCGGGTGTTCGGTATCGGGTTGCAGCCGCATCAGGTCGACCACGTTCACCACCCGGACCCGCAACTCCGGCAGGTGCGCACGCAGCAGCTTCGCCGCCGCCAACGTTTCCAGCGTCGGGATGTCGCCGGCGCACGCCAGCACGACGTCCGGCTCACCGTCGGTCGTTCCCGCCCACTCCCAGATACCCAGACCGCGCGTGCAGTGCGCGATGGCCTCGTCCATCGTCAGGTAGGTCAACGCGGGCTGCTTACCCGCGACGATTACGTTGACGTAGTGCCTACTACGGAGGCAGTGGTCCGCCACGGACAACAACGTGTTCGTGTCCGGCGGTAGGTACACCCGGACCACTTCGGCCTTCTTGTTCACAACGTGGTCGAGGAACCCGGGGTCCTGGTGGCTGAACCCGTTGTGGTCCTGGCGCCAGACGTGTGAGGACAACAGGTAGTTCAGCGACGCGATAGGCGCCCGCCACGGGATGTGCCGGGTCGTCTTCAGCCACTTCGCGTGCTGGTTGAGCATCGAGTCGACGATGTGGATGAACGCCTCGTAGCTGGTGAACAGGCCGTGCCTGCCGGTGAGCAGGTAGCCCTCCAGCCAGCCCTGGCACAGGTGCTCGGACAGCACCTCCATGACCCGCCCGTCCGGCCCGAGGTGGTCGTCGCCGGGCAGCGTCTGGGCGCTCCACGCCCGGTCGGTCTCCTCGAACACCGCCGACAGCCGGTTGGACGCCACCTCGTCCGGACCCATGACCCGGAAGTTGGCGGGGTTGCGGCGCATCAGGTCGCGCAGGAAGACGCCGAGCACGCGGGTCGCCTCGCTGGTGTCCGCACCGCGTTCGCGCACCTGCACCGCGTGGTCGCGGAAGTCCGGCATCACCAGCTCGCGCAGCACCAGACCGCCGTTGGTGTGCGGGTTCGCGCTCATCCGCCGGTCGCCCTTCGGGGCCAGCGCGCGCAACTCCGGCACCAGCGCGCCGTCGTCGTCGAACAGTTCCTCCGGCCGGTACGAGCGCAGCCACTCCTCCAGCTGCCTGCGGTGGCCCGCGTTGGTCCGGGTGCCCGACAACGGCACCTGGTGCGCCCGGAAAGTGCCCTCGACCTGCTGACCGTCCACCTCGGCAGGCCCGGTCCAGCCCTTCGGGGTGCGTAGGACGATCATCGGCCACGCCGGTCGGGTGTCCGGGTCGGCCCGGATCGCGGCGATCTCGTCGAACACCTTGTCCAAAGTAGAGGCCAGGAGTTCGTGCACGGCGGCCGGGTCGTCACCGGTGACGAAGTGCGGCTCGTAGCCGTATCCGCGCATGAGGGACGCAAGTTCCTCTTCGGGGATACGGGACAAGAGGGTCGGATTGGCGATTTTGTACCCGTTGAGGTGCAGAACCGGCAGGACTACGCCGTCACGCCGTGGGTTGAGGAACTTGTTGGAGTGCCAACTGGCCGCCAACGGGCCCGTTTCCGCCTCACCATCACCGATAACGCACAACGCCACCAGGTCGGGGTTGTCGAAGACGGCGCCGAAAGCGTGCACGAGCGCATAGCCCAACTCGCCACCCTCGTGGATGGAGCCGGGCGTCTCCGGGGCGACGTGGCTGGGGATGCCGCCGGGGAAGGAGAACTGGCGGAACAGCGATCGCAGACCGTCGGTGTTCTCACCGATCCCCGTGTAGACCTCGCTGTAGGTGCCTTCCAGGTACGCGTTCGCCACCAGACCCGGACCGCCGTGGCCGGGTCCGGTGACGTAGAGGACGTTCTCGTCGCGTTCGCGGATCACCCGGTTCAGGTGGGCGTAGAGGAGGTTCAGGCCGGGCGTGGTGCCCCAGTGGCCGAGCAGCCGCGGCTTGACGTGCTCCGACCGCAGGGACTCCCGCAGCAACGGGTTGTCCAGCAGGTAGATCTGACCGACGGACAGGTAGTTGGCGGCGCGCCAGTAGGCATCAATGAGACGGAGGTCGTCCGGTGACAAGGTAGGCATGTCGTCCTCTCCTCGGGCACCCCCAACGCTAGCGGCGCACTGCGGCCCCGTCAGTCGACCAAGGTCCCGGCGTGGTCGGGCACTTGGTGCTCGAGTTCCCGGGACGGTCGGACGTAACCACTCCCCGACGGGCGATCCGGCAGCTTCAGCTCGGGCCGCTCCACCGGTTCCCACGGCACGCTGGACAGCAGGTGGGCGATCATGTTCAGCCGGGCGGCCCGCTTGTCCTCCGCCTCGACGATCATCCACGGCGCGACCGGGGTGTCGGTGTGCACGAGCATGTCGTCGCGGGCCCGCGAGTAGTCGTCCCACCGGGTGATCGACTCCAGGTCCATCGGCGAGAGCTTCCACTGCTTCAACGGGTTGTCGTGCCGCTCCCGGAACCGCCGCACCTGCTCGGTCTCGCTCACCGAGAACCAGTACTTGCGCAGCAGCACCCCGTCCTCGACCAGCAGCTGCTCGAAGATCGGGCACTGGCGGAGGAACCGCTGGTACTCCTGCGGCGTGCAGAAGCCCATCACCCGCTCCACGCCCGCCCGGTTGTACCAGCTCCGGTCGAGCAGCACGATCTCCCCCGCGGCGGGCAGGTGCGCCACGTACCGCTGGAAGTACCACTGCGTCCGCTCCCGCTCGGTCGGCGTCGGCAGCGCCACGATCCGGCAGACCCGCGGGTTCAGGTGCTCCGCGACCCGCTTGATCGTCCCGCCCTTGCCCGCCGCGTCCCGCCCCTCGAACACCACGACCAGCCGGGTACCGCTCGCCTTCACCCACTCCTGCATGCGCACCAGCTCGCCCTGCAGCCGCAGCAGCTCCCGCTCGTACGCCTCGCGGGGCACCCGCCCGTTCTTCGCCTTCGCCATGCCCCCAGCCTGCCCGCAACCGACCGCCCCCGCAGCCGTGACGGCCACTACGTCCCCGAGCTCACCCGCCGCGGGGTGCGTCAACCCGCGGCGACGCGCGCCGAGTAGCGACGGCGGCGGCCCCCCGTCTCCCGCCGGGCGGCCGCCGCCGCGCACGCCGCACCCCGCGCCGGGTGCCCGTGCTCGACGATCTTCACCATGGTGATCCGCCGAACCCCCACCTGCGTTTCACCCTGGACGACAACCACTCGATCGTGGGGCACACCTTGTGTCGAGACCCCCGGTGTGCCCCACGCCCCCTTGTCTACTGTGGACGACTAAGCGCAAGCGCCCGGCTTGGTCTGGAACGCCGCGTCGGTCCGTGCGCCCTCGATGTGCTTGCGCCCGATGACCGCCATCTTGCCGTTCCGCACCGTGTACGTGACGCGCTCACCCACGTACACGTCGCGCGCCCAGTCCAGCTCCGCGGACACGGTCACGAACCTGCCCCCCGACCGCGCCTGCTCGCACCCGTACCGCAGAACGCCGCTGACTCCACCGCCCTGCCAGATCTGCACCGCCTTGCCACCGGAGGTCACCGGAACCAGCGACCGCCCGCTGAGCCGCCACGCGCTGAGCCGGTCGGTGTTGGCGCCAACCGACTCCACCACCAACACCTCCTTGCGCCGGTCCTTGTCCAGGTCCACCACAACGGGCTGCCGAACGGTGCCCGCGAAGTTCTCCAGCGGCATCCGCGCCGTGTACCGCTTCCCCCGCACCGTCGCCGAAAGTTCTTGCTGGGTCTTCGACCCCGCCACCGGCCGCAAGGTGACCTTGTCCTTGACCCGGTCGCCGTTGAGGTCGGCCCACACCACCACCGCCCCCGCCGACGACCCCACCTGCGCCGCCGCCACCCCAGCCCCCAGCAACGAAACACCCACGGAAACAACAACGGAAATGCCCAGCACAACAACAGACTTACGCATGAGAAGATCCCCCATTAAGATCCCCAAGAAACCCGCGGCCCACCCGCGAGTACCCGACGCCTCAGCGTCTGCAATAAGAGATGCGCACCCACCCGCCAAGTTCGCCCACTGTGACCCAACTCACGGAACCGAACAAAACCCCAGGTCAACCCTCGTCTTCACCACCATCGCGCACCCCGTCACCCCTGCCGCGCCCAACGCAACCCCAATTCCCAAACCGTTACCAAGCCTCAAGCACGCCTCAACATCAAATAGATCAAGATCTCAACCCCCAAACGGCAACAACCACCCTCAAACAATTCCCACCACAAGCCCGCCCAAAACCTCTCTCGACAACCAAGAAAACGCCCAACCCAAACCGCCCCCACCCCACCGCCCCCACCCACCCACGCCAGTCACCCCACGCTGCCCATCCCCACAGGCTCGTGGTCGCGCTCACTGGTTCCGGCGCCTGCCCAAACATCCGCCCCCACAAGGCCCGCATCCACAGGCACCCCGCACGCAGGCCCCCACGCCCACCCCCGCGCATCCGCGCAGCCCCGCATCCGCCCGCGCTCTCACGCTCCGCACAGCCCCGCTCCTGCTCCTACGCTCCTGCGCATCCCCATCCACGCAGCCCCGCTCCCGCTCCGCGCTCCCGCTCCGCGCGGCCCGCATCCGCAGTTGCCCCGCCTTCGCGCCCACATCTGCCCCTGCGCCCACATCTGCCCCTGCGCCCACATCTGCCCCTGCGCCCATACCTGCCCCCCGCTCGGGGGTCCGGGGGCGCAGCCCTCCGGGCGGGCCTGGGGTTGCACCCCAGAAAAAAGACGAGCGACCCAGGTTCGCGCGTTCCGCGAACATGGGTCGCCCAAAGCGAGTGCCCCCGGCAGGACTCGAACCTGCGGCCAAGAGCTTAGAAGGCTCCTGCTCTATCCGCTGAGCTACGAGGGCAGCGTGTGCGGCCGAGGCCGCACGGTAGACCGTTCCACGGGACTGATCGTCACAGGCGGCCTCACCGTTTCCGGTCAGCACTGATCGGGTGACGAAGACCGCTTTCTTGCGTCCGTTCGGGGCAGGCCCGGTTGCGCTATGCGCGCGGAAGTCTCTCGATGGCCCGTTCTGTCAACGGTTGTAGGAGACGGAGCACGTCGGCCTCCGGGGTGTCCCGTTTTTCCACTGCCACCAGGAGGGATCGGTCGCCGCGCACGGCCACGGTCGCGGTGCAGGTGCGGTAGCCGTCTTGGACCGCGCAGTGCAGCCAGGTCGGGTAGCCGAGGGTGTTCTCCTCGTGACCGGCCGGTTGGGTGCGTCTGACTTGGTCGAGGGGCTTGTAGAACGCGACCAGGGCGTAGTCGTCAGTGGCGCCGCCGCCGAGGGGGTAGCCGCAGGAGTCGGGGAAGGTCTCGGAGCGGGTTCGGGGTGCGCCGACCAGCCCGCCCGCGGCTTTGAGGTCGGGCTCGGTGAGCAACGAACACAGGTCGACACCGTCGAGTGACAGCGGGACGCCGCCGATCACCGTGGGTGTCACGCTGGTGACCGACCAGAACCCGGCCGCCGGTACGGGGTTGCCCGCCACGGGTGCGCCGCAACCCGCCAGGAGTGCCAGTGCCCCGATGGCGGTCGCCGCGACGTGTCCGCGCCTCACCGGGCCTACGGTAGTGCCTCGCGGTGTGAACCCCCGAACACTGGGAAACACCGTCGCTCGGGTGGGTGGGGGGTGGCGATTACCCTCGAGTCGTGCCACAGGACAGCGCGACCGACACCCGGCGCCCGGGATCGGGCCTGGCCCCACTGCTCGTCGTCGGGGGACTGCTCGCGGCCCTCGTCGGCGCCGCCATCGTCGCCGCCTCCGGGGGCGACCGGTACGAGCTGCAGGGCCTCCCGACCCCGGACGCGTTCACCGAGCACGCGTTGACCGTGGTCAGAGTGCTCACCGAGGTCGGTTGCGTGGTCACCGTCGGTTCGCTGCTCTTCGCCGCGTTCCTCGTCCCACCGCAGCGTTCCGGTGTCCTCGACGTGGGTGGTTACGCCGCGCTGCGCATGGCGAGTTGGGGTGCCGCGGTCTGGTTCGTCGGCGCGTTGCTGTCCGCGCCCTTCACCGCCGCGGACGCGGTCGGCCAGTCCATCACGTCGGTTCTGCAAACCGATGTGCTTCTTAACCTTCTAGGGACTCTTACCCAGGCTCAGGCGTGGTTACTGACTGCGGCTCTTGCGCTCGTAGTGCTTGTCGGCACGAGGTTTGCCCTTACCTGGGGCTGGACGGCGACGCTGTTCGTAGTGGCGCTTGTCGGCATCGTGCCTGTCGCGGTCACCGGACACTCCTCCAGCGGCGGCCAGCACGACGTGGCGACCAACAGCCTGCTGTTCCACCTGGTCGCCGTGGCGCTGTGGGTCGGCGGCCTGGTCGCGCTGCTCGCGCACGGCCGCCGCAGCGCCGAGCACCTCGGCCTGGCCGCGAGCCGCTTCTCCAAGCTGGCCCTGGTGTGCTGGATCGTCATGGCGGTCTCCGGCGTGGTCAACGCGTGGGTGCGGGTTCCGTTCAGCGACCTCTTCGACACCTGGTACGGCGCTCTCGTCCTGGTCAAGACCTTCGCGCTGCTCGTACTCGGCGTCTTCGGGTACTTCCAGCGCGAGCGCGGCGTACGCGCCGTAGTGGAGCGGGGTTCGCGCGGGGCACTGGTGCGCCTGGCCGCCGTCGAGGTCCTGATCATGCTGCTGACCATCGGCATCGCCGCCGCGCTGGCCAGGACGCCACCCCCGCAGGCCCTCTACGTCGAGCCGGACCGCGTCGAACTCGCGCTCGGGTACCCGCTGACCACCGAACCGACCCTGTCGCGGCTGCTGTTCAGCTGGCGGTTCGACCTCGTCTTCGGCACCGCGGCCGTCGTGCTCGCCGTGCTCTACCTGCGCGGGGTCGTGCGGTTGCGGCGCCGGGGGATCGCCTGGCCGGTCGGCCGGGTCGTGTCGTGGCTCGCCGGGTGCCTGGTGCTGCTGGTGGCCACCTCGTCCGGCATCGGTCGGTACGCGCCCGCGATGTTCAGCGTGCACATGGAAGCGCACATGCTGCTGTCCATGCTCGCGCCGGTGCTGTTCGTGCTGGGCGCCCCGATGACCCTCGCGCTGCGGGTTTTCCCGGCCGCGGGGAAGGACGCGCCGCCGGGGCCGCGGGAGTGGCTGCTGGCCTTCGTCCACTCGCCGGTGTCCCGGTTCCTGACGCAGCCGGTGGTCGCGTTGGTGCTGTTCGTCGGTTCCTTCTACGGCCTCTACCTGACCGGGCTCTTCGACTCGGCGCTGGAGAAGCACTGGGCGCACCTGGTCATGAACACCCACTTCCTCCTTGTGGGCTACCTGTTCTACTGGCCCGTGATCGGCGTCGACCCCGCGCCGCGCAAGCTCCCGCACGTCGGTCGGCTCGGCCTGGTCTTCGCCTCCATGCCGTTCCACGCGTTCTTCGGCGTCATCCTCATGAGCACCCAGACGGTCATCGGCGAGCGCTTCTACCAGGGCCTGGGCCTGCCGTGGAACACCGACCTGCTGGCCGACCAGCGGCTCGGCGGCGGCATCGCCTGGGCCTCCGGTGAGATCCCGCTGCTGGTCGTGCTGATCGCGCTGCTGGCCCAGTGGTCGCGCGCCGACGACCGCGAGGCCCGCCGATCCGACCGCCGGGTGGACGAGGGCACTTCCGACGACCTCGACGCCTACAACGCCATGCTCAAGCAGATGGCGGACGGCAAACCCCAGAACTGACCCGATTTCGGGTCCAGAACTCCGGAATGGGGCGGTTTTCCCGTCCGAAGTCATCCACATACCTCGAAGCTGTCCACAGCTCCCGCCGCCTCCTCGAACCGGCCTCGCGCCTCGGTCACCCTGGTCCGGAAGGCCCATCCGAGAGAGGTCGAGGGATGAACGAAACGATCGTCACGCTGGTCGGCAGGCTCGCCGGGGAGATCACCCGGCGGCGCTTCTCCACCGGATCGATCACCAGCTTCCGCATGCACTGCCGGGAACGCCGCTTCGACGCGGAGACCCAGTCCTGGGTGGACGGCGACGGCATGTTCGTGTCCGTCCACTGCTGGCGCAGGCTCGGCGACAACGCGCACACCTCGCTCGCCCGCGGCGACCGGGTCATCGTGGTCGGCAGGCTGTACCACCGCGAGTTCGAGCACCACGGCAGGCTCCGGCTCAGCGTCGAGGTGGACGCCCGGGCTGTCGGCCCCGACCTGACCTTCGACCCGGTGGAGGTCAAGCGCGACCCCGACCGGGTCGCCTGGCGCCGGACCGCGACCGAGAACCCCGAGCCAGCCGAGGGCCCGGGGGTGGCCGAGAAGGCCGGGGTGACCGCGTTGCCGGGCGCGGCCGAGCCGAGCGGGTCCGCCCCGACTGCCGAACCCGGGCCTGCCGCCCAGGCCGCGTGAAGGGGTTTGCCGTGGTCACCGCGGAGGCATGTCCGCATGGGACAGGGAGGGGAGGTGCGGGTCGTCAGAGCACCGGGCCGCGGCGCCCGACGGCGAGCGGTACTCGACCACGGCGAAGCGTGAGCCGGTCGACGCGCTGCGCGACGGTCGACCGCGTAACCCGTTCGGCGGTACGCACGCCACGGCGCGTCCGGTCCCCCCGGTCGCGCTCATGGGCGCCGACCGACCACTCTACGATCGCCAGCATGGCCGAGTTCATCTACACCATGAAGAAGGTGCGCAAGGCGCACGGGGACAAGGTCATCCTTGATGACGTCACCATCCAGTTCCTGCCCGGGGCGAAGATCGGGGTGGTGGGCCCCAACGGCGCGGGCAAGTCGAGCGTGCTCAAGATCATGGCCGGCCTCGACCAGCCCAACAACGGCGAGGCCTTCCTCTCGCCCGGCTACTCCGTCGGCATCCTGCAGCAGGAACCGCCGCTCAACGAGGAGAAGACCGTCCTGGGCAACGTCCAGGAGGCCTTCGGCGAGATCAAGGTCAAGCTCGACCGGTTCAACGAGATCGCCGAGCTGATGGCCACGGAGTACTCCGACGAGCTGATGGAGGAGATGGGCAAGCTCCAGGAGGAGCTCGACCACGCCGACGCCTGGGACCTGGACTCGCAGCTCGAGCAGGCCATGGACGCGCTGCGCTGCCCGGCGCCGGACGCCGACGTCACGGTGCTCTCCGGTGGCGAGCGCCGCCGGGTCGCGCTGTGCAAGCTGCTGCTGTCCAAGCCCGACCTGCTGCTGCTCGACGAGCCCACCAACCACCTGGACGCGGAGAGCGTGCTGTGGCTGGAGCAGCACCTCGCGCAGTACCCGGGCGCCGTCCTGGCCGTCACCCACGACCGGTACTTCCTGGACAACCTGGCGCAGTGGATCCTCGAGATCGACCGCGGCCGCACCTACCCCTACGAGGGCAACTACTCCACCTACCTGGAGAAGAAGGCCGAGCGGCTCGCCGTCCAGGGCAAGAAGGACCAGAAGCTGCAGCGCCGGCTCAAGGAGGAGCTGGCCTGGGTCCGCTCCAACGCCAAGGCCCGGCAGACCAAGTCCCGGTCCCGCCTCGACCGCTACGAGGAGATGGCCGCGGAGGCGGAGAAGACCCGCAAGCTCGACTTCGAGGAGATCCAGATCCCGCCGGGCCCGCGCCTGGGCAACATCGTGGTCGAGGTCGACAAGCTGCAGAAGGGCTTCGGCGACCGGGTCCTGATCGACGGGCTCAGCTTCGACCTGCCGCGCAACGGCATCATCGGCGTGATCGGCCCCAACGGCGTCGGCAAGACCACGCTGTTCAAGACGATCGTCGGGCTGGAGAAGCCGGACACCGGCAACGTCAAGATCGGCGAGACGGTGTCGCTGTCCTACGTCGACCAGAACCGGGCCAACATCGACCCGAAGAAGACGGTGTTCGAGACGGTGTCCGGCGGCCTGGACTACATCCAGGTCGGCCAGGTCGAGATGCCCTCGCGCGCGTACGTCAGCGCGTTCGGCTTCAAGGGCCCGGACCAGCAGAAGCCCGCGGGCGTGCTCTCCGGCGGCGAGCGCAACCGGCTCAACCTGGCGCTCACGCTCAAGCAGGGCGGGAACCTGATCCTGCTCGACGAGCCGACCAACGACCTCGACGTCGAGACCCTGGGGTCGCTGGAGAACGCGCTGGAGCAGTTCCCCGGGTGCGCGGTGGTCATCTCCCACGACCGCTGGTTCCTGGACCGCACCTGCACCCACATCCTGGCCTGGGAGGGCACCCCCGAGAGCCCGGCCAAGTGGTTCTGGTTCGAGGGCAACTTCGAGGGGTACGAGAAGAACAAGATCGAACGGCTCGGCGCCGACGCCGCGCGGCCGCACCGGGTGACCTACCGCAAGCTCACCCGGGACTAGAGGACCGGACAGGAGAGCGGCGACGTGGCGGCCTGGAACGAGTTACCGGCGGAGGGGTCGTCCCCGTCCCGGTGCGCGGAGCTGGTGGACGCGGCCGAGCGGCTCCGGGGCGGTGCCCCGGAGCTGGCGGTCCAGTTCGCCGCCCGGGCGCTCACCTCGGCGGCGGTCGAGGCCGCCACGGTCACCAGGGCGCAGGAGCTGCTGGGCACGCTGCTGGTCAAGCTGGGCAGGCACGCCGAGGCGGTCGAGCCCGGCTTGGCCGCGCTGCGCGCCGTCACCGGCGGCGGCCAGGTCGACCGGGCGGCGGTGCTGCGGGTCGCGCTGGCGGCCTGCGCGCGGGTGCTCGGCGAACCGCTCACCGGCTGCGAGCTGCTGCGGCCGGTACTGCGCGCCACCGGCACCCGGCCCGCCGGTCGGGCGCTGGCGCTCGGCCAGTTCGTCGCGTGCGCCGCGCACGTCGGCAACCGCGACGACCTGGAAGACGCGCTGGCCGAGGCCGACCGGCTCTTCGCCGCCGACGGGGACACCGGCCAGGACGGCCGCCGGTTGGAGCGGTCGCTGCTGTGCGTGCGGGCCGCCTCGTACCACCGCCGCCACGGCGACACCGAGGCCGCCGCGGAGTCGGCCCGCGAGGGTCTCGCGCTGCTCAACCGCATGTCCGACGCCGAGGCCGAGGGCGGTCTGGCCCGCTCCCGGCTGGTGCTGGAACTGGTCTGCGCCCTGCTCGACGACGGCGACCTCGACGAGGCGGGCCGGGTCGCCGCCGTGGCGCTGGGCGAACCCGTCCGCGCCACCTCCGCGCTGGCCCTGGGCAGGCTGCGGCTGGCCATCGCCACCCGCGTCCTGCTGCCCTCCGGCCGCGCCGAGTCCGGGCGGATCCTGCTCACCGAGGTCGTCCGGGTGGCCGAACGCCACCACCTCGACTCCCTGCTCACCGACGCGTGGACGTTCCTCGCCCACGCCGAGGAGGAGGCCGACCACCCGGTCGAGGCCCTGCACGCCCTGCGCTCCGCGCGCGCCGCCGAGTACCGCTACCTCCGCGCCGCCCAGTCGGCGAAGTCGCTCTTGGTGGCCGAAGTCGGTGCCGTCCACGACCCGGCCACCGCCGTCGCCGCCCTCCGCAACGCCGTCCGCCCGGTCACCGCGGTCCCCGCCAAGACCAGGCCCACCACCCCGACACCGGCCGCCGAGGAGCAAAAGCCCGCGACGGCCACCTCGGCCCCCCTCTCCCGACGCGCAACCCGAGGCGAGGACACCGCCCCCTCGGTGCGCGCGGTCACCGACCCCGGCACCGAGCAAGACGAAGAACCCCGCACCACCCCCCTGACCGGGACCGCACCCGCCACCCCATCCCGACCGCGCAACGACTCGGGGGCCATCGCACGGCGCGCGAAACGGGACTCGGATTCCGCGGCCACCCCCGCGGTGCCCGGCACCCCGGCGTCCGCTTCCGCGCGGACCCGCGATTCGGCCGTCGTCTCCCGGCGGGCCGAGCGGGCCACGGGCCCGGAGGCCCCGACTCGCGCGCGCACCAGCGCGTCCGGGGCGACCTCGCGGCGAGTCATCACCGAACCGGCCCCGGACGGGGAGACGTTCGCCGTGACGCTGGTCCGGGTCGGCCCCAAGGGCGTCGCCGAACCGATCGAACCCGAGGAACCACCCCTTCCGGTAGGCGGCGAGGTGTCCCTCAACGCCCTCGCCATCCACGTCCGGGCCCTGGCCCCGGCCAACGCCGAACTGCTCCGCTCCGACCGGGGCGAGTTCGCGGTCCTGCTGCCCGACACGTCCCTGGACACGGCCGACCGCCTGGCCACCGCGATCCGCGAGACCGCCACCGAGGCCCAGTGGCTGATCGACGACCACGGCCAGGAACTCACCATCACCACCGGCACCGCCGCCGCCCCCGGCACCCCGGACGGCCCGACCACCGGCATCGACGCCCTGCTGGCCGCCGCCCGCCGCGCCATGGCCGTACCGGAGCAGTTGACCCCGGCCCCCGCCGTCCTGCGCCGCACCGACCGCCTGGACCGCACCCCCACCACGGCGAAAACGGTCCCGCTCGACCCGGACACCCCCACCCCACAGCCCACCACGCCCCCGCCTGCCCCCACAACGGCCGCGACCACACCGACGGCCCCTTCCAACTCGGCCACCGGAACCCACACCGCACAGACCACCCCCCACGCTCCGACATCGACCCCCACCACCGACGCCGCACACGCAGCCGCGGCGCCGATAGCCCTCCCCGGCCCGGCGACTGGCGCCCACGCCGCCCCCGCGTCACCACTCACCACCGATGCGGCAACCGGCACCCACGCCGCTCCCGCCGCACAGACCACCCCCCACGCCTCGACGCCCACCCCGATCGCCGACGCGGCGCGCACGGCTGCCACGCCGTTGAGCGCCCCCGTTGCGGCGAGCGGGGCACATGCCGCTCCCGTTCCACGGGCAACCTCCACGCCAACGAGCGCCCCCGGCGCGGCTACCGGAACCCACGCCGCGCAGGCCACCTCGCACGCTTCGACGTCGACTCCGATCGCTGACGCGGCGCAGGCGGCACACACGGCTAGCGCCCTTGGCGCGGCGACCGGGGCGCACGCCGTTCCCGCAGCGCAGGCCACCTCGCACGCTTCGACGTCGACCCCGATCGCCGACGTGGCGCAGGCGGGACACGCGGCTAGCGCCCTGGGCGCTGCGACCGGGGCCCACGCCGTTCCCGCTTCGCGGGCAGCCTCCTTCGCGTCCGCGCCGACCGCCGTCGATGCGATGCTCGCCACGCCGGTCGTGACCGGGGCGCACGATGCTTCCGCCTCTCGCGCCACGGCCGACGCGGTGCCCGCCGCGCCGATGGAACCCGCCATCGGCGCGCACACGGCTTCCGCTTCACACACGACCTCCCCCGCCTCCACGTCGGCACCCACCACCGACGCGGCAGCCCATGCCGCCGGGCCGGACCGCGGGTCAGGCGCATTCGGACACACCGGCGAGCACAAGCGTTCCCACCCGGCCGCCCCCCCGGGTGGAGACCTCGCGGATGTGGCTGTGCCCGACACACCAACGGACGCCGCGCCCCTTGGTCATGCGGACCAACCCGCACACACGGCCACACCGGGCTCCGCCGCGAACTTCGCTTCCGGCGCGCACCGGATTCCCGCCGGGGAGACCCCCGGGGTGTTCGGCCCCCAGGCCAACCCCGAATCCGACGGCGGGCGGCGAACACACCGGTCAGGGGCGTTCAGCCGGGAGATCGACGCGGCCCAGGTACGCAGGCTGACCGGCGGGGTCCGGCGGGAAAAACCCGTCGAGCCCCGGCCAAGCGGGATCGAGGCCATCCTCGAAGGCAAGGAAACCACCGCCAGCCGCGAGCTACGCGACTCCGGCTCCTGGACGCGGTTGACCCCGGAGGACAGCGCCCCGGTGTGGCCGCAGGACTCCGGGTCGTTCCGCCGACCCGTCCCGCAAGCGGACAACGCCGAGACCACCCCCGACCCCTCCGCCCCGGTCGGCAGGCGCGCCGCGCGCCGGGCCAAGGCCGAGGAACCCGTCGAGAAGTCCACTTCGGACGAACCCACCGCGGGCGCCCAAGCCGTGCTGAGCCGCTTCGGGGTCACCGCCGAGGGCGGCGGCCGCCGCAGGGCCCCCGAGGACGACGACTACTACTACGACCCCAACGCTCTCGTCGGCACTGATCTGCCTTCCCCGCCGATGCTGCCCGCCGCCTCGCTGGCCCCGGACAGCGACCTGTGGTCCGAGGACGACACCACTCCCATCCCCGCCGACACCGTGCGCGCCCAGGACTCGGGACTCCTCCCGAGGATCCCCGCCCCGGCCCTCCCGCTGGACCAGTTCTTCCTGAACTCCCAGCCCCAACCCCCAAAGCCCGACGACGTCCCGACGCCGCCCGACCGCCCGGTGCCCGACCCCTCCCAGCCGACCCCCACCGGCCCGGACCCCTTCCAACCGGAACCCGACCGACCCGACCCCTTCCGGCCAGACCCGCCCCGGTCCGGTCCCGCTCGGCTGGACTCCACCCGGTCCGGCCCTCTCCGACCCGAGCCTGGCGGGTTGGACTCTTTTCCGTCCGACCCCACCCGGTCGGATCCCTTCCGGTCCGACTCTTCCCAGCCGGACCCTTTCCGACCCGAACTCGGGCAGCTCGACCCGGCTCGGTTCGGTCCCACCCGGCCGGACCCCGCCGAACCTGACCCCGGTCACCCCGAGCCCACCCGACCCGACCCCTTCCGCTCGGACCCCACCCGCTCGGACCCTTCCCGGTCCGGTCCCGCCCAACCCGATCCCTTCCGGTCCGATCCGACCCGGTCCGATCCCGCCCAACCCGGCCCTGGCAGGTCCGACCCTTTCCAGCCGGACCCGTTCCAGCCGGAACCCGGGCAACCAGACCCCTTCCGGCCGGACCCCACTCGTCCGGACCCCGATCAGCCAGACCCGTTCCAGCCAGACCCCTTCCGGCCGGACCCCACTCGTCCGGACCCCGATCAGCCAGACCCGTTCCAGCCAGACCCGTTCCAGCCGGAACCCGGGCAACCAGACCCCTTCCGGCCTGATCCCTTCCAGCCGGAACCCGGTCACCCCGATCCCTTCCGGCCGGACCCCTTCCGCTCCGACCCCACCACCCCCGGCCCCCTCCGCCCCGAGGTGCCCGAACCCCCACACCGCCCGGAGATCCCCGAGCCCCCGCTCACCCCCGCGATCCCCGACCCCCACAACCCGCCCCTCAAACGCGACACCGGGTCCATCGGGGCGGGCAGTGTCGACTCCAGCGCGTCCGTCGCCGCCGACCGGTTGGCCAGTGACTTCGCCGCTCGGTTGCGGGGGTTGCCGCGCAACTCCGGGGTGATCGACAAGGCCGAGGACGAGTTCCCCGAGCCCGTCGACCTGGACCGCCCCGCCTTGTCCGCGGACGAGCCCGCCGACCGGCCCGCCCTCCCCGCCCGCAGGCGGCGGTCCCCCGGCAGTCCCGGCAGCAGGCGCGAGCGCACCAACCCCAGTGGTCTGGCCGACTTGCTGGCCGAGGCCCTGGTCGCCTTCCAGGCCACCCAGTCCAACCAGGGCTGGGCCGACGAGCGGGAACCCGATCCGCCCCGCCGCCCCGCCGACGGTTCCACCTGGGCCACCGACGCCCGCGCCGCCGAGCCGGGGGAGCGGGAGACCCGGCGCGCGGACCTGTCCGGGCTGCCCACGCCGCCCGCGGGGCTGCGGGGCAGGCACCGGTCGTCGGAGTGGGCGCCCGCCGATCTGGACCACGGTTAAGGCCGACGGCAGGTGACCGGCGTGTCACGATGGTCGAAACACCGCGTTCCCAGGGCGCAAAACCGCACGTCATGACCCGTTCCGGGGGTGGTACCGCGGTGATCCCGACGTGCGGGAGTGGCCCGGGGCGGCACTAATGTGTGGGGTGCATGCGGCACAGCGGCGTGCCGCCAAGCGTGGAGCCAGGGAACACAATGACCTCGACTGGAGTCTCGTCCCGCACCGATGGAGCCGTCAGCGTCGACGGCTCGGCGTCGGCCGGACGACCGGTCAGCACCAGCCCGGAACAGACCAGAGACGACCTCATCGAGCGGGCCGCGCAGCAGGCCCCCGATATCGCCGACCTCATCCGCCTCTACTTCCGCTACATCCCCCCGGAGGAGGTCATCGGCGACGAGCCGGTGAACCTCGTCGGCGCCGTGCGCTCGCACGCGCAGCTCGCCGAGCACCGGGTCAAGGGCCGACCGGCCGTCCGGATGCTCAACCCCACCACCGCCACCGACGGCTGGAACTCGGGTGGCTCGGTGGTGCAGATCGTCACCGACGACATGCCCTACCTCGTCGAGTCGGTCAGCGCCGAGCTGGTCCGCCGCGGCGTGCAGGTGCAGCGCGTCGTGCACCCGATCGTGGTGGTCCGCCGGGACCTCGCCGGGCAGCTCAAGGACGTCAAGCCGACCTGCGACCCGGACAACCCGCCCGGCGAGTGCTTCGCCGAGTCGTGGATGCACATCGAGGTCGACCTGATCACCGGCGCGGACCGCGCCCGGGAGATCGAGACCGGCCTGCTCACCGTGCTCAACGACGTCCGCGAGGTCGTCGAGGACACCGACCGGATGCTCGCCACGGCCCGTGCGCTGGCCGACGAGCTGGAGCAGAACCCGCCCCCGCTCGACCAGGCCCAGCTCACCGACGGCGCCGCCCTGCTGCGCTGGCTGGCCGACGGCCACTTCACCTTCCTCGGCTACCGGCGCAACGAGCTGATCGCGGGCGACGACGGCGCCGACCCGGCCCTGCGCGCCGTGCTGGCCAGCGGCCTGGGGGTGCTGCGCCAGGACAGCCTCGCCGCGCGCAGCCTCACCGCGGGCCCCGACGCCCTCGCGCACGCCCTCGCCCCGCGCCTGCTGGTCCTCACCGAGGCCAGTGCCCCGTCGACGGTGCACCGCTCGACCTACCCGTACTACGTCGGCGTGAAGACCTTCGACGCCGACGGCACGGTCACCGGCGAGCACCGCTTCCTCGGCGTGTTCACCACCAACGCGCTGCACGAGGACGTCCTGGACATCCCGGTGGTCGCCCGCCGCGTGCGGGAGGTCATCCACCAGGCCGGGTTCCCGATGGAGTCCTACTCGGGGCAGCGGATGCTGGAGGTCATCCAGAACTGGCCGCGCGCCGAGCTGTTCTCCACCACGGCCGACGCGCTCTACGCCACCGCGACCGGTGTGCTGGCCCTGGCCGACCGGCGCAGGCTGCGGCTGTTCCTGCGCCGCGACCCGTACGCCAGGTTCTTCTCCTGCCTGATCTTCCTGCCCCGCGACCGCTACACCACCACCTCGCGCATCGCCATGCAGGAGGTGCTGCTCGACGAGCTGGGCGGCACGAACCTGGAGTTCAGCACGCGGCTGGGGGAGACGCCGCTGGCGCAGGTGTACTTCATCATCCACACCGACCCCGGCAGGCACGTCGACGCGGACGCGCAGCGGATCCAGGAGCGGCTCACCGAGGCCGTGCGCGGCTGGGACGACCGCCTGGTCGAGGCCGTGTTCGCCGAGCAGCGCGAGCAGGCCGACGCGGGTGTCGCCCTGGGCCCGGAGTCGGCCACCGAGCAGGGCCAGCGCTACGCCAGCGTGTTCCCGGAGGCCTACAAGGAGGACTTCGACGCCGCCGACGCGCTGGCCGACCTGCGCCGCCTGCAGGACCTGCGCGACGGCGGCGACCTCGGCATGTCCTTCTACGTGCCGCGCGAGGCGACCCCGGGGGAGCGCCGGTTCAAGCTCTACCTGACCGGCGAGGGCGTGACGCTGTCGCAGGTGCTGCCGGTGCTGCAGAACATGGGCGTGGAGGTCGTCGACGAGCGGCCCTACGAGCTGCGCCGCGAGGACGGCGAGCGCTGGTGGATCTACGACTTCGGGCTGCGCATCGACCCGTCGGTGCTGGAGGGCCGCACGGCCGAGGAGCTGGACCGGCTCAAGGTCGACTTCCAGGAGGCGTTCGCCGCGATCTGGCGCGGTGACGCCGAACCCGACCGGTTCAACGCGCTGGTGCTGCGCGGCGGCCTCACCTGGCGCCAGGCCGTCGTGCTGCGCGCCTACTCGCGCTACCTGCGCCAGGCGGGCACCCCGTACTCGCAGGAGTACATCGAGGACGCCGTGCTCGCGCACACCGGCATCGCCACCGCGCTGGTCCGGCTGTTCGAGGTCGGCTACGACCCGGCGCTGTCCGAGGAGACCCGGCACTCCCAGGCGGGCACCCGCATCGCCGAGATCTCCGAGCTGATCGACGGCGTCACCAGCCTCGACGAGGACCGCATCCTCCGCAGCCTGCTCACCGTCATCCGGGCCACGCTGCGCACCAACTACTACGTGCGCGACGCGGACGGCGCGCTGCGGCCGTACCTGGCGGTGAAGCTGGAGCCGCGCGCGGTGCCGGAGCTGCCCGAGCCGCGGCCGAAGTTCGAGATCTTCGTCTACTCGCCGCGCGTCGAGGGCGTGCACCTGCGCTTCGGCGCGGTCGCCCGCGGCGGTCTGCGCTGGTCCGACCGCCGGGAGGACTTCCGCACCGAGGTGCTGGGCCTGGTGAAGGCGCAGGCGGTGAAGAACGCGGTGATCGTGCCGGTCGGCGCGAAGGGCGGCTTCGTGGTCAAGCGCCCGCCCGCGCCCACCGGCGACCCGAGCCTGGACCGCGAGGCGTTCCAGAACGAGGGCGTGGCCTGCTACCGGATGTTCATCTCCGGCCTGCTCGACCTCACCGACAACCTGGAGGCGGGCGAGGTCGTGCCCGCCCGCGGCGTGGTCCGCTACGACGGCGACGACACGTACCTGGTGGTCGCCGCGGACAAGGGCACCGCGACGTTCTCCGACATCGCCAACGAGCTGGCCAAGAGCCGCGGCTTCTGGCTCGGCGACGCGTTCGCCAGCGGCGGCTCGGTCGGCTACGACCACAAGGCCATGGGCATCACCGCCAAGGGCGCGTGGGAGAGCGTGAAGCGCAACTTCCGCGAGCTGGGTGTCGACACCCAGACCGAGGCGTTCACCGTGGTCGGCGTCGGCGACATGTCCGGTGACGTGTTCGGCAACGGCATGCTGCTCTCCGAGCACATCCGGCTGGTGGCCGCCTTCGACCACCGGCACGTCTTCCTCGACCCCAACCCCAACGCGGCGGTCGGCTTCAACGAGCGCAAGCGGCTCTTCGAGCTGCCCCGCTCGTCCTGGGACGACTACGACCGCTCGCTGATCAGCGAGGGCGGCGGCGTCTTCCCGCGCACCCTCAAGGCCATCCCGGTCAGCGCGCAGGCCGCGCGCTCGCTGGGGCTGCCCGAGGACATCGGCAAGCTCTCGCCGCAGGAGCTGATGAAGGCGATCCTGCTGGCCGAGGTCGACCTGCTGTGGAACGGCGGCATCGGCACCTACGTCAAGGCGAGCACCGAGAGCCACGCGGACGTGGGCGACAAGGCCAACGACGCGCTCCGGGTGGACGGCTCGGCGCTGCGGGTGAAGGTGGTCGGCGAGGGCGGCAACCTGGGTCTGACCCAGCGCGGCCGGATCGAGTTCGCCCGACGCGGCGGCAAGGTCAACACCGACGCGCTGGACAACAGCGCGGGCGTCGACTGCTCCGACCACGAGGTCAACATCAAGATCCTGCTCGACCACCTGGTCCGCGAGGGCGAGCTGGCGTCGAAGCAGCGCGACGAGCTGCTCGCGGAGATGACCGACCAGGTCGGCCACCTGGTGCTGGCCGACAACTACCGGCAGAACGCGGTGCTCGGCGTCAGCCGCGCGCACGCCAAGCCGATGGCGTCCGTGCACGCCCGCCTGGTCGACGCGCTGGAGCGGGAGGACGGCTTCGACCGGCGGCTGGAGGCGCTGCCGTCGCGCGAGCAGTTCAAGGCCATGGAGAAGGCGGGCGACGGGCTGTCCTCGCCGGAGCTGGCCACGCTGCTCGCGCACGTCAAGCTCGCCCTCAAGGAGGACGTGCTGGCCAGCGAGCTGCCCGACCAGGACGTGTTCGCCCGCAGGTTGCCGGAGTACTTCCCGACCCAGCTGCGCGAGCGGTTCGGCCCGGCCATCGGCGCGCACCCGCTGCGCAGGCAGATCACCACGACCCTGCTGGTCAACGAGGTCGTCGACGGCGGCGGCATCTCCTACGCGTTCCGCCTGGCGGAGGAGATCAGCTCCAGCACCACCGACGCGGTCCGCGCGTTCGCCGTGGCGACCAGGGTCTACGACCTGCCCGCGATCTGGCGGGAGGTCGACGCGCTGGACAACGTGGTGCCGACCGAGCTCGCCGACTCGATGGTGCTGGAGACCCGCAGGCTGCTCGACCGGGCGTCGCGGTGGCTGCTGTCCAACCGGCCGCAGCCGCTGGCGGTCGGCGCGGAGATCACCCGGTTCCACCGGGTGGTCAGCGAGCTGGCGCCGCAGGTCGGCGACCTGCTGCGCGGCCGGGCCGCCGACGAGGCCGCCGCGGACGCCGAGCGGATGGCGTCGGCGGGGGTGCCGGGGCCGCTGGCCAAGCGCATCTCGGGCCTGCTCGACGCGTACAGCCTGCTCGACATCACCGAGATCGCCGAGCTGGCCGAGCGGGACGCGGGCGGGCTGGAGACCGAGCGCAGCCCGCTGGAGGCCGCGCAGCTGTACTTCGCGCTGTCGGACCACCTCGGCATCGACGAGATGCTGACCTCGATCAGCGCGCTGGAGCGCGGCAACCGCTGGCACGCCCTGGCCCGGCTGGCCCTGCGCGACGACCTGTACGGGTCGCTGCGCGCGATCACCCTGGACGTGCTGCGGCAGAGCGACCCGGGGGAGCGGCCGGAGGACAAGATCTCCGGGTGGGAGCGCACGAACACCTCCCGGCTGGCCCGGGCCCGCGCGGCCCTGGAGGAGATCCAGGCCTCCGGCAGGCTCGACCTGGCGACCCTGTCGGTGGCCGTCCGGCAGGTCCGCAGCGTGGTCCGCTAGCCGGTGGAGATCGGTTAGCAGCACGTCTCCCACGGGGCGGCGGGGGACACCCGCCGCCCCGCGGCGTACCGGGGATAAGGTCGTCGTACGGCGTTTCGCCGGGACTTCACGGCTGGGAGGCAGCAGTTGGGTGTGTTCGTCGCCGAGGTGCGGCCGCGGTGGTCCGATATGGACCTCTTCGGCCACGTCAACCACGCCAACACGGTGACCCTGCTGGAAGAGGCCCGGGTCGACCTGCTCTTCCGCGAGGCCGCCCTGCGCGGCGCGGACGACCTGGCCAGGGGTGTGGTGGTGGCCAAGCTGGCCGTCGACTACAAGGCGCCCCTGTTCGCCAACGGCGGCGCCTTACGGATCGAGATGTCGGTCCGGGAGATCCGGGCCGCCTACTTCGTCATCGACTACTCGGTCCGCAGCGGCCCTTCGGAGTCCGATCCGGTGGCGGTGACCGCGTCGACCACGCTGGCCCCGTACGACCTGGCCAGCGGCAAGCCCCGGCGCATCACCGACTCCGAACGCGACTTCCTGGCCGCCTGGCACAGCGGGGGCAACGGTGCCTAGCCTGAGCTTCGCCGACCCGGCCGACCGCGACGACCTCGGCGCCTTCGTGGCCCGCGCGGTCCGCCTCGACCAGCAGGCCGTGGTGCGCCTGCGGGCCAGGGACGAGGGCCTGGTCGACGCCTGGGTCGCGACCCCCTTCGACGTCCTGGCCACCCGCACCGCCCGCGGCGAGATCACCCCGTCGGACACGACCGTCTCCGGCACCGAGCTCCTCACCGCCTTGGCCGTGGTCCGCGGCGCCGAGCTGGACCCGGGCCCGTCCCGCGACCTGCTCTGGCGCTCGGCGCTGCCGCCCACCCGCCACTGGCAGGTCGTGGACCACCTGCCTGCCAAGGCCGTGGCGGAGCTGGCGGACAAGGGGATCGCGGTCGCGCGGGAGAACACCGGCCCCCAGGGCACCCCGCCCGCGTCGCTGCTGGACCAGACGGTGCTGACGGTGACCGGCGACGGCCTGGAGATCAAGGTCCCGCTGCGGTGCCTGTTCGCCCTCTCGGGCATGGGCTTCCTCACCGACTCCGACGACGACCACATCCGCGTCACCGCCACGGACTCCTGGCTCCGCCTGGACGCCCGCTACGGCGCGGTGGTCCGCCGCCGCCACGCCCTGCTGCCGCTGCTGGTCTGACCGCGAACCCCCGGTCAGACCAGCCAGACGGCGGTCTCCGGGGGCAGCTCGTCGCCCGCCATCGGTCCCGAGGACAACAAGATCTCACCGGGGGGCAACGGAACCGGCGCGTCGGACGTATTCAACGCACAGATGAGCCCTCCGCCCTTGCGCCGGTACGCGAAGCAGCCGGGGGGAGCGCCGTACCACTCCAGTTCGGTGCCGCCGAAGCCCGCGTGGGTCTTGCGCAGTTCCAACGCCGCCCGGTACAGCGACAGCATCGAGTCGGGGTCCTCCAACTGGGCCTCGACCGTGAGCGCCGCCCACTCCGGCGGCACCGGCAGCCACGGCGCCCCGGTCGAGAACCCGAACGGCGGCTCGGAACCCTCCCAGGGCAAGGGGATCCGCGCCCCGTCGCGGCCCCGGTCCACGTGACCGGAGCGCTCCCACAGCGGATCCCGCAAAGCCCAGTCCGGCAGTTCGACGTCCGGCAGGCCGAGTTCCTCGCCGTTGTATAGGTACACCACGCCCGGCAGCGCCAACTGCACCAGCGCCATCGCGCGGGCCCGCCGGATCCCGCGCGCGCCGCCGCCGTAGCGGGTCACGTGCCGGGTGACGTCGTGGTTGGACAGCGTCCACGTGGCCGGTGCGCCGGACCGGGCCACCGCCGCGAGCGAGTGGTCGATGGCCCGGCGGACCGCGTCGGCGTCGAAGTCGGTGTGCGTCAGGGCGAAGTTGAAGGCCAGGTGCAGCTCGTCCGGCCGGACGTACCCGGCGAACTGCTCGTCGGTCTCGACCCAGACCTCGCCGACGGCCATCGTGCCCGGGTACTCGTCGGCGACCTTGCGGATCAGCCGGTGCACCTCGTGCGTGGCCTCGTTGTCGAACCGGGGGTCCAGCGGTCCGTGCGTCGCGGAGCGGTCCGCCGACAGCAGGTGTTCGGGCATGTCCGGCAACCCGGCCGGTTTGCCCATCGCGTCCGCGACGTCCACGCGGAAGCCGTCCACGCCGCGGTCGAGCCAGAAGCGCAGCGTCCGCACCAGGTCCGCGCGCACCTCGGACTCGTCGAAGTTCAGGTCCGGCTGCTGCGGGGTGAACAGGTGCAGGTACCACTGGCCGTCCGGCACCCGGGTCCACGCCGGACCGCCGAACACGCTGATCCAGTTGTTGGGGGGTAAGGCTCCCCGGCCGTCGCGGAAGACGTAGCGGTTGCGCTCGCGGCTGCCCGGCGGCGCGGCCACGGCCTCCTGGAACCACGGGTGCCGGTCGCTGGTGTGGTTGGGCACCACGTCGATGGTGACCTTGATGCCGTGGTCGTGCGCCTCGGCCACCAGCCGGTCGAAGGCTTCCAGGTCACCGAAGAGCGGGTCGACCTCGCGGGCGTCGGCCACGTCGTAGCCGTGGTCGACCATCGGGGAGCGGAAGAACGGGGTGAGCCACAGCGCGTCGACCCCCAGCAGCTCCAGGTAGCCGAGGCGGGAGCGGATGCCCTCCAGGTCACCGACGCCGTCGCCGTTCGAGTCGGCGAAGGAGCGGACGTAGACCTGGTAGAACACCGCGCGCTGCCACCACGGCGGGACCGGGGAGCCGGTCGGGTCGGACTCGGCGGTTCGTCGCACGGTGAACCATCCTGCCATCGCGGGGCGCGCGGACGGCCCCAACCGCCGGACTGTGACCTTGGACCGGTCAGCCCCAGCTGTTGAGCAGGCTGTTGGCGGCCATTTCCAGGTACTGCCACAGCCGCTCCCGGTGCGGCTCGGACAGCCCGGCCTCGTCCACCGCGATCCGCATGCACCGCAGCCACGCGTCGCGCTGGAGCGGGCCGACGGTGAACGGCTGGTGCCGCATCCGCAGCCGCGGGTGCCCGCGCCGGTCGGAGTAGGTGTGCGGGCCGCCCCAGTACTGCATCAGGAACAGCCGCAGCCGCTCCTCGGCCGGGCCGAGGTCCTCCTCCGGGTACATCGGCCGCAGGATCTCGTCGGCGGCCACCTCGGCGTAGAACCGGGCCACGATGCGGCGGAATGTCTCCTCGCCGCCGACGGCCTGGTAGAAGTTCTCGATCTCGGGATCGCTCGGGGTGCCCACGCGCCCATCCTCCCCCACGCGGCGCTACGCGGGCGGCGTCGGGGGGAACAGCCGACCCATCGGCGGCTGGATCCCCGCCTCCTCGATCGCGCCCATCGCCCGCGCCCGCAGCGCCCGCTGCACGGCCCACTGCCTGCCC
Organism: Actinokineospora auranticolor; assembly: GCF_041897805.1. Taxonomy (GTDB): domain Bacteria; phylum Actinomycetota; class Actinomycetes; order Mycobacteriales; family Pseudonocardiaceae; genus Actinokineospora; species Actinokineospora auranticolor. The sequence goes on from NZ_CP154825.1 coordinate 1,472,124, forward strand.
GGCCGGACCTTGACGGTCATCCGGATGGTGATGCTCTCCGGCGTCACCTTCTCCACGCCGAGCACCTCCGGCGGCTCGATGACGTCCGCCGACATCTGCTCCTCCGCCACCGCGTCGCCGATGACCTTGGCGAGCAGGTCGGTGACCGCGTCCACGTCCGCGCCGTAGCCGACCGGCAGGTCGACCACCGCGACCGCGAAGCCCTGGCTGGAGTTGCCGACCCGGAGGATCTCGCCGTTGCGCACGTACCACACGGTGCCGTTGACGTCACGCAGCGTGGTCACCCGCAGTCCGACCGCCTCGATCGTGCCGCTGGCCTCGCCGACGTCCACCACGTCACCGACGCCGTACTGGTCCTCCAGCATCATGAAGATCCCGGACAGGAAGTCCTTGACCAGGTTCTGCGCGCCGAACCCGAGCGCGACGCCGACGATGCCCGCCGAGGCGATGATCGGGCCCAGCTGCACCCCCAGCTCGCCGAGCGCGAGGATGAACGCCAGCCCGTAGACCAGGAACGTCACCACGGACTTGAGCACCGAGCCGATGGTCCTGGCCCGCTGCGCGCGCCGCTCCGAGACCACCAGCGAGCCCAGCGCCTGCGGTGCCCGCTCCTTGAGCGGCCGCAGCAGCGCGGGCGTCTTGCCGTTGCCCGAGGTCAGCTTGTCGATGAGCCTGCGCACGGCCAGCCGGATCAGGAACGCCACCACGAAGATCAGCAGGATCTTCAGCGGCTTGGCCACCAGCCAGCCCGCGGAGGCCGCCAGCCACTCGTTCCCGGTCAGCCGCCACACCTCGGCGCACCACGAGCCGTCCTCGGTGATGCACTTCGGCGGCGCCGTGATGAACGGGAGGTCGGCGCGGAGGAACCCGGTCGGGAGTAGCGCGGGGATCAGCTCGGGAGTCATCGAGCGCGACGATAGCCGGGTGGCGTGAACGCCCCGAACCGGGCGCCCCCGGCGGCTGCGCGCCGCGGGTGGGTTCACCGTGATTTAGCTGGGCGATCCGGGACACGTCACATAACACACGTGCGTTCCGGGTCGGGTTTGTGGTCGACTTAGGCCAGCACCGGTGGAGGTGGTCGAGTGCCAGACCGACAACCGACCCGCTCCGGCGCGCCCTCGGGGCACGCGCCGGGGCCGAAGCTTTGCCCGGACCCGGGTCACCCGGGTCCCGCGCTCACGCGCGCCAGGGCCGCCCCGAGCGCTGTCGTGGCCGTCCCGACCGGTCCGCCGGTCGTGGCCGTCCCCGCGCCGGTCCCCTCGTGGGGCAGGCGCCGGGTGCTGCTGCTCAACACGACCTTCGAGCCGCTGACCGCGCTGTCGCTGCGCCGTGCCGTCGTGCTGGTGGTCTGCGGCAAGGCCGAGGTCGTGCACGGTGACCCGGCGGGTCTGGTCGTGCACTCCGCGACGTCGAACGTGGTGGTCCCCTCGGTGATCCGGCTCAGCAGCTACGTCCGCGTGCCCTACCGCGGGCGGGTGCCGCTGACCAGGGCCGGGCTGATGCACCGCGACCGGTACCGCTGCGCCTACTGCGGTGGCCGCGCGGAGACGATAGACCACGTGGTCCCGCGCAGCCGCGGGGGTCAGCACACGTGGCAGAACTGCGTCGCCTGCTGCGCCAAGTGCAACCACCGCAAGGCGGACAAGATGCTCGCCGAGCTGGGCTGGCGCCTGCGCGTGGTCCCCAACGCCCCGCGCGGCGCGCACTGGCGGCTGCTGGCCGGTGTCGTGGACACCGATCCGCTGTGGCTGCCCTACCTGGGCGAACCCGCCGCCTAGGCGGCCGTGACGCGGGTGCCCGCGGTGACCCTGGTGCCGCGGGTCACCCGGGTGCCGCGCGTGACGCGCGTGCCCCGGTCGACCAGCGAGGTGACCCGGGTACCGCACTCCAGCAGCGCCGTGACCCGGGTACCCCGGGTGACGCGCGTCCCCGCTTCGAGCCGCGAGGTCACGCGGGTGCCCCGGGTGACGCGCGTACCCCGGGTGACGCGGGTGCCGCACTCCAGCAGCGAGGTGACGCGGGTACCGCGGGTCACCCTGGTTCCCCTGGTGACCCGGGTGCCGCTCTCCGGCAGGAACGTCACCCGCGTGCCGCTCTCGAGCAGTGCGGTCACCCGGGTGCCCCGGTCCTGGGACGTGACCCTGGTGCCGCGGGTCACTCTCGTGCCACGCTCGGCGGCGGTGACCCGGGTTCCCCGGGTCGCGCGAGTACCCATCAGCATTCGGCCACCCTGTTGCGTCTTGTCAGCCATCTGGGTGATGATCTTGTCCGCGTGGCGGGAAGCGATGGTGTACATGGAGTGGCCTCCTGAGGGCGGTTGCGCGTCTGGAGAGCGGAAGGTCGTCTTCGCAAGGGCCGTACAGGTGAAAGCTATGGCGCAGATCGGTAACGGACAAGACGTCCGGCCCTCCCAAGGGCTGCAACCTGCTGGTTTGGGGCCGTTCGCCCCTTGTCGATAGGCAGAAAGCGCTACCCCCGAGGACGGCACTCGGCGCAGCAGCCTTACCAGGAGAGCACCAACCACTCACGCGGTGCGACCACCGGGTTGCCCACCCGGAGCGGTGTTCACACCCCGGGGTCACCGGGGTAGGTCCCAGCCGGAGGTCTCGCGGCCGGTCACGCGCCTGTCGGCTACCGTATCCGCTGTGACGCTCGTCGAGACCCTTCTCGTCTTCGCGGCGATCCCGCTGGCCATCTACGGCGTGATCGCCCTGTTGACGCTGCGCGAGAAGTTCGCCAAGGCCCCGCGCTACCGCCCCGGCCAGGAGTGGGAGCACGAGCCCGTGTGGTGGACCGCCAACCCCGCCGGGCTCGGTGCGGCGCACGCCGCCCACCACACCCCGCACAACGACGCCCCGGCCCAGCCGGTGCGCACCGCGAAGGGAGGTGCTCGTGGTGGCTGGTGAACTCGCCCACCGCAACACCGCCGACACGGTCCTCGAGGACCCGGAGCACGGCTACGGCGCGGCCCGCACGGCCAGCGGCCGGATCTCCGTCGCCCGGCAGAAGGAGGTCGCGCCCCCGGGTCTGCCGTTCAACACCGTCCAGCTCACCCGGCTGGACGAGGCGCTGACCCTGGCCTCCCGGGCCACCGGCATCGCCTTCAGCGTCTACCTCGGCGACCTGGGCAACGACTCCCGGGACCGGGCGGAGGAGCTGCACGCGACCATCCCCGACTCGGCGGACGCGGTCCTGATCGCGGTCTCCCCGGGCAAGCGCCGGGTGGAGATCGTCACCGGCACCGAGTCGTCCCGCAGGCTGACCGACCGGGGCTGCAACCTGGCCGTCATGAGCATGGTGGCCTCCTTCAAGGAGGGCGACCTGATCGGTGGCCTGGTGAGCGCCCTGCGCATGCTGGCGGACCAGGCGGGCCACGCCCCCCGGCGCTGACGGCGCACGACAGCGAACCGGCCCGGACCGCTCTGGTCCGGGCCTTTTGCTTGTCCAGCAACGAAAAGGGCCCGCGACCGGCGGTCGCGGGCCCTGTGCCTCCGGTCAGGAACCGTCGAACTCCCGGGCCGCCAGCGCGCGGAGGATGCCCGCGCGGCCCTCGGAGACCAGCCGCCGCAGCGCGGGCGGGTGGTCCTCGCCTGCCAGCCACTCGTCCGCGGACTCCACCGTGGACCGGGTGACCGCCCACGCCGGGAACAGGCCGAGGGCGACCGACTGCGCCCGCTCGCTCGACCGGCGGGCCCACACGTCCGCCACGTCGGCGAAGTAGCGCGGCGCGTAGGACGCCAGCAGCGGTCGCTGCGACGGGTGCGAGAAGCCCGCGATGATCGCCTCGTTGATCGCGTTCGGCAGGTCGTCGTCGTGGATCGCGCGGCGCCAGGCCTCGGCCTTGCCCTCCTCGGTCGGCCGCAGCGACCGGGCGATCTCCGCCTGCCGCCGACCGGCCGCCGTCGAGTCGCGCTGGAGCTCGGCGTCGATCTCGGACTCCGCGGCCGCGCCGTGCGCGACCAGCGAGTGCAGCAGCCGCCAGCGCAGGTCGGTGTCGACCACCAGACCGGCCAGCGGCGCGGAGCCGTCCAGCCAGCCGCGCAGGGTGGCCAGCTTGGCCTCGTCGAGCACCGAGCCGGTCAGCGAGTTGACGAACGCCAGCTGGTGGTCCGAACCGGCTTCCGCGGCCAGCGCCAGCGCCAGGATGCGGTCGGTGAACTGCTGCCAGCCGCGCGGCACCCACTGCGGGTCCCCGTACGAGCCCAGAGCCGTCTGCGCCTGCAGCAGCAGCCGCTGCACGACACCGACCTCGGTCTCGGCGGCCAGGCCGTGGCAGACCAGGGTGACGAAGTCGCGGGCCTTCAGCTCGGCCTCGCGGGTCATCTCCCAGGCGGCCGACCAGCACAGCGTGCGGGGCAGCGGCTCGGTGATGTCGCCGATCCGGTCGATCAGCGTGGTCAGCGAGCCCGGGTCCAGCCGCATGGTGCAGTAGGTGAGGTCGTCGTCGTTGACCAGGACCAGCTTGCCGCTCGCGGCGCCGACCAGGTCGGGGACGTCCGTGCGCTCACCGGACACGTCGATCTCGACGCGGTGCGTGCGCACCAGCCTGCCGTCGACGTCGTCGTAGACGCCGATCGCGACGCGGTGCGTGCGCAGCTCGCCCTTGCCCGGCTTGGCACCGCCCTGCAGCACCGCGAACTCGGTGAACTTGTCGTCCGCGTCGACGTCGAACCGGGCGCGCAGCGAGTTGAGGCCGGTGGTCTCCAGCCACTGCGCGCTCCACCACGACAGGTCGCGGCCGGACGCCTCTTCCAACGCCCCCAACAGATCCGACAGCGTCGCGTTGCCCCAGGCGTGCTTGGCGAAGTACACCCGCAGCCCGGACAGGAAGTTGTCCAGGCCGACGTAGGCCACCAGTTGCTTGAGGACGCTGGCGCCCTTGGCGTAGGTGATGCCGTCGAAGTTGACCTCGACCGCCTGCACGTCCGGGATGTCCGCGGCGACCGGGTGCGTGGACGGCAGCTGGTCCTGCCGGTAGGCCCAGGACTTCTCGATGTTGGCGAAGCTGGTCCAGGCGTGCTCGTACTCGGTCACGTTGGCCTGCGCCAGGACGCTGGCCCAGGTGGCGAAGGACTCGTTGAGCCACAGGTCGTCCCACCAGCGCATGGTGACCAGGTCGCCGAACCACATGTGCGCCATCTCGTGCAGCACGGTCTCGCAGCGGCGCTCGTAGGCGTAGCGGGTGACCCGGCTGCGGAAGACGTAGTCCTCCAGGAAGGTCACGCAGCCCGCGTTCTCCATGGCGCCCGCGTTGAACTCCGGTACGAAGCACTGGTCGTACTTGCCGAACGGGTACGGCACGCCGAAGTTGTCGTGGAAGAAGCCGAAGCCCTGCTTGGTCTCGGTGAACAGCCGCTCGGCGTCCATGTGCTCGGCCAGCGACGCGCGGCAGTACAGGCCGAGCGGGATCGTGCCGTGCTCGTCGGTGTACTCGTCGCGCCATTCGGCGTAGGGGCCCGCCACGAGCGCGACCAGGTAGGTCGACATCGGCTTGGTGGTCTCGAACTCGTGCCGCGAGACGCCTTCCACGCCGTCGACCGGCTCGACCGCGGCGGCGGCGGAGTTGGAGATGACCTTCCACGACTCCGGCGCGACGACCGCGATGTGGTAGGTCGCCTTCAGGTCGGGCTGGTCGAAGCAGGCGAACATCCGCTTGGCGTCGGCGGTCTCGAACTGCGTGTAGAGGTAGACGCCCTTGTCCACCGGGTCGACGAACCGGTGCAGGCCCTCGCCGGTGTTGGTGTACAGGCAGGTCGCCGTGACGGTCAACACGTTGTCCGCGGCGAGATCCGGCAGCCGGAGGCCGGTTTCCTGGGTGTAGCCGGAGACGTCGAGCGCGACGCCGTTGAGCTCGGCGGAGAGCACCGACTCGGCGACGATGTCGATGAAGGTCTCCGCGCCCGGTTCGGTCCCGGTGAAGCGGATCGTGCTGCGCGAGCCGAAAGTCGCCTCGCCCGGCTGGCCGAGGCCGTCGGTGAGGTCCAACTCGATGGAGTACGACGCCACCTGCAGCAGCGCGGCCCGCTGTTGGGCTTGGTCTCGGGTCAGGTTGGGCGCGGCCACTCGAACACCTCGGCGAACTCGTCGGTCGGACTGGGGATACCAGGGCAGAGATAGCAGGGTTGGTGCGTTACTGACAATGGCATCCAATCACGCCGTGCGGGCCGATGGTGTCGAGGAGGCGCGGGAAGCTTTCCCAGAAGCCGCGTGTTGGTGGTGTTGGGGCCGTTCGCGCGCCGGTCGTGAGCGGCGAAGAGCACAACTGGGAGAGACCTGATGACCGCACCTGCGTCCACCGGGCAGACCAAGGTCGACTTCTACTTCGACCCGATCTGCCCGTTCGCCTGGATCACCTCCCGGTGGATCTTGGAGGTCGAGCAGCACCGCGACCTCGACTTGAGCTTCCGCGTGATGAGCCTGTCGGTGCTCAACGAGGGCCGTGACGTGCCCGAGCAGTACCGCGAATCGCTGGCCAAGGGCTGGGGGCCGGTCCGCGTCGCCATCGCCGCCGCCCAGCGGCACGGCGACGAGGTCCTGCGCGACCTGTACACCGCGCTGGGCACCCGGATCCACAACCAGGGCGTCAAGGACTACCTGGAGGCCATCAAGGGCGCGCTGGCGGACACGGGCCTGCCCGCCGACCTGATCGACGCCGCCACCAGCACCGAGTACGACGAGGCGCTGCGCAAGTCCCACCACGAGGGCATGGACCCGGTCGGCCAGGACGTCGGCACGCCGACCATCCACGTCAACGGGGTGGCCTTCTTCGGCCCGGTCCTCACCGAGATCCCGCGCGGCCAGGACGCGCTCAACGTCTTCGACGGCGCGGTCCTGCTGTCGTCCTACCCGAAGTTCTTCGAGCTCAAGCGCAGCCGCACCGGTGAGCTGAAGTTCGACTAGTCCGGTTCGACCGTCTCAAGTGGTCCGGTCCGCTTTCCGGCCGGGGGGAGTGAGCCGCGCGCGGCGCGCCGATTGTCCGGTGCGCCGTGCGCGGCTCATCTCGTGCGTGCGCTCCCGCACCCCGATGTGACACTCTGACCCCCGTAGGTGCGGATGAGTGTCACAAGTGCGGGAGGAACCATGGCGGGTGTCGACCTCAGCCGGGAGATCGGGCACGTCATCGGCGGCCGGGTGATCGAGCAGGCGGGGGAGCGGATCGAGGTGGTCGACCCGGCCACCGGCGGGGTTTTCGCGACCGTCCCCGCGGGCACCGCGGCCGATGTGGACACCGCCGTCGCCGCCGCGGCAGAGGCTTTCGGCCCCTGGTCGGCCACCGACCCCGCGCACCGGGCCGCGATCATCCGGCGGGTCGTCAACGGCCTGTCCGCCCACCGCGACACCATCGCGTCGACGATCTCCAGCGAGATGGGCGCACCGCTCGGCTTCGCGGTGAAGCTCCAAGCCGGGCTGCCGATCGCCACCGCCGCCGGGGTCGTGGACCTGCTGGAGAGCGGCTACCGGTTCAGCGAGGAGATCGGGAACTCGCTGGTCCTGCGCGAACCCGTCGGCGTGGTCGGCGCGATCACGCCGTGGAACTACCCGCTGCACCAGATCGTCGCGAAGGTCGTGCCCGCGCTGGCCGCGGGCAACACGGTCGTGCTCAAGCCGAGCGAGGTCGCGCCGCTCAACGCCAACCTGTTCCTGTCCGTGCTCGCCGTCGCGGGCGTGCCGGACGGCGTGGTCAACCTGGTGCACGGCACCGGCCAGGTCGTCGGTGAGGCCATCGCCGCGCACCCGCGCGTGGACATGGTGTCGTTCACCGGTTCGACCGCGGCGGGCCGCCGGGTGGCCGCGGTCGCGGCGGCCACGGTCAAGCGGGTCGCGCTGGAACTGGGCGGCAAGTCCGCCAACGTCGTCCTCGACGACGCCGACCTGCCGCGCGCCGTGAAGATCGGCGTCGCCAACGCGTTCGTCAACGGCGGCCAGACCTGCACGGCGTGGACCCGGCTGCTGGTGCCCGAGGACCGGCACGACGAGGCAGCGGCGCTCGCCGCCGCGGCCGCTGCCCGCTACACCGTCGGGCACCCCCGCGACGAGGCCACCCGCATCGGCCCGATGGCCTCCGCCGCGCAACGCGACCGCGTGCTGGGCTACCTCCGCACGGGCGTGGCGGACGGGGCCGAACTCGCGTACCAGGCCGACATCAGCCACCTGCCCACTACGGGCGCGTACGTGCCGCCGACGGTGTTTTCCCGTGTGCGCCAAGACATGCGCATCGCACAAGAGGAGATCTTCGGCCCGGTGCTGTCGATCCTGCCGTACCGCACCGAGGACGAGGCCGTGTCGATCGCCAACGCCACGATCTACGGCCTGGCAGGCGCGGTCTTCAGCGCCGACCCGGAGCGCGCGCTGGCGGTCGCCAAGCGCTTGCGCACCGGGCAGGTCGACATCAACGGCGGCGCGTTCAACCCGGTGGCGCCGTTCGGCGGCTACAAGCAGTCCGGCAACGGCCGCGAACTCGGCCGCCACGGGCTCGAGGAGTTCACCGAGGTGAAGTCGATCCAGCGCTAGCGGTCCGACCGCCCGGCGATCTCCGCGCGCTGCGCCAGCACGAACTCGGCGTCCACTGGCTCACCGTGCCCGGGAACCACGGTCCGGGGATCCAGGCCGAGCAGGGTGTCCAGCGCGGCGGGCCACTCCAGCGGGTACGAGTCCTCGCCGACCGACGGCGGCGCGCCCTGTTCCACGGTGTCGCCAGCGAACACCACACCCGCGTCGGGCACGTGCGCGATGAGGTCGTTGTCGGTGTGCCCGCGACCGGGGTGCACCAGCGAGACCACCCGCCCACCCAAGTCCACCTCGACGGAGTCCGCGATCTCCTCGGTCGGCAGGACGAGCCGCGCGGAGAGCAGGCGCTCCGCCACCTCGTCCCGCCCGTCCACGCGGTACTTCGCGGCCCACTTCTCGGCTTGCACCCCGCCGTGCTCGCGCATTTCGGTCGTGCAGCGGGGATGCGCCAGGACCGGGGCGTCGCCGAAGGCGGCGGTGCCGAAGAAGTGGTCCCAGTGCGCGTGGGTGATCACCACGGTCCACGGCAGCGCGGTCAACCCCCGGATGGCCGCGGCCCACTCGGCGCCGTGGTGCTCGTCGGTCCCGGTGTCGATGACCAGGCAGCGCTCGTCGCCGATCACGAGACCGAGCGTCTGGTCGAGTTCTTCGTAGCGCCGGGCGTACACCCGGTCCGCGACTTCGATCCACCTCATTCGCCGGTTCTACCCGAAGTGCGCTCCATTACACGACCATCCGCATCGGCTGGCCGGTCGACGGGTCGGGTTCGCCGCCGAGGACCTCCGCCGTGCGGTCCGACCAGCGCGTCGCGGACCACGCCGCGACCAGCGCGTCCATCGCGTCGTCCGGCCCCGCCGGGGCGGGCGCGCCGGTCATCGCGCCCGCGGCGTCGACGAACCCGCGCAGCGCGGCCACCCGCTGGCCGAGCCCGATCGCGGTGCGCTTGGAGGCGAACTCGACCTCCGGGGCGAGCGCCCGAAAGCTCACTTCCGGGTGAACTTCGACGACCCGGTCGTCCGCCCGCAGCGCGTCCCAGTCCCGGATCCGGGGCAGGATCGCCCACGTCTGCTTGCTGATCCGGTGGCCCATCGTGGTCCACGCCGCCGAGATGTCGCACGCCTGCGAGTACGTCGTCGCGGACAGCACGGCGCGCACCGGCGCGTAGAAGACCGACGCCCGCGCGTTGCCCAGCCGCAGCCGCGCCTCGATGTCGCAGGCGCGCAAACCCTTGTCCGACAAGCCCATCGGGATGTCCACCCCGACCGCGGCGCACTCCGCGGTGAGGTCGACCACCTCGGCCGCGGTCCGCGCGCTGGCCCACTGGACCGACCGGTCCGGCCGCACGGTGGCGACCACCCACCCACCGGGCATACCGTCCACGCCCGCGACGGACCGCGCCGTCTGCACTTCGGTCATGGGAGTGCCGTCGCCGCACCGGGGGCCGCTGTTACCCGGGACACGCCCGGGTTCGCCCGCTTGGGTACCGCCGGGTGGTGGATGGCAGACTCTGGCGCCGTGCGCGTTTACCTGGGTTCCGACCACGCGGGCTTCGAACTGAAGGCCCTGCTCGCCGACCACCTCGCCGCGGCGGGCCACGACGTCGTCGACGTCGGTCCGCACGCCTACGACGCCCTCGACGACTACCCGCCCTTCTGCGTCGAGGCCGCGCGCCGCGTGGCCGCCGACCCGGGCAGCCTGGGCGTCGTGCTCGGCGGCTCCGGCAACGGCGAGCAGATCGCGGCCAACAAGGTCCCCGGCATCCGCGCCGCGCTGGCCTGGAGCCCGGAGATCGCCAAGCTGTGCCGCGAGCACAACGACGCCCAGGTCATCGGGCTCGGCGCGCGCATGCACACCACCGAGATCGCCTTCGCCATCGTCGACGCCTTCGTCGGCACCCCGTTCTCCCAGGACGAGCGGCACATCCGCCGGATCAACCTGCTGAGCGAGTACGAGCGCACCGGCGAGCCCCCGGCCCTCCCCTCGGCGTAGCGCCGTGCCCGAGGGCCACACCCTCCACCGCCTGGCCCGCCTGCACCACGAGCGCTACGCGGGCACCGCGGTCCGGGTCACCAGCCCGCAGGGCCGGTTCGCCGCGGACGCCGCTCTGGTCGACGGCCAGGTCCTGCGGCGCGCCGAGGCGCACGGCAAGCACCTGTTCCACGTCTACGGCGAAGACCGCGTCGTCCACGTGCACTTGGGCCTCTACGGCACCTTCGCCGAGTCGGCACTGCCCGCGGCGGACCCGGTCGGCCAGGTCCGCATGCGCTTGGTCGGCCGCACGCACTGGACGGACCTGCGCGGCCCGACCCGCTGCGAGGTGCTCACCGGCGTCGAGGTGGACGCGCTGCACGCCCGCCTCGGCCCGGACCCGCTGCGCGCGGACGCGGACCAGGAACGGGTGTGGGACCGCGTTTCCCGCTCCCGCTCGGCCATCGCGGTCCTGCTGATGGACCAGGCGGTCATCGCGGGCGTCGGCAACGTCTACCGCGCCGAACTGCTGTTCCGGCACGGCGTCCACCCCATGACGCCCGGCAAGTCCCTGGACCGCGCGCTGTGGGACGACATGTGGTCGGACCTGGTCGCGCTGATGGAGTTGGGTGTCCACAGAGGACGCATCGACACCGTCCGGGACGAACACCTGCCGGAGGCGACTGGTCGCGCGCCGCGGCAGGACCGGCACGGCGGCGAGGTCTACGTCTACCGCCGCGCCGGGCTGCCCTGCCTGATCTGCGGCACGGAGATCCGCACCGAGGTCTTGGTGGCTCGCAACAACTTCTGGTGCCCGACCTGCCAACCGGCCTGAGCCGGGGCTAGAAGAAGTCGCCCCCGCCGAAGTCCCCGCCGCCGCCGAAGTCCCCGCCACCGCCGAAATCGCCGCCGCCCGCGAAGTCCTGGTCGCCGCCGACGTCGCCGCCCTGGTCGAAGTCGGACATCGCGTCCGCCTGCCCGGCGTCGTAGCCCGCCTCCCAGGCCGCCGCGTCCGGGATGCCCGCCATACCCGAGAACATCGCGCTGAACAGCACCATCGACCCGACGCCCCAGGCGCCCGCCACCAGCGCGGGCTTCCACCACGGCTCGCTGTACCAGCCCTGCGGCACCGGCCGCCCCGCGACGCGCCCGCCCGGGTAGTAGTACGGCGTGCCCTGCCCCGCGTGCGGCGAGGCGTGGTAGTCGTGGCCCTCGACCGACACCCTGCGGTCTTCCTCGACCCGACCCGCGCGTTCGGCCTCGCGGTCCACCGGCAGCTCCGGCCCCGGGTCCAGGCCCATCGCCAGCCGCGCGGCCCGGACGTAGTACAGCCCCTCCATGGCCGTCTTCGTCACCAGCGCGCACTGCTCCGGCGTGCGGGCCTGCTCCATCTGCGACCCGGCCGCGGTGTACCGCTCGGACGCGTCGGCCAGCGCCTGCCGGGACGGCTCGTCGCTGCCGGACAGGTTCACCACCTGCCCGCCCAGCCGCTCCACCCAGCGCCGGGCCTCGGCCTGCGCGTCCGCCAGCCGCCGGGCCTTGGCCTGGCCCTGGTTGCGCACCACCACCAGGCCGAGCGCCACCACGGCCAGGATCACCACTACGACCACGACGGCACCCATTGCGCCTCCTTGCGGAATGCCCGTTTCCCAGAACAACGCCGCACGGCACCGCCGAGGTTCCCGCCCGCCGGTGTGAGTCAGCCGATCGAGCTAGAACACCTCGCCGCAGAACGGGTCCCGATCACCCTGGAAGGCGCGGGAAAGGACGGTCACGGCGCCCGGGGTGTGCTCCTGGACACGTCCGGCGGCGGCCAGCGCGGCCAGCCGGGTGCCGCCGAGGAAAGCCGCGCCCAGCTCGGTGCTGCTCGTCGACAGGTCGGCCGGGTCGGTCGTGGCCGCGACGGTCGCCTCGCCGCCGGAGATCCCGAGCCGCCACCGGCCCGCGTTCCACGGGCAGAACTCGTCGGCCAGCTCGACGACCACGTCCGCGTCGGCCGCGTACGTGCGCAAAGCCAGCGCCTCGGGCACCCTGGTGAGCCGGACGTGCAGCGCGTGGTGGGTCTTGCGCACCGCCGCGCGCGGGTTCGCCAGCAGCAGCGGCAGGAGCTCGTCGGTGGCGCCGAGCGCGGTGACCGTGCCGACGAGGTCGACGTCGAGCGCGTAGCGCCACAGTCCCGCGTAGGCGTCCGGGGTCAGCGCCACCAGCTCGTGCAGCTCCAGGAGGCCGTCCGGGCCGCGATCGCCCCAGTTGACGGTGGTGCGGAAGGTCGCGTAGCCGTCGGGGTGGACGGCGAAGCGCCGCGGGTTGACGCCCGGCTTGCCCGCCTCGAAGTAGTGCGCGTCCCAGTGGGCGCCCTCCCGGCCCAGCACCCCGGGGGTGCGCTCGGCGAACCTGGCGTAGGTCTCCCGGACCGCCGCCATCGCCTCGTCGCGGGGCAGTTCGCGCACCGACGACACGTCCGGCGCGATCTCCGGCCGGAACGCCGCGCCCGCGGGGACCTCGAACTCCGTCGCCTCCGACGCGGTGCCGAAGCCGAAGCGGCCGTAGATCTGCGCCTCCGACGCCCACAGCCCGGCCAGCGGCGTCCCCGCCTCGGTCAGCGTCTCGCGCATCAGCCGGTTCAGCAGGCCGCGCCTGCGGTGGTCCGACGCCACGACGACCATGGAGATGCCGTCGAAGGGCACCAGCCCGCGCCCCGGCACGCTGACCTCGCGGGGCAGCACGCGCAGGTTCCCCACGAGCCGCCCGCCGTCGAAGGCGCCGAGGTTGCGCGAACTGCCGAACAACGACGCGTCCTTCTCGGCGATCGCCCCGGAGTCGTATTCGATGAGGAAGGCGCGGCCCAGCAGGTCCACGACCGCGGGGAAGTCGTCGGCGGTCAGTTCGCGCAGTGTGTAGGTGTCCACAGAGCAGTTTGTCTACGCCAGAACCGGCGCTGCCGCCACACCTTTCCGCCCGCGCCCCACCGGCGCGCCGGGTTTCACCGCGATTACCGGCCCGGGGGCGTGCCGTTTGTCGTATAGCCCCCGTGACAGGCCCGATATGGTGGTCGGCATGGGGAATCGCACGGCAGTCCCGGCCGTTGCCGGTCTCAAGGGGAAAGCCCAGCTCGTCGGTGGTGACGCCGAGGCGGGTGCGTGGTGAGGGTCGGCGCCCCGGTGCTGATCCGGGAAGCGGGCGCCGACGACGCCGCCGGGGTCGGCGACGTGCACGCCGAGGCCTGGCGGGTCGCCTACCGCGACCTGTTCGAGAGCCGCTGGCACGCGGTCTTCGTCGCGCGCCGCCGCGCCATGTGGGCCACCAGGATGGCCGAACTCGGGCCGGACGGCGTGGTGCTCGTCGCCGAGCGCGGCGACCGGGTGGTCGCCTTCGCCTGGTACGGCAGGCACCCGGACAACCCGCACGACGCCCAGCTGCACGCGATCTACGCGCACCCGGACGCCTGGGGCAGCGGCGTCGCCCAGACCCTGCTGGACGAGGTCTGGGCGGGCACCGCCGACTTCCGCCGCGTGCGCCTGTGGACACTGGCCGGGGCCACCCGGGCCCGCCGCTTCTACACCCGGGCGGGCTTCGCCGAGTCCGGGCTGATCCGCGAACGCGACTTCGGCGACGGACGGCCGCTGCTGGAGTTCGAGTACGCCCGCCGCCCACCGCGCCCGGCGTTCCGCTGACGCTGCCTTTGGGGACTGGGAAACCGGTGGGAATCAGATGAAGTAGGCGTCGGGGTGGTCGTCGAGTCCGTGTTCGACGACCAGCCTGGTCGCCTCGGGCACGCCCAGGTCGGCGAGCCGCTCCGGCTCCACCCACACCGCCGTGCCGACCCGCAGCCGACCCTCCACCGGGCGACCGCGGAAGCACACCGCCAGCTCCGCGCTCCACGGCTCGCTGGCGTCGCTGTAGACGCCGACCAGGCCGGTGATCCGGGTCAGCACCCCGGTCCGCTCCTCCACGGCGCGCACGGCCGCGTTCGGCAGGGTCTCGCGGGCGGGCTGCGGGCCGCCGGGCAGCCGGTGGCCGTCGCGGCTGCGCAGCATTAGCAGCAGCCCGGCGTCGTCGAGGACGAGGATGCCCGCCCCGACCGCGGTGCGTCGCACACCACCGGGGCCGGGCGGGTCGAGGGGGGACAGGGGTCTGGTGTCGAGGTCGAGATGGCTGGATTGCGACATGGCTCCTGCCTACCGACTCCACCGCGGCGGCACCACGGGCATTGATCCGTTCTTGGTCCGGACCACCCGGAAATCACCCGGCTGGCTGTGGCGTGGGCCACTTATCCCGGAGGCTGTCCGGTGGGTGGACGCCGTTCCCAGTGTCCATCCGGTTGGGAACGGTCCCAAGCGCACAAAACGGCCGGACCCCGAGAAGGTCCGGCCGTTAAGAGAGCGGGCGACGGGAATCGAACCCGCGTAGCTAGTTTGGAAGACTAGGGCTCTACCATTGAGCTACGCCCGCATAGAGGCATCTTCGCCCCGTGCGGAAAACAGCCTAGCGTGCCCCGCTAGGCTAGTGGTGTACGGCCCCTAGGGGCCATGAGTTTACGGGCTGTGGCGCAGCTTGGTAGCGCATCCGCTTTGGGAGCGGAGGGTCGCAGGTTCAAATCCTGTCAGCCCGACGGACGATGGGCGGCACGTGTCTGCGGAGGTCGCAGACCGTGTCGCCCGTCTGTCATTCTGGGGGCCCGAGCCCCCAGACCCCCATGGTGCGAGCTTCTCACCTGGGCGAACGTGGTTCCGTGACGCTGGACCAGCGGGCGTCGGTCGGGGAGATGGCAGGGGGCGCGGAGCGGGAGGTCGCATCCCGCTGGGAGTGCCGACACCCCCTGCCGGGTCCAGGTGCCGACCGCTCAGCAGTCGCGCAGTTCGGGGGACTGGTTGAGCAGCTGGCCGCGCGGGGAGATGAACGCCCGGTACC
The DNA here is from genome assembly GCF_041897805.1 of Actinokineospora auranticolor. Classification (GTDB taxonomy): domain Bacteria; phylum Actinomycetota; class Actinomycetes; order Mycobacteriales; family Pseudonocardiaceae; genus Actinokineospora; species Actinokineospora auranticolor. The sequence continues at coordinate 1,487,511 of NZ_CP154825.1, forward strand.
GGTCGCTGTCGACCGCGGACGGGGTGAACGCGGCCACCCGGTGGCAGTTCTGGAACGCCAGCTTCACGCCGAAGTGCCGCTCCAGGCCGCCCCGGATGGAGTCCGACGCCAGGGCGCGCAGCAGCTGCCCGCGCTCGGCCTCGCTGGGCGGCGGGGTCTCGTGATCGGCGAAGCCGGTCTCGTCGACCGAGGTCGCCACGGCCGAGATCACCTGCCAGGCGTAGGGCAGCGAGTCGCGGACGCACGCGACGAACTCCGCGTCGTCCACCGGCCCCGCCTCCGCGCGCGCCAACAGGTCCGCGGGCACATCCAGAGACATCCGCACCTCCACACCGTCGGGGTACTGCCTTTGGTACTGCGTACCGCCCTGTTGAACACCGGACAAGACCCCGAACCGGACGCCACCGGTTCGGCCCAGTCGCTGTCCCCCGGACGCCCCTTGCCCCGGGCGTCCCCCGGTCGGTATCGGACCAGGGTGAAACTCGGAGCCTTCGTCCTCGCCGCCCGCTTCCCCGGCCAGTCCGACCTCGACGCGCTGGAACGGGCGGTCGCCATCGGCACCGCCGCCGAGCGCGCCTGCCTGTCCGACGTGTGGTTCGCCGAACACCACTTCATGCCCTACGGCACCTGCCCCGACGCGACCACCCTCGCGGGCTTCCTCCTCGGCCGCACCCACCGCGTCGACGTCGGCACCGCGGTGAGCGTGCTCTCCACCACCCACCCCGTAGCCCTCGCCGAACGCGCCCGCCTGCTCGCCGCCGTCTCCGGTGGCCGCTTCCGGCTCGGCGTCGGTCGCGGCGGCCCGTGGGTGGACCTGGAGGTGTTCGGCTCGTCCCTCGACCGCTACGAACGCGGTTTCCCCGAATCCCTGGCCCTGCTGCGGAAAGCGCTGGCGCACGCCGTCGTCGAGGGAACACCGGCCTTCCCCTTCCGCGAGGTCCCGATGGTCCCCGCGCCCGCCGCGCCGCCACCGGTCCACCTCGCCTGCACCTCGACCGCGTCGGTGGAACTCGCCGCCGCGCAGGGCCTCCCCATGCTCCTGGGCATGCACATGACCGACGACGAAAAGCGCGCCTTCGTCGACCACTACCGCGCCCGCGGCGGGCCCGCGGGCGCCGACCACATCTCCACCGTCGTCGCGCACGTCGCCGACACCCGGGAGCAGGCCGTCGCCGAGGTCATGGCCACCGCGCCCGGCTGGCTCGCCGACGGCCTCGCCGCGCACGTCCCGGTCGACGGCAGGCCCGGTCCCGGCCGTGATCCAGTGGCGTACGCGCGGTACCTGTGCGACCTTCACCCGGTAGGTGACGCGGACCACTGCACCGCCCGCCTGCGCGACTCCGCGCGCAGGTCCGGCGTCGACCACGTCATCGCGATGGTCGAGGTGACCGGCTCCACTAGGCGGGCGGTGCGCACCCTGGACCGCCTCGGGGCGGACATCGCCACCCCGGCGCGGCCCGACCTGGGCAAGCTCGCCTAGACTCGGGGGCTGATCCCGGCCGTGGTATCGGGCCGACGCGCCAGCGGGCCCCGGTCCGCACGCCCGCCGCGGGTCAGGCAACCCCACAGCAGTCCAGTCAGTCGCACGAGGAGACCACGTTGAAGAGCACCGTCGAGCAGCTGAGCCCGACGCGAGTCCGGATCAACGTCGAGGTGCCGTTCGACGAGCTCAAGCCGAACTTCGACCGCGCCTACCGCAAGCTCGCGAGCCAGGTCCGCATCCCGGGCTTCCGCCCCGGCAAGGCCCCCGCCCGGGTCATCGAGTCCCGCATCGGCCGCGCGCCGATCCTGGACGAGGTGATCAACGAGGCGATCCCGGCCAAGTACATGGAGGCCGTGAACGCGGGCTCGATCCACGCGCTGGGTCAGCCCGACATCGAGGTCACCAAGCTGGAGGACAACGACCACCTGGCGTTCACCGCCGAGGTCGACGTCCGCCCGGAGATCACCCTCCCGGCCTTCGGCGAGTTCTCCGTGTCCGTCGAGGACGTCGAGCTCACCGACGCCGAGGTCGACGAGCAGCTCGACGAGCTGCGCGCCCGGTTCGGCACCCTCACCGGTGCCGACCGCCCGGTCGAGGACGGCGACTTCGTCTCCGTCGACCTGTCGGCCACTGTGGACGGCCAGGAGGTCGAGGAGGCCAAGACCAGCGGCCTGTCCTACCAGGTCGGTTCCGGCGAGCTGATCGACGGCATCGACGAGGCGCTGGTCGGTGCCGCGGCGGGGGAGACCAAGACCTTCACCACCAAGCTGGTCGCGGGCGAGTTCGCGGGCCAGGACGCGGAGGTGTCGGTGACCGTGCAGTCGGTCAAGGTCCGCGAGCTGCCTGCGGCCGACGACGACTTCGCCCAGCTGGCCAGCGAGTACGACACCATCGAGGAGCTGCGCGGCGACCTGCGTGAGCGGCTCTCCCGGGTGAAGAAGATGCAGCAGGGCGTGCAGGCCCGCGACAAGGTCCTCGACGCGCTGCTCGAGGTCGTCGAGGTCCCGCTGCCCGACAAGGTCCTCGAGGCCGAGGTGGAGTCCCGCCAGCACGACGCGGTGCACCCGTTCGAGCACGACGAGGCCAAGCTGAACGAGTACCTCGCCACCCAGGACAAGACCCGCGAGGACTTCGACGCCGAACTGCGCGCCGAGGCCGAGAAGTCGGTCAAGACGCAGCTCGTCCTCGACGCCATCGCCGAGGCCGAGGGCGTGCAGGTCAGCGACGCCGAGCTGACCGAGCGGATCATCTACCAGGCGCAGCGCTTCGGCATCAGCCCGGACGAGTACGTGCAGCGGGCCCAGCAGTCCGGCCAGCTCGGCGCGATCTTCGCCGACGTGCGCCGCGGCAAGGCGCTGGCTTCGGTGGTGCGCCAGGCGACCGTGACCGACGCCGAGGGCAACACCGTCGACCTCTCCGAGCTCTTCGGCGCGGCCGAGGAGCCCGCCGCCGAGTCCGCCGAGGACACTGCGGTCGAGGCCAAGTCCGACGACTCCAAGGAGCCGGTGGCCCCGTAACCCACCCGGTCGGGTGGGATGTGTTTGACGCTCTGAGCGAAAGTGGGCGGTGTCGGCACGTCGGCGCCGCCCACCTTCGTTAATGTCGGTCCCAGGAAGATCCCCCCAGCGGGACCGGCAGTACCCCAGCCAAGGCAGATTTGGGAGAAGGCAGGCAGACGTGACGCAGCACCTCTCGCCCCACATGCGGTCCGGCACCGCGGGGCTGACCCTGAACGACTCGGTGTACGAGCGGCTGCTCCGTGAGCGCATCGTCTTCCTCGGCTCCGAGGTCGACGACGAGATCGCCAACCGGATCACGGCGCAGCTGCTGCTGCTTGCCGCCGAGGACCCCGAGCGGGACATCACCTTCTACATCAACTCGCCCGGTGGCTCGGTCACCGCGGGCATGGCGATCTACGACACCATGCAGCTCATCGAGCCGGACGTGGCGACCTGGGGCATGGGCCTGGCCGCCTCCATGGGCCAGTTCCTGCTCGCCTCGGGCACCCCCGGCAAGCGCTACGCCCTGCCGCACGCCCGGATCATGATGCACCAGCCGTCCGCGGGCGTCGGCGGCACCGCGTCGGACATCGCCATCCGCGCGCAGGTCTACGCCAAGTGGAAGTACGAGATGGCGCTGATCACCGCGCAGCAGACCGGCCAGACCGTCGAGAAGATCACCGCCGACGCCGACCGCGACCGCTGGTTCACCGCCGAGGAGGCCCGCGAGTACGGCTTCGTCGACCACGTGGTGAGCCGCGCCCAGCACACCCCGAACTCGAACTGACGCGGACGAGGAACCAGGAGCAAGCCCGTGAGTGAACTTCACCTCCCGCAGTCCCGCTACGTGCTGCCGTCCTTCGTGGAGCGCACGAGCTACGGGGTCAAGGAGTCCAACCCGTACAACAAGCTGTTCGAGGAACGGGTCATCTTCGTCGGCGTGCAGATCGACGACGCGTCGGCCAACGACGTGATGGCGCAGCTGATCTACCTGGAGTCCACGGACCCCGACCGCGACATCACCATGTACATCAACTCCCCGGGTGGCTCGTTCACCTCGTTGATGGCCATCTACGACACGATGCAGTACGTCCGGCCCGACATCCAGACGTTCTGCCTCGGGCAGGCCGCGTCGGCCGCGGCGGTGCTGCTGGCCGCGGGCACCCCGGGCAAGCGCTTCGCGCTGCCGAACGTGCGCGTGCTGATCCACCAGCCGTCCACCGACGGTGTGTACGGCCAGGTGTCGGACCTGGAGATCCAGGCCAACGAGATCCAGCGGGTGCGCAAGGCGCTGGAGACCACCCTGGCCCGGCACACCGGCAAGGACGAGGAGCAGGTCCGCCAGGACATCGAGCGGGACAAGATCCTCACGGCCCAGGAGGCCAAGGAATACGGCATCATCGACGAGGTGTTGCCCTACCGCAAGCTGTCGGCCAAGGGCTGACCGGGCGAAAACCCTCGCCTGCGCCGCCTAACGGTCGAAAAGACCCGACACGCGGGCCGCAACCGGCCTACCGTGTTCGACTAGGTCATACGAGCAGATTCAGGCCCGGGACGACCCCGGCTTCTCCCGCTTGGCGGGGGAGGGCGGGTACCGTCGAGGGCAACGGTCGCGACCGGCTCGGTCACGCGGCGGCACCCCACGGGTGACCGGTGCGTAACCGGGCCGGCCGATACCGGTCACGTAGCCAGGCGCACAACCCCGAGTGCGCCGGAGGGGACAGAGGTCAGCGGTCATGGCGCGTATTGGTGACGGCGGAGACCTGCTCAAGTGCTCTTTCTGCGGGAAGAGCCAGAAGCAGGTGAAGAAGCTCATCGCCGGCCCAGGCGTGTACATCTGCGACGAGTGCATCGACCTCTGCAACGAGATCATCGAGGAAGAGCTCGCGGAGGCCGGTGACGTCAAGCTCGACGAGCTGCCGAAACCGGCCGAGATCCACGACTTCCTCGACCAGTACGTCATCGGTCAGGACGACGCGAAGCGCTCCCTGGCCGTTGCGGTCTACAACCACTACAAGCGCATCCAGGCGGGTGACCGCGCCCGGCCGGAAGGCCGCGAGTCGCGGGAGGAGACCGTCGAGCTGGCCAAGTCCAACATCCTGATGCTGGGCCCCACCGGCTGCGGCAAGACCTACCTGGCCCAGACGCTGGCCAAGCTGCTCAACGTGCCCTTCGCCATCGCCGACGCCACGGCCCTGACCGAGGCGGGCTACGTCGGCGAGGACGTCGAGAACATCCTGCTCAAGCTCATCCAGGCCGCCGACTACGACGTCAAGCGGGCCGAGACCGGGATCATCTACATCGACGAGGTCGACAAGATCGCCCGGAAGAGTGAAAACCCCTCCATCACCCGCGACGTGTCGGGCGAGGGCGTGCAGCAGGCGCTGCTGAAGATCCTGGAGGGCACCACCGCCAGCGTGCCCCCGCAGGGTGGCCGCAAGCACCCCCACCAGGAGTTCATCCAGATCGACACGACGAACGTGCTGTTCATCGTGGCGGGCGCCTTCGCCGGTCTGGAGAAGATCATCCAGGACCGCGTCGGCAAGCGCGGCCTCGGCTTCGGCGCCGAGATCCGCTCGAAGGCCGACGTCGACGCGGCCGACTTCTTCTCCGACACGATGCCCGAGGACCTGATCAAGTTCGGCCTGATCCCCGAGTTCATCGGCCGCCTCCCGGTCCTGGCCAGCGTGACGAACCTGGACAAGGCGTCGCTGGTCCAGATCCTCACCGAGCCGAGGAACGCCCTGGTCAAGCAGTACCAGAAGCTCTTCGAGATGGACGGCGTCGAACTGGAGTTCACCGACACCGCCCTCGAGGCGGTCGCCGACCAGGCCATCCTCCGCGGCACCGGCGCGCGTGGCCTGCGGGCCATCATGGAGGAGGTCCTGCAGTCGGTCATGTACGACATCCCCAGCCGCACGGACGTGGCCAAGGTCGTCATCACCGAGCAGACCGTCCGCGAGAACGTGAACCCCACGATCGTCGCCCGCCAGCCCTCCCGCCGCGAACGCCGCGAGAAGTCGGCCTAACCAGCCCCCATCCGCGCCCCCGAGCCCTCCGGCCCGGGGGCGCGGTGCTGTTCGGGGCTTGTCAGGGTCGCCGCGTCCACACCCGTCGCCGGGGCCTTTAGCGCGCCCACCGCCTCTGCTCTCCCCGCCCGGTGACCAAGAAGCCCAGCCCGTCCGGGAAGCCGCCCGCTAGACCCCTGGGGCGACGGGCGCGTGCTTGCCCAGGAAGTCCAGCACCGACGGCACGACCCCCCGGTAGAACGAATCCCCGTGCCCGCCGGGCCCGGTGTAGGCCACTTCGGGGGCAGCCAACCGGATGAACTTCCGCGCACCCTCGATGAAGTGGTCCTCGGTCCCGCACCAGATCCCGACCGGCGTCTTCCCCAACTTCTCCACGTTGCGCAGCGGATCCAGCGACGCCCACTCCTGGTTGCTCTTGAACGCCCGCCGCGTGCTCATCTCACGCCACGACATCAGCAGCCCGGGCGAGACCGCCGCCACCGCCGACAACGGCCTCCTCAACTCCTGCCGCCGCCGCGCGTACAGCAGGGCACCGAACCCGCCCATGGACACCCCCGCGCACGCGAACGGCGTCCCGGTCGAGTCCCCCAGCCCACGCGCCCGCAACCACCGGGGAACGTCATCCAGCAACATCGCCATCGAGTTGTCGCCGACGTGGTTCTCGTGCCAGTAGTTGTCCCCACCATCCACCGCCACGAACGCGAACGGCGGCAGGTCCCCGTCGGAAACCCGTCGAGCCAACGCCCTGGCCAACCCGGTCGGCGCGGCGTGCTTGGCGTTGCCACGCAGGCCGTGCAGCAGCAGGCAAACCGGCAGATTCCGACTGACCGGCTCCTCGGGCAGGACCGTCACCAGGTCGACATCGGTACCCCGCGCCGCCGACCACACGCGCTCCGTGCGGATCACCGGCTCCCCGCCACCTCCCACCGCGGCCCCGATGACATCCAGCAACGGCAACGTCCGAGTAGCGGCCCCCACGACAACCCCCGCCGTGGCAACCCCGGCAGCCCCGGCGACCAGTAAAGACCGCCGACTGACCCGCACCCCGCCAAACCCAGCCATCAGCCCCTCCGCGGTCCCCGTACCACGCCTGATTCACTCATCGGACAAAGTGGTCCAGACGTTTCTCGGTTCAGACACGCTGTGTGCCCGCCCACGGCGAAGCAACCCCCAACCGGCCCAACCCCCCAACGCGCGCCCCTCACCCCGCGTTCCCCTCCGACACCCGTTCACACCATCAACACGGACCAGCCGCGCCCCACCGCCCCATACGCGGCCCGAATGTAATTCGCATCACACTCTCGCCCGGGTTCTCGTCCACCCGCCGCCCACCACCAGTCCCGACTCCACTCCACGTCCCCTCCCGCCGACCAAGGTCACTCACTACGACGTGCGGCAAATGGTGTGGAGCACGCTCCCCCCAGGCCCACCGCAGCCCCGGCGGCCAGGGCTCCTTCGACGACCTGCACAAGACCTGCGGGTCCTTCGCCCAGCGGGCGCACCATCACGGAACCCTCATCCGCCCACATGGAGCACGCTCCCCGTCAGGCCCGTCAGACTCACCGCAGTCCCGGCGGCCAGGGCTCCTTCGACGACCTGCACAAGACCTGCGGGTCCTTCGCCCAGCGGGCGCACCATCACGGAACCCTCATCCCACCCACCTCGCGTTCCCGGTTTGTCACCGAACACCCCATTTTCGCCAGACCCAGTGCCTCAAGACCGCCGCCACCCTCTGGCGCCCCGCGCACCTCACCCGATCGAGCGCAACTTATCCACAGCCCTCGACGCCCACCCTCGCTGACCTGGCCTTTCCCCCTCCAGGGGCCATCCACATCCTCCCCATCTATCCACAGAAACTCGTCACCCCCGCCCGCCGTCACCGCCCCCGATAGGCTGGAGCAGGGCCGTCCCCCCGGTGGTGGGTGGGGGCTGTGCGGGGTCCGGCGTGGGGCATTTCAAACTGGTGTTCCGCGGCCGCGCAGGCGGTCTCGTGTGGACGGAGCGCGGTCGGGCCTGTTGGTTTGCCGTGGAGGTCTGGTTCTTGCCCCGGTGCGGGTAGGACAGGGTGGCGTGAGCCGGCGCTCGTCAGGGACAACTCGGTGAGTTCTGGGTTCGAGCGGTTCCGGCGGGTGCTGTCTCGGGCGGCCTGGGTGTGCGGCGCGCAACCAAGTGTTCGGCCCTGAGTGCTTCTTCGCGGCGGGCCGGTCGGCTCGGGCGTTGCGCCCGAGGAGGCCCGCCGAGGCTTCGGAGGGTGGGGGCTGTTGGGGGGTGCCTTGGAGATTTCAGAGGCCGATGACGCCGCTCGCCGCCAGCTCCCGGACTTGGTCCGGGGCGTACCCCAGCCACTCCAGCACTGCCGCAGAGTGCTCGCCCAACCCCGGCACCGAACCCGCCGACCACTCCCACCCGTCGACCGGTGGCCGCAGCATCGGCACCACCGCCCCCGGTGCCTCGATCTCCACCCACCGGTCCCGCGCCACCAACTGCGGGTGCGACCGCAGGTCCGCCACCGACCTCGTACGCCCCGCGGGCACGTCCGCCAAGTCCAACGCCGCCAGCAACTCGGCCGAGGTCATGGCGTCGAAGGCCGGTTGGAGCAAGGCGTGCAGCTCATCCCGACACGCCACCCGCCCCGACACCGACGCGAACCGCGGATCGGCGGCCAACCCGGGCCCGACCACCGCGCACAGCCGACGCCACTGGCCGTCGTTCTGCACCGCCAAGTGCACCGTCTCGCCGTCTCCGCAGGTGAACGGACCGTACGGCGCGATAGTCGGGTGATGCGCCCCCGATCGTGTAGGCGCCTGCCCCGTCCCGAACGCGTACAGCGCGGGTTGGTGCATCCACTCCGCCAACGCCTCCATCAGCGTCAACCGCAGCGTCGCGCCCTCCCCGGTCCGTCCGCGCCGCACGAGCGCCGCCAGCACGGCCGCGTGCATCTGCGTGCCCGCCGCGATATCAGCCACCGAGATCCCGGCCCGCGCCATCGCGCCACCCGAGCCGGTGGCCGCGACCAACCCGGTCTCGGACTGCACCAACGCGTCAAAAGCCTTGCGCGACCGATAAGGCCCACTGTCCCCATAGGACGACAACTCCGCGACGATCAACTCGGGTCGACCGTCCCGCAACGTCTCCGCGTCCAACCCCAACCGCCGGGCCGCACCGGGGGACAGGTTGCACATCACCACGTCCGCCCGCTCCACCGCCGCCGCCACGACCGCCAGCCCCTCAGGCCGCTTCAGGTCGACCGCCAGCGACTCCTTGCCGACGTTCGTCCAGGCGAAGTAGCTCGACACCTCCCCGCACGCGGTGTCGTAGTGCCGCGCGAAGTCGCCGTCCAGCTTCTCCACCTTGATCACCCGCGCGCCCAGGTCGGCCAGCAGACGGGTCGCGTACGGCACCGCGACGGCCTGCTCCAACCCCAGCACCACCACCCCGTCGAGGGGTTTCACCCGGTGATCCGCTCGTCGCGCGTGTACAGGTTCATCGTGTCCCCGCGCAGGAACCCGACCAGCGTGATCCCCTGCTCCTCGGCCAACGACACCGCCAACGACGACGGCGCCGACACCGCGGCGAGCACCGGGATCCCCGCCATGGCCGCCTTCTGCACCAACTCGAACGACGCGCGCCCCGAAACCAGCAGAACCTTGCCCGCCAACGGGACCAGCTCCTGCTGCACGGCCCACCCGATCACCTTGTCGACCGCGTTGTGCCGCCCGACGTCCTCGCGCACCACGAGCGCGGCACCGTCCGATGTGAACAGTCCGGCGGCGTGCAGGCCGCCGGTGCTGCCGAACACCTTCTGCTTCTCCTGCAACTCATCCGGCAACCCCGAAAGCGTTCCCACGCTGACCCGCGACGAATCCCCGGCGGGCGAGTACCGCGTCTTCAACCGAACCGCGTCCAGCGCGGCCTTTCCGCAAACCCCGCAGGACGACGTCGTGTAGAAGTTCCGCTCCACACCGACTTCCGGCGCGGGCACACCCTCCGCCAACGCCACGTCCAGCACGTTGTAGGTGTTGCGCCCCTCGTCGTCGACCCCGTCGCAGTACCGCGCGACCGCGATGTCCGCCCGCCCCCCGATGACACCCTCGGTGAGCAGGAACCCGTGCGCCAACTCGACATCGTGCCCCGGTGTCCGCATGGTGACAGCCAGTGCCCGACCCCCGACCCGCAACTCCAACGGCTCCTCGGCCGCGAGCGTGTCCGGCCTCGACCGCCGCCCGTCGGGCCCGACCCGCACCACCGACCTGCGCACCGTCACCCGTCCCATGGGGACAGCATAGAAAACGGGGGCCGCTCCGACGCCTGCGTACGTCGGGAGCGGCCCCCTAGCGGAACTGCCTAGCTGTTTACGCGCGTCCCCACAGCGACGGGACGTTCGGCGGCTCCCAGCCGGGGAGCGAGGTGTGACCCTGGATGGCGCGGTAGGTCACGCCGGAGTAGGTCACGGTCGCGCCGGCCGCGTAGTTGGTGTACGGCGCCCACGAGGTGCCACCGGGCGGGTTGCCCGGAGTGGTCGTGGTGGTGGAGCCGGGCGGGTTACCACCCGAGGTCAGCAGCCGCAGACCGTAGGCCTGCAGGATCTCGTTGACCGGCTGGAAATAGAAGGTACCGCCCTGCGAGCAGTTGCCGGAGCCACCGGAGGTGACGCCCTGCGCCTGGGCGCCGGCCAGCCACGAACCACCGGAGTCACCGGGCTCGGCGCAGGCGTTGGTCCGGGTCAGGCCCGAGACGGTGCCCTCCTGGTAGTTGACCGAGGCGTTCTTCTGCTGGATGGTGCCGCAGTGCCAACCGGTCGTGGAGCCCGAACGGCAGACCGACGCGCCGACAGCGGCCTCGGTGCTGCCCTCGACGCTCACGTTCTGGCCGCCCGAGTAGCGGTTGACCAGCGGACGCGGGGTGTTGCCCGCGGCCACGCGCACGTAGCCGTAGTCGTTGCCGGGGAAGCTGGAACCGGCGACCGAACCGCTCGGGTTGGAGGTCTGGGTGCCGACGGTGCCGCAGTGGCCCGCGGTCACGAAGCCACCCTCGACCGAGAAGCCGATCGAGCAGCGGCTGCCGCCACCGAAGTTGTACGCGTTGCCGCCGATGACGTCGATCAGCGGGCGCGGGGCCTCGGTCGAGGTCTCGACGCGCACCGCCGCGGCGTCCAGACCGGCCGACTTCGCCCACGCCTTGGCCGCGTCCTGGCCGCCCGCCTTGGCCAACACGACCACCGCGTTCGTGTTGACGTCGACGTACCAGCCCGGGACGGACTGGGGGGCCTTGCCGTGCGCGTCCAGCTTCGCCTTGGCCGAGTCGAGGGCGGCCTGGCTCCTGGCCACCACCTTCGGCACCGCGCCGAGGCCGCGGACCTGGTCGGCCTTGGCCGGGTCGGTCAGCGCCACGGTCAGGGTGTTGGCGCCCGCGTCCAGCCAGGCACCACCGAACGCGTTGCCCAGCGAGCCGCGCAGCGCCTGCTCGGTGCTGGACGCCTTGTGCTCGCGGGCGATCCGCTGGCGCGCCTGGTCGGGCGTCAGCTTGAGGTCACGGGCCATGGCCGAGAGCATCTCGGGGCTGGCCGCGTCGGCACCCACGGCGGCCGGGGCGGTCTGCCCGGCGGTCGCCGAAGGGGTGAGGGCGACGGCCGTCGCGAGACCGGCGGCCGTCAACGCCGCCATGGCGGCGGCGGTTAACTTTCGATTCATCACGCTCTCCTAGCGAGGGCGAGTTGTGCAGGGTAGGACACCGACGGTAAGAGTCCGATAGCCCGTATTGGTACATACCAATAGGGTCATATCTCTCTAATCCGGCATTAATGGGAAGGTGGGAACGTGAGTCCACAGCGCGAATTCGTCCAGCCATCAGCACAACCACCTCGGCGGATCCTGGTCACTGGCTCGTCGAGTGGTATAGGCGCGGCGGTGGCGCGCGCGTTCGCGGAGTACGGCGATCGGGTGGCCATCCACTACTTCTCGGGGGCCGAAAGAGCGGAACTGGTGCGGGCCGCGCTACCGGGAGGAGGGCACATCACCGTGGGCGCCGACCTGGCGGACCCGGCCGCCGTCCCGGGGTTGGTCGAGGCCACTGTGGAGGGTCTGGGCGGGGTCGACGTACTGGTCAACAACGCCGCGGTGATCACCCAGGCGCAGCCGCCGACCATGCCGTACGACGAGTGGGTCAAGGCCTGGCAGGACGTGCTCGCGGTCAACCTGCTGGGCGCGGCGAACGTGTCGCACCAGGTCATCGCGCGCATGCTGGCCCAGGGGACCGGCGGGCGGATCATCAACGTCGGTTCGCGCGGCGCGTTCCGCGGCGAGCCGGGGCACGCCGCGTACGGCGCGAGCAAGGCCGCCCTGCACGCGATGGGGCAATCGCTCGCGGTCGCGCTGGCGCCGCACGGTATCGCCGTGACCTCGGTAGCCCCCGGATTCGTGGAAACCGATCGGGTGGCGGACCGGCTCTCGGGTACGCAGGGCGAACACATCCGCGCGCAGAGCCCGTTCAACCGCGTGGCCACGCCGGAGGAGATCGCGGCGGCCGTGCTGTACCTGGCCTCGCCCGAGGCGCTGTGGGCGTCGGGGACGATCATCGACCTCAACGGGGCGTCGTACCTGCGCACTTGATCCCGTCCGCCTGCCGTGGTGGGGTCGGGGCGTGGGCAACCGGGTGGTGATCGTCGGAGGCGGGCACAACGCCCTGGTGGCGGCGGCTTATCTCGCGCGCGCCGGGCGTTCGGTGCTGGTGCTGGAGCGGCTGGGGCACGTGGGCGGGGCGGCGGTCAGCGCCAGCCCGTTCCCGGGGGTGCGGCTGTCGAGGTACTCGTACCTGGTCAGCCTGCTGCCGGACCGGATCGTCCACGACCTCGGCCTCCGGCTGGACCTGCGCACCCGGTCGGTGTCCTCGTACACGCCGGTTGACCAGGGCGGACTCCTGGTCGGCGGCCCCGACACCGCCGGTTCGTTCCGCGCGCTGACGGGCTCGCACGCCGAGTACGACCGGTGGCGCGAGTTTTATGGGGCTATAACACTGATGGCGAAAGCCCTCGCGCCGACGCTGCTGGAGCCGGTGCTCACTCGCGAATCGGTGCGCGACCTGGTACTGGCCGCGGCGGGCGAGCGCACTTGGCGGCAGGTGTTCGAGCAGTCGCTGGGGGAGACCCTCGAGGAGACGTTCACCAACGACATCGTCCGCGGCGTAGTGGCCACCGACGGTCTCATTGGCACCTACACCTCCCTCTACGACCTACGCGCCAACCGCTGCTTCCTCTACCACGTCATCGGAAACGGAACCGGCGACTGGCGTGTCCCGGTCGGCGGCATGGGCTCGGTGACCGCGGAACTCGACCGCGCCGCCCGCCGGTCCGGGGCGCGGATCACCACGAACGCCGAGGTCACCGCCATCGAGGCCGACGGTATAACGGCGGAGGTCCGCTACGTCGTGGCGGGCGAGGAGCGCACGGTCGCCGCGGACCACGTGCTCTCCGGCGTCGCCCCCGCGATCCTGGACCGCCTCCGCGGCCGCACTCCCGCCGACGCGGCCCCCGGCGCCCAACTGAAGATCAACCTCCTGCTGGATCGCCTGCCGAGGTTCAAATCCGGCGTCTCCCCGGAAGACGCCTTCGCGGGCACGCTCCACCTGGACGAGTCCTTCGCGGACCTGGAAAATGCCTACCGGGCAACGGAAGCGGGCGCTCTCCCGGATCATCCGCCCGCCGAGACGTACTGCCACACCCTGACCGACAGGTCCATTGTGGACTCGCCAACCGCGCACACCCTGACCCTGTTCGGCCTGCACACCCCCGCCGCCCTGTTCGCCGACCCCGGCGCCCGCGACGAGCTGGTGTCCCGCTACCTCGCCCGCCTCAACCACCACCTGGTCGACCCGATCGAGGACTGCCTGGCCCACTTCCCGGACGGCCGCCCCTGCCTGGAGGCCCGCACCCCATTGGACCTCGAGGCCGACCTGTCCATGCCCCACGGCAACATCTTCCACGGCGACCTGACCTGGCCCTTCGCCGAACGCCCCGTCGGCTGGGGCGTCGAGACCGACACCCCCAACCTCCTGAACTGCGGCAGCTCCGCCCTACGCGGTGGCGGCGTCAGCGGCATCGCGGGCCACAACGCCGCAATGGCCCTCCTGAACCCCTGACCGCTGGTTCTCCACGGGACGTGCGAGTCCGGCCTTTCGCGGGCTGCGCCGCAGGTCAACGCGGCGCGCCCGCCGGCCCCCGGCCGCCCACTCGGTGGCCGCGGAAGAGCAGCCAGAGGATCCACGCCTGCACCAGCGTCGCGGCGACCAGCACGGCAGACGCGACGATGCCGTCCCAGGGCGCCGCGAACTCGGGCAGCAGAACCAGAACCAGTGACGCGGGCAGCGCGGCGATGATCGCCAACACCGGGGCGAACGACGCGTCCGGGGAGTCGTGCACGGCGATGAGCACCGCGACGACGATGAAGACAACGGTCACCACGCCGACGTAGCCCAAGACAACCTTGCGCGCGGTCCGCTGGTTGCTCCAGGCCATGGCACCCTCCCGGCCTCCACCCTGCCGCACGAGCGGGGCCCGCACCGGATGAGTGGGTTTCACGTCCCCCGGCACCGGCGCGGGCCCGGCCGACTACTTCGCCAACTGGGCCTTGACCTGCGCGACCGTCGGGTTGGTCAACGCCGACCCGTCCGGGAAGTGCAGGGTCGGGACGGTCTGGTTGCCACCGTTGACGCTCATGACGAACTCGGCCGCGTCGGGGACCTGCTCGATGTCGACCTCCTCGAACTCGATGCCCTCGTCCGCGAGCAGCGTCTTGAGCCTGCGGCAGTACCCGCACCAGGTCGTGGAGTACATGGTCAGCGTCGTGGGGGCGGACATCGGCTGGCTCCTCGGGGTCGTGCCGGAGATCGTCTCGTAGGGCTCAACGCCCCGGCCACTGTGCCCGATGCCGGTCGGGGGTGAGGCCCGCATCACACGAACGGGGAAAATGAGGTGACTTGCCCATGATTTTTCCGTCAAGATATGTTGCTGAGGTGATCCGCCCGCCGCGGATCGCGTCGAAGTCGCGAGAGCGAGCGTGGCCGCCCGCGATTCGCACCCAACGGCCGACAACGACCACAGGACTCCACAAACCCACTTTCGCCGGGTTGCGGGGACACGCGTCCCCGTCCAGGGTCAGTTTTGTTTCCGAGCCGAGCGCCCACGTGCGTCCTGGGGGACGCCACCTAGAACACGGAGGCGAACGATGCATCCCGACGTGTACCAAGACATGATCCGCCACCAGCAGGCCGAAGCCCGCCAAGAAGCCGCGGCCTGGCGCTTCGGCCACGGCGAACCCGCCGCCGAGTTGGCCTGGGAAGAACCCCCGGCCCACCCGAAGGACACCATCTGGCAACGGATCGTCGCGGGCAGCCGAAATCCACTCCGCACCTGACCGGTTCGAAGAACCGCCCCGAACGGGGTGCGTCCACCGCACCCCGTTCGGCTACACCCGATCCGGTGAATTTCGCCGACAACGAGCGACCGTCGCCGGGGATGAACCCGAATAATCTTCCAGCCTTCGAGCTGATTAATTACCTGCCCCGCCACCGGATTCAGTAGGAAATTAATCCAACACCACGCGCTCCCGCGAACCCACCCACGAACCCGTGCGCCCTATTCGCACCGCACCTCTGCTCACCCACCCGCCCGGACGTTACCCACTCGCGGAGCGCTGCCCCGACATACAGGGGTTGCCCACCGGGCCCTCTAGCTCACCCGGCCTCTCTCGCTCACCCGGTGCTGTGCTGCCTACCTGGCGGTCTCTCGCTCACCTGGCGCCGCGTTGCCCACTTGGCGCTCTCTCGCCTACTCGGCGCTGCGCTGCTGGACCGGTGTTGCGCCGCCGGACCGGTTTCGCCTGTTGGACGACCGGTGCGCTGCTGGGCCGGTACTGCCCCGCTAGACCGGTGCGTTGGCAGGGCAGCGCTGCCTCGCGGACGGGCGCTTGCCTCACCCAACTGGTGGCGCCTTGCCGGAGTTTGCCCTCCCGACAAGGTGGCGTCGCCACCCAGCCTGGCGAGCAGACTGGCCCAGCGCACGGCCCGGAGGTGTGGCGCGGGCTCGACCACCACCCGCCTAGCGGAGGCGATGGCGCTTCTCCACCCGACGCGGCGCTCAGCTCGCTGCCCCATGGCTGGCGGTGGGCAAAGGCACGCTCGGGCCACCTGGCAGCCGGGCTCGTGCGGTAGCAGGCCCGTCGCCCTGATAGGGCTCCGGCCCGCCCGGACTTGGCACCGGCAGGTGCCAGCCCCGCCAGGTCTCGCCCTCGCCGGATCCAGCTCTGCCCGTTCAGCCCGGCCGGAGCCGGCTCTCGGGCTCAGTCCCGCCGGAGCCCAAGCCATGCCACACCCGGTCTGCGGGAGGCAGCCCGGCCGGAGCCGGTCTTGCCCGGTCCGCGCCCCGTCAGGCGCCAGCCCTGCCAGCCTTGCCAGGCGCCAGCCTTGCCAGCCCTGCTGGCTCTGTTCGCCCCTTCGCCCGACGGGCCAGCCGACAGGCACGTGCCAGCGCGTCAGGTCGGCCCACCTGGTGGCGGATGCGTGTCGAGCTTGCCCGCGCTCGGCCCAGTGGGCTCGCATTGCCTCGGTGCCTCGGTGCCTCGGTGCCTCGGTGCCTCGGTGCCTCGGTGCCTCGGTGCCTCGGTGCCTCGGTGCCTCGGTGCCTCGGTGCCTCGGTGCCTCGGTGCCTCGGTGCCTCGGTGCCTCGGTGCCTCGGCACAGGAGCGCCGGGAGTGCGGGGAATGGCGGGCGGGGGCGCTGTCCCTATTTTGTTGTGGGGGTTGGGTCAGGCGGTCACCTCCGCGGGAGCCGGGTCGAGTCGGACGACGATGGACTTCGACGTGGGGGTGTTGGACGTCTCGGCCGTCGAGTCCAGGGGGATCAGGGAGTTGGCTTCCGGGAAGTACGCCGCGGCGCAGCCGTGGGCTGTGGGGTAGGCGACGACGCGGAAGTTGTGGGCGTGGCGTTCCGGGGTGCCGGTCGGGTCGTCCGGCCACTCGCTGACGAGGGTGACCAGTTGGCCGTCGGCGAGGCCCAGGGCGGTGATGTCGTCGGGGTTGACCAGGACGACGCGGCGGGCGTCCTTGATGCCGCGGTAGCGGTCGTCGAGGCCGTAGATGGTGGTGTTGTACTGGTCGTGGCTGCGGAGGGTTTGCAGCAGCAGGCGGCCCGGGGGTACCCGGAGCACGGTGAGCGGGTTGGCGGTGAACACCGCCTTGTCGTGCCGTGTCCCGGTGAACTCGCGGGAGTCGCGGGGGGCGTGGGGGAGGACGAAGCCGTCTGGTTGGCGGACCTTCGCGTTGTAGTCCGAGCAGCCGGGGACCACGCGGGAGATGCTGTCGCGGATCTGGTCGTAGTCGTCGGCGAACTTGGCCCACGGCACCGAGTGGTCCGGACCGAACAGGGCCAGTGCCAAGCCGCACACGATGCCGACTTCGGACAGCAGCTTCTCCGACGCGGGCGCCAATCGCCCACGCGACCGGTGCACCACCGACATCGAGTCCTCGACCGTCACGAACTGCTCGCCCGACGCCTGGAGGTCCCGCTCCGTCCGCCCCCGCGTGGGCAGGATCAGGGCGGTCTCCCCGTGCACGACGTGCGACCGGTTCAACTTCGTCGACACGTGCACCGTCAACGCGCACGACCGCAGAGCCGACTCCGTCACCGAGGTGTCCGGTGCCGCCGAGACGAAGTTCCCCCCGACGGCCATGAACACCTTCGCCGACCCGTCCCGCATGGCCCGGATCGCGTTGACCGTGTCATGCCCGTGCGAGCGCGGCGACGAGATCCCGAACTCGGTGTCCAGCGCCGCCAGGAACTTCTCCGGCATCTTCTCCCAGATGCCCATCGTGCGGTCGCCCTGCACGTTCGAGTGACCCCGGACCGGGCACAGCCCCGCCCCCGGCTTCCCGATCATCCCCCGCAGCAGCGCCACGTTGGCGATCTCCCGGATGGTCGGCACGGAGTGCCGGTGCTGCGTCAACCCCATGGCCCAGCAGAAGATGACCCGCTCGGACGTCGCCACCATCCGCGCGACCCGCTCGATCTGCTCCTGCGGCAACCCGGTGGCCACCCCGATCTCCGCCCAGTCTACCGACCGGACGCTCGCCGCGTACTCCTCGAACCCCTCGGTCCGCGACTCCACGAACGAGCGATCCACGACCGTGCCCGGCTGCTCCGCCTCCCACCGCAGCAGCAGGTGCCCGATCGCCTGGAACAGCGCCTGGTCGCCGCCGAGCCGGATCTGGCAGAACTCGTCCGCCAGCTCCGTGCCCTTGCCCACCAGACCCCGCGCGTTCTGCGGGTTCTTGAACCGCAGCAGCCCCGCCTCCGGCAGCGGGTTCACCGCCACGATCCGCGTCCCACCGCGCTTGGCCACCTCGAGCGCGCTGAGCATCCGCGGGTGGTTGGTGCCCGGGTTCTGCCCCACCACCACGACCAGGTCCGCGTCGGTGATGTCGGCCAGGCTCACCGACCCCTTGCCGATCCCGGTGGTCTCCGCCAGGGCCGCCCCGGACGACTCGTGGCACATGTTCGAGCAGTCCGGCAGGTTGTTCGTGCCGTAGGACCGCACCAGCAACTGGTAGAGGAACGCCGCCTCGTTGCTCGTCCGCCCCGACGTGTAGAACACGGCCTCGTCCGGTGTGGACAAACCGCGCAGGTGCGCCGCGATCAACTCGAACGCGGCCGACCACGACACCGGCTCGTAGTGCGTCGCCCCCGGCCGCAGCACGACCGGCTCCGTGATCCGACCCTGCTGCCCCAGCCAGTAGTCGGTCCGCGAAGCCAGCGACGCCACCGAGTGCTCCGCGAAGAACTCCGGCCCCACCCGCCGCAGAGTCGCCTCCTCCGCGACGGCCTTCGCCCCGTTCTCGCAGAACTCGGCCAGCTTCCGGTGCCCCTGCGCCTCCGGCCAGGCGCAGCCCGGGCAGTCGAACCCCTCCCGCTGGTTGAGCAGCCGGAGGGTCTTCGCCGTGCGCACGGCCCCCATCTGCTCGACCCCGCGCTGCAGCGACACCAGGACGCCCGGGATCCCGGCTGCCCACTGCTTCGGCGGGGAGACGTCGAGGTCCGATTCGGTGACGTCCCGCTCTGGGGGTTTGCTGACCATGTGCCTATGGTCGTCCACCACCCCGGCTCACCGCAAAAAGTTGTCCACAACCCCATTGAGCACTTGACAGGGGTGGCGACGAGGCTCTGACCAGCGGCTCCCGCCCAGGAGCCGCCAGGTCAGGCCGGGCAGCCGCTGGTGTTCGGCACCGCCGTGTTGAGGTCGAAGTACGCCTCCGGCCCCAGTCCCGTCCCCCCGGTCGCCACCGGGTCCTTGTACGCGGGCGCCAGGAACCCCCGCTTGTACGCGTCGCACGAGATCGAGTACCCGTACCCGCCGACCTCGCCGTACCAGAGCCCCTGGCTGCCCGGCGTCCAGTGCGGCCCGCGCAGCAGCTTGTACTCCACGTCCGCCCGCACCACGACCAGGATGTCCATCGCCGAGGTGTGCTTGGGCTGCCGGTCGTCGGCGAAGGCGTAGACGAAGACGTAGTTGGTGCGCACGACCAGTTGCCCCGGTCCGCCCGCGCTCACCTGCATCGACCCGTTGACCTTCGGCGCGACCGGCAGCAGCGCGCTGCCCTTGTCGATCATGCTGACCAGGCCCTGGGTCTGCGGCTGCTGGGCCGTGCCGAACAGCGGCTGCAGCTGCCTGCGCGAGTCCGGGGCCAGCAGCGACAGGTACCGCTGGGGGTTGTGGTCGGCCAGCATCGCCGGGTCCAGCCTGCTGGCGATCAGCACGTCCCGCACCAGGGCCGTGGCCTGCGCGACCTCGTCCTTGGTGAACTCGCCGACCGGCATCGCCGGGGGCGCCTTGACGCCGTCGGCGCCGTCCGCCCAGCCCGCCGCGGGCGTGCCCGCGTACGGCCGGTTCGCGTCGACGGTGGGCAGCGCGAACTCGGCGTCGCCGCCACCGCCGCCACCGTCGCCCTTGGGCGAGCGGTCGAACACCCCGACGCCGACCAGCAGCATGACAACAGCGACCGCCGCCACGAGGGCGGCGGCCACCACGAGCCAGCGCTCGAGCCTGCGACGGCGCGCACGGCGCATCATCGCCTTCACGTCGGCTCTCGCCGAGTCCCGCACACGGCGTCGCCACGCGGCGTCCTGTAACGCCGCGTGATCGCCGTACTCACGTTGGTCCACCGGCCCCCCAAGGGCGATCCAAACCGGCGGACCGGTCTGGTTGAGGTGTCGACTGCCTGGTGAACACACCATCGATACGGCCACATCCGGCGTTAACAAAGCGATCACGCGAACTGTCCGCGCTGCGGTGAACGGCACTCGAAACCCGACCAACGGTCGCACCTGTTCATTTTGGTCGCGGCTGGTCACCCGGTTGGCGTAAGCAAACAGCGAGGGTCGAATTGGGACCCACGGGGCGTCTGCCGAAGCGGACCTGAGCCACCTCGAAGTGGCTCAGGTCACAAGTCTACTCCGACAAAAGAGTGACGGTGGCGGAAACGCCGGGGTGCGGCAAGCGGGTGTACCGCAGCGCCCGAACGGAGCCCGCGGCCCGCAGGTCGGCCTCGGCCGCGCGCAGTGCCATCTCCTCCTCCGGGCCGCACTCGAGCACCAGTTCGGCCACCGGCCAGCGCATGGACCGGCGGGCCTCCGACTTGGCCCGCCGGACCGCTACCAAGACCTCGGTGGCCAGGGCAAGCGTCTCGGCGAACCCTTCGGTTCCGGTCACTGTCGGCCACGGAGCGGAGTGCACCGAGCCCTTCTGCCACCACGACCACGTCTCCTCCGCCGCGAACGGCAGGAACGGCGCAAGAAGCCTCTGCAGGGCCGACAGGCACACCCGCAACGCGGCCCTGGCCGAGTCTCCACCGTCCCCGTACGCGCGATCCTTGACCAGCTCCAGGTAGTCGTCGCACCACGACCAGAAGAACCGCTCGATCCGCTCGAGCGCGTCGGTGTACTCGCCGTCGTCGAAGGCGGCTGTGGTAGCCGCGACCACTGCGTCCAACTCGGCCAGCGCCGCCAGGTCCAGCGGCTCGGACACCGTCTGACCTGGGGCGAAGCCGAGTACGAACCGGCTCGCGTTGAGCAGCTTCGTGGCCAGCCGCCGACCCACCCGCATGCGGGTCTCGTCGAACACCGTGTCCACGCCGGGGCGCCCCGACGCCGCCCAGTAGCGCACCGCGTCCGCGCCGTAGTCGTCCAACAACGACTCCGGGGTCACTGCCGTGCCGTCCTTCTTGCTGAGCTTCCGACGGTCCGGGGTCACCACCCACCCGGACAGCGCCGTCTGCCGCCACGGGAGGACCCCGGTCTCGGTATGCGCACGCAGCACGGTTGAGAACAACCAAGTCCGGATGATCTCGTGGCCCTGAGGGCGCAGATCCATCGGATACGTCCGACCGAACAGCTCCGGGTCGTCGTCGGCCCCGCACACCAGCAGCGGTGTGAGCGACGAGGTGGCCCACGTGTCCATCACGTCCGGGTCGGCCGTGAACCCGCCGGGCGCGCCGCGCTGGTCCTCGGTGTAGCCCAGAGGGGTGTCGGAGGCCGGGTCGACGGGCAGGTCCGCTGGAATGATCGGATTCGCGTAGTCCGGCTCCCCGGTGGCGTTAATCGGGTACCAAAGCGGAAAGGGCACCCCGAAGAACCGTTGCCTGCTGATCAACCAATCGCCCGCCAGCCCTTCCGTCCAGTTCTCAAAACGCACGTGCATATGCACCGGCTGCCAGTGCAACTCGCGTCCCCGGGCGAGCAGGGTTTCTCGATGCGCCGACGACTTGATGAACCACTGACGCCCCGACACGATCTCCAATGGTCGGTCTCCGCGCTCGTAGTAGGCCACCGGACGCTCCACCGCGCGGGGCTCACCTAGGAGCGCTCCCGCTGCGCGCAGTGACGACACCACCCCCTCACGGGCGGCGTGCACCGTCTTACCCGCCAGCGCGCGGTAGGGCTCCGCAGCGACCCCCGGCGGCGGGTCGGCAAGGAACCGACCGTCTCGGCCGATCACCGGACGCACGGGCAGACCCAACTCGCGCCACCACCGCACATCGGTCAAATCGCCGAAGGTGCAGCACATGACCAACCCGCTCCCGCGCTCGGGATCGGCCTCCGGATGCGTCAACACCGGCACGGGCACCCCGAACACCGGGGTGAGCACGGTCGTGCCCACCAGCGCGCGGTGGCGCTCGTCGTCGGGGTGCGCGATCAACGCCACGCACGCGGGCAGCAGCTCCGGGCGCGTGGTCTCCACCTCCACGCCCTCGGCGAACCGCAACGTGTGCCACGCCCCCTTACGCGGGCGGTGCTCCACCTCGGCCTGGGCCACCGCAGTCCGGAAGCCCACGTCCCACAACGTCGGCGCCTCAGCCTGGTAAGCCTCACCCGAGGCCAGGAGACGCAAGAACGACCGCTGCGACAACCGTCGCGCTCGCTCGCCGATGGTCGTATAGGTGCGAGACCAGTCCACGGATAGACCCAACCGGCGCCACAACGCCTCGTAGCCCTTCTCGTCCTCCTCCGTCTGCCGCGCGCACAGCTCCACGAAGTTGCGCCTGGAGATCGCGGTCGGTTCACCGGTAGGTGTGAACCCGGGGTCGTAGGGCAGGCTCGGATCGCACGTCACGTTGTGCACGAGCTGCACCCGTCGCTCGGTCGGCAGCCCGTTGTCGTCCCACCCCATCGGGTAGAACACGTCCTTGCCGCGCATGCGCTGGTAGCGCGCGATCAGGTCCGTGTGCGTGTACGAGAACACGTGACCGATGTGCAGGCTGCCGCTGACCGACGGCGGAGGCGTGTCGATGGAGAAAACGCCTTCCCGTGGCCGATCCCCGCGGAAGCGGTATACAGCGGACTCTGCCCACCGGGGGGTCCACGTCGCTTCCAGCCCGTCGAGGGACGGGCGCTCGGGCACGGTAGGTGCGTTGTCTGCCATAACCGGACGGTAGTGGCCTCCCCGCTCCCGGTTCGACCCGTTTTCCCTGGCCTTCGTAGACTCGCACCGTGACTGAGACCCCCACCTCACCAACCACCGACCTCCCCTCGGCCTGGGAGCCGAGCGCGGTAGAGGCGGAGCTGTACGAGGGATGGGTAGCCGCCGGGTACTTCACCGCCGACGCGGCCAGCGACAAGCCGCCGTTCACGATCGTGCTGCCCCCGCCGAACGTCACCGGCAGCCTGCACATGGGCCACGCGCTCAACCACACGGTCATGGACGCGCTGACCCGCCGCCGCCGGATGCAGGGCTACGAGGTCCTGTGGCTGCCGGGCATGGACCACGCGGGCATCGCCACCCAGAACGTCGTGGAGCGCCAGCTGGCGAGCCAGGGCCTGTCCCGGCACGACCTGGGCCGCGAGGCGTTCGTCGAGCGCGTCTGGGAGTGGAAGACCGAGTACGGCGGCAAGATCCTCGACCAGATGCGCCGCCTCGGCGACGGCGTCGACTGGTCCCGCGAGCGCTTCACCATGGACGACGGCCTGTCCCGCGCCGTGCAGACGATCTTCAAGCGCCTCTACGACTCCGAGCTGATCTACCGCGCCGAGCGCATCATCAACTGGTGCCCGCGCTGCCGCACCGCGCTGTCGGACATCGAGGTCGAGCACTCCGAGGACGAGGGCGAGCTGGTCTCCATCCGCTACGGCGATGGTGACGCCTCGATCGTCGTCGCCACTACGCGCGCGGAGACGATGCTCGGCGACACCGCCGTTGCCGTGCACCCCGACGACGAGCGCTACAAGCACCTTGTCGGCACCGAGGTGGCCCTACCGCTCACGGGTAGGCGCATCCCCGTAGTGGCCGACGAGCACGTCGACCCGGAGTTCGGCACAGGCGCGGTCAAGGTGACCCCGGCCCACGACCCCAACGACTTCGAGATCGGCCGTAGGCACAACCTGCCGTCTCTTACGGTCATGGACATCAAGGGCAACATCACCGTCCACGGCCCCTTCGAGGGCCTGGACCGCTTCGAGGCCCGCCCGGCCGTGGTGCGCGCGCTGCGCGAAGAGGGCCGCATCGTTGCGGAGAAGAGGCCCTACCTGCACTCGGTCGGCCACTGCTCACGTTGTGACACCGTTGTCGAACCGCGGCTGTCCTTGCAGTGGTGGGTCAAGGTCGAGCCTCTTGCGCGCGCGGCCGGTGACGCGGTGCGCGACGGTCGTACCCAGGTGCACCCGCCGGAGCTGGCCAAGCGCTACTTCGACTGGGTCGACAACATGCACGACTGGACCATCTCGCGGCAGCTCTGGTGGGGCCACCGCATCCCGGTTTGGTACGGCCCGGACGACCAGGTGGTGTGCGTCGGACCGGACGAGGAGCCGCCGACCGGCCAGGGCTGGACCCAGGACCCGGATGTGCTCGACACGTGGTTCTCGTCGGCGTTGTGGCCGATCTCCACCCTCGGCTGGCCCGCGGAGTCGGCGGACCTGGCCAAGTTCTATCCGACCAGTGTGCTGTCGACCGGCTACGACATCCTCTTCTTCTGGGTCGCCCGGATGATGATGTTCGGCCTCTACGCGATGGACGGACAGCAGCCCTTCGACCACGTCTACCTGCACGGTCTTATCCGTGACGCGCAGGGCAAGAAGATGTCGAAGTCGCGCGGCAACGTCATCGACCCCCTCGACTGGTTGGACCGCTTCGGCGCGGACGCCACCCGCTTCACCCTCGCGCGCGGCGCGAACCCGGGTAGCGACATGGCCCTGGCCGAGGAGTGGGCGGCCGGATCGCGCAACTTCGGCACGAAGCTGTGGAACGCCAGCCGCTTCGCCCTGATGAACGGCGCCACTACGGCCGTTCCGGTGCCCGACCGCGCGGAACTGACGGACGCCGACCGGTGGATCCTCGACTCCGCCGACGCCCTCTTGTCTGAAGTGGACAAGCTGTTCGAAGGCTTCCAGTTCGCCAAGCTGTGCGACGCGCTCTACCACTTCACGTGGGACCTCTACTGCGACTGGTACCTGGAGTTGGCCAAGGTCCAGATCGCCGAGGGCGGCGCGCGCGCCGATGCCACCCGCGCGGTACTCGGCCACGTGCTCGACAAGGTGCTGCGGCTGCTGCACCCGGTCATCCCGTTCGTCACCGAGGTGCTGTGGAAGGCGCTGACCGGCAAGGAGTCCGTGGTCATCGCGGACTGGCCCACGGTGTCGGGTGCCGAGCGCGACGCGCAAGCCAAGGTTCGCGTGGAGGGCGTGCAGAAGCTCATCACCGAGATCCGGCGGTTCCGCGCGGATCAGGGGGTAAAGCCCGGCCAGAAGGTGAAGGCGCGCCTGTCCGGTGTGGACGCGGTAGGCCTAACCGCGCACCAGACGGCCGTTACCGCGTTGGCGCGCCTAGAGGCGCCGGGTGACGAGTTCGCGGCAAGTGCGTCGTTGGAGGTCTCACTGGCCGGTGGGACCGTCACCGTGGAGTTGGACCTGTCCGGCACCGTTGACGTCGCAGCGGAGCGCAAGCGCTTGACCAAGGACCTGACGGTGGCCGAGAAGGAACTCGCGCAGTGTGCGGCCAAGCTGGGCAACCCCAAGTTCACCGACAAGGCCCCCGCGGACGTCGTGGACAAGATCCGCGTGCGCCGCGACGCCGCCGCCGCCGAGATCACCCGCGTGCAGGCCCGACTTGAGGCACTGCCCGCGAGCTGATGCTTTCGCCGGTCACGGGGTCACGAAGATCATTAGTGTGGCGCCATGGCATCGCTACTCGCCCTGATCGCCGCGCACGATGAGGTGGCCCGGGTACTGGCCTGGCCCGGCGGTTTCGAGCTGGGCCGGGCCGACCACCTCGAGGACGTCCACCTCGCGGGCGGCGCGGCGCTGGAGCCGATCGCGGGCGACCAGTCGGGCGGCACGTTCTTCTTCTGTGGCGAAGGCGGTGAAGAACGCCCGGTGCTCTATGCGGACTCCGAGGGCGGGGCGGCGCTGCTCGCCACCGGTCTCCCGGAGTTGTTGCGGCTGCTGCTCGTTGTGCCTTGGTGGGGGGATTGCCCCGCGTTCACCGCCGAGGAGCACGAGGAGGCGAGGGGTTGGTACCTCGAGGACGAGCCGGACCTGCTCCCGCAACGGGAGCGGGCGGCGGCCGTGCTCGGCTTGGAGCTGCCGGACGGGGCTACCGCACTGGCCCGGCTGCGCGAGGTCGCGACCTCGGCGGGGCCGGACTTCGCACTGGTCCTCACCTCGGACAACGAGCCCTACCGGCAGCTCATCCCGAAGGGGTGACGTACCTCAGGCCGGTACGGGCAAGTCATAGACCGTGACGGGGATGCCGGTGAGTTCGTCGGTGATGAGCGGCTCGATGTCCTCCCAACGACCACCCGCGAGGCCCGCGCCGATGCGGGGCATGTGCACGCTCGCGCCGAGGGGGGCTGCTTGGGTCGCGAGGTGGCGCAGGCACTGGCGTAAGGCGTCGTAGCGGATCGGTGGGGTGGTGGTGCGGCTGGTGCGGGTGCCGCGTTGGCCGACCATGTTGGCGACCCAGATGTCGGCCGTGACCTGTACGAGTTGAGTCGCCCCGAGGCCGAACTCGTTGTTGGCCCGGTCTCGGTACCAGCGGCGGAAGGCGGCTTCGGGCTCCGGCCAGCGCGCGGAGATGGCCAGGACGAAACCCCTGCCCCAGCCGCCGCGGTCGTTGCAGACGTGGGCGATGACCTTGGGGCCGGTTGCCTGGGGGGCGGTCGCGTCGCCGACCAGGTAGTGGATGTCCGCCATGGGCGGGGACGGTAGGCGGGCGCACCGACAAGATCGCTGGTCGTGACGGTGCCAGGTCCGGCGTCGGACCTGGCACCGTCACGAGCGGTCAGTCGGATTCGGTGTCGATCCAGCGGAACTCGACCTGGCGATTCCCGCCGAGCACGTGGGAGGCGGACTCGGCGGTGCGGAACTGGCCGCGGGTGCGGACGCCCTGGGCGTCGGGCATGCCGAAGAGCTCGACGTAGTCGTCGCCGGCGCCGTCGGCGATTTCCATGCCCCAGCCGAGGACGACGAAGTCCGTGGCCTGGCCTTCGGTGTCGCGTTGCACCTGGTAGACGGCGAATCGCCGGGGCGCGAAGTGCGCGGTGACCTCGGCGATTTGCCTGGTCAGCTCGTCTTCGGGGATGGGGGCGGCGGTGACCTGCATCAAGACCTCCTGATTCGCAACGTTGCGATCGGACTTGGGCAGCATCGCATCTCGACGGGTCGGAGAACAATGGCGCCATCGAGTGAATGCATTCGGAGCTACGTTGCGAGACACTGACGCCGACCAACCAAGATCGGGAGGATGGACATGGCTACCCCCAAGCAACCCACCGTCATCGGACGCGGGCTCGGCGGCGAACTGCGGATGCTGCGCGAGGCCAGGAAGATGAGTTGCAAGGAGGTCGCGAGCCAGTTGGGCTGGCAGGCGTCCAAGATTTCCCGGATGGAGACCGGCAAGCAGGGCATCAGGCCCGCCGACGTCGCGTCCCTACTCGTGATCTACCGGGTGATCGGAAAGGATCGCGAACGCCTGGTCAAGTTGGCCGAGCGCTCCGACGACATAGGGTACTGGGAGCATCAGACAGCTCTGTCCGATGAGTCCAAGACCCTCATGCGCATCGAGCGCGAGGCCACCGAGATCGTCAACTACGAGCCGCTGGTTCTTCCGGGGCTGGTGCAGACCGCTGACTACATTCGGGCGCTGATGCGAGCGGGGAACGTCCCTGCTGCGGATGTAGATTCCAGGGTCGCTGCTCGGTTGGCCCGCCAGGTGATCCTCACCAAGGATGTTCCGCCAGTCTTGCGGATGATCGTCGATGAGTTCGTGCTTCGTCGCGTGCTGGGCAGTCCGAAGGTGATGGCGCGGCAGCTCCGGCACATCTTGGAGGCAACTGAGCAGTCCACTACTACGGTGCAGGTGTTGCCCTTGTCGCTACATGGGCACTCAGGTCTGGATGGTTCGTTCGTGTTGATGGACTTTGAGCGGAACAAGCCGGTGGTCTACCTCGATCACAAGGTTTCCGGCCTCTTCCTGGAGGAAGAGGCTCACATCGAGTTCTTCCGTGCTGAGACCGATACTCTGGGTGGGCTGGCTCTGAGCCCCGCCAAGTCGGCGGAACTCGTTGCGACTATCGCACGAGAGCATGACCGAGAGTGAGGAACCTGATGGACGTGGTGGACCGGGCTTCGATGGTGTGGCGCAAGTCCAGCCGGAGCGGCACCAACGCGAACTGCGTGGAGGTCGGCTTCGTGTGGCGCAAGTCGAGTCGTAGTGGCTCCAACGCGCAGTGCGTCGAGGTTGGCCACGGGCCTGAGGTCACCGGTGTGCGGGACTCCAAGAACCCCGACGGCCCCATGCTGGCCTTCCCCGTCGCTTCGTTCGCGCAGGCCATCCGTACCCTCTAGGCGTGAGTCTGGATGAACTGGATCAGGTCGAGGCGGAACTCGACACCCGCTGGCCGGAGACCAAGCTCGAACCGTCGTTGACCCGCATCGCCGCGCTCGCCGACCTGCTCGGCGAGCCGCACCGGGCGTACCCGGTCGTGCACATCGCGGGCACCAACGGCAAGACCTCGGTCACCCGCATGATCGACGCCCTGCTCACCCGCATCGGGCTGCGCACCGGCCGGTTCACCAGCCCGCACCTGCAACTCGTCACCGAGCGCATCAGCCTCGACAACGCGCCCATCGACCCCACGCGCTACATCGAGGTCTACCGCGACATCGAGCCGTACATCGGCATGGTCGACTCAGGCTCCGACGTGCGGATGAGCAAGTTCGAGGTGCTCACCGCCATGGCCTACGCCGCGTTCGCCGACGCCCCCGTCGACGTCGCCGTGGTCGAGACCGGCATGGGCGGCGCGTGGGACGCCACCAACATCGCCGACGGCAAGATCGCGGTCATCACCCCCATCGGCATCGACCACGTCGAGTTCCTGGGGCCGGACATCCTCGGCATCGCCCGCGAGAAGGCCGGGATCATCAAGCAGGGCTCCATCGCCCTCATCGCCGAGCAGAACCCCGAGGTCGCCCGCGTCCTCCAGGAACGGGCCGTCGAGGTGGACGCCACTATCGCGCGCCAAGGCCTGGAGTTCGGCGTCCTGCGCCGCGACATCGCCGTCGGCGGCCAGGTCCTGTCCCTCCAGGGCCTCGGCGGCGTCTACGACGAGATCTTCCTGCCCCTCCACGGCGAGCACCAAGCCGCCAACGCCGCACTGGCCCTGGCCGCCGTCGAGGCCTTCTTCGGCGCGGGCGCCGATCGTCAACTCGACGTCGAAGCCATCCGCGAGGGCTTCGCCTCCGCCACCAGCCCGGGCCGCCTCGAACGGGTCCGCATGGCCCCCAGTGTCTTCGTTGACGCCGCCCACAACCCCCACGGCGCCGCAGCCCTAGCCAAAGCCCTCGACGACGAGTTCGGCTTCCGGCGGCTGGTGGGCGTAGTGGCGGTCATGGACGGTAAGGACGCGCCAGGCATCTTGTCCGCCTTGGAACCTGTGCTCACCGACGTCGTAGTGACGACGAACTCGTCCCCGCGCGCCATGGACCCGGACAGGCTCGCCGACATCGCCACCGACATCTACGGCGACGAGCGCGTGATGGTCTACCCGAACCTGGTAGACGCCATCGAGGCCGCGACCCAACTGGCCGAAGAATCCGAAGAGCCCGACGAACCCCTATCCGGCGGTGGGGTAGTGGCTACCGGCTCCGTAGTGACGGCGGGCGAGGTCCGGGCCCTCTTCGGTAAGGACCCGGCATGAGCGCCCCAGACCCCATGAAGAGCTTCCGCGGTGTCATGTCGGCGCTGCTCATCCTGGAAGCCATCGTCGTCCTCTTGGCGCTCTTGGTCGTCACCAAGTCCGACATCGCGTCTTGGCGGATCTGGTCTGTCGTCGCCTTGGCCCTCGCAATGGTGTTGGCGTGCGCCTTCGTCAGCCGCCCTTGGGCGACCTGGATGGTGATCGCCCTACAGGTCCTCGCCATCGCAGGCTTCTTCGTGCTCACTGCTTTGGGCGTAGTAGGCGTTCTCTTCGCTCTTGCGTGGTCTTGGGCACTCTGGGCCCGCAACGACATCCGCAAACGCATGACCCAGGGCACGCTGCCCAGCCAACAGCAGTAGCGGGAACGCAAGAGGCCGCCCACGTCCAGGACGTGGGCGGCCTCTTGTGGCTTTACAGGTTCGGGAACCAGATCTTGATCTCGCGCTCGGCGGACTCCGGGGAGTCGGAGCCGTGCACGAGGTTGTACTGGACCTCCAGGCCGAAGTCACCGCGGATGGTGCCCGGGGTGGCCTTGTCGACCGGGTCGGTGCCGCCGGCGAGCTGGCGGAACGCCGAGATGGCGCGGGGGCCCTCGACGACGAGCGCCACTACGGCGCCACCGGTGATGAACTCCAGCAGCGACTCGAAGAACGGCTTGCCGTCGTGCTCGGCGTAGTGCTGCTCGGCCACGGCCCGCTCGACCGAGCGCAGCTCCAGTGCCGCCAGGGTCAGACCCTTGCGCTCGATGCGGGAGATGACCTCGCCGACCAGCCCGCGCTGCACGCCGTCGGGCTTGACCAGGACCAGGGTGCGCTCGCTCACGGCTGTCGCAACTCCATTCACGGGGGAGGGATTGGCACGCCGTGCATGACCACGAGCGTGTGAGCAGGGTAACCCGACCGGGGGCACGCCCCCGCACCAGCCACCCGCCCGAAATACGTGAGCACCGCTGTCTAGATCGCGTAGTGGCTCCGGTCTCGCCGCTCGGCAAGACCGGAGCCGCAACACCTATCGGCTCGGGTTGAGCGTCTTGGACCAGAGGGAGGTGCCCTTGCCATCACGCAGGTACACCGTCAGGTCGCCACTACGGCCGTCGACCTGCACCTCACCGAAGTGCTGGAACCCGGCCAGCGGCGAGGTGTTCGCCGCAGGCGGCGCGTGCACGAACACGGCCTCTGGGCCGAACGTCGGGTCGAGGTTGTTCGGACCGAACGCCCCCGCGTGCAGCGGGCCGGACACGAACTCCCAGAACGGGTCGAAGTCGCCTACCGCCGCGCGGTCGGGCGAGTAGTGGTGCGCGGCGGTGTAGTGCACGTCCGCCGTCAACCACACCACGTTGCGCACCCGGCGGCGAGCGAGGGTCCGCAGGACCCAGGCGAGCTCGTGCTCACGGCCCGCGGGCGCGCCCGGCAGACCGTTGGCCACGCCCTCGATGTCCTTGCCGTCCGGCACGACCAGGCCGATCGGCAGGTCGTTCGCCACGATCTTCCACGTCGCCCGGCTGCGCGCGAGGCCGTCGACCAGCCACCTGGCCTGGCGGTCGCCGAGGATGTGACCGGGCTTGGTCTGGTCGGCGGTGTTGGCGTCCTTGTACGTGCGCATGTCGAGGACGAACACCTCGACGTGCTTGCCGTACGCGAAGCTGCGGTAGATGCGACCGTCCTCCGCGCGGCGGCGGTCGATCGGCTGCCACTCGTGGAACGCCTGGGAGGCGCGGGCGGCCAGGACGTCGACGCGCTTCTCGGTGTACTGGGGGAGGTCGAGGATCTCGCCGGGGTACCAGTTGTTGGTGACCTCGTGGTCGTCCCACTGCACGATCGACGGGACGCGCGCGGCGAAGGCGCGGACGTTGTCGTCGAGCAGGTTGTAGGCGAACTGCCCCCGGTACTCGGTCAGCGTCTCGGCGACCTTGGACTTCTCAGGGGTGACGATGTTCCGCCACACGCGACCGTCGGGGAGCGTGACGGTCGGCTGCATGGGGCCGTCGGCGTAGACGGTGTCGCCGGAGTGCAGGAAGAAGTCGGGGCGGCGGGCGAGCATGGCGGCGTAGGCGGTCATGCCACCGGTGTCGGGGTTGATGCCCCAGCCCTGGCCCGCGACGTCGCCGGACCAGGTGAACCGCACGTCCGAGCGGCCGACGGGGGCGGTGCGGAAGGAGCCGACCAGGGGAGCGCTGGTGGCACGCCCGTCCAGGTCCTCGGCGCGGACGCGGTAGTGCACCTCCTGACCGGCGGGCAGGCCGGTCAACCGGAGGCGGCCGGTGCCGTCGGTGTCCGGGCTGAGCACCGGCCCCCGCAAACACCGCGCGTGGCGGAAGGACGGGTCGCGCGAGACCTCGACGAGCATCCGCGACGGCCGGTCCGCCCGCGTCCAGACGAGCGCGCCGTCGCTGGTCACGTCACCGGTCTGCACGCCGTGGGTCAGCACCGGCCGCGCCTTGCCCCGGGCGAACGCGACCCCGGGCAGCGCCAACCCGGCCGCCACCGCCCCGGCGCCAACCCCGCCAACACGCAACAGAGCCCTACGATTCAGTTCGGTCATGGCCGCTTTCTAACCCCCCGACCCCGTCTCCGGACCAACCCGAGTTGACCAGCGGATGACGCTTGCGCCACCGCTCACCCGGCCACGGTCCAGGTTGATCAACCGCATGGCCCGATCACCAGCAGAGCCGGGGCCGGACATCCGGGTGTCGTCGACCGCCAGGCCGGGAGGTCGCTTCCGGTTCTCGATCAGCCCTGGTGGACCAGCCGCTCGGGCGCCGAGCCGGTGTCCTACCAGGCTCTCGCCGGCTTGCCCGCCGCTGTTCGGAACACGCCATCCCGGTTGCCGTCCGCGGGCGAGGTGGTCTCCGACCCCTTGTCCAAGACCAGGTACCGGTCCGAGCCGCCGTCGGTGTGGAACCGGTACCTGGCCTCGGACTCGTTCTCGTTCCTTGTGCGAGTGCACCAGTGCCGCCACCGCGATCGCCTCTATGGCTCGCGGTGATCCTCGTTTGCCGCAGGTGGGATTGGTTCTCCCACCGTGACACCTCGTTGGCCGCTGCGTGGGCTTCGCGGTAGGAATCGCGCCTCGGCCAGTTCGTGTTCGAGCAGGGCGAGGTCTTCCCGATATCGATCCAGTTGCCATTCTTGATCCCCGACTTCACGTCCGCCGCCCGGGCAAGACGTTCGTAGCCGCTCACGATTGCCTCCGCCACGGGAACGGGGACTCCTCGCCGAAGGCTTCATCGTCGGTGTCAGTGCGCTGAGCGGGCCTCGTCGAGCACGACAGGGCGGTCGGCCTGGCCCGCTGCTCCGCTCGCCTATTTGATCACGTGCAACTCCACGTCACCGAGCCGTCACCCCGCACTGTACGGATGGCTCGGACTCGTGCTTGGCCCCTGTGGATAACTTTTTCCGCTTTGTCGGTCCCTCCGGATACTGTCGCCCCCGTGGGGACCAGCACCGAATCACTCGTATCCGCCAGGGGACTGGCCAAGCGCTTCGGCGACTTCGACGCCGTGCGCGGCATCGACCTCGACGTGCGTCCCGGTGAGGCCTTCGGCTTCCTCGGGCCGAACGGCGCGGGCAAGTCGTCGACCATGCGCATGATCGCGTGCGTCTCGCCGCGCACCGGGGGCGAGTTGACCGTGCTCGGCATGGACCCGAGTCGCGACGGGCCCGCCATCCGGGGGCGGCTCGGCGTGGTCCCGCAGCAGGACAACCTCGACACCGAACTCACTGTCCGGGAGAACCTGCACGTCTACGGGCGCTACTTCGGCCTGTCCAAGGCGCACGTCCGCGCCAAGGCCACCGAGCTGATCGAGTTCGCCCAGCTCGCCGACCGCTCCGACGCCGAGGTCGAAACGCTCTCCGGTGGGATGAAGCGGCGCCTCACCATCGCCCGATCGCTGATCAACGACCCCGAGCTGCTGCTCCTCGACGAGCCCACCACCGGCCTCGACCCGCAGGCCAGGCACCTGCTCTGGGACCGCCTCTTCCGGCTCAAGCAGCAAGGCGTCACCCTCATCGTGACCACTCATTACATGGACGAAGCCGAGCAGTTGTGCGACCGGCTCGTGGTCATGGACGCGGGCCGAATCGTCGCGGAGGGCAGCCCGGCCGAGCTGATCGCCCAGCACTCCACCCGCGAGGTGCTGGAGCTGCGGTTCGCGGCGGGCACCCAGGACGAGCAAGCCGTCGAGGGGCTGGCCGAGCGGGTGGAGGTGCTGCCCGACCGCCTCCTGCTCTACACCACCGACGGCGAGGCGTCCTTGGCCGCCGTCCACCGGCGCGGCCTCACCCCCGTCTCCAGCCTGGTCCGGCGCAGCACGCTGGAGGACGTCTTCCTCCGCCTCACCGGCCGGACGCTGGTGGACTGATGCCGACCGCGATCACCACCCCGCGCGCCATCCGGCTCGTCGTCGAGGGCCAGTGGACCTGGTACCGCCGCAGCTGGCGGGCGTCCGTCGTCTCCAGCGTCCTGCAGCCCGTCCTCTACCTGCTGGCCCTCGGCATCGGCGTCGGCACCCAGATCCGGCCCGGTGGCGCGACCGGCGACCTGCCCTACCTGCAGTACCTCGCGCCCGCGCTGGTCGTGGCCAGCGCGGTGCAGACGGCCGCCTTCGAGTCGACCTTCCCGGTGCTGTCGGCGTTCAAGTGGCAACGCACGTACCACGGCATCGCCGCCACCCCGGTCAGCGCGACCCAGGTCGCCCTCGGCCAGCTCGCCTGGGTCGCGCTGCGGATCAGCGTCTCCGCCGCCGCGTTCCTGGTGGTCGCGGGTCTCTTAGGCGCGTTGACCAGCATCGGGGCTGTGCTGTCGCTGGTCGTCGCGACCCTCACCGCGGTGGCGTTCGCCGCGCCGGTGATCGCGTACTCGGCCACCATCGAGACCGAGGGGCAGCAGTTCAGCGTCATCTTCCGCTTCATCGTGATGCCGATGACGATGTTCTCCGGCACGTTCTTCCCGGTCGAGCAGCTGCCCGAGTGGGTGCGCCCGCTGGTCTGGCTCACCCCGCTCTGGCATGGCACCGAGCTGTCCCGCGCCGTCGCCTTCAGCACGTGGGAGGCGTTGGGCGCCCTCGGTCACCTGGCGTTCCTGCTCGCCATGCTGGCCGTCGGCACGCACTTGGCCGTCCGCAACTTCAACCGCAGGTTGGCTATCTAGATGACCACCACCGCACCCGAGACCCGGGTCCCCGAGCGCGTCGGCGTGCTGTTCCGCGTGTTGCCCACGGGCATGTACGCGGGCAGGCCCAGCGCCGTGCTGGAACGCTCGTTCCTGGTCAACCGGCGCACCTGGCTGGCCGTGGTGTCCGGGTTCTTCGAGCCGCTGTTCTTCCTGTTCGGCCTCGGCTACGGCTTCGGCGCCCTGATCGGCGACGTCACGGGACCGGGCGGCGAGCACATCAGCTACGTCGCCTTCGTCGCGCCCGCGCTGCTGGCCGCCTCGGCCATGAACGGCGCGGTCACCGACGCCACCTTCAACATCTTCTTCCGCTTCAAGTACGCCCGCACCTACGACGCCATGCTCGCCACCCCGCTGGGCCCGCTCGACGTGGCCATCGGCGAGATCACGTGGGCGCTGATCCGCGGTGCCCTCTACTCGGCGGGCTTCCTCGCGGTCATGCTCGGCATGGGGTTGCTGACCTCGCCGTGGGCGGTGCTCGCGCTCCCGGCCGCGGTCTTCGTAGCGGTCGCGTTCGCGGCGGTCGGCATGGCCTGCACGACCTTCATGCGGTCGTGGCAGGACTTCGACCTGGTGAACCTCGCCGTGATGCCGATGTTCCTGTTCTCCACCACCTTCTTTCCGTTATCGGTGTACCCGCCCGCACTGCGGGTGGTCGTGCAGTGCTTCCCGCTCTACCACGCGGTGGAGATCATGCGCGGGTTGTGCACCGGCTTCGTCGGCCTAGCGATGCTGGGGCACCTCGCGTACTTCGTGCTGATGGCCGCCGTCGGGCTCGTGGTCGCGGCGCGCAGGCTGGGCAAGCTCCTGCTGGCGTGATGGCGGCGGCGAGCACCTGACCGGCAGTGGCCCGTCCGATACGCCGAGAGTGACGGGTTACCCTGGTTCGTTGTGAGCGTCGAGTCTGTGTTCCCCCGGCTTGAACCCCTGCTGCCCCGGGTGTCCAAGCCGGTCCAGTACGTCGGTGGTGAGCTGAACGCCACCGTCAAGGAGTGGGACAGCACCACCGTGCGCTGGGCGCTGATGTACCCGGACGCCTACGAGGTCGGCCTGCCCAACCAGGGCGTCATGATCCTCTACGAGGTGCTCAACGAGATCCCGGACGTGCTCGCCGAGCGCACGTACGCGGTCTGGCCCGACCTCGAGAAGCTCATGCGGGAGCACGACGTCCCGCAGTTCACCGTGGACGGCCACCGCCCGCTCGGCGCGTTCGACGTGCTCGGGGTCAGCTTCTCCACCGAGCTGGGCTACACGAACATGCTCACCGCGCTCGACCTCGCGAAGATCCCGCTGCACGCCGCAGACCGCACCGTCGACCACCCGGTCGTGCTGGCCGGTGGTCACGCCGCGTTCAACCCGGAGCCGAT
This sequence comes from Actinokineospora auranticolor, assembly GCF_041897805.1. GTDB lineage: Bacteria > Actinomycetota > Actinomycetes > Mycobacteriales > Pseudonocardiaceae > Actinokineospora > Actinokineospora auranticolor. Next base: position 1,523,784 of record NZ_CP154825.1, read on the forward strand.
CGCCGACTTCATCGACGCCGCCGTGCTCGGTGACGGCGAGGAGGCCGTCGGGGAGATCACCGACGTCATCCGCGCGTGGAAGGCCGAGGGGCGTCCCGGTGGCCGTGACGAGCTGCTGACCCGTCTCGCCGAGTCCGGCACCGTCTACATCCCCCGGCTCTACGACGTCACCTACCGCGAAGACGGCCACATCGACGCGGTCAAGCCCAACCGCGACCGCGTGCCGGAGGTGGTCGCCAAGCGGACCACCATGGACCTCGACGCGTGGCCGTACCCGAAGAAGCCGCTGGTGCCGCTCGCGGAGAGCGTGCACGAGCGGATGAGCGTCGAGATCTTCCGCGGCTGCACCCGCGGCTGCCGCTTCTGCCAGGCGGGCATGATCACCCGCCCGGTGCGCGAGCGCTCCATCGACGGCATCGGCGCGATGATCCAGCAGGGCCTGGAGGCCAGCGGCTTCGAGGAGGTCGGCCTGCTGTCGCTGTCCAGCGCCGACCACTCCGAGATCGGCGAGATCACCAAGCAGCTCGCCGACCGCTACGAGGGCACCAACACCGGCCTGTCGCTGCCGTCCACCCGGGTCGACGCGTTCAACATCGACCTGGCCAACGAGCTGTCCCGCAACGGCCGCCGCTCCGGGCTCACCTTCGCCCCCGAGGGCGGCAGCGAGCGGATCCGGCGCGTCATCAACAAGATGGTGTCCGAAGAGGACCTGCTCAAGACGGTCACCGCCGCGTACGCCAACGGCTGGCGGCAGGTGAAGCTGTACTTCATGTGCGGCCTGCCCACCGAGACCGACGAGGACGTGCTCCAGATCGCCGAGATGGCCAAGAACGTCATCCGCGCGGGCAGGCAGGCCAGCGGCCGCAAGGACATCCGCTGCACGATCTCGATCGGCGGGTTCGTGCCCAAGCCGCACACCCCGTTCCAGTGGGCGCCGCAGTGCGACCCGGACACCGTGGACAGCAGGCTGCGCAAGCTGCGCGAGGCGGTCAACTCCGACCGCGACCGCAGCCTCGGCCGCAACATCGGCATGCGCTACCACGACGGCAAGCCCAGCCTCATCGAAGGACTGCTGTCCCGGGGCGACCGCCGGGTCGGCCGCGTCATCGAACGCGTCTGGCGCGACGGTGGCCGCTTCGACGGCTGGAGCGAGCACTTCTCCTACGACCGCTGGGTGGCCGCGGCCGCCGCCGAGCTCGAACCGCTCGGCGTCTCGCTCAACTGGTTCACCACGCGCGAGCGCACGGAGGAGGAGGTCCTGCCCTGGGACCACCTCGACTCCGGCCTCGACAAGCAGTGGCTCTGGGACGACTGGCTCGACGCCCTGGACGCCCGCGAGCAGGACGACTGCCGCTGGACCCCCTGCTTCGACTGCGGCGTCTGCCCGGCCATGGGCACCGACATCGAGATCGGTCCCACCGGCCGCAAGCTGCTGCCCATCAGCCCGGTCGGCATCGGGTCCCCGGTCCAGAACCCGGCCCTCGCCAAGTCGTGAGAATCCGCATCGCGGGTGAGGGCGACATCCCCGCCCTCACCCGCCTGCGTCGCCTGTGGACCGAGGAGCTCACCCCTACCACCCCAGACGACGAGTTCGAGTCCACATTCACCCAGTGGTGGCTACACGAACGAGACCGCCGGATCTTCTGGCTGGCCGAAACCGAGGACGCCGACCCCATCGGCTTCCTCAACATGGTCATCTTCACCCGGATGCCCCGCCCGAGCCAGCCACCGAGCACCTGGGGCTACGTCAGCAACGTCTACGTCCGCGCGACCCACCGCAACCAGGGCACCGGCCAAGACCTGCTCAACGCGGCCATAACCCACGCCGACACGCACAACTACGTCCGCCTCGTGCTGAGCCCGACCGACCGCTCCATCCCGTTCTACAACCGCGCCGGCTTCACCCCAGCGACTTCCCTGCTGATCCGCCCAGGCGTCCCGACAGAGTGACAGTAATCCCCAGCCCCATCCACACCCTCCCCTTGAACTGCAATTCCCCCACCCGCCGCATATCCACATCCCCCTGATACCCCACTAACCACTGTCCGAGAAACCCATGGCAGACCAGTCTCTACCTGGTCACCGACCACTGTGGCCACGCCGAACAGAACGCCGCGATCGCGGCCTACGCAAAGCTAGTCGGTCACTGCGGCCAGGGCGTTGACCAGTCCGTGGCCGTAGAAGCTGTTGAAGGGCGCGTAGCCCGAGCAGTAGGCGTCCTGGCCGCCCGTGCCATCCAGGTCGTAGTCGACCGGGCACGGCACCGACTCCGCCTCCGTCGTCAGCAGCCGCGTCAGGCGTTGGGGGGAGGCGCCTGGGTGCGTTGACGCGAGCAGGGCCGCCACCCCGGACACGTGTGGCGTCGCCATCGAGGTGCCGCAGGCCGTCGCGTAGCCGCCGGGGACCGTGGACAGGACGCAGCGGTCGCCGGTCTGCTCGCCGCCCGGGGCCGTCACGTCGATGACGCCCAGGCCGTAGGCGCTGTAGCCGGCTTTCACTCGATCCGGTCCGATCGCCGACACCGCGACTACTCCGCGCAACCCCGCGGGCAGGACCCGGCAGGAGGCGTCGACGGTGCGCCACTGGCCGTCGAGGCCTGGCATCTGGCCGCTCGGCTCGGCGAGGTCGCGGGCCTCGTTCGACGCGGCGGCCACGCTCAGCACACCCCGGCCGGTCGCGTAGTCCGTCGCCCGCCGCACGGCTTCGTAGACGACGTGCTCGGCGCCGCGGTCGCAGGTCAGGGGCCACGGGTCGACGTAGTAGCTGTGGTTCGCCACCGCCATCCCGTTGGCCGCGGCCCACATCAGCCCGCACACCACCGACTCCGGCCGCACCGTCCCGTCGTCGTCGACGACCCGCACCGATGCCAGGCGCACGTCCGGCGCCACACCCGTGATGCCCCGCCCGTCGTCCGCCGCCGCGATGATGCCCGCCACGTGCGTCCCGTGCGGTGAGACCGAGGGCTGCCACGCCTGCGGTGACCGGTCCGCCTTGCCCGTCAGGCACCCCGCCGACTTCGCCGGGTCGACCGCGCGGGCCAGGTCCGGGTGGGTGTTGTCGATCCCCGAATCGAGGACGCCGACCACCACCCGGTCGCTACCGCGAGTGATCGCGTGCGCGGCGCCCGCCTGGATCTCCGTCATGTCCCACTGCTCGCCCGAGCGATCTGTCGCCACGTCCGGGTCGCCCGTGTCCACCAGTGGTGACTGCTTGTGCGCCCGCCCCACGACCGCCTCCGTGCTGAACGCGCGGTCGCGCCCGAACCGGTCGGCGAACCCGGGGTCGGAGGACGCCGCGACGCCCACCGCGATCTCCGGGTAGTACGCCACCGGCGCGGCGCAGGACGAGTCGACCTCGTCGTCGGCGTCGGCCGCGGTCGTGCCCTCGGGGAAGAGCACCAGGTAGCGCAGCGGGGCCGAGGTGGGGTGGCAGGGCAGCGACCCGTCCTCCAAGGGCTCGCCGGCCGCGAGGGTGGGAGCGGAGAAAGCCGCCGCCACTACCGCGACGCTGACCGCTGCCGCCCTGGTCAGGCGGAGCAGAGGCACGGGCGACCTCCAGTACTGGTTCCCTCGGGCCGGGCTGTCCACTCGGTGCGGACGCTATCCACGCCACGGGAGCGAAACAAGCGCGCGAGCCGAATTGGCGCTCCCGGTACGGTGCCACTGTCCCGGTGAGCTCACCACCGGAGGACAGCGACTCCACCGGAAGGAGTAACCCCTGAGCCGCCAGGACCAACCCAACCCGTCGGCGCCGCCGGTGCAGAAGATCCGGCTGCGCTACGCCAAGCGGGGTCGGCTGCGCTTCACCTCGCACCGCGACGTGGCCCGCGCCTTCGAGCGCGCCCTGCGCCGCGCGGGCGTGCCGATGGCCTACTCCCAGGGGTTCAACCCGCACCCCAAGATCTCCTGGATCGGCGCGGCGCCCACCGGGGTGGCCAGCGAGGCCGAGTACGTCGAGATCCAGGTCGTCGAGGCGCTCGACCCGGCGAGCCTGGCGCGGGTGCTCGACGCGGCGCTGGCCCCCGGCCTCGACGTGCTCGAGGCGGTGCAGGCGGGACCGGGCGGGCTCGCCGAGCGCATGGAGGCCAGCGACTGGCACATCGAGCTGCCCGGGGTCGACCCGGACACGCTGAGTGTCGCCGTCGAGCGCCTGCTCGCCGAGGAGCACGTCGAGGTGGAGCGGCTGACCAAGGACGGCAGACGGCTCATCGACGCCCGACCTGCGGTGATCCGCGCCGAGGTGACCGAATCCGGGGGCGACACCCCCGGTGTGGGGATCGACATGTCCTACCCGGAGCGTTCGTGTGGGATACTGCGTGTGGTCGTCCGGCAGACAACACCGGCCGTGCGACCCGACGACGTGCTGAGCGCGCTCCGCGTGGTCGCCGCTCTGGAACCGCCGGTGCCCGCGAAGGCGACACGGACGGCCCAGGGGCGGCTTGACGACGAAGGCGGTCTGTCCGATCCGTTGGCCCTCGACAGGCAAGCGGGCCTCGGGTAGTCCATCGGGGAGACGGAGTCGCCTCAGCCGTGGTCGAACGACCTGCCGTCAGCCGGTTGCGGTCCCGATGACCACAGCCGCCAGCGGTGATGGGCGAGGATTCCCGCCGCCTTGCGCGGTGGAACAAGGACAACTAGGGCCCCTGAGCGGCCGCGTCTGGCACGACGCGCCCGGGGGCGGAGGAGCTACATGTCGGACACGACTACCCCTGCCGGGGCCACCGGCGGGGCCGCCACCACACCCGTTGAGCAGGCGCTGGCGGAACTGCCCGCCAAGGTGCGCGTGCACGCGCTGGCCAAGCTGCTGTCGGTGAGCAGCAAGGAGGTCATCGCCACCCTCGACCGGATCGGCGAGACGGTGCGCGGTGCGCAATCCAGCGTCAGCAAGGAGACGGCCGCGCTCGTCGTGCGCGCGCTGCTCGACGAGCCCGAGGTCGTCGAACCCGCGGCCGTCGAGCCCGAGGTCGTCGAGGACGAGCCCGAGGTGGTCGAGGCCGCCCCGCGCCGGATCCCGCCCACGCCGGTGTTCGCCTCCGCGTCGCCGCTGTTCCTGCCCCCGGAGCCCGCCGCGTCCCGGCCCGCCCCGGTCCAGCCGGTCGCGGTGGTCGAGCCCGCGCCGGTCGAGGCGGAGGAGCCCCCGGTCGCCGATGAGGACGACGACGAGGACGGCGCCCACAGCAGGCGCCGCCGCCGCGGTCGCCGCGGTCGCGGTCGCGGCAAGGGCGCGGCCGACGAGGCGGGCGAGCCCGCCGAGGACGAGGCCAAGCCCGCCGCCGAGGCCGAGGAGCCCGAGGAGGAGCCGGAAGCCGAGACCGAGGCCGACGACGCGGGCGACGCGGGCAGCCGCCGCCGCAGGCGTCGCCGCCGCCGCAAGGGCGGCGGCGACGACGACGGCGCGGACGCGGGCGACGACCCGCCGAACACCGTCGTGCACGTCCGCGAGGCCCGCGACGAGAAGGCCGAGGCCGCGTCGGCCCGCGACGAGGTGCGCAGCGTGCGCGGCTCGACCCGGCTGGAGGCCAAGCGCCAGCGCCGCCGCGACGGCCGGGAGGCGGGCCGCAGGCGCGCGCCGATCCTGTCGGAGGCCGAGTTCCTGGCCCGCCGCGAGGCCGTCGACCGCGCCATGGTGGTGCGCGAGCACGGCGACCGCACGCAGATCGCGGTCACGGAGGACGGCGTCCTCGTCGAGCACTTCGTGACCTCGTCCGGCACCGGCTCGCTGGTCGGCAACGTCTACCTGGGCCGCGTGCAGAACGTGCTGCCCAGCATGGAAGCCGCGTTCGTCGACATCGGCCGCGGCCGCAACGCCGTGCTCTACGCCGGTGAGGTCGACTGGGACGCCGCCGGTCTGGAGGGCAAGGCCCGCAAGATCGAGCAGGCGCTGTCCACCGGAGACAGCGTCCTGGTGCAGGTCACCAAGGACCCGGTCGGGCACAAGGGCGCCCGGCTCACCACCCAGATCAGCCTCCCCGGCCGCTTCCTGGTCTACGTGCCCGGCGGCGGCGCGACCGGCATCTCCCGCAAGCTGCCGGAGAACGAGCGGCGCAGGCTCAAGGACCTGCTCAAGCGCATCGTCCCCGAGGACGCGGGTGTGATCATCCGCACGGCCTCGGAGGGCATCGCCGAGGCGGAGCTCGACCGCGACGTCCGCCGCCTGCAGGCGCAGTGGCAGGTCATCCGGGACAAGTCCGACGGCACCAACGGCACCCGCCGGTCGAACGCCCCCGCGCTGCTCTACGAGGAGCCCGACCTGCTGGTCAAGGTCGTGCGCGACCTGTTCACCGAGGACTTCACCTCGCTGGTGGTGCAGGGCGACCAGGCGTGGGAGACCATCGACGCCTACGTCCGCCACGTCGCCCCCGAGCTGCTGGAGCGGGTGCGCAGGCACGTCGGCACCAAGGACGTCTTCGCCGAGCACCGGGTCGACGAGCAGCTGCTCAAGGCGCTCGACCGCAAGGTCTGGCTGCCCTCCGGCGGCTACCTGGTGATCGACCGCACCGAGGCGATGACGGTCATCGACGTCAACACCGGCAAGTTCACCGGCTCCGGGGGCAACCTCGAGGAGACGGTCACCCGCAACAACCTGGAGTCGGCCGAGGAGATCGTCCGCCAGCTGCGGCTGCGCGACATCGGAGGCATCATCGTGATCGACTTCATCGACATGGTGCTGGAGTCCAACCGGGACCTGGTGCTGCGCAGGCTCACCGAGTGCCTCGGCCGCGACCGCACCCGGCACCAGGTGGCCGAGGTCACCTCGCTCGGGCTCGTGCAGATGACCCGCAAGCGGGTCGGCACCGGGCTGCTGGAGGCGTTCAGCACCACCTGCGAGCACTGCAAGGGCCGCGGTGTGGTCGTCACCACCGAGCCGACGCTCAAGGCGCCCGCGGCCAACGGCGGTGGTCAGCCGCAGCCCGAGAAGCCGCAGCAGCAACAGCAGCAGCAGGGCGGTGGCAGGCGCAACCGCAACCGCGGCAGCGACGAGCAGAAGACCCGCGAACCCGCCCGCGAGCAGGTCAAGGACGAGTCGGCCAAGGTCGCGGTCCGGGACATCGCCAAGGCCACCCGGCACGTCGCCGACGTCCCGGAGGTCTCGGGCAACGGCAACGGGCACGGCCCGCACCACACCGAGCACGCCGTCGCCGAGCCCGCCGCGCCGTTCAGCGCGGAGGACCTCTCCGAGAGCGTCGTGGCGGCCGACTCCGAGGTGCCTGAAGGCCGGGCGTCGCGCAGGCGCCGCACCAGCCGCCGCGCCCAGGGCGCGCCGTCCGGTGGCGCCGAGGCGCTGACCGTCGTGCGGGCCGAGGTGGAGCAGCGCGCGGCCGAGCCGCCGCTGGCCGCGTCGGCCGCGCAGGTCCGGTCGGCCTCGGAGCCCAGGTCGAGCGCGGGTGTCGAGCCGGTCGAGCCGGTCGTGCCCCGTCGGCGGACGCCCCGACGGGCCGCTTCCCGGCCCGCCGGACCGCCCGTGGACGCGACCAACGACAACTGAGGGGACCCCGGTTTGACCGTGGATTCCACCGGCACGTAACCTGTTACACGGCCCGCCCATCGGTGGGCTGTGTCGTGCCAAGCCCGGTCCGCCGAGGCGGTCCCCGCGCCAGTGGGGGGCTAAGCCTGCGGACCAGGGCTCGCAGGACCCCCACCGTCTAGTAGCAGGAGACTTCCGTCCCGATGTACGCGATCGTCAAGACCGGCGGCAAGCAGTACAAGGTGGCTGTTGGCGACGTCGTCGAGGTCGAGAAGCTCGAGGGCGCGCCGGGCACCGAGCTGAGCCTCGCCGCGGTGCTCGTCGTCGACGGCACCGACGTCACCTCGGACGCGGACGCCCTGGCGAAGGTCTCGGTGACCGGCAAGGTCGTCGAGCAGACCAAGGGCCCCAAGATCCGGATCCACAAGTTCAAGAACAAGACCGGGTACCACAAGCGACAGGGTCACCGTCAGAAGCTGACCCGCGTCGAGGTCACCGGCATCACCAAGTAGAGGACCTGAGCAGCCATGGCACACAAGAAAGGCGCGTCCAGCTCCCGCAACGGGCGCGACTCGAACGCCCAGTACCTCGGCGTGAAGCGCTACGGCGGCCAGGTCGTCAAGGCGGGCGAGATCCTGATCCGCCAGCGCGGCACCAAGTTCCACCCGGGTGTGGACGTGGGCCGCGGCAAGGACGACACCCTCTTCGCGCTCGCCGCCGGTGCGGTCCAGTTCGGCACCAAGCGCGGTCGCAAGACCGTCAACATCGTCCCGGTCGAGGCCTGATCGGCACCCGGGACAGCTAGATCCCGACGAGGGGCGGGCCGGAGCGGATCCGGTTCGCCCCTCGTTCGCGTTTCGAGGCCGCACGGCCTCGGTGAAAGGAAGACACCCGTGTCCCGTTTCGTCGACCGAGTCGTCATCCACGCCGCCGCGGGCAGCGGCGGCAACGGGTGCGCGTCGGTGCACCGCGAGAAGTACAAGCCGCTCGGCGGCCCCGACGGCGGCAACGGCGGCAACGGCGGCGACGTCATCCTCGTGGTCGACGGCAACGTGCACACGCTGCTGGACTTCCACTTCCACCCGCACGCGGGCGCGGCCAGCGGCAAGCAGGGCCAGGGCGCGAACCGCGACGGCGCCATGGGCGAGGACCTGGAACTGCTCGTGCCCGACGGCACGGTCATCCTCGACGAGTCCGGTGCGGTCCTCGCCGACCTGGTCGGGCACGGCACCCGGTTCGTCGCCGCGCGCGGTGGCCGGGGCGGCCTGGGCAACGCGGCGCTGGCCTCGAAGGCGCGGCGGGCGCCCGGGTTCGCGCTGCTCGGCGAGCCGGGGGAAACCCGCGACCTGGTGCTGGAGCTGCGGTCGGTGGCCGACGCCGGGCTGCTGGGCTTCCCGTCGGCGGGCAAGTCCTCGCTGATCGCGGTGCTGTCCTCGGCCAAGCCGAAGATCGCCGACTACCCGTTCACCACCCTGGTGCCGAACCTCGGCGTGGTGACGGCGGGGGAGTCGGTGTACACGATGGCCGACGTGCCCGGGCTGATCCCGGGCGCCAGCCAGGGCAAGGGGCTGGGGCTGGACTTCCTGCGGCACATCGAGCGGTGCTCGGTGCTGGTGCACGTGGTCGACTGCGCGACCTATGAGCCGGGCCGCGACCCGGTGTCGGACATCGACGCGCTTGAGGAGGAGCTGGCCCGGTACACCCCCGCGCTCGGCGGCGACCTGGCCTCCCGGCCGCGCCTGGTGGTGCTGAACAAGGTCGACGTACCCGAGGCCCGCGACCTGGCGGAGATGGTGCGCGCCGAGATCGAGGCGCGCGGGCTGCCGGTGTTCGAGGTGTCGACGGTGACCCGGGCCGGGCTGCGCGAGCTGAGCTTCGCCCTGGCCAAGGTCATCGAGGAAGACCGCGCGAGCAGGCCTGCCCCCGAGGTGACCCGCGTCGTCCTGCGGCCGACCGCGGTGGACGACTCCGGCTTCACGGTCGAGCGCGACCCGGCGGACGAGGACGGCTTCATCGTCCGCGGCGAACGCCCGGACCGCTGGATCCGCCAGACCGACTTCAACAACACCGAGGCCGTCGGCTACCTGGCCGACCGCCTGGCCCGCCTGGGCGTCGAGGAGGCCCTGGCCAAGCAGGGCGCCGTGCCCGGCTGCCCGGTGACCATCGGCGGCGTCACGTTCGACTGGGAGCCGTCGACCCCGGCGGGCATCGCGGTGATGATGCAGACCCGGGGCAACGACCCCCGCCTCGACCGCAACGAGCGGATCGGCGCGTCCGAGCGCAAGGTCGCCAAGCTGTCCCGTCGCAAGCACGTCGACTACGGCGACTACAGCGAGACCGGCATCGCCCACTACGACGACGATGACGAGTGAGCGAGCCCACGTCCGCCTGGTCGCCCGACCGGTGTTCGTAGTGGCCTGTCGTATCGTCACGGCGCTGAGGTCGTACGCCACCCGCTACCGGACCTCGCCCCGGTAAGACCAGGCCGTCGACCACGGCCCGCGTCGACGGTGCTGACTGCGCGCCGGTGGCTCGGCGAGGTCAGGTCGTTGTCGAGCAGGTTGGTCCCGTCTCGGAGGGGTGAGCTCGGATGAGCACCCGTGCAGCTGTCGCCGACGCGCGGCTCGTGGTCGTCAAGGTCGGGTCGTCGTCGTTGACCACGGCCGAGGGCGGTCTCGACCCGGCGCGGTTGGACGACCTCGTCGACGCGATCGCGGGGCGGCGCGCGGCGGGCAGCCAGGTCGTCCTGGTGTCCTCCGGTGCCATCGCGGCCGGGTTGGCGCCGCTGGGCATCGCCCGGCGGCCGCGTGACCTGGCGACCCAGCAGGCGGCGGCGAGCGTGGGGCAGATCGTGCTGGGTCACGCGTACGTGGCCTCCTTCGCCCGCCACTCCCTGCGCGTCGGCCAGGTGCTGCTGACCGCCGACGACGTCGTCCGCCGCTCCCACTACCGCAACGCCCAGCGGACCCTCACGCGCTTGCTGGCCCTCGGCGCGGTGCCCGTCGTCAACGAGAACGACACCGTGGCCACCGACGAGATCCGCTTCGGCGACAACGACCGCCTCGCGGCCCTGGTGGCCCACCTCATCGGCGCCGACGCCCTGGTCCTCCTGTCCGATGTGGACGCTCTCTACGACGGCGACCCGCGCCTGGGCCCGGCCCGGCGCATCACCGAGGTGGCAGGCGGGTCCGATGTGGAGGGTGTGCGCGCGGGCACGTCGGGCGCGTCCGGCCTGGGCACCGGCGGCATGGCCTCGAAACTCGCCGCCGCCCGCCTTGCCTCCGCCGCGGGCGTCCCAGTCCTGCTCGCCGCCGCGACGGACGCCGTGAACGCCCTCGGCCCCGCTGAGGTGGGCACCGCCTTCGCCACCGCGGGCCGCCGGCTGTCGTCCCGCCGCTTCTGGCTCGCCTACGCCGCGGACTCCACCGGCACCCTCACCCTCGACGACGGGGCCGTGGCCGCCGTCGTCCGCGACCGCCGCTCCCTCCTCGCCGCGGGCATCACCGCCACCACCGGCGACTTCGTGGCGGGAGACGTGGTCGAGCTGACCGACCAGTCAGGCAACGTCATTGCCCGCGGCATCACCAACTACGACGCCCCGGAACTCCCAGACCTGATCGGCCACCAATCCCACACCCTCCCCACCAGCCGCCGCCGAGAGGTCATCCACGCCGACGACCTGGTCCCGCTCGCGCACCACTGACCAGCCGTCACCGAACTCCCCGGCGCGGGCATCGCCCTGGTCCTGTCCGAACGCCGAGACCATCCAGGGAACTGGCTACGCGGTCGACCAGGCTGGTCGCCGATTTGGTGGCCATGGCCAACTCCAGCAAGGAAAGCGCCACCGGCGAGGCCTTCCGGCCACCATCACCAAACGGCCTCAACGCGGCCATCCCGGTTGCGTGCACCGGACACGCCGACCAGCGCGCACGACCCGCACACCTCGCAGCACCATCGCGTCCGCGACCCCGCTCGCCCGTGGAGTCTTGCTCTGGTCGCCGCCTGTGAACCGTGGGTCGCGGGGAACTCGGCGGGTAGTCGACTGAGCGCGCCGCCTGCCTGCTGAGCACCGCATGGCCCGCCTGCTATTCAGTTGTCGCGATCACGTTTTCTGCCGCCCTCGCAGACCGCCCGCTCAGGTCGTCGTGGCCAGGGCGAATGGCAGCACCTCCTTCGCTCCCGCGTCGCGGAGTCGGGCCGCGGCGACGGTCATGGTCCAGCCCGTGTCGACGCGGTCGTCGATCAGCAGTACCGGCCCCGTCGCCGATCGCACCTGCTCCGCCACCTCCTCCGGCACCGCCAGCGACTTCCACAGCCACGACAGCCGCTGCGCGCTGTTCGCCTGTGGTGCCGAAGAGCGTGACTCCACCGTGCCCAGCCACGGCAGTCGCCCGATCGTCGCGATCCGCTCACCGAAGCTGCTCACCAGCCGAGGTCGCGTGGTCGACCCCACCGTCACCACCCCGGACGGCCGCTCGCTCCACCCCCACGTCGCCAGCACCTGCACGCAGGCGTTCACGACCTCCTCCGGCACGACCTCGTCCGGACCCGCGAACACCTCCCGCAACCGATTACCCCACCCGATGTCAGTCAACCGACCCAGGGCCCGACCGGGTTCCGCCGCCCGGTCCGCCGAGATCCGCCCCGACAGCGGCACCCCGAGCGCGGCCATCCCGGTCGGCCACTGCTTCTTCGGCGTGATCTCCACCCCTGGCCGCCGCAGCCGCTCCTCGGCCGCCGCCACCCCGGCCTCGGACACCTCCGCGCTCCACCGCTCACCCGTGCAGTTGTCGCACCGGCCGCACGGCGCCGCGTGGGGGTCGTCCAGCTGCCGCAGCAGGAACTCCATGCGGCACCCGGTGGTCTCCTGGTACTCCAGGATCGCCTGCTGCTCGGCCTGACGGGCCTGCGCGATCCGCCCGTAGCGCGCGCCGTCGTACTCCCACGGCGCCCCGGTCGACTCCCACCCGCCGCGCACCCGCCGGACCGCGCCGTCCACGTCGAGCACCTTCAACACCATCTCCAACCTGCCCCGCGACAGGTCCACCAGCGGTTCCAACGCCTGCGTCGACAACGCCCGCCCCGCGTCCGCCAGCGCGGCCAAGACCTCCCGCACCGCCGGTTCGCGTGGGAACGCGAGGGAGGCGAAGTAGCTCCAGATGTCCTTGTCCTCGGTGCCCGGCAGCAACACCACATCCGCCCGGCGGACGCCGCGACCCGCGCGGCCGATCTGCTGGTAGTACGAGATGGGCGACTGCGGCGCGCCCACGTGCATGACGAAACCGAGGTCCGGCTTGTCGAATCCCATCCCGAGCGCGGAAGTCGCGACCAGCGCTTTCACCCGATTCGCGAGCAGGTCGTCCTCGGCGCGCAACCGGTCGGCCTGCTCGGTGCGCCCCGTGTACGCCGCGACCGCGTACCCGCGGTCGCGCAGGAACGACGCGAGTTCCTCGGCGGCGGCCACGGTCAGGGTATAGATAATCCCCGATCCGGTGAACTTGTCGAGATTCTCGGCGAGCCAGGCCAATCGCGCTTTGGCGGTCGGCAACCGCAGCACTCCCAGGCGCAGGCTTTCCCGGTCCAACGGCCCTCGCAGCACGAGTGCTTTCCCGGTCCCCAGGTCCAATTGCTGGGAGACGTCGTGGACGACGCGGTCATTCGCGGTCGCCGTGGTGGCCAGTACCGGCACGTCTTCCGGCAATTCCCCGAGCAGCGTGCGCAGGCGGCGGTAATCGGGCCGGAAATCGTGTCCCCAGTCCGAGATGCAGTGCGCCTCGTCGACCACCAGCATCCCGGCCGACGCCGTCAACTGGGGCAGCACCGCGTCGCGGAAATCGGGGTTGTTCAGCCGCTCCGGACTGACCAGCAACACGTCGACCTCGCCGTCGGCGACGGCGTCGTGCACCCGGGTCCAGTCCTCGGGGTTCGACGAGTTGATCGTCGCCGCGCGCACGCCCGCCCGAGCCGCGGCCTCCACCTGGTTGCGCATAAGCGCGAGCAATGGCGAGACGATCACCGTCGGTCCCTCGCCGCGCGCCCGCAGCAGCGCGGTCGCGACGAAGTAGACCGCCGATTTGCCCCATCCCGTGCGCTGCACCACGAGGGCACGGCTGCGCCCGGAGACCAGTGCCCGGATCGCGGTCCACTGGTCGTCGCGCAGCCGCGCCTCGGGGCCTGCCAGGGCCCGCAGACGTTCCTCTGCCGAGTTCCGCAATGCCAAATCGTCCACACGACATGGATACCGCGCGTGGACGACAGCCGTCGACCCGCCACCCGGTGCTGTGGATGGATCCGGCCCATGTGGATAAAACCTGCCTCGCGCGAACGCGCACCATCCGCGCGAGGCAGGACCCCGGTTGCGGATACCGGGGTTCCGACGGGGGAGCGGTGGCTCCCCTGCCGGAGTCCTAGAAGGTCACCAGGACCTGGTCGAGGTCCTTGCGCACCAACCGTGGCACGGTGGCGTCGTCGGCCGGGTAACCGACCGGGATCACCGCGAACGCCTTCTCGTTGCGGGGGCGCTCCAAGACCTCGGAGAGGAACTTCATCGGGCTCGGGGTGTGCGTGAGCGCAGCCAACCCGGATAGGTGCAGCGCGGTCAAGAGCATGCCGACGGCGATACCGACCGATTCGTCGACGTAGTAGTGCTTGTGCTGCTCACCGTTGTCGTCGAGGTAGAACCGCTGTTCGAACACGACGATCAGGTAGGGAGCGTCCGTCAGGTGCGGCTTGTTGTGGTCCGTCCCTAGCGGTCGCAACGCCGACAGCCACTCGTCGCCGAGTCGGCCAGCGTAGGAGATCTGCTCCTCGTTCTCGGCTTCCGCGCGGATGCGGGCTCGGATGTCCGGGTCCTTGACCAGCACGAACGTCCACGGCTGCTGGTGAGCGCCGGACGGGGCAGTGGCCGCTACCGCTATCGCATCGATCACGACCTGCTCGGGCACGGGGTCGGTCGAGAAGGCACGCACGGTGCGCCGCTGGTCCATCTTGGTGCGCAGCTCCGCTGCCGCCTGCAGCGACTCCTCGGCCGTCACCTTGGTGGGGCGGTACGGCACGGGGTCGTACGGCTGATCGTGGATCGGTATCCAAGCCATGTCCGGCAGTCTCCCGGTCGAAAAGCCGCTGGTGGTCATACCGATCCGGTCATAGGACCCGGCTAATGACCCGAACGGTCGTGTCCGGAAGTCGTTCACGCGAGATGTCTCCCACACAACCACGCGTGTCAACACCCCGTAGGCTCGCCCTATGGCGCGTCGGATAGGGATCATGGGCGGCACCTTCGACCCGGTGCACCATGGACACCTCGTAGCGGCCAGTGAGGTGCAGGCGCGCTTCGAACTCGACGAGGTCATCTTCGTGCCGACCGGCGTCCCGTGGCAGAAAGGTGGCCGGGAGGTAAGCGCGGCGGAAGACCGCTATCTGATGACCGTAGTGGCCACGGCGTCCAATCCCCGCTTTTCCGTCAGCCGGGCGGACATAGACCGCGAAGGCGTTACGTACACGGTCGACACTCTGCGTGACCTGGGTACCCGATATCCGGACGCCGATCTGTTCTTCATCACCGGCGCCGACGCCTTGGAACAGATCCTGTCCTGGCATCGCGCCGACGAACTGTTCACCCTCGCCCACTTCGTGGGTGTCACCCGGCCGGGATACGACCTCGCCGCCACCCACCTGCCGTCCGGCAGCGTGAGCCTGGTCGAGGTGCCCGCGCTGGCCATCTCCTCCACCGACTGCCGCGCGCGCGTGGCCGCGGGTCAGCCGGTCTGGTACCTGGTCCCCGACGGTGTCGTGCAGTACATCTCCAAGAGGCGCCTGTACGCCGCCGAGGATTAACCGGCGCGCGCATACCGGTACCCTCGAGTGGTTAGCCCTGGCGATACCAACGAGGAGTGACGTGGCAGCGACGGACGTGGCACGCAACCTGGCCCTGGTCGCGGCCGCCGCGGCCGCCGACAAGAAGGCGGGAGACGTGATCGTGCTGGACGTCTCCGACCAACTCGTCATCACCGACTGCTTCGTGATCGCCTCCGCGGCGAACGAGCGGCAGGTCGGCGCGATCGTGGAGAGCGTCGAGGACCGGATGCGCGAGGCGGGGACCAAGCCGGTGCGCCGCGAGGGCGCCCGCGAGGGCCGCTGGGTGCTGCTGGACTTCGTCGACGTGGTGGTGCACATCCAGCACGCCGAGGAGCGCTCGTTCTACGGCCTGGAGCGGCTGTGGAAGGACTGCCCGCGCATCGACTTCGTGGCGGACCATCCCGCCGACGAGGACGACGAGTGACCCTGCGCAGGCTGGTCCTGTGGCGCCACGGCGAGACCGACTACAACGCCAGTGGCCGGATGCAGGGGCACATCGACTCGAACCTGACCGAGGTCGGCTGGAACCAGGCCAGGTTCGCGGTGCCCGCGCTGGCCAGGTTCGCTGCGGACCTCATCGTGGCCTCCGACCTGCGCCGGGCCACCGACACGGCCACGGTGTTCAGCGAGGCCACCGGGGTGCCGCTGCGGTTCGACAAGCGTTTGCGCGAGACCAACCTGGGGTCCTGGCAGGGCAAGACCGGTGCCGAGATCGACGCCGAGTGGCCGGGGGGGCGCGCGGAGTGGCAGACCGACGCCACGTGGACACCGCCTGGCGGTGAGTCGCGCGTGGAGGTCGCGGCCCGGGCGACCGAGGTCGTCGCGGGCCTCGACGAGGGTGTGGACGGGACGGCCGTGCTGTGCGCGCACGGCGGCCTGATCACGGCGCTGACCGGCAGCCTCCTGGAGCTCCCGGTGGCCAACTGGTGGCAGCTCGGCGGCATCAGCAACTGCCACTGGACGGTGCTGGCGCGCCGGGAGACCAGCGGGCTCGCGTGGCGCCTGATCGCCTACAACGCGGGCATCACCGGCTAGCCGATGGCGCCGACCGTCCTGCTGTTCGGCGACTCGCTGAGCTTCCACGGCCCCGACGGTCCCCATCCCTCCGACGACCCCCGGATCTGGCCGAACCTCGCGATGTCCGCTGTCGGCGGGCAGGTCGAGTTGTTCGCCGGTTTCGGTTGGACCGCGCGCGACGCCTACTGGTCGCTGGTGGGCGACCCGCGCGTGTGGACTGTCGTGCCGCATGTGGACATCCTTGTGCTCGCGGTGGGCGGCATGGATACGCTTCCCTCGCCGCTGCCGACCTACCTGCGCCTTGGTATCCGCTATCTGCGGCCGGACGGTCTGCGTCGGCGCGTGCGCGAGGCGTACCTTGCCGCGCAACCGTGGTTGGCCCGTGTGACCCGTGGGCGTCCGGTGGCGCTGTCCGCGCCTCTTAGCGTGCGCTACCTCAACGACATAGTCGTGGCAATCCGCGCACTACGGCCGGATTTGCCCGTAGTGGTCATGTTGCCTTCGGTGCACCGTGCTGCCGCGTACGGCAATGTGCACACGGGGCGTGAGCGCGCGGTGGCGATGGTGAGTGCTTGGGCGGCGCGCAGCGGGGTGAACGTCTTCGACGTCGCCGAGGTGGTGCGCGCGCACGTGCTCGGTGGCCACGGCAACCCGGACGGCATGCACTGGGGGTGGGACGGGCACCGGCTGGTCGGGGCCGCCATGGCCGACCTGCTGGTCCAGCGCGGCCTTGTAGTAGACCCGGCGGCGGACAACTAGGCTTCTGCCACGTGCCGATCGCTGTGGTTACCGACTCGACCGCCTACCTGCCGGAGGGCGTCGCCGACCGGCATGCGATCCGCGTCATCCCGCTGCTGGTCCGCGTGGACGGCAGAGAAGGGCGCGACGGCATCGACATGGGGCCTGTCCAACTGGCCCAGGCGCTCCAGGAGCGGCGGATGGTGACCACCTCGCGGCCCAACCCCGCCGAGTTCGCCGCGGCGTACCAGCGGACCCTCGACGGGGGCGCCGACGGGATCCTGTCCGTCCACCTGTCCCGCGACCTGTCCGGCACCTGGGAGTCCGCGCGGCTCGCGGCCGAGGAGTGCGGGCCCGACCTGGTGCGCGTGGTCGATTCCCGGACCACCGGCATGGGACTGGGGTTCGCCGCGCTGCGCGCCGCCGCGGTGGCCGCCGCGGGTGCCGGGGGAGCGGAGGTCGAGGCCGCGGCGGTCCGGGCGGCGAGCACCACGACCAGCTTCTTCATGGTCGAGACCCTGGAGTACCTGCGCCGAGGTGGCCGGATCGGTGCCGCGGCGGCCCTGCTGGGCACCGCGCTGGCGATGAAACCGATCCTGCACGTCCGGGATGGGCAGATCGTGCCGCTGGAGAAGGTGCGCACCACCGGGCGGGCGCTGGGGCGGCTCGTCGACCTGGCCGTGGGCGAGGCGGCGGGTGGACCGGTGGATCTCGCCGTGCACCACCTCGGTGCGCCGGAACGGGCAGCGGAACTCGCGGAACGGCTCACCGAGCGGGTTCCGGGGACGCGCGAGTGCGTGATCGCCGAGTTGGGTGCGGCAATTGGCGCACATACCGGGCCTGGCGTTCTTGGCGTCGTAGTGGCGCCAAAAACGCCGTAAGGTGGACCGGATTTATCCACATAGGCCGAAGTTGTCCACAGGAATCCTGCTGCTTCCCCGGTTTCTTTGACCTGGCCCTAGCTTCGGTGTCATGGCAGAGAAAAACCGCACCGATCAGATGGACGCCGTCCTCGCCCGCCTCGCCGCCGTCGCGGGCAGGCCCTGGGACCGAACCGAGGAAGAGCCGCCCACGCCCACTCCTGGGCGGCGTGGGCGAAGGCGGCGGCAGTCCGACCCGCCGACAGCGGCGGACCACAGTGGACAAAACCGGCGCGCGCGGACGCCGATCACCCTGGTCCTGGGGATCATCGCCGCCGCCGTGGTGATCACCGGTGCCGTCGCCCTGTCGGACACGCCGACCAAGGAGGTGCCCCCGAACCTGGCCGCGGCGACCGTCGAGCAGCCGGTGCCCAGCGCGGTCCCGGTGACCGTCGACGTCGTGGGCAAGGTCCACGAGCCCGGCCTGCGCACGTTGCCGGAGGGCTCCCGGGTCGACGACGCCCTGCGGGCCAGCGGCGGAGCACTGCCCGGGACCGACCTCACGACACTGAACCTGGCCCGGAAACTCGTGGATGGGGAACAGCTCGCGGTCGGTGTCCCGGCACCGGTGGCGGAAGTCGTCGAAGCGAAGCCGGGCGGCGTCGTCAACCTCAACACCGCGTCCCTGCCCCTGCTCGACACCCTTCCCGGAGTCGGGTCGGTCACCGCCCAACGCATCCTCGACTGGCGGGCCGAACACGGCGGGTTCACCCGGGTGGAACAGCTGCGCGAGATCGAAGGCATCGGCGGGGCCAAGTTCGAGAAGCTTCGCCAACTGGTCACCGTCCGATGACTCGCGGAACCGCAACCTCGACACTCCCGCGTGGGTGTCCGCCCACGGGCTCGCTCGGCCATCCCGATGCCCGCGCGGCCGGGTCGGACTGGCGTGCTTCTCGAGTACGTCCTGCCCAGGCTGGGTATTTGGCCGGCGGCGGGTATCTCGGCGCTCGCCATGAGCGGTGGGGCTCGGATGATCGTCGGAGCGACTGCGGGCTTTCGTACCAGCGTTCGGATGATCGGCGGGACGCGGTCCGATGAGAGGCCGCCTGCCGGGGACGATTCGGCGGATCGCGCGACGGGCTCCGGGCTTTGGGGAGGCACGGCGCTGGGCCCGAGTGCGTTCGTCGGAGTCGGATGCCGAGGCGGTGAGGCCGGCGCACGACTACCGATTGCTGGGAGGCGCGGCCGTGGTGTTCACGGCAGCGCTGTCGGGATTGTTGGTGCACTGGATCGCGGCAGTCGTCGTCGGTGCCGTTGCGGTGCTTGCCGGGGTGTTGTTGGCGCGTCGTCGTGTGGAGCCGTTGCGGATCTCGGCCGGGTGGCCGCTGGTCGTGTGCGGGGTGTTGGCGGTGTGGCCGGTGGCCACGCGGATGGAGGCCGCTGCCAGCGACCCGCTGCGGGAGGCGGCCGCGGCCGGGGCGGAGGTCGAGTTGCGGTTGGAGGTGAGTGAACGACCGAGGCGGGTGCGGAGTACGGGGTTCGGTGCGACGCCGTCCGGGGTGCGGACTGTCGTTGTGGCGGCCAACTCCGGTGATAGCCGGGTGCTCGTACTGGCGCCGGTCGACCGGTGGGCGGATGTCCTTCCTGGACAGGAGGTCGTCGCCAAAGGCACGGTGGCGCCCGCGGAAACCGGCTCGCTGACCGTCGCGGTGCTGCGTGTTCGTGGACCGCCGCTGTGGGCCGGGGAGGCACCGGGATGGCAGCGGGCCGCGCGAGCGTTGCGGATCGGTCTGCGGGAGGCGTCCGGGGTGCTCGACGACGAGCAGGCGGGGTTGCTGCCCGCGCTGGTGGTCGGGGACACCGACGGGATGGTTTCCGCGGTCGAGGACGAGTTCAAGGCGAGCGGCATGACCCACCTGCTCGCGGTCAGCGGCGCGAACCTCGCGATCGTCTGCGTGGTGGTGCTGTACCTGCTGCGGCTGATGCAGGTGGGTCCACGCGGGTCGGCGGTCGGCGCCCTGGTGGCGTTGGTGGGATTCGTGGTGCTCGCCGGGCCGGAGCCGAGTGTGCTGCGTGCCGGCGTGATGGGTGCCGTTGGTCTCCTGGCGCTCGCGTTGGGGCGTGAGCGGTCCGCGATCCCCGCGTTGGCGGTGGCCGTGATCGGGCTCGTGGTCCACGACCCGGCGATGGCGGTCGACTTCGGGTTCGTGTTGTCCGTTCTGGCGACCGGTGCGCTGGTGCTGCTCGCACCGCGCTGGGTCGACGGGCTGGCGGCTCGACGGGTGCCGCGTGTCCTCGCCGAGGCGTTGGCGGTGCCCGCCGCCGCGCACCTCGCGACGGCACCGGTTGTCGCCGGGATGAGCGGTCAGGTGAGCCTCGTCGCGGTGGTGGCGAACCTGGTGGCGGCACCGGTGGTCGCGCCCGCGACAGTGCTCGGGTTGGTCGCCGCGTTGATCGCTCCCTTGGCGCCGTGGGCCGCCGAGTGGGTGGTGCGGCTGGCGGGGCCGGAGGTCGACTGGCTCGTCCTCGTGGGCGGCACGGCCGCCTCGGTGCCCGGTGCCGTGCTCGACTGGCCGGGCGGCTGGTGGGGTGGGCTGCTGCTGGCGGCGGTGCTCGCCGGTCTGGTGTTGGCCATCCGACTGAGCCGGGTCCGGGTCGTGGTCGCCTTGGTGTTGGCCGGTGTGCTGCTGGTCTTGGTGCCTGTTCGGGTGTTGGCGCCGAGGTGGCCGCCCGCCGGCTGGGCGGCCGTGGCCTGCGACGTCGGCCAAGGCGACGCGCTGGTTCTGTCCACTGCGGACAGTGGGCGGGTGGTGCTGGTCGACACCGGGCCCGATCCGGTGCCGGTGCGGGACTGCCTGGACCGGTTGGCCGTCGACCGGGTGGCGTTGGTGGTGCTGAGCCACCTGCACGCCGATCACGTGGGCGGGCTGGCGGGTGTGCTCGCGACCCGGGCCGTCGGCGCGGTCGCCGTCGGGCCGGGGAGGTCGCCGGGGTGGGCTTGGCGGCAGGTTCGTCAGGAGGTGGCGGAAGCCGGGGTTCCACTGCTCCGGTTGACGTCAGGGCAACGGATGGTGTGGCCCGGGCTGGTGCTGGACGTGCTGGCGCCGCCGGGCGGAGAGGAGGAAGGAGAGCGGGGCGCGGACGCGGCCCAGGACGGAACGGCGATCAACAACCGGTCCGTGGTCCTGCGGGCCACGACCCGGGCGGGTCGGCTGCTGCTGACCGGCGACGTGGAGCTGGCGGCACAGGCGGACCTGCTGGCGGCGGGCGTGGATCTGACCGCCGACGTGGTCAAGGTGCCGCACCACGGCTCGCGGTACACGTCGCCGAGGTTCTTGGGCGCGGTTCGGGCGACGGTGGCGTTGGTCAGTGTCGGAGCGGGCAACCGCTACGGCCACCCGAGCCCCCGGACCCTCGCCGCCGTCGGTCGGGGAACCCTGGTGGCCCGCACCGACCACGACGGTGACAGCGCCATCACCGCTGCCGACGGCAAGCCGGTCCTGGTCACCCGGGGAAGCCCGCGCGGGCCACCCCGCTGATGGCCGCTGTCGTTGCGCCCCAACACAAACGCCCCGACCGGGTGGTCGAGGCGTGGGGTGGGGCTGTCCGTGGTTGGGCGGGTGTGGAGCACCCGCCCAACCTGCGGAAGCAGTCCGGTTCCGGGCGCTCAGCCGCGGTTGAGGACCTCGCGGACGGCGGCGGCCGACGGGGGGATGGTGGCGCGGGGGCCGATGTGGTCCTGGACGGCGTCCAGGGTCTTGAGGCCGTCACCGGTGATGAGGAGGACGGTCTCGGCGTCGGGGTCGAGCTGGCCGGTCTCGATCAGCTTCTTGGCCGTGGCCACGGTGACGCCACCGGCGGTCTCGGCGAAGATGCCCTCGGTGCGGGCCAGCAGGCGGATGCCCTCGACGACCTCGGCGTCGGTGACGTCCTCGACCGCGCCGTTGGTGCGGCGGACCGAGTCGAGCACGTACGGGCCGTCGGCGGGGGCGCCGATCGCCAGGGAGCGGGCGATGGTGTCCGGCTTGACCGGGCGGATCACGTCCTCGCCCGACTTGAACGCCGCCGCGACCGGGGAGCAGCCGGTGGCCTGCGCGCCGAACACCCGGTACGGGGTCGGCTCGACCAGGCCGAGCTCGCCCAGCTCGCGGAAGGCCTTGTCGACCTTGGTGAGCTGGGAGCCGGAGGCGACCGGGACCACGACCTGGCCCGGCAGCCGCCAGCCCAGCTGCTCGGCGACCTCGTAGCCCAGCGTCTTGGAGCCCTCGGCGTAGTAGGGGCGGACGTTGACGTTGACGAACGCCCAGTCCTCGTGCTCGGCGGCCAGCTCGGTGGCCAGGCGGTTGACGTCGTCGTAGTTGCCGTCGACGGCGATCAGGGCGCCGTCGTAGACCGCGGTGGTGAGGATCTTCGCGCGCTCCAGCGACGACGGGATCAGCACGACCGACTCCCAGCCCGCGCGGGCGGCCGCGGCGGCCACGGCGTTGGCGAGGTTGCCGGTGGACGGGCAGGCCAGCACGGTGAAACCGAGCTGGCGGGCGGCGGCGAGCGCGACGGCGACGACGCGGTCCTTGAACGAGTGGGTGGGGTTGCCGGTGTCGTCCTTGACCCACAGCGACCGCACGCCCAGCGCGGCGGCCAGCCGGTCGGCCTTCACCAGCCGGGTCAGGCCCGGGTCGGTGTTGGGGTAGGAGTCGACGTCGGCGGGCACCGGGAGCAGGTTCCGGTACCGCCAGATCGACTTGGGGCCCGCTTCGATGTCCGCGCGAGTGATGGTGCCGAACTCGTAGGCGACCTCGAGCGGGCCGAAACACTCCGCGCAGGCGAACTCGGCGGCGAGCGGGATCCGGTGGCCGCACTCACGACAGGACAGGGCGCGCGCGGGGCCCAAGTCGAGGGGCGTGGTGGTCTGGACGTCGACAGACGATGTCATCGCGAGGCATCTCCTCATCTATCCCGCGTGGCGGGTCGGAATTAGCACCGTGGTCGTCCGCCTCCTCGCGATGAGGAAGTGACGCGTACGCCGGTTGCCGGGGCTTCTTCGGGCCGATTCCCTCTGCCCCTCTGGATGAGCGGTATTCAGTTGTCGCCGCGGCGCATGTGCGCTCCCGCAGACGTGACGGCAACGGTACGGCACGACCTGCCCGGTCGGCCACCCCCGGGGGTCCCGCGTGCCCCGGCGCCGGTGTCGGTCGGGCGTGGGAGGATCGCGGCCGTGAACTCGCCCGCAGTCACCCCACCCCCGCTGCAACTCGTGCTGGGCGAAGAGGAACTGCTCGTCGAGCGAGCGATCCGGACCGTGCTCGACACGGCCCGGTTGGCCGACCCGTCCGCCGACCTCACCCGGATGCGGGTGGCTGATCTCACAGCCCCCGAGCTGGCCGAGCTGGTGAGCCCGTCGCTGTTCGCCGAGGGGCGGGTGATCGTCCTCGACACCGCGCACGAGGCCACCCAGGACATCGCGGCGCTGGTGATCTCGTACACCAAGGCGCCCGCCGAGGGCATCGTGCTCGCGGTCGTGCACAACGGCGGCGGGCGCAAGGCGGGCAAGGACATCGTGGCCGCCATGAAGAAGGCGGGCGCGGTGGTCACCGAGTGCCCGAAGATCACCAAGGCGGCCGAGCGGGAAGCGTTCGTCCGCAACGAGATCCGGCACGCGGGCGGCAAGACCGACCCGGCCGCCGTCGCCGCGCTGATCGACTCGGTCGGCTCGGACCTGCGCGAGTTGGCCGCCGCCGCGGCGCAGCTGGTCGCGGACGCGGCCGGAGCGGTGACGGAAGAGGCGGTGCGCCGCTACCACCGCGGCCGAGCCGACGTGACCGGCTTCGCGGTGGCGGAGAAGGCCGTCACCGGCGACGTCGCGGGCGCCCTGGAGGCACTGCGCTGGGCCATGCAGCTCGGCGTCCCGCACGTCCTGGTCGCCGACGCCCTGGCCGACGCCGTCCGCACCGTCGCCCGCGTCTCGGGCGCGGGCCGCGCCGACCCGTTCCGCCTGGCGGGCGAACTGGGCATGCCCGCGTGGAAGGTGAAGAAGGCCCTGGCCCAGGCCCGCGGCTGGAAAGCGGCGGGCCTGGCCGACGCGATGATGGCGGTGGCCGAGGTGAACGCGGACGTCAAGGGCGCGGCGGTAGACGCGGACTACGCCCTGGAGCGCGCCGTCCTGCGCCTTGGCCGCGCTCACCGTCGCGACTGAGCGTCCCGAGACCTGGGCGGTGACCCCAGGTTGCCCAGCCGTGGTGGCGGTGGCCCTGGGGGTCGAGGGCGTGGTGATCGACGTGGAATACGCCCTGGAGCGCGCCGTTCTGCGCCTCGGTCGCGCCTACCGTCGCGACTGAGCGCCCGAAACCTGGTCGGTGACCCCAGGTTGCCCGGCCGTGGTGGCGGTGGCTGGGAGTCGAGGGCGCGGCGGTAGACGCGGACTACGCCCTGGAGCGCGCCGTCCTGCGCCTTGGCCGCGCTCACCGTCGCGACTGAGCGTCCCGAGACCTGGGCGGTGCCCCCTGGTTGCCCGGCCGTGGTGGCGGTGGTCGTGGGAGTCGAGGGCGTGGTGATCGATGTGGACTACGTGCTGGAAGGCGCGGTCCTGCGCCTTGGCCGCGCTCGCCGTCGCGACTGAGCGTCCCGAGACCTGGGTGCCAGGTTGCCGGAGAAGCATCCGGCAACGGTGGGCGGGGGAGGCAGGGGCATAGGTGCCGCTGTGTGTTGCGTGCTGGAGCACGCCGTCCGGTGCCTCGGCCGCGCCCACCGCTGCGACTGACCACGCCTCGCGCGGGTTTGGGCGAGGGGTTCTTCTGTTTGGCCGCGCTGGTGTCAGGAAACGCGCCGGACGCAGTTGGGTTGGTGCGAGCGGCAAGCGTGCTTCGACCTGGGAGCGTCGGGTGCGGCGCGAATCAGGTCAGGTGGGCGGTGCGGCTGGCGAGGATCTCGTCGCGGCGGGTCAGGCGGTGGTGCCTGCGGATCTCGGCTTCGCGGTTGCGGCGCTCGTCCTCCGGCGTCTCCGCGGTGACGCCCGGTACCGCTCGCGGTTGGCCGTCCTCGTCGACCGCCACGAAGACCAGGTAGGCCGTGGCCACCCTGGTCGGGGGCACGCCCGCCCGGTCCCACGGCTCGGCCAGCACCCGGACCCCGACCTCCATCGAGGACCGGCCCGCCCAGTTCACCTGGGCGTGCGCGTGCACCAGGTCACCGACGCGCACCGGGTGCAGGAAGGTCATGCCGTCCATGGCCGCGGTCACCGCCGGGCCGCCGGAGTGGCGCTGGGCGACCGCGCCCGCGACGTCGTCGACCAGCTTCATGATGACTCCGCCGTGGACGGTGCCGAGGAGGTTGGTGTCCACAGCGGTCATGATGTGCGACAGCGAGGTTCGCGCCGCCGAGGTGGGCTTGGGGTGCAGCACCGGTTCCATGTCCGCAGTCTGGCCCAGAGACGACAGCGGCGCCGCCCTCGACGAGGGCGGCGCCGCTGTGAAACCCGACTCAGGCGGGCTTGAGCAGGACTCAGGCGAGCTTGTTCGCCCGCTGCGCCATGGCCGACTTCTTGTTGGCGGCCTGGTTCGGGTGGATGACACCCTTGCCCGCGGCCTTGTCCAGCTTGCGGCTGGCGTCGGCCAGCAGCTCCTGGGCCTTGGCCTTGTCGCCCGCCTCGGCGGCTTCGCGGAACTTGCGGATCGCGGTCTTCACCGAGGACTTGACGGACTTGTTGCGCAGCCGCGCCTTCTCGTTCGTCTTGATCCGCTTCAACTGGGACTTGATGTTCGCCATGCGTGTCTCCTCGGAGCCGTACCGGATGTCCGCGCCGCGACCTGGGGGTTCACACCTCCCGTGGCCCTGCCGAGCAGGTCTCCTCCATGGCGGAGTGCCGCACGGCGCGACGGACCAGGCTAACACCTCTATTCCTCGGACGAGTCCTCGGGACCTTCCTTGCGGGGCCTGCCCCGCCGGGTCGGGCCGCCCGCGCCGTCGGGCAGCCTGCCCGCCTCGGCCAGCGCCCGGCGCAGCATGAACTCGATCTGCGCGTTGGTGCTGCGGAGTTCGTCGTTCGCCCACCGCGCGACCGCGTCGTGGATGACGGGGTCGAGCCGCAGGAGGACCTTCTTGCGCTCGACCATCAGTGGTAGAGCGACCCGGTGTTGACGACGGGCTGGGCCTCGCGGTCGCTGCACAGCACCACCAGCAGGTTGCTCACCATCGCCGCCTTGCGCTCCTCGTCCAGTTCGACCACCTCGTGCTCGGCGAGCCGGTCCAGCGCCGCCTCGACCATGCCGACCGCGCCGTCCACGATCCGCTGCCGGGCCGCCACCACCGCGCCCGCCTGCTGCCTGCGCAGCATGGCCCCCGCGATCTCCGGCGCGTACGCCAGGTGCGTGATCCGCGACTCGATGACGCCGACCCCCGCCGCCTCGACCCGGGCCGCGATCTCCGCCGACAGCCGCTGGGTGATCTCGTCGGCGTTGTCCCGCAGGGAGAGCGTGCCCTCCGCGTCGTGGGCGTCGTACGGGTAGGTCGTGGCGATGTGCCGCACCGCCGTCTCGGTCTGGATGGCGACGAACGCGATGAAGTCGTCCACCTCGAACACCGCGCGGGCGGTGTCCTGGACCTGCCACACCACCACCGCGGCGATCTCGATCGGGTTGCCGTCGGCGTCGTTGACCTTCATCACGGCGGTCTCGTGGTTGCGGATCCGGGTCGACACCTTCCGCCGCGTGGTGAACGGGTTGACCCAGCGCAGGCCGTCGAGCCGCACGGTGCCCACGTAGCGGCCGAGGAACTGCACGACCTGGGCCTCGCCGGGGGAGACCATGGTCAGCCCGCCCATGGTGATCGCGGCGGCGAGGAACACCAGGCCGCCGAACACGATCGCGGTGACGGCCAGGCCGTGGCCGATCGACAGTTCGTCGGCCAGCCCCGCGATACCCACACCGACCAGGCCCAGCGCCGCGAGGGCGAGGGCCAGGGCGGCGACGGCGATGGGGATGCCCGCGGCGCCGAAGGCGGGCTTCTCGCGGACGTGCGGTGGGGGCAGCAGGGGGTGTTCGAAACTGGCGGGCGTGGTGCTCATGGCGACCTCCGGGCTAGCTCGCTTCTAGCAAAGTGATATCACTTTTTCGCCGAGTTCGCCACTACCGCTGAGCCGGGTAGGACACGGCGGTAGCTTGATCGCCGTGCACGGGGTGATCGCGTGGTGCGGCTTCTTCGGTGCCTGGCTGCTCTTCGCCGGGCCCGTCTACCAGGCCGCGTTGGAGCTGCACGAGCAGGACATCGAGGAAGAGCAGCTCGCTGCGGCCCGGGAGGGCGTGCGGATCAGGCCCATCTCACCGTGGTGGTGGCTGCTGCCGCCGGTGCGTTACTGGCTGGGCAGGCGGCGGGCCAGGGAGTACCGCGAGGCCATGCTCCGGGCGCTGGCCGACGAGCACCTGAACTCGCTGGTCAGGTTCCTGGACAAGGCCAACGGCTGGCTGCTCGTCGCGCTCGGAGGTCTCCTCATCGCCGCCAAGGAGACCGGGGAGCTGGTGGAGTACCACCACTGGCCGACGGTGCTGTTCTGGGTGCTGCTGGTCGTGATGGCCGCGCTCTGCGCCCTCTACACCGTGGCGCGCATGCGGCGCAGCCACGACATCCTGACGACGCGGGATCAGCGCCAGCCGTAGCGGTCCCGCAGCGCGTCGGCGACCAGGACGAAGCGGTCCTCCTCCAGCACCGACCCCTCGCGCCGGATGTCGTGCTCACCCAGCTCGAAGAGCCGGTCCATGCGCAGGTAGGACACCCGGCCGTCGCGGTCCCACCGGCCGGAGCCCAGCTCCAGCCAGTCGTCGCGGGCGTGCTCGTGCGGCTGCCTGCTGGAGAGCATCAACGCGCGCAGCGTCGGCCCACTACGTCCCACTACGAGCAGCGGTCGGTCCTTACCGCGCTCCGGGTCGTCCTCATACGGCACCCAAGCCCAGACGATCTCCCCCGGGTCCGCGTCGCCGTCGAGGTCCGGGGCGTAGACCACGTGCTCGGGACGGTCGCTGGTCGGCACCTGCCATACCGCGCCGCGGGCGGGCTTGGGGTCGTCAGACGAGTTGTGCACGAAGTGGGAGGGTAGTCGCGGTCGGCGCTGCTCGAAGGTAGGACAGTGGGGTGGAGTTCCTGAGCAGCCGAGTCATCATCCACCCGAGTGACCGCGAGCGTTCCCTGGTGTTCTACCGGGACAAGCTGGGTCTGGCGGTCTTCCGGGAGTTCCCCGGCGGGACGGTGTTCTTCCTGGGTGGCGGCTACCTGGAGCTGTCCGGCCGGGGTGCGGGCGGCGCCGGGCCCGACGTCGCGCTCTGGTTGCAGGTGCGCGACCTCGCCGCCACCGCCGCCGAACTCGTCGACCGCGGTGTCGCCCTGGACCGCGAGCCCCGGCTGGAGCCGTGGGGGCTGCGGGAGGCGTGGCTGTCGGACCCCGACGGCGTGCGGATCGCGCTGGTCGAGGTGCCCGCGGCGCACCCCATGCGGCTCGACTCGCGGCCACCCGCCTAGTCCATCGCGTCCAGGTGCTGCTCGAGCCGGTCCAGCCGGTCCGACCAGAGCGCCCGGTAGGGCGTGAGCCAGGTGTCGATCTCCGCCAGCGGTTCGGCGCGCAGCTCGTACCAGCGCCGCTGCGCGTCCCGGCGCACGCGCACCAGCCCGGCCTCGCGCAGCACCTTCAGGTGCTTGGACGTCCCCGGCTGGGTGAGACCCAGTTCGGCCACCAGCTCGCCCACCGATCGTGGCTGCTCACGCAGCAGGTCGAGGATCCGCCGCCGGGTCGGCTCGGCCAGCACGGTGAAGGTGGTCGCCACGCGTCGAACATTACCGACGGGGCATATACAAGGGCAATCCCGACACCCGAACCGCCCCGACACCGGGTGGCCATGGGACGATGGGGTTACCCCTGACCATGCGAGGACCCTCAGTGAGCACGTTCGCGGACACGACCTTCACGGCGCCGGAGCAGATCCGGAACTTCTGCATCATCGCGCACATCGACCACGGCAAGTCCACCCTGGCCGACCGGATGCTGCAGATCACCGGTGTGGTCGACGCGCGGGCGATGCGCGCGCAGTACCTCGACCGGATGGACATCGAGCGCGAGCGCGGCATCACCATCAAGGCGCAGAACGTGCGCCTGCCGTGGGAGCTCGACGGCGCCAAGCACGTCCTGCACATGATCGACACCCCGGGGCACGTCGACTTCACCTACGAGGTCTCCCGCGCGCTCGACGCCTGCGAGGGCGCCATCCTGCTGGTCGACGCGGCCCAGGGCATCGAGGCGCAGACGCTGGCCAACCTGTACATGGCGCTGGACCGCGACCTGCACATCATCCCGGTGCTCAACAAGATCGACCTGCCCGCCGCGGACCCGGACAAGTACGCCGCGGAGATCGCGCACATCATCGGCTGTGAGGCCGACGACGTGCTGCGGGTGTCCGCGAAGACCGGCCACGGCGTGCGCGAGCTGCTCGACGAGGTCGTCCGCCAGGTGCCCGCGCCGGTCGGCGTGGCCGACGCGCCAGCCCGCGCGATGATCTTCGACTCGGTCTACGACACCTACCGCGGCGTGGTCACCTACATCCGCGTGGTGGACGGCAAGATCACCCCGCGCGAGCGGATCCGGATGATGTCCACCGGCGCCACCCACGAGTTGCTCGAGGTCGGCATCATCTCCCCGGAGCCCAAGGCCAGCGCGGGCCTCGGCGTCGGCGAGGTGGGCTACCTCATCACCGGAGTGAAGGACGTCCGCCAGTCCAAGGTGGGCGACACCGTCACCTCCGAGCGCAAGGGCGCCACCGAGGCGCTCGCGGGCTTCCGCGAACCGCGCCCGATGGTCTACTCCGGCCTCTACCCGGTCGACGGCTCCGACTACCCCGACCTGCGCGAGGCGCTGGACAAGCTCCAGCTCAACGACGCGGCGCTGGACTACGAGCCGGAGACCTCCGCCGCCCTGGGCTTCGGGTTCCGCTGCGGCTTCCTCGGCCTGCTGCACCTGGAGATCACCCGCGACCGGCTGGAGCGCGAGTTCGGCCTCGACCTGATCTCCACCGCGCCGAACGTGGTCTACCGGGTCGTGCTCGACGACGGCCGCGAGCTGACCGTGACCAACCCGTCGGACTGGCCCGTTGGCAAGATCTCCGAGGTCTACGAGCCGGTCACCAAGTGCACGATCATCGCCCCGAGCGACTACATCGGCGCGATCATGGAGCTGTGCCAGAGCAAGCGCGGGCAGCTCGGCGGCATGGACTACCTGTCCGAGGACCGCGTGGAGCTGCGCTACACGATGCCCCTCGGCGAGATCATCTTCGACTTCTTCGACGCGCTGAAGTCCCGCACCCGCGGCTACGCCTCGCTGGACTACGAGGAGTCGGGCGAGCAGAGCTCCGAGCTGGTCAAGGTCGACATCCTGCTGCAGGGCGAGGCCGTGGACGCGTTCAGCGCGATCGTGCACAAGGACTCCGCGTACGGCTACGGCACGCGGATGGCCACGAAGCTGCGCGAGCTGATCCCGCGGCAGCAGTTCGAGGTGCCGATCCAGGCCGCCATCGGGTCCCGGGTGATCGCCCGCGAGACCATCCGCGCGATCCGCAAGGACGTGCTCGCCAAGTGCTACGGCGGTGACATCAGCCGCAAGCGCAAGCTGCTGGAGAAGCAGAAGGAAGGCAAGAAGCGGATGAAGATGGTCGGCCGCGTCGAGGTGCCGCAGGAGGCGTTCGTGGCCGCGCTGTCCACCGACGAGTCGCCGGACAAGGCCAAGGGCAAGAAGTAGGTCCGGTCCGGCGGTTCGCCGCTACGGGAGCCGGTAGTCCAGCGACCAGGTGTGGTCGTCGCCGGTCTTGGTGATCTCCAAGGTGCCGGTGAGGCCCACCAGGTCGCCGGTGCCGGTGTTGGGCACGACGACGATGTCCAGCGAGCCCTCGTCGCCGTTAGCGGTCGCGTGGTGCTGGAGCACGAAGCTGCCCTTGCGGCCGTGCAGCGTGCCGTGGACGCGCTCGAACGCCACGTAGGCGGCGGTGCCGGTGGCGGGCACGACGGCGCTGGTCATGTGCACCTCGCTGGTGCCGACCAGGTCGCCGTCGAACACCTTGCGGATCACCGTGTGCCCCAGCTCGACACCTTCGTGCTGGTCGTACGGGGTTTCCGGCTCCCACTGGTCCACGATGAACGTTCCCTGAGCCCGCTCGCCCACGCTGTGCCTCCCGATGGCAACACTCGAATACCCGCCTGTGGACAACTTCCGACGAATGTCGTCCCGATGCGCGATTCTGTCCTCGACGGCACCGGAGCGGAAGAGGAGGAACCCGTGAACGACGACCCGTTGACCCGGTTGCGGGAGCTGTGCATGGCCATGCCCGAGGCCACCGAGCGGATCAGCCACGGCGCGCCGACGTGGTTCGTCCGCGACAAGAAGGTCTTCGTGATGTTCCAGGACAACCACCACGGCGACAACCGCACCGGGTTCTGGTGCGCGGCACCGCCGGGGGCGCAGGAGGAGCTGGTGGGGGAGGACCCGGAGCGGTTCTACCGACCGCCGTACGTCGGACACCGGGGGTGGTTAGGCGTGCGGCTCGACGTGTCGCCGGACTGGGCGGAGATCGCGGAGATCGTCGACCAGTCCTACCGACTCGTCGCCGCGAAGCGCCTCATCGCCGAACTCGACGCGCGGACGGGTGGGTGAGTCATCGGTCGAAGGCCTCGCGAGTCGCTCGCGGATCCGACGGATCGAGGTCAGGCGCGCCGTCGAGTTTCAGCAGGAGGTGACGGCCAGGGCCGTGGACCGGCCGGTTCACATCGGGGCGCGCGTCCTGTGTAGCCGGTTGCCACGAGATCGAGGTGGTCGCTGCTTCGGGAGTGGGTCGTGGCCGGAGGTGGCATGGCCGAGGTCATGGGACCTGCCAGGCGCGCGCCGGTGGATTCTGCGATGGCGATGGCTCGGCGACTGGGACGGTCGGTGCCGCGTTCATGGGCATGGGACCGACCGGGCGCGTCGATGGGGCTCTGCCTGGGCGAAGGCAGAGGCGCGTGACGAGGCCGGGTAGTGCCGGCAGCGTGTCCGGGGATGGTCTGTGACGGTCTGGTGTGAGTCTCGTCGTTTGCCCCACCGAGGGCGCCGTGTGCGGTCGGCGTTGAGTTCGCGGTGGTGACGGCGGACGGTCGGGTGCGGGTTCGGCGTGGTGCGTCGCCTGGTGTGGTTCGACGTGCTCCGCGCTGAGTGGGGTGGTTGGACCTTGAGGAATTCGGATATGGAGGGAGGAATCGGGCCGAGGGATCACGGTTCGGGCTTGGCGGGCGACTGGTGGGGTGAGCCGGGTCGGTCGCGGGGTGAGTTGGTGGCGCGGGTGTGCAACCGGTGGTGCGGGTCAGGCGTCCGAGGTGGCGTGTGGATCCGGGGTGGCCAGGCTCGCGAGGTAGGCGAGGGCGTGCGCGTACTTGGCGCGCAGGCGTTCGCGGGTGGGCTCGTCCAGTGTGGCCAGCCGGGCGGGGGAGGAGTTGTCGGCGATGTCGGCGTGCTTGACCCGCAGGGCCATCGGGTTCGCGGCGACGCGGGTCAGGTAGTCCTGTTGGGACTCGTCGGGGTGCTTGCTGATGGCCTCGACGGCGAGGACCACCTCCGGCGGGCACCCGGCGGCGGTGAGGTCGTCGGCGGTCACCGCGGTGTCCTCGATGACGTCGTGCAGCACCGCCGTCATCCGGTCGTGGTCGCCGTCCAGGGTGGACATGACCCGGAGCGGGTGTTCGATGTAGGGCCGCCCGGCCTTGTCGAGCTGGCCCTCGTGGGCGTCTCGGGCTATGCGAACCGCGTCCTCAAGGGTGAACATGCGGGGAATGTAACCGGTGGTCGACGGAGCGCACGTCGATCACGTCGTTGTGGTGGACATGGAGCGCGCGGTGCGCGTGTGCGGAGGAGTGGGTGATGGACGAACCTTGGGGACTGTCCGGCCCGGAGTTCTTGGGTGCCTACTGGGTGGCGGTCGCCGCCGCGTTCGCCCTCACCGTCCTCGTGGCGGTGGTGTCGCGCATGCGCGGTGGGCAGGCGGCGGGCGACCACGGCCGGCTGGACAACTACGAGCTGGCCATGCTCGCGGGCGGCCCGACCCGGGTCGAGGACACCGCGTTCGCGGGGCTGGTCTCGCGCGGCGCGGTCCGGGTCAGCCGGTCCGGTGTGGCCACTCCCACCCGCGCGGGCACCCCGGCCGACCCGGTGCAGGACCACGTCCTGCGCAAGCTCGGCTCCTCGCACCGGGTCACCTCGCGCGGCACGCTGGGCATCCGGGGCAGTGAGCTGGGCGACCGCATCGCGGCGGGGCTGGTCGAGCGCGGCTACCTGACCTCGGGGCGCAAGGGCGGCTTCCGGCGGGTGCACCTGCTCTTCCTGGTGATCTTCATCGTCGGGGTCGTCCGGCTGGTGAACGGCATCTCGCTGGAGCGCCCGGTGGGCAACCTGGCGCTGTCGTTACCCGCGACCCTCGTGGTCTGGCTCATCGCCCGCCTGTTCCTGGGCAGCGCCCGCCAGCGCGCCACCCGCTACGGCACGGCCGCGCTCCGCCGGGCCCGCGGTGAGGTGCCCCGGGGCGTGATGGGGGTCGGCGCGCTGGCGCCGGTCGCCCTGTACGGCCTGGTCGCCTACCCGGACGAGGACCTGGGCGCGATCTTCACCCAGCACGTCCCGCAGTCGAGCACGTCCTCCAGCGGCGACTCCGGCAGCAGCAGTTGCAGCAGTGGGAGCAGTTGCAGCAGCGGCAGCAGCTGTGGCGGTGGCAGCAGCTGCGGTGGCGGCGGTGGGTGCGGCGGCTGATCGCGCTTGGCCGATTCCCGGTGGTCCAAGCCGTTGGTCCTTGATCCAGTCCGGTGTCGGGTGGGGTGTCGCGGCGGTACGGTTTGGGCGTGCTGACTGACACCGCGGTTCCGATTGTTGTCGCGCCGATGGCGGGCGGGATCAGCTCACCCGCCTTGGTGGCCGGGGCGGTGGACGCGGGCGCGTTCGCCTTCCTGCCCGCGGGCTACCTGAGCGCGGACGCGCTCCGCGGGCAGATCGAGCAGACGCGGGGATTGGTCGGCAAACCGTTCGGGGTCAACATCTTCGTGCCGAACTCGAAGTCCTCTGCGGACACAGCGGGGTATCGACAATCCCTGTCCGGCGAGGAGGAGCGGTACGGCGTCGCGGCGGGCGAGGCCGGGTGGGATGACGACGACTACGCGGCCAAGATCGACGCCGTGGTCGACCTCCGCGTGCCGGTCGTGTCCTTCACCTTCGGCCTGCCCGGGGTCGAGGACGTCCGGCGGCTCAAGGAGAACGGGACGCAGGTGGTCGTCACCGTCACCACCCCGGCGGAGGCCGAGGCCGCGGCGGAGCGGGGCGCCGACGTCCTGTGCGTCCAAGGCGCGGCCGCCGGTGGACACCGCGGGGTCTTCGAGGACAACTCCGCCCTTCCCGGCGGCGGGCCCCTCTACGACCTGCTGCCCGCCCTCCGGCTGATCGGCGCGCGAACAGGCCTGCCGCTCGTCGCCGCCGGTGGACTGTCGCACGGTGGTGACGTGGCGGCGGTGCTGGCGGCGGGGGCGGTCGCGGCCCAGCTGGGCACGGCCTTCTTGCGGTGTACGGAAGCGGGCACCTCCGCCGTGCACCGGGACCTGATCGCCGACGGCACCCGCGAGACCACCCTGACCAGATCCTTCACCGGCCGCCCCGCGCGAGGACTGGTCAACCGCTTCATCGCCGAACACGCCGACGCCCCCAGCGCCTACCCGGACCTGCACCACGTCACCAAACCCCTGCGCGCCGCCGCCCTCCGCGCGGGCGACCCGGAAGCCATGTCGTTGTGGATGGGCCAGGCCTACTCCCGCGCCGAGGAAGCCCCCGTCGCGGCGGTACTCCACATGCTCATGGCCCAGGCCCGCACCGCCGCCGCTGCCCTGACGGGTCGCTTGGGCATCTAGCGCTCGCCTCGTCTCGGACATCGCCTCCCGCGCCAAAGCCGCCTGATTCATCGTCGATGAGTTTGCGTGTGCCCGACCTGGGTGACGCCTGGGAGTCGTCGAGGGTGGGAGGGTGGGTTGTGCCCTCGGCCACAGGGTGGGTGGGGGCGGGGTGGGGTTACTTTACTTTGGAGTAGGTAGGGAGGTCGCGGTGGCGGGGTGGGCGGGGGTGCGTGGGGCGGTGGCCAACGTGGCTGAGCGGGTGTTGGTGGGCGGGTTGGCCGATCACCGGCCCATGCCCCGGACGGTCATCGCCGAGGGGCGGACCCGGGCTGTCTACCGCTACCACTCCGACCTGGCCGGTGCGGCGCCGGTGTTGCTCGTGCCGCCGCTGGCTGTGGGTGGGGCGTGTTTCGATCTTCGCCGGGGGTGCAGCCTGGTCGAGCACCTGGTGAACGGTGGGCGTTCGGTCTATTCGGTGGAGTACGGCGAGGTCGGCTTCGACGAGCGGCGGCTCGGGCTGGAGCACTGGATCGACAACGTCATCCCCGCGGCCGTCGACGCCGTGCACCGGGACGCGGACCGTCGCCCCGTCCACCTGGTGGGGTGGTGTCTGGGCGGGATTCTGGCGGCGTTGACCATCGCGCGCGACCGGGGGCTCCCGGTCGCGTCCCTGACGGTGATCGCGAGTCCGTTCGATTTCCGGGCCATACCGCTGATCGCGCCACTACGACCCCTCGACACCCTCACCGGCAACCGACTCTTCCCCGCCTTCTACCGGACCCTCGGCGCCATCCCCGCCCCGGTCGTCAAGCGCGTCTTCCAGGTGTCGGCGCTCGACAAGCACCTCACCAAACCCTTTGCCATCGCCCGGAATCTCGGTGATCGGGACTACCTCGCCCAGGTCGAGGCCGTCGACCGGTTCGCCGCAGGCATGCTCGCGTACCCCGGTCGCGCGGTCGGCCAGATCTACCACAAGTTCTACCGCGCCAACGCCCTCGCCGAAGGCGTCGTCACCGTGGCGGGTAGGCGGATCGAGCTGGCCCGCGTCGACCGGCCCGTCCTCGTGGTCGCCGGGCGCGACGACACCATCGCGCCACCCAAGGCGGTGCGCAAGCTCGTCGACCACGTGGCGGATGCCAGGTTCGCGGTCGCCGGGGGTGGGCACCTGGGCGTCTTGACCGGGCGCGGGGCGCGCCACGAGACCTGGCAGATGATCGACGCGTTCCACCGCGCTCAGGCGTAGGTCACCGAGAACCGGCCGGAGCCCGCCGCCGCGTCCGCCAGCACCTGGCGCACCGCGTCGTGGGCGTCCGCGTCGGTCTCCGCCAAGACCTCGGGGTGGCGCCACTCCAGCACGACGTCCCCGGCGGGCAGCCACGACAGGTCGATGAGGCAGTCGTGGAGCGCGTCCAGGTTGTGGCCGAACCAATCCGGGAAGGACAGGGCGTTCGCGATGGCGGCCAGCGCGTCGTCCCGGGTGCGGACCCGGGTGCCGTCGACGGAGTAGGTGCTCATCGGACCTGGACCAGGGCGGGCGCGGACCGGGGGCCGGGCGGGTCGTCGTCGGAGCCGCGCAGGAGCCAGCCCACCAGGACCAGGATGACCAGGCCGACCAGGGCGACGGTGATGCGTCCGCGCGAGCCCATCAGGACTCGGTCTCCGGGCGCGAACCCAGCGGTGTCTCGTCGCGGGACGTGCCGAAGCGGGCCGACGCGTAGTCCACCACCCGGTCGATCGCCCACGCCACCACCACGCACAGCGGCAGCAGGATCGCCATCACCAGGGTGAACTGCAGCGGGAACGAGAGCTGGATCAGCCACAGCTCCACGTCGTTCCACCACTCGGACACACCACCGAGCCTAGCCCGCCGCGCCCGCCCCGGCCGCAACCTGGGTCACCTTTGTGGGGCGGGACGCGACCCGCGTCACTATGTTCGACCCATGTTCGCCGTCTACGCCTCCGCGCCCAGCCCCGAAGACCCCCTGGCGTCGCTGATCGTCGGCGAACGCCCGGAACCCGAGGTGCCGGATGGCTTCGTCGCGGTGTCCGTGCGCGCGGCCAGCCTCAACATGCACGACCTGTGGACGTTGCGCGGGGTCGGCATCAAGGCCGAGCAGTTCCCCATGACCCTCGGCTGCGACGGCGCGGGCGTGCTGGCCGACGGCACCGAGGTGGTCCTGCACTCGGTCATCGGCGACCCGGCCTGGATCGGTGACGAGACACTGGACCCCAAGCGCACCCTGCTCACCGAGAAGTACCAGGGCACCTTCGCCGACACCGTCGTCGTCCCGGCCCGCAACGCGCTGCCCAAGCCCGCCGGACTGACCTTCGCCGAGGCGGCCTGCATGGGCACGGCCTGGTTGACGGCCTACCGCATGCTGTTCGTCAAATCCGGTCTGCGCCCCGGTCAGACCATGCTGGTGCAGGGCGCGTCCGGTGGCGTCGCCACCGCGTTGATCGCCCTGGGGCGGGCCGCGGGGCTGCGGGTCTGGGTGACCGGTCGCACCGAGCGCAAGCGCGCGCTGGCACTGGAACTCGGCGCCCACGAGTCCTTCGAGTCCGGCACCCGGCTCCCCGAGCGGGTGGACGGCGTCTTCGAGACCGTCGGCGACGCCACCTGGTCGCACTCCATGCGCGCGCTCAAGCCCGGCGGCGTCATCGTCGTCTCCGGCGCCACCAGCGGCCCCAACCCCGGCGCCGACCTGCAACGCCTCTTCTTCCTCCAACTGCGCGTCGTCGGCTCCACCATGGGCACCCGCGATGAGCTGGCCGACCTGCTCCGCTTCTGCGAGACCGCCGGGATCCGCCCCCGCATCGGCGCCGAACTCCCGATGGACCAAGCGCGCGAGGGCTTCGCGCAGATACTGGCGGGTGAGACCGCGGGCAAGATCGTCTTCACCCGCTAGCCGCGCCGCCCGTCCGGTCGGGGTGGAAGATCTCCTCGATCGTCAGGCCGAAGACGTCGGCGATGGTGAACGCCAGCGGCAGGCTGGGGTCGTACCGCTCGGTCTCGATGGCGTTGATCGCCTGCCGGGAGACCTGGCACCGGTCGGCCAGGTCGGCCTGGCTCCACCGGCGGGCTGCGCGCAGTTCGCGTAGCCGGTTCTTCACGGGTGTTCGCCCTTCAGCGGTGGAAGCGGGTGCGCAGGTCCGCGATCGTCAGCCAGACCACCATGCCGCCGATCAGGATCAGCTGGGCGACCTGGCGGAGTTCGACGACGCCCGCGGCGTCGAGCATGGTAGCCACCTGCAGCGCCACCAGGACCGCGGCGAACGCGATCGCCATGCTCTCCAACTGGACCCGGCGCAGGTACTCGTCCGCGCGCCGGAACGCCCGTAACAGCACCCAGGCCACCGCCAGCGAGAACGCGGTGGTGGCCGCGATCCACCAGGCCTTCTGCGCGCTGCCCGGGTCGGGGTCGCTGCCCAGCGCCAAGGCGACCAGGCCCAGGGCGGACACGGGTATGCCATCGATCAGCACGGCGCGGCGGGCCGCGCGTGTCACCTGGTCTTGCCGCTCGTTCGCCATGCGCCGAAGGTAAGACGACCCTTCCATAAAGTCAAGCACACTTGTCTTCATGGAAAGTCTCCCTTACATTTCGATCATGTCGAGACGACTCCTGAGCCGCCGGTCGCTGCTGGCCACCGCCGCCGCGTCCGCCCTCGCCTCCGTGCCGTTGGCCGCCGTGGCGTCCGCGCAGCCGCGCCCCGACGCTCCGGCGCGCCTCACCCTGCCCGCGCCAACGGGTCCGCATCCGCTGGGCACGGTCTCGTCGCACCTGGTCGACCGGTCGCGTGTGGACCCATGGCAGGGGACCGGCTCGGTTCGGGAACTCATGGTTCAGCTCTGGTACCCGGCACTCACCACGCACGGACGCCCGACCGCGCCATGGATGTCACCCGGCACCACCGCCGTTTTCGAGCGGGAGCAAGGCATCCCGCCCGGCGCGCTGTTGTTGCCCACTACGCACGCGCACCTATCCGCGCCGGTGAACCGAGGTCGGTGCGGGAGACCGGTCGTGCTGTACTCGCCGGGTCTGCGCAGCGACCGCAGCCTCGGCACCGCGCTGATCGAAGAACTGGTCAGCCACGGCTACGTCGTAGTGGCCATCGACCACACCTATGACGCCGACGCGGTCGAGTTCCCCGGCGGCCGGGTGGAAACCTTCGCC
This sequence comes from Actinokineospora auranticolor, assembly GCF_041897805.1. GTDB lineage: Bacteria > Actinomycetota > Actinomycetes > Mycobacteriales > Pseudonocardiaceae > Actinokineospora > Actinokineospora auranticolor. The sequence goes on from NZ_CP154825.1 coordinate 1,562,809, forward strand.
ATCACCGGCGACATCGACGACGCCCTGGTCGCCAAGGCCCTCGCCGTGCGCACCGCGGACACCCGATTCGTGCTGGACCAACTCGCCGCGCTCAACACCGGGCGCCTCGCAGGCGCGTTCGACCTGTCCCGCGTCGGCATGTTCGGCCACTCCCTCGGCGGCGCCACGGCCGCAGCGACGATCCGCGCCGACCGACGCCTACGCGCGGGCGCCAACCTGGACGGCAGCCTCCTGGCACCCGTCACCGCGGGCACCGATCGCCCGTTCCTGCTCTTCGGCAGCGATCCCGGCCCCGGCGGGGAAGACCCGAGCTGGGACCAGTTCTGGGACAGCCAGCACGGCTGGAAACGGGAGTTGGCCCTCGCCGGGTCCACCCACATCTCGTTCACCGACCTGGAAACGCTGTTCCCCCAGGCCGCGCCCATCCTCGGCCTGACGCCCGAGCAGGTGGCGCGAGCGATCGGCACACTCGAACCGCATCGCGCCATCCACGCGCAGCGGGACTACCTGCGCGCGTTCTTCGACCTCCACCTGCGCGGGGTCGACCACCGCCTGTTCCAGCGGCCCCGCTACCCGCAGGTCCGGTTCGTCCGCTGAGTCAGTCCTTGGCGGGAACCCAGTTGGGCTTGCGCTTCTGCGTGAAGGCGGTGATGCCCTCCTGCCCCTCCTCGGACGCGAAGAAGCCCGCCGACAACGACAGCATCTCGGCGAAGTCGGCGGACATGTCGTCCGGGCGGGGGCGGCGGAGCATGTCCTTGGTGGCGGCCAACGCCTTGGGGCCGCCCAAGGTCAGCATGGCGGTGTAGCGGGAGACCTCGGCGTCCAGGCTCTCGGCGGGGACGGCCGAGTTGATCAGGCCGATCTGGACCGCGCGGGCCGCGGAGAACTGCTCGCCCGTCAGGAACAACTCGTGCGCGGCGCGGGGGAGCAGGCGGGGCAGGACGGTGACCGAGATGATCGCCGGGACCACGCCGATGCGGACCTCGGTGAACGCGAACGTCGCCGTGTCCACCGCGACCGCGATGTCCGCCGCCGCGACGATGCCCACGCCGCCCGCGCGGGCCGGGCCCGCGAGCTTGGCGACGACGGGCTTGGGGCTGGTCCAGAGCTGCTCGAGGATCGCCGGGAACTCGTTGACGCCCTGGGCGGACGAGGACGCCCCGCCCGCTTCCTTCAAGTCCATGCCCGCGCAGAAAACCGTGCCGGTGTGGTCGAGGACGAGCACCCGGACGGTGTCGTCGGCGAGCGCGGTAGACAGGTGGTCGCGCAGTTCGGCGCGTAGTTGCGCGGACAGCGCGTTGCGGTTGTGCGGCGAATCCAGCGTGATCCGCGCGACCCCTGCCTCGACCGCGTAGTGCACCAGCTCGTCAGCCATGGACCTCACCCTAGTGGGAGGGTCAGTGGTGGTACTGGTGCACGACCGCGTGACCCTTGCCGCGACCGATGAGCCACTTGTTCACCGGCACGGTCAGCACGAACGCCACGGCCAGCGACAGCGCCAGCGCGACCCAGAACAGCCAGTTGCCCAGACCCGCGTCCATCGCCCCCGGCACGGTGACCATCACCGTGTTGTCCAGGATCTCCATGACCGTGATCGACACCGTGTCGGCGGCCAGCGCCACGCCCAGGGCCTGGCGGAACGGGACGCCCGCGCGCAGCACGGGGCTGATCGTGAGGCTGTAGCCGAAGACGAACGCCAGGGCGATCGACAGCACCACGGTCGGCAGGTTCGACCAGCCCAGCGCGGTACCGATGATCATGCCCAGCACCTCGCCGATGGCGCACCCGGTGAGGCAGTGCAGCGTGGCGCTCGCCGCCTGCCGCCACGGCGACCGGGCGCCGTGCCCGTGGTGGGCGTGTTCCCCGACGTCCCGGTGGGGTGCTTGGTGGGCCGAGTGGTCCTCGGCGGCGCGGGTCTCGGGGTGCGCGTGGTGGTGGGGTCCGTGTTCCATGGCGATGACTATACCCCCTGGGGGTATAAAAACCGCAGGGCGCTCGGCGGGCGCCCTGCGGTCTCGGTCACACGGGGGCTACACCACGGTCGTTGTCGTGAGGACCGGGTTCGGGTCCGGGTAGCAGGACGCGGGCACGTTCACGTCCAAGAGGATCACCCGCACCACGGCCGTCGCGGTCAGGCCGGGGTTGCCGTAGCCGGAGCCGTAGAGGGTCGTCTCGACCGTCCCCGGCGACCCGGCGGTCAGGTTCAGGGTGATGGCGGGCAGTTCGAACGACGCCCCGCCGTTGACGGGACCGGTGGCGGTGAGGGTGACGACGCCGCCCGCCTGGCTCAGCGCGGTCGCGCCCACCCCGGAGCCGCCGGAGAGCGACCCGGAGACGTAGGTCGAGTTCGCCGGGACCGGCACCTTGAACGTCAGGTTCTGCACGCGGCGCAGCGCGTAGGTGCCCACGGTGGCGGGCACGCTCGCCGCCGCCGGGTCGATCGTCACGCTGAACGCGCTGCCCGCCGACACGCTCGCGGGCGCGCTGACGTCGGCGGGCTGGGTGAGGGTGAAGTCGTACGTCGAGCCGAGTGCGGAGGCCTGGCAAGCGAAGTTGATGCCGACCGGCACGGCCGCCGCCACCGGGGCGAGGGCCAGGGCGGGCACGGCGACGAGAGCGGCGATGGTCATGGTGCGACGCGGGGTGCGCTTCATCGGGTTCACCTCGACTGGGCTGTTAGGAGAAACGGGTTCGGCCGCGCGGCGCGCCCATCGTTGCGCCGCGCGGCCGAATCCGTCAAACATTCACCCAGTGGGTCGGTGTCGCGGTGCTATTCGACCGCGACACCCCGGTTAATGGCCCGGCCCGTGTAGGCGACGGTCCGCGCCTGCTCGCCGCCGCGGCACACCCACACGGTCCAGCGGGAACCCGCGCAGCGCGACCGGACCGGCCGTGCGGGTGGTTTCGAACCGGTCCCTAACGCAGCGGCTCAGGCCGACCGCAGCGCGGCGGCCCGCACCTGGTCGTAGCGGTCCAGCACGACCTCCGCCACGGTTGTGCCGAGCGGGGCGGCCACCACCGCGGCACCGGCCAGTTTCCGCACCCGGTCCGGCAGCAGACCGGGGGCCAGGAAGTACGACGCCACCGCGATCCGCCGCGCGCCGCGCGCCCGTAGTGCGGCCACCGCGGACGGCACGTCGGGTTCCGCCGTCGACGCGAACGCCGCCCGCACCCCGCGCCACCCGAGGGTCGACGACCAGCGCTCCGCGATCTCGGCCACTACGGCGTTGGCGGGCGCGTGCGACGAGCCGGTCGCCGCGAGCACGACCCCGACCTCGCGGTCACCCGGCTCCACGCCGACTTCGGCAAGCCGCCGCAGGGCGGCCTCTTCCAGCTTCCGGTCCGGTCCCAGGACATCGGTGACCGTTGTGGACAGCCGAGGTAGCCGCGCGCGGGCCTCGTCCAAGAGCGCCGGTAGGTCTACCCGCGCGTGGTAGGCCCGTCCGAGCAAGAGGGGCGCTACTACGACTTCGCGGTGGCCTTCACGGTGCAAACCGGACAACACGTCGAACACCCGTGGCGCGGACAGGTCCAGGAAAGCGGCCCGCACGTCCAAACCGGGCCGCCGCGCACGGACAGCCGAGACCAGTTCGGCCACCGTGGCGGCCGAACGCGGGTCGCGGCTGCCGTGCGCGACAGCGACAAGGGGAACCACCTACACGGCCCCAGTCAGGCCCCGTGCGCGCAGCACGGTCCGCTCCAACGGGCGGAACACGGCCAGTTCGATGCCCACGCCCACCAGGAAGATCAGGAAGATGCCCGCCAGCACCATCGACATGTCCGACAGCTGCATGCCGTTGTGCAGGTACTGGCCGAGGCCGAAGCCGAGCTGCGGGGACGTGGCGATCAACTCGGCGGCCATCAGCGACCGCCAGGAGAACGCCCACCCCTGCTTGAGCCCGGCCAGGTACCCGGGCAGCGCGGCGGGCAACAGGATGTACCGCGCCGAGTCGAGCCTGCCCGCGCCCAGCACCTTGCCCACCCGGGGGAGGATCGGCGGGATCTGGTCGATGCCCGACACCAGGCCGCTGGCGATCGAGGGGACCGCGCCCAGCAGCACCACGGTGTAGATCGCGCCGTCGGTCAGGCCGAACCACAGCACCGCGGCGGGCACCCAGGCCACCGACGGCAGGCTCTGCAGGCCCGAGATCAGCGGACCGAACGCCGCGCGGATCAGCGGCACCTTGGCCAGCACCAGACCCAGCGGCGTGGCCACCGCGACCGAGATCAGGAACCCGATGACCGCGCGGTGCACCGAGACCCAGAGGAACTCCCAGACGTCGCCGTTGCGCACGACCTTCCAGATCTGCGCCCACACGTCCTGCGGCGCGGGCAGCTGGAACTCCGGCCACAACGCCAGCGACCACAGGACCTGCCAGAGGATCACCGTCAGGATGATGGCGACGATCGGGGAGACGACCGCGCGGACCAGGTTGCGCCGACCGCCCGAGCCGGACGGCGGCGTGTCCAGCGCGTCCAGCCCGGCCTCGACGGCTGAGGAGTCAGCCACCTGCTGGGGGTGTTCCGCGACACCGTTGCGCTCCGGGCCGTGACCCGGTGCGGCGGCACCGTCGTCGAGGACCTCACGCGGCATGGCTGCTGATCACCTCGCGGAGCCGAGCGTTGATCCGGTCCACCGCATCCAACTCGTCCGAGCCGGTGAGCCCGTCGACGTCCCACTCCTGCACGACCCGGCCCGGCTTGGACGACAGCAGCACGACCCGTTGCCCCAGCCGCACGGCCTCGCGCACGTCGTGGGTCACGAACACCACGGCCGTGCCGGTGGCCTGCCACACGCGCAGCAGCTCACCCTGGAGCACGTCGCGGGTGATCGCGTCGAGCGCGGAGAACGGCTCGTCCATCAGCAGCAGCGACGCGGCCTCGCCGCGGTTGCCGTCCAACGCGGACGCCAGCGCGCGGGCCAGCGCGACTCGTTGCCGCATGCCACCCGACAGCTCGTGCGGTCGCTTGTTGCCCACGTCGCCGAGGCGCACCAGGTCCAGCAGCTCGCGGGTGCGCGCCTCGCGCTGCGACTTGCCGACCCTGGCGAGCCGCAGCGGCAGCTCCACGTTGCGCGCGGCGGTCAGCCACGGCATCAGCGCGGCCTCTTGGAACATCACCGCCGGGCGGGTCGTGGACAGCTCGATCTCCCCCGAGGTGGGGGCGTCGAGCCCGGCGATCAGGTTGAGCACGGTGGTCTTGCCGCAGCCGGACGCGCCGAGGAGGCAGACGAACTCGCCTGGCGCGACCCTCAGATCGATCCCGTCGAGGGCGGTGACGGCGCGAGTTCCGCTGCCGAAGGTCTTCCGGACACCGTCGAGCCGCACGGCGGTCTCGGTGGCCTCAAGGGTGGCGGTCATGGGTATCGCCTGCCTTCCTCGGCTCGTCTCCGCTACTTCTTGTCCAGGCCCGCCGCGTCGACCTCGGGCTTGCCCGCGGCCTTGAGCACGGCGTTGAGGTTGGTCACGTCGACGAACCCGGCGAGGTTGGTCTCCTTGTCCGCGACCTTGGCGGTGACCGCGTCCTTGGAGAGCTGCGGGAAGGTGGCGGCCAGCGGGTCGGTGTCCAGCGAGATGGAGGTGAACGCGCGGTCGATCGTCTTCTGCGCCAGCGCCTTGCCGGTCAGCGCCTCCAGCTGCTTGTTCACCGCGGCCTTCGCGTCGGCCTCGTTGGCCTTGGCGTAGTCGTTGGCGGCCAGCAGCCCGCGCAGCAGCGCCTGCACGGTCTGCGGGTGGTCCTGGAGGAACTGGGTGCGGACCAAGAGGACGGTGGTCGGGAACTTCCCATCCTTCCACAGTTCCTTCTCGTCGAGGAAGACCTTGGCGCCCGCTTCCAGCACCAACCGCGACGACCACGGCTCGGGCAGCCACGCGGCCTGCACCTCGCCCTTCTTGAACGCGTCGAGGGTCTGCGCGTTCTCCCGGTTGGTGACCGTCACCTTGCCGAGCAGACCCTTGTCCGCCAGCCACTTCTTCAGCGACACGTCCTGGGTGTTGCCCAGCGCGGGCGTCACCACGACCTTGCCGACGAGGTCCTCGGGCTTGGTGATCTCCGCCGTGGTCACCAGCTGCGCGCCCCCGGACGTGCCACCGGCGACCAGCCGGACGGCCTCACCCTTGGACTTGGCGAAGGCGTTGATCGCCGGGCCGGAGCCGATGAAGCCCGCGTCCAGCGAACCGCCGAGGAACGCGCCCACCTCGGTCGGGCCGTCGTTGAACTTGGTCGGCACCAGCTTGGTGTTGCCCAGTTCCTTGGCGAAGAACCCCTTCTCCAGCCCGATCAGCGCCGAGGTGTGGGTGACGTTCGGGAAGTAGCCCAGGCGCAGCTCGGCGGCGGGGCCCTTGTCTGTGCTCTGCCCCGGGGCAGGCGCCGGGGTGCTGGGCTCGGCGGCGCGCGAGCAGGCCGAGGCCAGCAGGGAGACGGCGATGACGCCTGCGGCTAAGACACGGGACGTTCGGAGCGTGCGCTTCACGACAAGGGCCTTTCCTAAGGGGTTCTACTGGGGGTAGATCAAGGACCGGGGGACACGAGGTCCCCGGACTCGGCGTCGACGTCGCCGCCGAGGCTGTTCGGGTCCACTTCCAGGGCCTGCAGCCCGGCACCGACCAGACCGGCCGCGAGGGTGGCGCCATCCCCCGCGTCGATCACCAGGAAGGCACCGTTGCGCCGGTTGACGGCGTAGTCGTCCACCGGCAACGGCTCGGCCGTGCGCACCCGCACCCGGCCGATCTCGTTGAGGTCCAGGGTCTGGGGGTTGGGCACCGAGGCGAGCTTCTGCTCGTCGAAGCGGGCGCTCAGCTCGGTGACCACGGCCTGCACGGTGCGGGCACCGTGCTTGACCAGCACGCGCGCGCCGGGGCGCAGCGGCTTGTCCGAGAGCCACGCCACGGTCGCGTCGAACTCGTCGACCGGCGCGGGGGCCTCGGACACCGTGGCGATCAGGTCGCCGCGGGTGATGTCGATCTCGTCGTCGAGCAGGAGGGTGACCGAGCGGCCCGCCTCCGCCTCGGCGAGCTCGCCGTCGGGGGTGTCGATCCGGGACACCGTCGTGCGCCTGCCGGAGGGCAGCACCACGACCTCGTCGCCGGGGCGGACCGTGCCCGCCGCCACCTGGCCCGCGTAGCCGCGGTAGTCGGTGTGCTCGGCGGTGTTGGTGCGGATGACGTACTGCACCGGGAACCGGAACGGCGCGTCGTGCGGGTCGGGCTCGACCGGCACCGTCTCCAGGTGCTCCAGCAGCGTCGGGCCGACGTACCACGGGGTGCGCGCGGAACGGTCCACCACGTTGTCGCCCACGAGCGCGGAGACCGGGATGGACAGCACGGAGCCGACCGGGTAGCCCAGCGCGGTGGCGTGGTCGGTGAACTCCTTCGCGATCACCTCGAAGGTGGCCTCGTCGTAGTTCGCCAGGTCGATCTTGTTGACCGCCAGCACCAGCCGCGGCACGCCGAGCAGGGCCAGCACCGCGGCGTGGCGGCGGGTCTGCTCCAGCACGCCCTTGCGCGCGTCGACCAGCAGCACCGCCAGTTGCGCCGTGGACGCCCCGGTGACGGTGTTGCGGGTGTACTGCACGTGGCCGGGGGTGTCGGCGAGCACGAACGAGCGCTTAGGCGTGGCGAAGTAGCGGTAGGCCACATCGATGGTGATGCCCTGCTCGCGCTCGGAGCGCAGCCCGTCGACCAGCAGCGACAGATCCGGAGTGGACAGTCCCTTGTCCACGCTCGCGCGGTGGACCGCGTCGAGGGTGTCGGCGAGCACGGACTTGGTGTCGTAGAGCAGCCTGCCGACGAGCGTGGACTTGCCGTCGTCGACGCTGCCCGCTGTGGCCAGTCGCAACAAATCGGACATCAGAAGTAGCCCTCCCGCTTGCGGTCTTCCATGGCGGCCTCGGACAGCCGGTCGTCCGCGCGGGTCGCGCCGCGCTCGGTCAGCCTGCTCGCCGACACCTCGGCGATGACCTCGTCCAGATCGGCCGCTTCGGACAGCACGGCACCGGTGCACGATCCGTCCCCGACTGTCCGGTATCGGACAGTCAGTTCCTGCACCGGCTCATCCGCGCGCGGACCGAACCAGGGACCTGCCGTCAGCCACATACCGTCGCGCTGGAACACCTCACGGGTGTGCGCGAAGTAGATGGACGGCAGTTCGATCGCCTCGCGCTGGATGTAGCGCCAGACGTCCAGTTCGGTCCAGTTGGACAGCGGGAACACACGAACGTGTTCGCCGGAGCGGTGCCTGCCGTTATAGAGGTTCCACAATTCGGGACGCTGACGACGCGGCTCCCACTGACCGAAGGAATTGCGTAGGCTGAAAATTCTTTCTTTCGCGCGGGCCCGCTCCTCATCGCGGCGCCCGCCACCGAAGACGGCGTCGAACTTGTTGCCCGTGATGGAATCCAGGAGGGGGACGGTCTGAAGAGGATTTCGCGTTCCGTCCGCCCGCTCCTCCAGCCTTCCGTCATCGATGTAGTCCTGGACGCTCGCCACGACCAGGCGGAGGCCGTAGCGCTCCACCGTGCGGTCGCGGAACTCGATGACCTCGTCGAGGTTGTGCCCGGTATCGACGTGCAGTAGCGGAAATGGGACAGGTGCGGGCCAGAACGCCTTGACCGCCAAATGAAGCAGTACAGTGGAGTCCTTGCCGCCGGAGAACAGGATTACCGGTCGGTCGAACTCCCCTGCCACCTCACGGAAGATGTGGATAGCCTCGGACTCCAGGCGCGCCAACGCGTCCAGTGGTTCGGTACCCACTGGACGCGGAGTGGACTGTCGCACGGACTCGGTTGTCTCAGTCATGAATTCGTCCCTACCCGTGCAATCCGCACTCGGTCTTGGCCTGCCCGGCCCAGCGGCCGCTGCGGGCGTCCTGGCCCGGCAGCGGCTTCGCGGTGCACGGCGCGCAGCCGATCGACGGATAACCCTCCTGCACCAACGGGTTCTCCAAGATCCCGTGGTCGGCGATGTACCGGTTGAACTCGTCGTCGGACCACGCCGCGATCGGGTTGACCTTCACCAGCCCGTTGCGGTCGTCCCACTGCACGATGGGGGTGTTGGCGCGCGTGGGCGCGTCGACCCGGCGCACACCCGTGACCCACGCGTCGTAGCGCGCCAGGGTGTCCCGCAGCGGCACCACCTTGCGCAGGAAGCAGCACTTCGTCTGGTCCGTCTGGTTCAGCAGCCCGAACTCGGCCTCCTGGTCGGCCACCGACTGCGCGGCCTCCGCGTTGACGATCCGCACCTCCGGGTAGACCACGGCGACCGCGTCGCGCGTGCCGATGGTCTCCGCGAAGTGGTAGCCGGTCTCCAGGAAGAGCACGTCGATCTCGCGCCTGGCCTGGTACGCCAGGTCGATGAGCACCGCGTCCTGCATGTTCGACGCGACGATGAAGCGGTCGCCGAAGGTCTCGGCGGTCCAGGCCAGCGCCTCCGCCGCGGTGGCTTCCGCCAGCTCGTGCTCGGCTCTCGTCGCTAACTCCTGGTACGTGGTCGTCACTGTGCCGCCTCCCCGGAGAGATTCAGTCCGATGAACTTGACCGTGAAGACCCGGCGGCACGCGGTGCACAGCCAGGCCGCGTGCGGCTCCTCCTGCGGACGCAGGTCCTCGTCACCGCAGTACGGGCAGTAGAACGGGGTCGCTCGCTCGCTCATTCCGCCTCCCGCCCTGGGAAAGTTCCCACCGGCGCGCTCATCGCAGGTCGTTCTCGTCGGCGCGGAGCACCCACTGGGCGAACCGCTCGTCCGCCGCGCGCTGGGCCACGTAGTGGCGCACGACCCGCTCGACGTACTCCGGCAGCTCGTCCGCGGTGACCTTGTGGCCGCGCAGCTTGCGGCCGAAGCCCGCGTCGAGGCCGAGGCCGCCGCCGAGGTGCACCTGGAAGCCCTCGACCTGGTTGCCCGCGTCGTCGGTGACGATCTGGCCCTTGAGCCCGATGTCGGCGGTCTGGATGCGGGCGCAGGAGTTCGGGCAGCCGTTGATGTGCACGGTGATCGGCGCCGTGATGCCGTCGGTGATGTCCTTGAGCCGGGTCTCCAGCTTGTCGACCAGGTCGACCGCGCGGCCCTTGGTCTCGACGATGGCCAGCTTGCAGAACTCGATGCCGGTGCAGGCCATGACCCCGCGCCGCCACGGCGACGGCTTGCTGTGCAGACCCAGCTTCACCAGGTCGGCCTGCAGCGCGGGCACCTCGGACTCGGGCACGTCCAGCACGACGAGCTTCTGCTGCGGGGTGAACCGCACCCGGTTCGAGCCCGCGCGCTCGGCGGCCTTGGCCACCTCGACCAGCGTCGACCCGGACACCCGGCCCGCGATCGGCGCGGCGCCGACGTAGAACTTGCCGTCCCGCTGCCGGTGCGCGCCGACGTGGTCGTACGGCACGGCCGGGACCTCGGGCGCCGGGCCGTCGAGCATCGCGCGCTTGAGGTACTCGGTCTCCATGACCTCGCGGAACTTCGCCGGACCCCAGTCCTTCACCAGGAACTTGATCCGGGCGCGGTGCCGCAGGCGGCGGTAGCCGTAGTCGCGGAAGACGCTGATGACCGCCTCCCACACGTCGGCGACCTCGTCGAGCGGCACCCACGCGCCCAGCCGCTGGCCGATCATCGGGTTGGTCGACAGGCCGCCGCCGACCCACACGTCGAAGCCGGGACCGTGCTCGGGGTGGTTGACGCCGACGAACGCCACGTCGTGGATCTCGTGCGCCACGTCCGGCAGGCCCGACACCGCGGTCTTGAACTTGCGCGGCAGGTTCGAGAACGACGGGTTGCCGATGTAGCGGCGCTTGATCTCGTCGATCGCCGGGGTGCCGTCGATGACCTCGTCCACGGCGATGCCCGCCACCGGCGAACCCAGGATGACGCGCGGGCTGTCGCCGCAGGCCTCCATGGTGGTCATGCCCGCGCCCTCGAGCTTGGCCCACACGGCGGGCATGTCCTCGACCCGGATCCAGTGGTACTGGATGTTCTGCCGGTCGGTGATGTCGGCGGTGTCGCGCGCGTAGGTCTGCGACACCTCGCCGAGCACGGTGAGCTGCTCGGTCGTCACCGCGCCGCCGTCGGTGCGCACGCGGAGCATGAAGAACTCGTCGTCGAGCTCCTCCGGCTCCAGCGTCGCGGTGCGGCCGCCGTCGATCCCCGGCTTGCGCTGGGTGTAGAGGCCGTACCAGCGGAACCGGCCGCGCAGGTCACCCGGGTCGATGCTGTCGAAACCGCCATGCGCGTAGATGTTCTCGATGCGCGCGCGCACGTTGAGCGGGTTGTCGTCCTTCTTCGACCGCTCGTTCGGATTCAGCGGCTCTCGGTAGCCGAGCGCCCATTGGCCCTCGCCCTTGCGCGCGCGTGCGGCGGGACGGGCGGGTGGGGGTGTGGTGGGAGACACCGGTGGTTCCTCCGGGGCCGGGGCGCTCGCGCGCTCCGCAGGGACCCCGGGCGGCGTTGCGGGGGATCACTCAGCGGCGCGCCCGACGCCTGCTGAATGCGAATGAGGCGCGACGGGTCAGCTGGGCTGACGGCACATCGCGCTGGACACGCGCCGAAAATCCACGTGGCGGCGGGCCACCAGGAAGACTTCGGTCGCGGACATGGGCTCAGCGTGCCATGCGTCCACGGTATGGTCCACCGTCAACCGGATGCTGGGACGAGGCTCACTGAGCTTGCGTTGAGCCGCGCTTGAGTGCGCCGTTACTGGTTGTCGGGCTGTTCCGGGCACCTGGGAGGATGGGCGGGTGGCCGCAGCTTTCCCCGAGGGTGAACCCGCTCCGCCCGACGGCGCACTGCCCGCGCGGTCGCTCGCCGGAGTGGGCACGCGGCCGTTCGGCGTCTACGTGCACGTCCCGTTCTGCGCGACCCGCTGCGGGTACTGCGACTTCAACACCTACACCGCGGGCGAACTGGGCACCTCCGCCTCCCCGTCCTCCTGGCTGGAAGGTCTACGGCGCGAGCTGGACTTGGCCGCCCGGGTCCTGGGTGACCCGCCCGCGGCCGAGACGGTGTTCGTCGGCGGCGGCACCCCGTCCCTTCTGGGCGCGGACGGTCTCACCGCCGTGCTGGACTCGGTACGCGGCGTGTTCGGCCTGGCACCGGGCGCGGAGGTGACGACGGAGTCCAACCCCGAATCGACCTCCCCGGAGTTCTTCGACGGCCTCGCCGCCACCGGGTACACGCGCGTGTCGCTGGGCATGCAGTCGGCCGCGCGGCACGTGCTCGCGGTGCTCGACCGCACCCACACCCCGGGCCGCGCGGTTGCGGCGGCCCGGGAGGCGCGGGCGGCGGGACTCGCGCACGTGAACCTCGACCTCATCTACGGGACGCCGGGGGAGCGGCCCGAGGACCTGGCGGCCTCGCTCGACGCGGTGCTGGAAGCCGGGGTCGACCACGTGTCGGCGTACGCGCTGATCGTCGAGGAGGGCACGGCGCTGGCCCGGCGGGTGCGTCGGGGGGAGCTGCCCATGCCGGAGGACGACGTGCTGGCCGACCGGTACGAGCAGGTCGACGCGGCGCTGACCGCGGCCGGGCTGGACTGGTACGAGGTGTCGAACTGGGCGGCGTCGGCGGCGGCCCGGTGCAGGCACAACCTGGGGTACTGGCTGGGCGGGGACTGGTGGGGGGCGGGTCCGGGGGCGCACAGCCACGTGGGCGGGGTGCGCTGGTGGAACGTCAAACACCCGGCCCGCTACGCCGACCTGCTGGCGGAGGGACTCTCACCCGCGTTCGGTCGTGAGGTGCTGACCCCGGAGGACCAGCGGGTGGAACGGATCCTGCTGGAGCTGCGGCTGGCCGGGGGACTGCCGGTCGACGCCTTGACCGACTCCGGTCGAGCCGAGGCGGGGGCCGCCGCCGCTGACGGCCTGCTGGACGACTCGGCCCTGGCCGCGGGCCGCTGCGTGCTGACCCCGCGCGGCCGACTCCTCGCCGACGCCGTCGTCCGCCGCCTCACCTGACCTGTGGGCGCGACTCGGCGCCCACCGCCGCGCCGGTGTGGATCGTGCTCGGCGGAGTTGTCCACATGCGCCGAGGTTGCCCACCGGCCACGGCGACCACTCTTCCGCGAGCCCGAACCCCGATGGCGGCTTATTCACGACCCATGCTGACCGCCCGAAGTGAGATGGCGGCGGCCCGTTTGAGAGAGTTCAGTTGCCGCACCTAGTTCTCAAACAAACGGACCGCCTTTATGTATCAAACCGCCGATCTCGCTCGGGGTCGCATCGAGGAATTATGCTCTCTCGCTCATTGTGCGACCGGAGGGTCGGTTCGTCGGTGGCCACCAATTGTGGGGTTGTATCGCTCGGTGGTGGTGACGTTGGCGCTGCTGCCGTGCTGGTCATGGGCCTCGCGCCCGGAGTTGTCCTCGGGGAACACCGCACGACCGGGCTCAACGTCCAGGTCGTGTGCACGCTGGCGGGCGACTGAGATGGGTATCCGATCCCATGTCGGGATCTCGGAACGACATCGTCGGCCTGAAGGCCTCACGAACTCTCGACGGTCGCGACCCCAGTACCTGACTCGGCCACAAGGGCTACATCGACAGCGGCATCCTGACCCCCATCAGGAAACCTCGAAACAGGAAGCAGTCCGACCGAGAAAGAGAGTTCAACCGATACCACAACTCCATCCGAGTCGTGGTCGAACGCACTGTTGCCCAACTCAAGACCCGGCGCGTTCTCCACACCGACTATCGACGCCCTGTCGACACCTTCACCGAGACCATCTCTGCGGTCGTCAGCCTCTATTCCTATGCCGCTGAATAAGCCTCATAGGCTTGAAATTAGGGCTTCCCCTATAGCGGGGGACCCCTGCGCGGGCGTGCGGAGGGGCTTGGCGGGAGGTCTAGGTCGCCGTCTGCTCGGCGTCGCCGCGCAAGCCGGTGATCATGCGGATGAGGACGTCGCGGTACTCGGCGCGGAGGCGGGTCTGGTCGGTCGGGGCGGCCTCGGCCAGGCCGTGCCCGGCGGCGCCGATCGCGCTGAAGGCTACGTCCGCCAGGGACCTCAGCGGCATCGGCGCCAGCAGGCCGTCCGCCAGCATCTCGCCGAGGATCAGCGTGATCGTCCCGTACGCGTACTTCTGCTCCGTCTGGTGCCACCCGTGCCACCCCATCGCGATCGGTCCCTCCCGCCACACGACCCGGCTGTAGACCGGGTCGAGGCACTGGTCGAGGAACGCGTCGAGGGCGGCCATCGCGCCTGCCCAGCGGTCCGGGGCGGCGCGGTAGGCCGAGCCGATCCGCTCGGTCGACTGGCCCTCCAGCACCTCGAGCACCGCCTCGAACAAGGCCTTCTTGCTGCTGAAGTGGTGGTAGACCGCGCCGCGGGTGGCCTGGATGTCGGCGGCGACGTCCTCCAGCCCGGTCGCCGCGTAGCCGTCGGTGGCGAAGCGCCGGGTGGCCGCAGCGATCAGCGCCGCCCGGGTCGCTTCCGAGTACTGCTCCCGGCGGCTTTTCACGACTGGCACCGGGCAGACCTTACTGGCATACACTGCGTATGTAACCAACGCTGGTTATGTAAACTACGCAGAGTAGGTGACCTTGTGACGGTAGCACCGTTCAACCCGTTCGCTCCCGGCTTCACCGAGAACCCCTACCCCGAGTACGCCCGCCTGCGCGCCGAGGCCCCCGTGCACGAGCACCCGCTCGGGTTCTGGATCGTGAGCGCCTACGCCGAGGTCAACGCCCTCTTGCGCGCGGGGCTCTCGGTAGAGAACCGCCACCTCGCCCCGCACCCGGCCCGTGACGCGATCCGGGAGGCCGTGGGGGACCGCGACCTGCGCGGCGGCGGCCTGTCCATGCTCGACCGCGACGCCCCCGACCACACCCGGCTGCGCCGCCTGGTCACCAAGGTCTTCACCCCGCGCGCGGTGGCCGCGCTGGAACCGGACGTCACCGGCATCGTCGACGCCGCGCTCGACCGGCTGGCCGCGGCGGGCGGCGGCGGCGACCTGGTCGACGAACTCGCCTTCCCGCTGCCCTTCACCGTGATCAACCGGATGCTGGGCATGCCGCCGGGCGAGGCCGACCGGGTCCGCGACCTGACCGGGCTGCTGGTCCGTTCGTTGGAACCGCTGCCCGACCCGGAGCACGCCATCCGCGTCTACGCGGCCGACCAGGAACTGTCCGCCATGGTCGCCGAGGTCATCGAGCACAAGCGCGCCAACCCGGCCGACGACCTGCTGACCGCGCTGATCCGCGCCGAGGAGGACGGCGACGTGCTCAGCGACGACGAGCTGGTCTCCCAGGTCGTGCTGCTCTACGTGGCCGGGCACGAGACCACGGTCAACCTGATCTCCAACGGCGTCGTCGCCCTGCTGCGCCACCCCGACCAGCTGGCCGCCCTGCGCGCCGACCCGGCGCTGATCGGCAACGCCGTCGAGGAACTGCTGCGCTACGACAGCCCGGTGCAGCTGAGCAGGCGCATCACCACCGCGCCGTTCGCCGTCGGCGGCACGGAGATCCCGGCGGGCACCTTCGTCCTGGCCAACCTCGCCGGGGCCAACACCGACGAGCTGTTCTGGGGCCCCGACGCCGCCGACCTGCGGCTCGACCGCGAGAACGCCCGCCACCACGTCTCCTTCGGCGCGGGCCCGCACCACTGCCTGGGCGCCGCGCTCGCCCGCCTCGAGGGCCGCGTCGCCATCGGCAGGCTCGTCGAGCGCTTCCCGGACCTGGCCCTCGCCGGTGACGTGACCTGGAACGGCCGCATCAACCTGCGCGGCGCGGCGAAGGTCCCGGTCTCGGTGTGACCCGGACGCGGGCGCCACTCGGGGGAGCGGCGCCCGCACCGGTCAGCGCCGCGTCAGCGCTGCCGACCCGCTCGGTGATCAACCGGTGGGTTGCGGGGGGCATGCCGTTGACGCAGTGGTCCCGCGGTTCCCGCACGCCGGGCAGGCCGCGCAGGTACGCGCGGGTCTGCTCCAGATCGGCGTGCGACGGCGCCGACCTCGATGGAGGCGGGAATCACCTCCGCACGCGCACACCCGGCCACGCGGTCGAGCACCGGTCCAACCTTCCCACCCGATATCCGCTGGCCACGGCACCCGGCCCGTCGCGATCATCCCCGCGTGGACCTCCAACTCGCGGCCATCGCCGAAGTCGTGGCGCTCGCCGACCGCATCGGTGTCGACGTGTGGTTGCGCGGCGGCTGGGCCATGGACTTCTTCCTCGGCCGCGTCACCCGCCCGCACGTCGACGTCGACTGGTTCGTCCACGTCGACCAGGCACCCCGGCTCGTCGACGCCCTGCTCGCCGCGGGCCACTCCCGGCTGGTCAGCGGCGTCCCCGAGGCGCAGGCCGACCTCGCCCGCGACGGGGTCGAGCACGGCGTCGCCTACTTCGGCACCGATCCGACCGGTGCCCCGGTCGTCCCGGCAGGCCCGTACGCGGGCGAGCGGTGGCCCGCCGACCTGCTCGACGGCCCGCGCGCCACGCTCGGTGGGGTTACCGCCCGGGTGGTCCACCCCCGGGCGCAGGTCGAGATCAAGCGGATGATGCCCGTCTGGGTCCCCGGCCTGCGGAGGCGCCCGAAGGACGCCGGGGACATCGCGCTGCTCCTCGCCGCGCTCGATGGGGGAGTTCGGGACTTTCGGCCCCACTTGACCGAGTGACCGTATCTGGTACGGCCGACGCACCTCTTCTTGGCAGCGCCCGCGTGCCCGGGCGCGACCGCCGACCCGAGGAGTGACCGCGATGCTCGTCACCATGCGAGAGGTCCGCCAACGGCTGACCGGCGCCGACGTCGACTTCGACGCGGCGACCGAACTGGGCCCCGACGCGCTGCCGCACCTGGCCGAGCTGGCCACCACCGACGACACTGTGCTCGCCTGCAAGGCGATCTACCTGGCCAGCCGCATCGGTGGGTCCGGCGGCACCGAGATCATCACCCGGGCGGCGGGCCACGACGACCCGATCGTGCGCATCGCGGCGTCCGCGGCGCTGCGCAACCTGGAGCACGCCCGCTGAGCCGTCCGCACCGCAGGCCGACCAACCGGGGTAAACCGACCGACCGGCTCCGCGCCGCCCTCCGTAAACTTGTTCGCGGGGCTCGTGGACGAGGGAGGTGGCCCGTGGTCAGTTCGGACGAACGCCGGTTCGAGGTGCTGCGCGCGATCGTCGCCGACTACGTCAGCAACCACGAGCCCGTGGCGTCCAAGGCGATCGTGGAGCGGCACAGCCTCGGCGTGTCCAGCGCGACCGTGCGCAACGACATGGCCTCGCTGGAGGAGGACGGCTACATCACCCAGCCGCACACCAGCGCGGGCCGCATCCCCACGGACAAGGGCTACCGGCTCTTCGTCGACCGGCTCAGCGAGGTCAAGCCGCTGAGCACCGCCGAGCGCCGGGCCATCCAGAGCTTCCTCGACGGCGCCATCGACCTCGACGACGTGATGCGCCGCAGCGTCCGGCTGCTCGCCCAGCTGACCCGCCAGGTGGCGGTGATCCAGTACCCGACGCTGACCACCTCGACCGTGCGCCACGTCGAAGTGGTCAGCATCACCCCCGCCCGGCTCATGCTGGTGCTGATCACCGACACCGGTCGGGTCGACCAGCGGATGGCCGACCTCGGCGACGTCATCACCGACGAATCGGTCGCCCGGCTGCGCACCATGCTCAACTCGACGCTGTCGGGCAAGCGGCTCTCCGACGCCGCCGCCAGCGTCGCCGAACTGCCCGAGACCGCCCCCGCCGACCTGCGCGAGGTCATGACCCGGCTGGCCACCGTGCTGGTCGAGTCCCTGGTCGAACACCCCGAGGAGCGGCTGGTGCTCGGCGGCACCGCCAACCTCACCCGCAGCGCCGCGGACTTCCCGCACTCGCTGCGCCAGGTGCTGGAGGCGCTCGAGGAGCAGGTCGTGGTGCTCAAGCTGCTCGCCGCGACCGCGGACCCCGGCATGATCTCGGTGCGCATCGGCGAGGAGAACGAGGCCGAGGAGATGCGCAGCACCTCGGTCGTTTCCATCGGCTACGGCACCCGCGCCGCCCTCCTCGGGGGCATGGGCGTGGTCGGCCCCACCCGGATGGACTACCCCACCAACATCGCCGCGGTACGCGCGGTGGCGAACTACGTCGGCGAGATCCTCGGTCGATAAAGCTGGCCGAGCGAAGGCAACAACGCGTCCCCGGGTCCGCCCGGGGCAGGAGGACTGGACACGGTGGCGAGGGACTACTACGGCACTCTCGGGGTGCGGCAGGACGCGAGCGCTGAGGACATCAAGCGCGCCTACCGCAAGCTCGCGCGCGAACTGCACCCGGACGTGAACCCGGACGAGGCGGCGCAAGCCCGGTTCCGCGAGGTCACCGCGGCCTACGAGGTCCTGTCCGACCCGCAGAAGCGCAAGATCGTGGACATGGGCGGCGACCCGCTGGGCAACGCGGGCGGCGGCGGGGGCGGTCGCGACCCGTTCGGCGGCTTCGGCCTCGGCGACATCATGGACGCCTTCTTCGGCGCCGCGGCGGGCGGCGGCGGGCGCGGCCCGCGCAGCCGCGTGCAGCCCGGCTCCGACGCGCTGCTGCGCATCCAGATGACCCTGGAGGAGTGCGCCACCGGCGTCAGCCGCGACATCGCGGTCGAGACCGCGATCCTCTGCGACGTCTGCCGCGGCAACGGCTGCGCCGCGGGCACCTCCCCGATCACCTGCGACACCTGCGGCGGACGCGGCGAGGTCCAATCCGTGCAGCGGTCGTTCCTCGGCCAGGTCGTCACCGCCCGCGCCTGCGCGGTCTGCCGCGGCCTCGGCGAGGTCATCCCCGACCCCTGCCACCAGTGCGCGGGCGAGGGCCGGGTGCGCGCCCGGCGCACCATCACCGCCAAGATCCCGCCCGGCGTCGCCGACGGCATGCGCGTGCGCCTCTCCGGCCAGGGCGAGGTCGGCGCGGGCGGCGGCCCCGCCGGTGACCTGTACGTCGAGGTCGAGGAACTGCAGCACGCCACCTTCGAACGCGAAGGCGCCGACCTGCACTGCACCCTGCGGATCCCGATGACCACCGCCGCGCTCGGCGCCGTCGTACCGCTGGAAACCCTCGACGGCACCGTCGAACTGGAACTGGAACCCGGCACCCAGCCCGAGACCCAACTGGTCATGTCCGGCCGCGGCCTGCCCCGGCTGCGCTCCACCGGCCGCGTCGACGGGCGCGGCGACCTGCACGTGCACGTCGAGGTCGAGGTCCCGACCCGGCTCGACGCCCGGCAGACCGAACTGCTGCGCGAACTCGCCACCCTGCGCGGCGAAGAGGAGCACACCCTGGCCAGCGCGAACGGTCGCGCGGGCGGGCTGTTCTCCCGGCTGCGCTCCCGCCACACCCGATGACCCTGGCGCTGTTCCTGGTCGACGCGCTGCCCCCGGGCCCGGCGTTCACCCTGGACGGGCCCGAGGGCAGGCACGCGGCGGCCGTCCGCAGGCTGCGCGCGGGCGAGGAACTGCTGGTCTCCGACGGCCGCGGCGCCGTGGCCCGGTGCGCCGTGGTCGCGGCGGGCAAGGACAGCCTCGACCTGACGGTCGCCGAACGGTGGGACGAACCACCGCCGCGGCCCCGGGTGGTCGTCGTCCAGGCACTGGTCAAGGGAGACCGCGGCGAACTCGCGGTCGAACTGGCCACCGAGGCGGGCGCCGACGTGATCGTGCCGTGGCGCGCCGCCCGGTGCGTGGCCCGCTGGGACGACGGCCCGCGCGGCGAGAAAGCCCTGGCGAAATGGCGTGCGACCGCACGTGAAGCCGCCAAGCAGGCCCGCCGCGCCTGGGTCCCCGAGGTACCCGAACCGGTCGGGTTGGCCGAACTGGCCGAACTGGTCCGCGCGAGCGAGTTGGGCGTGGTGTTGGAGGCCGATCGGGCCACCCGGTTGGCCGAACTGGCGCTACCCGAATCGGGTGATCTTGTCCTCGTCGTCGGCCCCGAAGGCGGCGTGGCACCCGAAGAGATCCAAGCCCTTGAACAGGCGGGAGGGCGAGCGGTACGGCTCGGACCCACCGTTCTGCGCACCTCCACCGCCGCGGCGGTCGCACTGGGCGCCCTAGGTGCCCTAACCGCCCGCTGGCGCTGAGTCCGTGCAGGGTTTACCCTTTATCCGCAAAGCGTTTCAGTTATCGCGAAGCGCATTCGCCTGACTACCGCCGGACACCTCCCCCCTCGGTCCGGCGGCGCCGCGCGGGGCGGTGGAGCGACCCCCAGGCTTCACCGCCCGCGCGGCTTCCTCGGCGACTTCGGTGAGCACACCTTCGCCTTTAGCCGCGCCCAATATTGGGGGGCCGAGCCCCCCAAACCCCCCCACGGTGCGATGGGTGGCGGAACCAGCGTGGTCCGGTCGCGGAGCGTGTGGGCGCGGAGCGTGTGGGCGCGGAACGCGTGGGCGCGGAACGCGTGGGCGCGGAACGTGTGGAGCGCGCGGAGCGCGTTGGGGGAGTGGGCTAGCGGCCGAAGGCTGTTAGTTGTTCGCCGCCTAGTACGTGTAGGTGGGCGTGGAAGACGGTTCGGCAGGCGTCGTCGCCGGTGTTGAAGACGAAGCGGTAGCCGGACTCCAGGATTCCCTCGGTTTTTGCTACTTCTGTGCCTGCGAGCAGGACCGATGCCAGTAGGTCGGGGTTGCCTGCCAGGTCTTTGGCGTCCTGGTGGTGTTCTCGGGGGACTACGAGGACGTGAACCTTGGCTTGCGGGTTGATGTCGTGGAAGGCGTAGACCGTGTCGTTCTCGTAGACGGGGGTGGACGGGATCTCCTTGGCCACGATCTTGCAGAAGAGGCAGTCGCTCATGGGTCGCACCCTAGCGAGGAGTTGTGGCTTGGTTTCTCCGGTGCGTTGGGGGTGGTGGGAGGGCTAGCATCGAGGCGTACTGGTGGTGGAGCGCGGGGCGCAGAAGGTAGGGCCGAGAGCACGTGACGGGTACTGCACCTGGGGGTAACGGCCAGTCCACACCTGCCCGTGACGCGCAGTCTCGGTTCGCGGTCCCGGAAGGCGCTGTGTTGGCGTTGTTGGGGTCGCGGGATGAGAACCTGCGGTTGTTGGAGGAGTTGCTCGACGCCGACGTGCATGTTCGTGGCAACGAGGTGACGTTGTCGGGGGCGCCTGCGGACGTGGCGTTCGCGGAGCGGGTGTTCGGGGAGTTGACGACGCTCGCCGGGCGAGGGCAGATCGATCCGAACACCGTTCGGCGTACTGTGGCGATGTTGTCGGCTGGGACCGCCGAGTCGCCCGCCGAGGTGCTCAGCCTGGACATCCTGTCTCGGCGGGGGCGGACTATCCGGCCGAAGACGTTGAACCAGAAGAAGTATGTGGACTCGATCGATGCGAACACGATCGTGTTCGGGATCGGGCCCGCGGGTACGGGTAAGACGTACTTGGCGATGGCGAAGGCCGTGCAGGCGTTGCAGGCCAAGCAGGTTTCTCGGATCATCCTGACGCGGCCCGCGGTGGAGGCAGGGGAGCGGCTCGGGTTCTTGCCTGGGACGCTCTTCGAGAAGATCGACCCGTATTTGCGGCCGCTGTACGACGCGTTGCACGACATGATCGACCCGGAGACGATCCCGCGGTTGATGCAGGCGGGCACGATCGAGGTCGCCCCGCTGGCGTACATGCGTGGGCGGACGCTCAACGACGCGTTCATCATTCTGGACGAGGCGCAGAACACGACGCCCGAACAGATGAAGATGTTCCTCACCCGGTTGGGGTTCGGGTCGAAGATCGTGGTCACCGGTGACACGACGCAGATCGACCTGCCCGGTGGGCAGCGCAGCGGGTTGAAGGTCGTCAAGGACATCCTCGGCGGGGTCGACGACGTGCACTTCGCCGAGCTGAGCAGCGCGGACGTGGTCCGGCACAGCCTGGTCGGGGCCATCGTCGACGCCTACGAGCGGTGGCAGGTGGCGCAGGACGAGGCCGAGGACCCGCGACGCGGGCCCGTGCGGGCCGGTGGCAGGCGGCAAGGCCGCTAGGGCGGCCCTGCGCGACGGTGCGGACGGTGTCGAGGACAATGGTCCGGTGAGTATCGAGATCGCCAACGAGTCGGGGGTGGCGGTCGACGAGGCGTCGATCGTCGCGGCGGCCCGGTTCGCGTTGGACCGGATGAACGTCAGCAAGCTCGCCGAGCTGTCCGTGCTGCTCGTCGAGCTGGACGTGATGGCCGACCTGCACGAGCGGTGGATGGACCTGCCCGGTCCCACCGACGTCATGGCTTTCCCCATGGACGAGCTCGACTCCGCCCGCCGCCCCGACGCGTCGGAGTCCGGGCCCGCCCTGCTCGGCGACATCGTGCTCTGCCCGGCCTTCGCCAAGGACCAGGCGCGCACCGCCGGGCACAGCCTGATCGACGAGCTGCACCTGCTGACCGTGCACGGCGTGCTGCACCTGCTCGGCTACGACCACGCCGAACCCGCCGAGGAACGCGAGATGTTCGCGTTGCAGAAGCGCATCCTCGCCGACTTCCGCACCGCCGCCGCCGACGCCAAGCGCCGCGCCGCGCAGCGCGTCGAGGACGACAAGCTGCTCGGCGCCGTCGGCCTCGCCGACCCCGAGGACTGACCCGCGGTGCCCGCGGACTCGGTCGGCCTGCTCGTCGTCGCCATCCTGCTCGTGCTCGCCGCCGGGGTCTTCGCCGCCGCCGACGCCTCGCTGTCGGCGGTGTCCAAGGCCCGCGTGGAAGGGCTCGTGCGCGCCGGGCGCACCGGGGCCAAGCAGCTGCTGGCCGTGGTCACCGAACGACCCCGGCACATCAACCTGCTGCTCCTGCTGCGGCTGAGCTGCGAACTGGCCGCCACCGTGCTGGTCACCACCGTCTGCGCCCGCGCCATCGAACCCGGCTGGCTGGCCGGCTTGGTCGCCGCGCTGGGCATGATCGTGGTGTCGTACGTCCTCGTCGGCGTCGGACCGCGCACCATCGGCCGCCAGCACCCCTACGGCGTCGGCCTCATCGCCGCGGGCCCGGTGCGGGTGCTCGGCTCGGTGCTCGGCCCGCTGTCGCGGTTCCTGATCCTGGTCGGCAACGCCATCACCCCCGGCCGCGGCTTCCGCGAGGGCCCGTTCTCCTCCGAGGTCGAGCTGCGCGAGCTGGTCGACCTGGCGCAGGAGCGCGGCGTGGTCGACGCCGACGAGCGCGAGATGATCCACTCGGTGTTCGAGCTGCGCGGCACCATCGCCCGCGAGGTCATGGTCCCGCGCACCGAGATGGTGTGGATCGAGCAGACCAAGTCCGTCCGCCAGGCCCTCGCGCTGTCCCTGCGCACCGGCTACACCCGCATCCCGGTGATCGGCGAGAGCGTCGACGACATCGTCGGCGTGGTCAACCTCAAGGACCTCGTGCGGTCCGGGCTCGACCGCGGCACCACCCCCACCTCGGTGGCCGTCGTGATGGTCGCCGCGGCGTTCGTGCCCGACACCAAGCGGCTCGACGACCTGCTGCGCGAGATGCAGGTGTCGAAGAACCACATCGCCATCGCCGTCGACGAGTACGGCGGCACCGCCGGGCTGCTCACCATCGAGGACATCCTCGAGGAGATCGTCGGCGAGATCACCGACGAGTCCGACACCGACGACCGACCCCCGGTCGAGCACCTCGACGACGGCGCCGTGCGGGTCAGCTCCCGGCTGCCGGTGGAGGACCTCGGCGCGCTGTTCGGGCTCCAACTGGAGGGCCAGGACGTGGAGACCGTCGGCGGCCTGCTCGCCCAGCGGCTGGGACGTGTGCCACTGCCGGGTGCGGAAGCGGAGATCACCGGGCTACGGTTCCGGGCCGAGGGCGGCAAGGACAACCGCGGCCGGGTGCGCATCACCTCCGTGGTCGTGCGGCCCGTGGCGACCCCCGGGACCGACGGCGACGGGGAGGACGGCGAACGGGCCGTCGCGGAGCAGTGGGAGAGGAGCGGTGGGCGTGGCTGAGCTCGACCCGGAGGACGCGAAGATCGTCACCCTGGCCCGGTCCAGCCGGGCGCGGACCGGGGCCGCCGAGGGCGCCGCCGTGCGCGACACCGACGGCCGCACCTACACCGCGGCCACCGTCGCGCTGCCGTCGCTCAAGCTGACCGCGTTGCAGGCCGCCGTGGCCGCCGCCGTGGCCAGCGGCGCCGAGGGGCTGGAGGCCGCCGCGGTCGTCACCGGCGCCGACGCCGTCGACGCCGACTCGCTGGCCGCCGTGCGCGACCTGACCGCCGACGCGCCCGTGCTGCGCGCGGACACCGCCGGAACCGTCGTCGACGTGCTCCGGTGAGCCTGCGCGTCACCGTCTGCCGGGACTGCTGCTGCGGCACCGTCCGCAAGCACCCCACGGTCAACCACTACCGCCAGTTGAACCGCCTGCGCGAGATCGCCGCCCGGCACGGCGGCACCGTCCGCGTGGCCGAGTGCCTGGACACCTGCGAGACCTCCAACGTGGTCGTCGTGCAGGCCAGGGGCGCCAAGCCGGTGTACCTGGGTTTCGTGCTCGACGACGCCGTCGTGGACGACATCGACGCCTGGCTGACCGCCGGTGGACCGGGCGTCGCACCGCTGCCGGAGACCCTCGAACTGAACCGCGTGCAAGCACCGGGGACGGCCGGGAGACAATGAGCCGGTGAGCAGCTCCACCGATGGCCACCGTTCCGGGTTCGCCTGCTTCGTCGGCAGGCCCAACGCGGGCAAGTCCACGCTCACCAACGCGCTCGTGGGCAGCAAGGTCGCCATCACCTCGAACAAACCGCAAACCACCCGACACGCGATCCGCGGCATCGTGCACCGCGACGACGCCCAACTGGTGATCGTCGACACCCCGGGCCTGCACCGCCCCCGCACGCTGCTGGGCCAACGCCTCAACGACATCGTCCGGGAGACGTGGTCGGAGGTCGACGTGGTCGGCCTCTGCGTGCCCGCCGACCAGAAGGTCGGGCCCGGCGACCGGTTCATCGCCGCCGAGCTGGCCAAGGTCGCCAAGCGCACCCCGGTCATCGGCATCGTCACCAAGACCGACCTGGTAGGGCCCGAGCAGGTGGCCGAGCAGCTCGTGGCGCTGCAGGACGTCATGGAGTTCGCCGAGCTGGTGCCGGTGTCGGCCGTCGACGGGTTCCAGGTGTCGACCCTGGCCGACCTGCTGGTCACCCGGCTGCCCGAGGGCCCGCAGCTCTACCCGGGCGGCGAGCTGACCGACGAGCCCGAGGCCACCCTGGTCGCCGAGCTGGTCCGCGAGGCCGCGCTGGAGGGCGTGCGCGACGAGCTGCCGCACTCCATCGCGGTCACCATCGAGGAGATGAACCCGCGCGAGGGCCGCGACGACATGATCGACGTCTACGCGGTGCTGTACGTGGAGCGGCCCAGCCAGAAGGGCATCGTGCTCGGGCACCGGGGCGAGCGGCTCAAGCAGGTCGGCTCCGCGGCGCGCAAGCAGATCGAGGGGCTGCTCGGCAGCCGCGTGTACCTCGACCTGCACGTGAAGGTCGCCAAGGACTGGCAGCGCGACCCCAAGCAGCTGCGCCGGCTCGGCTTCTGAGCACCCGTGTCGTGGGACAATGCGCGGATGAGCCTGTACCGCGACACCGGTGTCGTGCTGCGCGTGCAGAAGCTCGGTGAGGCCGACCGGATCATCACCCTGATCACCCAGAAGCACGGCAAGGTCCGCGCGGTGGCCAAGGGGGTGCGCCGCACGACCTCGCGGCTCGGTGCCCGGGTGGAGCCGTTCGCGCACGTCGACGTGCAGTTCTACACCGGGCGCACGCTTGACGTGATCACCCAGGTGCAGACGCTGGACGCGTTCGGCGCGGGCATCGTGGGCGACTACCAGCGCTACACCGCGGGCTGCGCGATCCTGGAGACCGCGGACCGGATGTCCGCCGAAGAGGGCGAACCCGTCCTCCGGCTCTACCTGCTCGTGGCGGGCGCGCTGCGCGCCTTGGCGGACGGGGAGCGCGACGCGTCCCTCGTGCTCGACGCGTTCCTCTTGCGCGCGTTGGCTTTCGCGGGTTGGTCACCGGCTCTTACCGAATGCGCGCGGTGTGGCGATCCAGGACCCCACCGCGCGTTCAACGTCCACGCGGGTGGGTCGGTGTGCCTGCGGTGCAAGCCACCTGGGTCGGCGAGTCCGCCGTACGAGGTCTTGCACCTGATGGACTCGTTGGCGAATGGTCGGTGGGACAGCGCGGAACGCGCGACCGACTCGACCCGGCGCGAGGCCAGCGGGTTGGTGGCGGCGCTGCTGCAGTGGCACCTGGAACGCCAACTGCGATCGCTTCCCCTGGTCGAGCGACGCCCGTTCGTGGGACGCCAGTCGGCCGGCGAAGCCGAGTAGTCACCGTTGCCCTGGTGGGACGGCGATTTCGGGGGGCGGCGGTCGGGTTAGTAGTGTCGTCGAGTCTTAGGTCCCCGGTGTGTGAAGGAGTTGTGCGGTGCTGCGTAGGCGGCGGACCCAAAGCAGGCGTGACGCCGGGCGGCCGATCTCACCCCCGGAACCGCACCCCTCCGGTGCCCGTCCACCCGCGATCCCGCGGGAACTGGTGCCCCAGCACGTCGCCATCGTCATGGATGGCAACGGCCGGTGGGCCAACCAGCGCGGTCTGACCAGGGTCGAGGGCCACAAGCGCGGCGAGGCCCAGGTCGTCGAGGCGGCCCGCGGCTGCATCGAGATCGGCGTGAAGTGGCTGTCGCTGTACGCCTTCTCCACGGAGAACTGGCGGCGCAGCCCCGAGGAAGTCCGCTTCCTGATGAACTTCTCCCGCGACGTCATCCGCCACCGCACGGTCGAGCTGGACGAGCTGGGCGTGCGCATGCACTGGGCGGGCCGCCGCCCCAAGCTCTGGCGCAGCGTGATCAGCGAGCTGGAGGTGGCCGAGCAGATCACCAAGGACAACGACCTGCTGCACCTGGCCCTGTGCGTCAACTACGGCGGCCGCGCCGAGATCGGCGACGCCGCCCGCGAGATCGCCCGGCTGGCCGCCGCGGGCAAGATCAACCCGGAGAAGGTCGACGAGCGCACGCTGGCCCGGCACATGTACCACCCCGAGATGCCGGACGTGGACCTGTTCATCCGTCCGTCGGGGGAGCAGCGCACGTCCAACTTCCTGCTGTGGCAGTCGGCCTACGCCGAGCTGGTGTTCCAGGACCACCTGTGGCCCGACTTCGACCGGGTCCACCTGTGGGAGGCCATCGAGACCTACGCCCGCCGCGACCGCCGCTTCGGCAAGGCGGCGGACTCCGCGGACGTGGCCGCCCGCCTCAAGGACGAGGAGAACGACGAATGACCGTCGAGCACGCGCTGCTCACCAAGGCCCGCGAGGCCCTGGAGTCCTTCCACGACGTCGCGGTCGACACCGACGGCGCCCTGACCTTCCGCCACGCGGACGTCCCCTGCGCCGTGCAGGCGATGGAGTTGGTGGAGGGCCTCACCGTCCTCACCCTGACGTGCGTGGTCGCGTGGGACCTGCCCGAGGACCCGTCCCTGGCCGTCTCCGCCGCCGAGCGCGCGGGGCAGGGCCTGTTCGGCACGCTGGGCGTCGTCCACACCGAACGCGGGATGGACGTGACCCTCCGCTACACCTTCCCGGCCGACGGCCTCACCGCCGCCGCCCTGGGCACCCTGCTCATGCTCGTGGTCTCCACCGCGTCCCAACTCCGCACGGAACTCCTGGGCCAACCAACCGCCACCTAAGCCTCCTCGCACGACCTGCCTGCTGGGTGACTCCTTCGACCGCGTCACGATCGACCCCGACAACCATCCGCGCACCAGGCCGAACGGGCGTCCACCAGCGCCTCTGACCACGTCGTGTGGAAACTGTCCGACCCGCATCGACCCGGTCCACCCAAGCCGTTCCGCCACATCGTCCCGGCCAGCCCGGGGCTGGGCTGTGGCAATCGGCATTGGTCACCGCCTGCGCGGGCGAGATCCGCCGCGGCCGCTTGGCCGCTGGGCTCTCGCACCTGCTCTGGTGGGCCGGGACCCAAGCCGTTCCGTGGCATTGCCTCGGCCGCCCCGGGGCAGTGCTGTGGCAATCGGCATTGCTCGCCGCCTGCGCGGGCGAGATCCGCCGCGGCCGCTTGGCCGCTGGGCTCTCGCACCCGCTCTGGCGAGCCGGGACCCAAGCCGTTTCGCCGCATCGCCTCGGCCGGCCCGGGGCGGTGCTGTGGCAAGCGGCATTGGTCGCCGCCCGCCCGAGATCGCCGCTACCGCATCGGCCCCTGGGCTCCGCCTCCGCTCTGGCGGGCCGGTTGCCGTACTGCCGCTGCCGAGGGACTTGGTCTTGCGATTCGCGCACTCCGCGCGTCAGATCGAGCGGGCGGTCTCCCACCGGCTCCTCCGAACCCCCGTTGTGGATCTTGCTCGGCTCGCCGGGGAGCGGACTTGTCCACATAGGCCGGAGTTGTCCACCGGTTCGGCCTGACCACTCCCGTGCGCCCGCCCTCACTTCTACGCTTGAAATTAGGGGTTCCCCCAGGGAGGGGACCCCTCGCGGGCGTTGGAGCATGATCGAATTCGCGGTGCCGCGCCGCGTCTGTCGTGCTGCGGCGACCCGAAGAACGGGACGGGGGCGAGGTCGGTGTGGGCGGAGACGGTGGGGGCGGGTTCGCGCCACCTCTGTGCGATCCAGGTTGGCGGACCCTTGTCCGAGTGCCCCTTCGGGCAGTGTGGGCTTGATCGGATTGGGGACGCTCCGTCACGGCTGGCCGAAGGGGTGCTGGTCGGGTCGGACGTTCCCACGTGTGGGGCGAAGTCGCTGGCAAACATCGGTGAACAAAGTTCAAGGGGCGGGTCCCGCGCGGGTTGGCGGGCTGGCATCATTCGCGGCGTGAGGTATTGGAGCATGCGCGCACAGTCACCAGTTTCCCGGCCGAGGTCGGTGTGAGCGCGCCGCCGGAAGCGCCGGTCGAGGTCGCCGAGCCCGCCGCGGCGCGGAAGTGGCGGATCACCTCGCTGGAGGTGCTGTGCGCCCTCCTGGTCGTCGCGCTGCTCCTGCAGGGACGGTTGACGTCGTGGTTGGACGTGCCCCGGCTGCGGACCGCGTCGACGATCTTCGTCGCGGTGTGCGTGCAGGCGCTGCCGTTCCTCGTGCTCGGTGTGCTCATCAGCGGTGCCATCGCGGCGTTCGTGCCCGGCTCGGTGCTCAACCGGCTGCTGCCCAAGAAGCAGGCGATAGCCGTACCCGTCGCCGGGGTCGCCGGGGTGGCGCTGCCGACGTGCGAGTGCGCGGCCGTGCCGGTCGCGCGGCGGTTGATGCAGCAGGGCGTGCCGACCTCGGTGGCGCTGGCCTTCCTGCTGGCCGCGCCCGCGGTCAACCCCGTGGTGCTGGTCGCCACCAACGTCGCCTTCCCGAACAACCCGGAGATGGTGGTCGCCCGCCTCATCGGCTCGCTGGCCACCGCGATCGTCATGGGCTGGCTGTGGGCCAGGTTCGGCAAGGCGGAGTGGATCATCGAACGCGCCCTGCGCAGGCTGCCGGAACCCGCGGGCCGCACCCGCTGGCGGCTGTTCTTCGAGACCTCCCGCGCCGACCTCGTGGACGCGGGCGGCTTCCTCGTCATCGGCGCCCTGATCGCCGCCGCCCTCAACGTCGCCGTCCCCCGCGAATGGGTCGACACACTGGGGGAGCAGATCGTGCTCGGCGTCGTCGTGATGGCCGTCCTGGCGGTGCTGCTCGCCCTGTGCAGCGAGGCGGACGCGTTCGTAGCGGCGTCCATCGCGGGCATGCCGCTGCTGCCGAAGCTCGTGTTCCTGGTGGTCGGACCCGCGATCGACGTGAAGCTGTTCGCCCTGCAGGCAGGCACCTTCGGCCGCGCGTTCGCCGTCCGCTTCGCCCCGGCGACGTTCGTGGTGGCCGTGGTCTGCGCCGTCGTCCCCGGCGTGATCCTGCTCGGAGGTGCCGGATGAGGCGCGAGACCCAGAACATCCTGCTGATCCTCGCGGGCGGCGCCCTGCTGAAGATCAGCTTTACCGGCGCCTACCTGCTGTACGTGAAGCCCGCCCACCAGCCCTGGCTGATCGGGGGCGGCGCGGTCATGCTCCTGCTGGCCGCCGTCTCCATCGCCCGTGACGTGTTCAAGCGGCCCACCCCGGCCGCCGCCGCGTCCCAGCCGGACGAATCGTCACCCGACACCCACGACCACAGCCACGACGACGAACACGACGGCCACAACCACACGGCGCGCAGCGCCTGGCTCCTGCTCGTCCCGGTCCTGACGATCTTCCTCATCGCCCCACCGGCCCTCGGCGCCGACGCGGTCGCCAATGGCGACAACCGGGCCGCCGTCACCCGTTCCTCCGGCGCCGCCGACAAGATCCTGTTCTCCCCGCTGGCCCCGGGCGACCCGGTCGCGCTGACGATGAGCGACTTCGCCGCGCGCGCCGCCTGGGACTCCGGCAACTCGCTGGACGGCCGGGAGGTCCGGTTGACCGCGTTCATCGTCAACCAGGGCCCGACCACCTACCTGGCCCGGCTGTCCATCGCCTGCTGCGCCGCCGACGTCCTCCCCGTCCGCGTCCGGCTGGACACCCCGCCCGAGCAGGCGCTGGCGAACGACACCTGGGTCGAGGTGACCGGCCACGTCCAGCCCGGCTCGGCCACGGAGGCGACGGAGTACGTCCCCACCCTGATCCCGACCGGCTTCACGCCGATCACCCAACCCGAGAACCCGTACGAGTAGCGGGACCCACGCGCGGGGGCGGTCAGGTGCAGCGCTCGCAGGTCCCGAAGATCTCGACGGTGTGGCTAATCTGGGAAAAACCGTTTTCGGCGGCCACCCGATCGGCCCAGCGTTCGACCGCCGGACCCTCCACCTCCACGGTGTGCCCGCAGGTTCGGCACACCAGGTGGTGATGGTGGTGCCGGGAGCACCGGCGGTAGATCGCCTCGCCGGAATCGGTGCGCAGGACGTCGATCTCACCGGCGTCGGCGAGGGACTGGAGGGTGCGGTAGACCGTGGTCAGACCGATGCCCTCACCGCGTTTGCGCAGTTCCTCGTGCAGCTCCTGGGCGGAGCGGAACTCATCGAGTTGGTCGAGCAGTTGGGCGACGGCCGTCCGTTGGCGCGTGGAGCGCCTGCCGGGCACGGTCGCCGAGGTTCGCTCCGTCGTCACCGGTCGCCTTCCTCAACGTGTGCAACAGCGTCCACGACGATATGCGACAAATGCTCGTCCACAAGCCGGTAGACGACTTCCCGGCCGTGTCGCTCCCCATAGACCACACCCGCCGACTTGAGCACCCGCAGGTGCTGGCTGATCAACGGCTGCGCCACCCCCAGCGCCTCGACCAGCTCGTGCACGCACCGGTCGGCTTCCCGCAGCTCCAACACGATCGCGATCCGCACCGGCGCCGCCAGCGCCCGCAGCAGATCCCCCGCCGCCGTCAGCGTCATGGCGGGCCTGCGATGGGTGGCGGCCGCCACGACGGGCCGATCAGACGAGTGGTCGTGCTGCTCGGCGGCTGCCCGCAGCTCGTGCGACGCGGCTTCCGAGGTCACGATCGACGTCGTCCTCTCCTGTGCCCGACGACCGAAACCGACGGGGTGATGGTTACCGTATTCATCTTAGGCGCTTTCGCAGTTCAGGGTGGCCTCTCCGGCTGTGCACTTCGCACACAAGCCCCGCCAACCCGCCACCGGACACCACCACACCCGACCGGGACGATCACCCCCGAGAGGCACCCACGGCCTCGAGATCACCCCACCGCACCCCGCTCCCGACCACGTGACCAACCAGCCTCGATGCCCGCCTACAGCCCCGAGAGCACCGCCACCACCCACCACCAACCCCCGGCCCGATCTACTCCGACGCCACCCCGCTCGTCCGGTCAGCCGCCCTCAGCGCCGACCACAGCGCCAAGCCGACCACCGGCACCCGACCTCCCACATGACTCCACCGGGCGCCATCCGGCTTGGTCGACCGACCTGGCACCCCGCGCCACCGTGGTCGCCCCCCACCAACCCCCGAGCACGATCCCCCCGACGCCATCCCGCCCGTCCGGTCAGCCGCGTTCAACACCGACCACAGCGCCGAGCCAGCCACCGGCACCCGACCTCACGCACGACTCCACTGGGCGCCATCCGGCTTGGTCGACCGACCTGGCACCGCACCACCGTGATCGCCACCGCTACGAGCACCTCAACCCGATGCCCATCGGCACCGTCCCGCCCCGCTGGCCTCAACCCCACCCACAGCTCTGCGATCGCCAACGCCAACCCGCGCCCGCCCCAACAGACGACTCCGCCCAGCGCTGCCCCGTCCGGTCGCTCGACCGTCCTCGCCAGCAGCTCCACGCCGACCCGCACCCGCGACCCGACCCGCACGACCCGTAAACGCACCTTGTTCAGCCCGTGGTTGTCGCTCGCGGCGCCGAGATGACCGCCGCCACCGGGAGCACCCGACCCCGGGCACGGCTCCGCCAGGGCGCCGTCCCGCCCGCCTGGTCGGCCCGCGGCCACGCCGCTAGAGCACCGAGATCGCCACCGCCACGAGTACCGCGAGCACCAAGGCCCGGCCGAACCGCTGGCCCGGCGCCAGGACGCCCCAGGTCGCGGCGAGCAGCACGGCGACCCCGGCCGCGAGGACGCCGAGCAGCACGGCGCCGACCGGTCCGCGCACCAGCACCCCGGCCGCGAACAACCCGATGACCAGCGCGAACACCGCGACCGGTGGGACCCGCGCCAACGGTCCCCGCCCTGCCAGCAACGGTGTCCTCATCGAGCGCGTCCGCCGCACGGTGTCTCCCGGGTCTCTAGGTCGGTCGATGCCTGCCGCTGGTTCCACCGGCGGTCCGGTCCACCGGGTGAACTACGGTGCAGCATCTTCGCACCCACGACCAGGAAGGCACCCGCGCGTGCTGCTGATCGCCCGGTTCACCGCGACCGACCCCGAAGCCTTCACCGCCCGCGCCAAGCACGCCCTGGAACTGCTGCTGGCGCAGCCCGGCTGCCAGCGCGGCCTGCTGGCCCGCTCCACCGAGTCCGCCACGGCCTGGGTGCTGACCGTGGAGTTCACCTCCGTCTCCGCCTACCGCAAATCCCTGTCTCCCTTCGACGTCCGAACCCACGTCATCCCGCTGCTCGCCGAGGCCGACACCACCGAGCCCGCCGCCTACGAGGTCGTCCTCGAAGGCGAGCCGGGCGGCGAAGGAGCCCCGGGCAGGGTCCAGCAGCACGCCAGCCTCCTGGCCGCCGACGCCGACACCGTCCGCCTCGGCGAGGCCGCCGGTCCCACGACCGCCCGCTAGTCGCGTTCGCGCCACCACCCCTCCGGCGCCCGCCGAGCAGGCGAGCACCCGTCGAGGAACCGGGATCCCGTGGCCGGGGTGTCCCCCGAACGGACCAACGGCAGTCCGCGGACTACCCTTGACGGGCTCGACCCCTGAGTTCTCCCACCCCGAGTTTCATCGCATGGAGGGGCAGTGCCTGCCGACCGGATCGACACCGTCGTGAGCCTCTGCAAGCGCCGTGGTTTCGTCTACCCGTGCGGGGAGATCTACGGCGGCACCAGGTCGGCGTGGGACTACGGGCCGCTCGGCGTCGAGCTCAAGGACAACATCAAGCGGGCCTGGTGGAAGAGCATGGTCCAGGGCCGTGACGACGTCGTCGGGCTCGACTCGTCGGTGATCCTGCCGCGCCAGGTGTGGGCGGCGTCCGGCCACGTGAACGCCTTCCACGACCCCCTCGTCGAGTGCACCTCCTGCCACAAGCGGTTCCGCGCGGACCAGTTGGTCGAGGAGTACGCGGCCCGGACCGGCAAGGACATCGCCGAGGACGACCTCTCCGACGTCCCGTGCCCGAACTGCGGCACCCGCGGCCAGTACACCGAGCCGCGCGAGTTCAACATGATGCTCAAGACCCACCTCGGCCCGGTCGAGACCGAGGAGGGCATGCACTACCTGCGCCCCGAGACGGCCCAGGGCATCTTCATCAACTTCCTGAACGTGCAGACCACCTCCCGCCGCAAGCCGCCCTTCGGCATCGGGCAGATCGGCAAGTCCTTCCGCAACGAGATCACCCCGGGCAACTTCATCTTCCGCACCCGCGAGTTCGAGCAGATGGAGATGGAGTTCTTCGTCGAACCCGGCACCGACGACGAGTG
Organism: Actinokineospora auranticolor; assembly: GCF_041897805.1. GTDB lineage: Bacteria > Actinomycetota > Actinomycetes > Mycobacteriales > Pseudonocardiaceae > Actinokineospora > Actinokineospora auranticolor. The sequence continues at coordinate 1,596,787 of NZ_CP154825.1, forward strand.
GCACCAGTACTGGATCGACGAGCGCACGCGCTGGTACACCGACCTGGGTATCGCCAAGGACAACCTCCGTGTTTACGAGCACCCGCAGGAGAAGCTCTCGCACTACTCCAAGCGGACGGTGGACATCGAGTACCGCTTCCAGTTCGGCGGGCAGGAGTGGGGCGAGCTGGAGGGCATCGCCAACCGCACCGACTTCGACCTCACCACCCACTCCAACCACTCCGGAGTGGACCTGTCCTACTTCGACCAGGCGACCAACTCGCGGTACCGGCCGTTCGTCATCGAGCCCGCCGCCGGTGTCGGCCGCCCGATGATGGCGTTCCTGCTCGACGCCTACGTCGAGGACGAGGCGCCGAACGCCAAGGGCGGCGTCGACAAGCGGGTCGTGCTCCGACTCGACCGGAGGCTGGCCCCGGTCAAGGCCGCGGTGCTGCCGCTCTCGCGCAACGCCGACCTCTCGCCCAAAGCCCGCGACGTGGCCGCCACGCTGCGCAGGCACTGGAACGTCGACTTCGACGACGCGGGCGCCATCGGCCGCCGGTACCGCAGGCAGGATGAGATCGGCACCCCGTTCTGCGTCACCGTCGACTTCGACTCCCTCAACGACCACGCCGTCACTGTGCGCGAGCGCGACACCATGTCCCAGGAACGCGTGGCCATGGCCCAGCTCGAGTCCTACCTGGCGAGCAGGCTCATCGGCTGCTGAGGCGGTCCGGGCACGCGCGCCGTGGGTCGATGCCCCGCTCCACCGGCAGCTGCGCCCGTCCGAGGCGACTCACCGCGCGCACTGCCTGGGCAGCCCGCGCCAGACGGATCCGCGTGATCCCACGGGGATTCGACCCGTCCAGGCACGAGGCTCGGACGGCTGGCGGTGTTCGTCGCGTTCGGACTCGGGACGCCGACCGGGTGCGGTCGAGCGCTCGGCTGCTGGATCAGGACATGACTACCTCCGGCCTCGGTCGGGTGGTGGCGAGCCGGTAGGCGCCTTTCAGCTCGTCCACCACGGTGTGCGCGTCGCCGCGCAGCCGCGCCGGATCCGTGTGGATGGCCACGATCCCGGCCGCGGTCAGCCTGGCCGCGCGGTTGAGCGCGAGCAGACCGGTGCGCGGCGCCCAGGGCCGGTGGATGTCGGCGTCCCAGGCGAGGGCGACGTCGTCCCACCACGCGTCGACCACCGCGAGGTGCGCGTCGTCGGCCGTGCTCAGCCGAGCGGTCCAGGTGGGCTGCGGCAGCCCGGCCCGGTCCACCACCTCAGCCGCCCGGCCCGCGACCACCGTGCGCACGCCGCGGTCGATCTCGGCGAGCGCACGGCGCAGCAGGGTCGTCCCCCTGCTCCGGCCGCGAGCGAGTTCCTCATGCAGCTCGGCGATGGTGACCCCGCCCCGGTGCACGGCCTCCATCGCGAGCACCCGGACATCACCCGCGCCGGGTGTCCGCCTGCACGCGTCGACGGTCGCCCTGGCCAGTGGTGCGGTCGGGAACCCCTGTCGCCACAGCGGATCGGGCATCCGCGACGTGGTCTCCACCCGGACCGACCCGTCGTGCCGACTCGGGCGGCGGGCGGGCACCACCAGGTGGATGGCGCCGAACGAGGAGATCGGCACGCCGTTGAGCCACATCGCCTCCCGCCCGGTCACCACCGCATCGCCCTGCGTCAGGCGCATGGCCTCGCGCAGCCGCTGGACCCGGCTCGGGCCCGAGTCCGCGAGCACCACGACCTCGGCCGACGGCATGGGCCACGGACCTGGCGGGGCGCTCCCAGTGCTGATCAACGGTTCCGTCTCGATCGCGCCGAGCTGCTGATTCGTTCGCATGGACACGAGGTAACTCCGGTTGGGAAGCGCTGGAAAGCGATGCGGCTCGGCCTGTGGACAACTCGGAGGTATGTGGACAACTCGGAGAGGTCGGTTTCGCGTTCCGCGGCAACCCGCCGCGACCGTGAACGTCCCACCGATCGCGTACAGTCCCCGTCCCGAAGCACCGCGACACCCTTCTGGAAGGATGCGAGCGTGTCATCCCATCCCCGCCCGGTTCGCCGTTTCCTGCGCCGACTTCTCGTCGGTGTCGTGCTGATGGGCGTGCTCGTGGTGGGCGGCACGGCGTTCCGCGTCTGGCAGGTCGCCCGCGTCGACGACCGCGAACACGCCGACGCCGTAGTGGTTCTCGGCGCGGCCCAATACGCGGGCAAGCCGTCCAAGGTCCTCGAAGCCCGGTTACGCCAAGCCAAGACGCTCTTCGACCAAGGTGTAGCCCCTTACGTCGTGACCGGCGGTGGGCGGCGTGCGGGCGATAGGTACACCGAGGCCGAGGCTGGTCGTAAATGGCTCATCGCGCACGGGGTGCCTGCGGATCGCGTAATCGGCGTGGGCGAGGGCAACGACACGTTGGGCACACTCCAGGCCGTCGCCGCCGAGGTGCGCCACCGCGGTTGGGAGACCGCGGTGATCGTCAGCGACCCGTGGCACTCGCTACGCGCCCGCACGATGGCCAAGGACGCGGGCATCGACGCCTGGACCTCGCCGACCCACTCCGGTCCGATCGTGCAGACCCGCGAGACGCAGGCCAAGTACATCCTGCGCGAGACCGCCGCCCTGCTCTACTACCGGTCCACCAACGCCTCCGCCGACGGTATCGCGATTGACGAAGAAGTCGGCTGACCGACGTAGTCTCCCCTTGTGAATCCCGGTTACACCGACCACGACCGCGAGCGCCTCTACGTCGAACCTCCCAAGGGGGCGGTGCTACCGGGCACGTTCAGCGCGTCACGCAGCGCGTTCGACCGGGATCGCGCGCGGGTGCTGCATTCGGCGGCACTACGGCGCCTGGCGGGTAAGACCCAGGTCGTGGGGCCCAATGAGGGCACAGAGGTGCACGGCATCCCGCGAACGCGGTTGACCCACTCGCTGGAAGTAGCCCAAATCGGACGAGGTATTGCCGACGAACTCGGGTGCGACCCGGACATCGTCGACACCGCCGGGCTTGCCCACGACATCGGCCACCCGCCTTTCGGGCACAACGGCGAACGAGCTCTCGACGTCGTCGCCCAGCCGTGCGGCGGGTTTGAGGGCAACGCGCAGACGCTGCGCATCCTGACCCGCCTCGAACCCAAAGTCCTCGGTGACGACGGTTCGCCTCACGGTCTCAACCTGACCCGCGCGTCGCTGGATGCCGCCACGAAGTACCCGTGGCCCCGTCGTCCCGGCACGGTGAAGTTCGGCGTCTACGACGACGATTTGGCGGTCTTCACGTGGATCCGCGAAGAGGTCTCGGGTGACCAGCGCTGCGTCGAGGCGCAGGTGATGGACTGGTCCGACGACGTCGCCTACTCGGTGCACGACGTCGAGGACGGTGTGCGTTCGGGTCGGATCTCGTTATCCGCGCTGGCGGACACCTCGGAACGCGCGGTCGTCGCCCAGTTGGCGGCGAAGCACTTCTCCGTGGAATCGGCCTCGTCGTTGGGGGAAGCCGCGGTAGGGCTGCTGGAACTTCCCGTAGTGGGCGAGTTGGTCGCGCGCGAGTACGACGGCTCGTTGGCCGCGCAGGTAGCGCTCAAGCGGTTGACCAGTGAACTCGTCGGCCGATTCGCCGCCGCCGCGGTGACCGGGACGCGCGCCGAGTACGGCGACGGCCCGCTGGTCCGACACGCCGCGGGGCTCGTCGTGCCGCCGCGCGTCGCCGCCGAGGTCGCGTTGCTCAAGGCCATGGCGGTGCGCTACGTGATGAGCGACCCCGATCGGCTGGCGTTGCAGCAACGCCAGCGGCAGGTCGTCACCGAACTGGTCGCCGCCCTCCTCGACCGCGCGCCCGCTGCTCTCGAACCCGCTTTCCAACCCTCCTGGCTGGCGGCCGAGGACGACGCGCAACGGCTGCGAGTGGTCGTTGACCAGGTCGCTTCCCTCACGGACCAGCAGGCAATGCTCTGGCACAAGGCCTGTGGATAACTTTCTTCGCCGGGTTTGGTGAGCCGGCACACTCGAGGCACGGAAGAGGAATCGGACATCCGTCAGGAGCCACCGTGTCACATCTCGGTTTCACCCTCGACCTGCACCGGGCCGTCGCGTCGGACCCGGCCCAGCAGGTTTGCTGGTCCCCGTTCTCGGTGGCCAGCGCCCTGACCCTGCTCGCCCGCGGGGCCAAGGGAGCCAGTCTCGACGAACTCGCCGTCCTGCTCGGCGAACTCGGTGAGACCGGTGCCGAGTTGGGCGCGGCGGGCTCGCTGGAGCAGCCCCGGCCGGACGAGGAGCAGCCGGTCATCGCGGTGGCGAACACCCTGTGGGCGGACGCCTCCGTACCCATCGAATCCGGTTTCGCCGAGGAGTTGGCGAGCTGGTCCGGCGGCGTGGTGCGCAACGCGCCGTTCCGGGCCGAGCCGGAGAAGGCGCGTCGGGAGATCAACGCCGACGTGGCGGAGACGACGCGGGGGCTGATCCCCGAACTGGTGCCGTTCGGGACCTTCACCGCGGACACGGTGTCCTCTTTGGTCAACGCGCTGTACCTGAAGTGTGCCTGGCACAACAGGTTCACGCCGACCACGCCTTTGCCGTTCGCCACCGCGGGGCGAACGGCGGAGGTGCCCGCGATGTCGCTCAACGAGCGCATCGGGTACGCCCACCGGGACGGGTGGCAGGTCGTCGGCCTGCCCGCGGTCGGGGGAGTGGAAGCGGTGATCCTGCTTCCCGACGAGGAGCTGGCGGAGTCGGAGGCGGCCTTGACGGCGGGTTCGCTCTCCGATCTCCTGTCGGCTCCCGAACCCCGGCAGGTCCAGTTGGCCCTTCCGAAGTTGGAGATCACCACGCGCGCCGACCTCACGGCACCGTTGCGAGAAGTCGGCGTGCGAACGGTGTTCACCGACTCCGCCGACCTCACGGGCATCAGCTCCGAACGGCTGGCCGTGCAGCGCGTGCTGCACGAGTCGGTGCTGAAGGTCGATGAGGACGGGTTCGAGGGCGCCGCGGCCACGGCGGTCGTCATGCGAATGGTGTCGCTGGTCCAGACGGAGGTCGAGGTCGAGGTCAACCGCCCGTTCCTGGTGGTGGTCCGGCACAAGGGGACGGGGGTGATCTATTTCCTCGCGCGCGTTACCGACCCGTCCTGACCGCCGCCAGGCAGGGAGGCCCCGGCTGCCAGGGTGCCCTGGCGGCTGAGACGGTGCCCTGAGGGCATCCGGTTCTTCCAGGCAGTGCCCTGTGGGTCGTTGCCGGGTGCTGATCGGCGGTGAGGTGACCGATCGTGTGTGAGCGGTGAGCGAGTCGACCATGGGTACCGCGGCTCGACGCGCCATGTTCGAGTGGCTGGAGGCGATGACGCGGTCGTCGTCGTGCGAGTCCGGACTCGCACGACGGAGGACTGCTGGCCTTCGGCACATGGCGCATACCGCGCAACACGGTCGGGACTGCTCGGGTGGCCGAACGCCACGCCACGTGTGCCACCTGGTGCCGGGCTGAACTCGTCATCATCCTGCTGGTTGTGATGTCGAGTTATAGGGCGCTGTCTGAGTGCGGGGTGGTGTCCGTGGCGTGGTCCGCTCCGCTGGCGTGTGGCGAAGGCTGCTGTGGCGGGTCTCTCGGCACGGACCCGTGGCTGGCTTGTCACACCTGGCGGGGGTGTGTCGTCCTCGTGGTGAACGGCTGGATCGGGGCCGCGCACACGGGGAGGGCACATGCCAAGGATCACCGGGGTCAGTGCGGGTCAGGCGGGACCGGTGCTGCGGGTCTTGTTCTGGTTCGCCAAGAAGCGGTTCGGCGCCGTGCCGGAACCGTTCGCTGTCACGGCCCATCACCGCGGGTTGCTGCTGGCGTCCGTGAGGCACGAGCTGAGCGTGCAGCGGGCGTCGAAGGCGCTGCCCGCGAACGTCCGGGAACTCGCGGTGTACCGGGTGGCGCAGACGGTCGGCTGCTCGTGGTGCGTCGACTTCGGCACCATGCTGCAACGCCTGGAGGGCCTGGACATCGAGCGCCTCAAGCACATTGAGGAGTACGCCACCGCGGAGGCGTACTCCTACAAGGAACGCCTCGCGATCGCCTACGCCGACGCGATGACGGCGAACCCCATGACGGTCACCGACGAGCAGGTGACCGAGTTGACCACGGCATTCGGCAAGAAGGGAGTGATCGAGCTGACCTACCACATAGCGCTGGAAAACCAGCGCGCGCGGATGAACCACGCACTGGGCATCACCGACCAGGGCTTCACCTCGGGCGCCGCCTGCCGGGTGCCCACCTCCGGCGCCTAGGCCCCGGTCGGCAGCGGCAGGGGTCGGCGCGCGGTCGGCGCTTCACCGGGGCGCGCCGGTCGCGGCTGGCGAAGTCGTGGAAGACGCGGGTTACGGGGCTGGACGCCACGTCCCGGGCTTGGCGTGCTGAGCGTTGTGGCGTCGGTGGTTGCCGCGCGCATGGCGGCGGTCGCCGGATGGGTGCTGCCCACGGGCGCACGAAGACTGTGGCCGTGTGCGCCACCGCGATCCGTGCGGTCACGACGGCTCGGTGGTCTCGGCAGGTGTAGGGCGCCGAGGAGTGCGCGGAGTCCGTGCACGGCGCCGTGGAGGTCGTGGTGCGGACACTGGTGACCGAATCCACCGGGCCGACGGCGCGGTGGGTGCGCTGCGGCATGCTCGCCGTGGGCCGTGGGCCGTGGGCCGTGGGCCGTGGGCCGTGGGCCGTGGGCCGTGGGCCGTGGGCCGTGGGCCGTGGGCCGTGGGCCGTGGGCCGTGGGCCGTGTCTTGCGTGGGCGCGGCATGCGCGTGGCGTGGAGCTTGGCGGCGAGTCGGCGACTCGGTTGTGTCCAGTGTGGACATTGGCGATCGGTGTAGGGGTTGATGGGTGGTGGGGTTGGATCAGGGAGTGGGGAGGTTGAGGCCGGTCAGTTTGTCCGGGTTGGCGATGTCGTAGATGGCGTAGATCAGGCCGTCGCGGATGGCGAAGGTGGCCACTCGGGCGTCGCGGCCGTGGTGGGCTTCGCCTGCGGGGAGCGGGGGTAGGTACGCGCCCAGGTCGCCGTTGACCAGGATGGGTGCGCCGTTGAAGACGAGTTCGTCGTAGCGGCGGCGTAGGCCCAGGTAGAAGCGGGCGATGTTGTCCGGGCCGAGGACGGAGCGGCGGGCGGCGCGGGCCTTGCCGCCGCTGTCGGCGATCAGGGCGGCGTCCGGGTGCAGCAGGGCCACCACCCGGGACAGGTCGCCCGCGGCGATGGCGGCCACGAAGCGCTCCAGGACCTCGCGCTGTTCTTCGAGGGCGATGCGTGGGGGTGGGTCGGCTTGGGCCACGGCTCGGCGGGCGCGGGAGGCGTGTTGACGGGCTGTGGCGTCGGTGCAACCCAGCGTCGCGGCGATTTCGGCGAACGGGAGGTCGAAGGCGTCGTGCAGGACCAGGGCGACGCGTTGTTCCGGGGTCAGGCGGTCCAGGACCACGAGGGCCGCCATCCGGACGCCGTCGTCGCGGACGGCGATGTCCAGGGGGTCCTCGCTCGGTGCCGTGCCGAACGGGGTGACCACCGGTTCGGGGAGCCACGGGCCGACGTAGCGCTCGCGGCGGGCGGTGGCGGAGCGGAGGCGGTCCAGGCACAGGCGGCCGACGACGGTGGTCAGCCAGGCCCGCAGTTCGCGGATCCCCTCGCGGGCTTGTTCGTCCACAGCGGACAGTCGCAGCCAGGCTTCCTGCACCGCGTCCTCGGCGTCGGAGCGGCTGCCGGTCAGCCGGTAGGCGACACCGACCAGGTGGTCTCGGTGCTCGGAGAACCGCTCGGCCAGCGCGGTGTCGGTGACGCTCACCCCGTCATCGTAATGACGCCGCGGCCGCCGCGGGCCGGTCGTCGGGGGTGACGTCGGCGATGCCCGGTCGGGGGCGCCGCATACACTCGACGACTGTGGCTGGACGTATCCGGGAGAGTGACATAGCGCAGGTCCGCGAGCGCAGCCGGATCGACGAGGTCGTGGGCGAGTACGTCCAACTCCGGCGCGCGGGTGGTGGCGCGCTCAAGGGGCTGTGCCCGTTCCACGACGAGAAGACGCCCTCGTTCAACGTCCGCTCCACGCACGGCACGTTCCACTGCTTCGGGTGCGGTGAGGGCGGCGACGTCATCGCCTTCGTGATGAAGCTCGACCACCTGTCCTTCGTCGAGGCCGTGGAGCGGCTCGCCGAGCGGGTCGGGTTGCAGCTGACCTACGAGGGCGGCGGCACGAGCGTGCAGCGCGACCGGGGCACGCGGTCCCGCCTGGTCGACGCGCACAAGGCGGCGGCCGAGTTCTACGCCGAGCAGCTGCGCACCCCCGACGCGGTGAAGGCGCGGGAGTTCCTGGCCGAGCGCGGGTTCGACGAGGCCGTGGCGACCGCTTTCGGCTGCGGGTTCGCGCCCGGTGGCTGGGACAAGCTGACCAAGCACCTGCTCGGGCGTGGCTTCGAGGTGGCCGAGCTGATCAAGGGCGGGTTGGCCAAGGAGGGCAGGCAGGGGCCGATCGACCGGTTCCACCGCAGGCTGCTGTGGCCGATCAAGGACATCGGCGGCGACGTGGTCGGGTTCGGGGCCCGGCGGTTGTTCGACGACGACCAGATCCAGGCCAAGTACCTCAACACCAGCGAGAGCCCGATCTACAAGAAGTCCCAGGTGCTCTTCGGGCTCGACGTGGCCAAGCGGGAGATCGCCAAGCGGCACCAGGTCGTGGTCGTCGAGGGCTACACCGACGTCATGGCGATGCACGTCGCCGGTGTGCCGACGGCCGTCGCCTCGTGCGGGACGGCGTTCGGCGGTGAGCACATCAAGGTGCTGCGCCGGTTCCTAATGGACGACGACACTTTCCGCGGCGAGGTGATCTTCACCTTTGACGGCGATGAGGCGGGCCAGAAGGCGGCTAGAAAGGCCTTCGACGACGGCGAACAGGAGTTCGCCGCGCAGACCTTCATCGCCATCGCCCCTGATGGCATGGATCCGTGTGACTTGCGCCAAGCGAGGGGTGACGTCGCCGTGAGGGACCTTGTCGCGCGCAGACATCCCCTGTTTGCCTTCGCCATCCGCGCTGAGTTGGCCTCCTACGACCTCGACACTGCCGAGGGTCGGCTTGAGGCTCTGCGTCGCACTGCACCGCTGGTTGCCCAGATCAAGGACCATTCACTGCGCGACGAGTACGCCCGCCAGCTTTCGGGCTGGGTTGGCTGGGACGATGCACTAGTCGTGGTGCGCCGAGTGCGGGAGTTGGCAGGTGTCGGGGTTTCCACTAGCAAGCGGCGAGTACGCTCCACCGACCCTGACCAGGCTGCACTCGGTGTAGAAGTAGAGGGACCGCCTCGTCCCAATCCGGAAAACAAGTCGCTGGAGGCCCAGCGCGGTGTGCTCAAGATCGCGCTGCAGGAGCCAGCGCTTGCTGGCCCGGTCTACGACTCGATGCCTGTGGATGCCTTCACTGATCCTGCCTACGCAGCCCTGCACACAGCCGTGCTAACGGCCGGAGGCACCGCGTTAGGGCTGGCCGGCGCAGAGTGGCTAGCAGCAGTCGTCAAGCACTGCGCCTCACCTGTAGTACGCAGGCTCGCTCACGAGCTGGCCGTTGAACCGATTCCGTTGCCGGTGCGCAACCCGTCGATCGAACGATTCGCCTCGGGCGTGTTGGCTGGCCTTCAACTCGAGTTGGTCGCCAGGCAGATTGCCGAGATCAAGTCCCGGCTTCAGCGACTCTCGCCAGTCGAGCACCCCGACGAGGCGCGGGCTCTGTGGGGGGATCTGGTAGCAATGGAAGAGTGGCGCAAGGCGCTGAAGAGCAAGCAGGAATACGGGGGCATAGGTTGACCCCCGCGTCCCGGCGCGTCCCTCGACACGGTGACCCCTGCTCAGGTGGACTTCGGGGGCGGGCATGACCACGTTCCTGTCCCGGCTGTTCGGCGGCCTGCCCAGGGGTTTCGCGGGCGTGCTCGACCGCGCCGAGGGGGTCGCGGCCTGGGCCGAGGTGCGCGGTGGCGGCTACCTGGTCGCGACCTCCTTGGGACTGTGGATCCCCGACGGCGACGGCGCCCGCCGCGTCGGCTGGCACCTGGTGTCGAAGGCGACCTGGGGCGACGGGGTGTTCGTCGTGATCGAGGCCGACGAGATCGACCGGACGGGTGAGGCCGTGGTGCTCGCCGACCGCGCGCCGCGGCGCTTCGTGCTGGCGCAGCCCGGGAAGCTGCCGCTCGCCGTCCACCGGCGGGTGACCAGCTCGATCCGCTCCCGCCACCACCGCGACCTGCCCGGTGGCGGCGCCTGGTTCGTCCAGCGCAAGGTCCCCGGTCGCGACGGCACCGTGTTGCAGGTGCGCCCCGACCCGGGTACCGACGTGGAGTTGGCGCGGTCCATCGCCGAGGACGTGGCAGCGAAGATCAACCAGGGACTCGCGGACGGCTGATGGACGCGTTAAGGTAAACAGTACGTACGTACGGTTTGCTTGGAGGCGTCGATGTGGGACCCCGCGAAGTACCTGAGCTTCAGCGACCACCGGGCCAGGCCGTTCTTCGACCTGCTCGGCCGGGTGCGCGCCGAGAGCCCGCGCGCCGTGGTCGACCTGGGCTGCGGCCCGGGCAACCTGACCATCACCATGTCGCAGCGCTGGCCCAACACCCGGCTCACGGCGATCGACACCTCGGCGGAGATGGTCGCCGCCGCCCGGACGCGCGGCGTCGCCGCCGAGGTCGCCGACCTGCGCGAGTGGGTGCCCGACGAGGACGTCGAGGTGGTGATCAGCAACGCGGCCCTGCAGTGGGTGCCCGGGCACCCCGAGCTGCTGAGCCGGTGGGCGCGGGCGCTGCCGTCCGGCGCCTGGCTCGGCGTGCAGGTGCCGGGCAACTTCAACGCCCCCTCCCACGCCCTGCTGCGTGAGCTGGTGGCCGAGCCCGAGTGGTTCGACCGGCTGGAGCCGGTGCGGCTGCGCGAGGAGGACGCGACGCTCCCGCCGGAGGGCTACGCCGAACTGCTCACCGAAGCGGGCTGCGAGGTCGACGCCTGGGAGACCACCTACCTGCAGCGCCTCGACGGTCCGGACGCGGTGCTCGAGTGGATCACCGGCACGGCCCTGCGCCCGATCCGCGCGACCCTGGCCGACGACGACTGGCAGGAGTTCCGCACGGCCCTGGCGCCGCGGCTGGCCGAGGCGTACCCGCGGCGGCCGGACGGCACGACCTGGTTCCCGTTCCGCCGGGTCTTCTTCGTCGCCCGGATCCGCTGACGTGCGCGTCGGAATCCTGGCCCGCTACCCCGTGAAGTCGCTGCGGGGCGAATCGGTCGAGGTGCTGGAGGTCGACGGCCGGGGCGCGGTGGACGACCGCCGGTGGGCCCTCCGCGCGGCGAACGGGAAGCTCGGGTCCGGGAAGAGCACCAACCGGTTCACCCGCTTACCGCGCCTGCTGGACATGTGGTCCAAACGCGTCTGGGGCGTGCACACCGTCGTCGGGTTACCCGACGGCCGCGAGTACGCCACGGTCGACGAGAAGGTGCACGAGGCCGTGTCCGAGGTGGTCGGGCAGCCGGTGACCGTCGTCGAGGAAGGCGAGGTCCCGCACCTCGACGCGGGACCCGTCCACCTGGTCACCACCGCCTCGCTGCGGTGGCTGGGCGCGGAATGGGAGCGCGCCCGGCCCAACATCGTGATCGATGTCGACGGCGAGGACCGGGTCGAGGACGAGTGGATCGGCAGGCGGCTGACCGTCGGCACCGCCGAACTGGAGATCACCCGTCCGGTGATCCGGTGCGTGATGCTCGACCACGCCCAAGGCGAGTTGCCCGCCGTCGACCTGTTGCGGAACCTCGCCCCGCAGGACATGACCTTCGGCGTGTACGCCACCGTCCGCCGACCGGGTGTCATGGGAACGGGGGACGTGGTGCGGTTCGGGTGACGCGGGTGCTAGCCCTTGCCGCCGATCTTGGCCCGGGCGATGCCCGCGGCGCCCTGGACCGCCGGGTGGTCGACGATCCGCCGGTACGTGCGCAGGATCTGCTCGTACCGCCCGCGCCCCGCCTTCGCCCCGAGCACGTACCCCACCCCGGCACCCACCAGGAATCCGAACACCGGCACCTCCACCCTCGTCGACCCGCGCCGTCGCACCATCCTGCCGCACGCGGGCGATCACCGCTCCGGGCAGCTACGGGGTACCCCGCAAAACCGAGTGGCGGGTATGCGCTAGAGTTACCTCCGTCGGGTTGAACCCCCGGCGGAGGTGCCCTTCCTCCATAGCTCAATTGGCAGAGCATTCGACTGTTAATCGAAGGGTTGCTGGTTCGAGTCCAGCTGGAGGAGCCGAGAAGAACCCCAGGTCGTTGACCTGGGGTTCTTCTCGTTGTGGCGCACGCGGTTACCGCTATGACGGCCCGTAACTCCTGGCGTTCACCCGATCTAGCGACTTCTCGACCAGAGTTGATCAAGTCGCGCCATCCTCGCTCCCCGGACGCACACCCTGGGTAAGATCCTCCGGGTTGGGGGCGGTAGCTCAGCCGGTTAGAGCAGAGGACTCATAATCCTTGGGCCGTGGGTTCGAGTCCCACCCGCCCCACGGACTTGGGCTACCCATGTCCACGGACTGCGTGGACATGGCGTCCGTCATCGATTCTGGGGGCCGAGCCCCCAGACCTCCACGGTGCGAGCTTCTCCCGACCCAGCGTGGGGGAGTGGCGGGGGACCAGCGTGGGGAAGTGGCGGGGGGAACCGGCGCGGGATGGGTGTGCGTTCGCCGGAACCGGGTGGCGAGACTGTCGGGCCGGTGACGGGGTTTGCGGGGTCGGGCGGCGGGTTCGCCGGGCCGGTTGATGTGGGTGCGGGGCTAGTTGGGGTTGTGTGTGGGTGTGGGCGGCGTGAGTGGGCCGTTGCCGGGGGTGGTGTGGTGGTGGGGAGTTTGCGGCTGGGGTGTCTGTTGTGGACGGTTATTACCTGGCACGGTCGTAGGTGGTGGCGATTTCGCCGTGGGGGCCACGGGATAGGTGGATGAGGGTCCACTTGGTACTCGGGAGGTTTGTGGTGAAGAGGGGGGTGCCGCCGCCTGCGATCTCCGGGGTGGTGATCAGGTGCAGGCGGTCGATGAGGTCGGCGGCCAGTAGGGGCTTGAGGACGGTTGGGCTGACGTTGACGAGGATGTCGCCTTCGCCGGTTGTTTTGAGGTCGGTGATGACGTCGGTGGCGGGGGCGTTGACGACGCGGGTGTTGTTCCAGGGGGCCGTGGTCAGGGTTGTGGAGAGGACTAGCTTTTCCACGTCCACCAGCCACTTCGCGTAGGCGCGGTCGCGGGGGTCGGCGGTTTCGTCCGTGGCGACCGACGGCCAGAAGCCCAGGAAGCCCTCCGCGCAGTTGCGGCCCAGGACGGCGGTTGTGGCGCCGTTCCAGATGCGGGTCAAGTGGTCGCGGGCCACGTCGGTGACCGCGTACGGGACGATCGCGCCCAGGTCGCCTGGGCCTGCGGGGCCGTTGTAGCGGCCGTCGAGGGTGATGTTGATGTTGGCGGTCACCTTGCGGGGCATGGCGGTGGTTCCTTTGCGGTTCAGTGGGAAGCGTTGATGGCGTGGACGAGTTGGTCGAGCACCTGGGCCCAGCCGGTGCCGATGCCCGCGATGTAGGGGGCGGACTCGACCGTCGAGTCGGTGATCCGGAGGTCGACGCGGAGTTGGGTGCCCTCCGGGGTGGGGGCGAGGTGGATGTCGTAGTGGCCGGTGAAGGAGACGACCCCGGTTTCGTTGAGGACCGAGAGGGTGAACTCCAGGTGCTCCAGCGGTACCGCGGTGCGGACTCGGCCCTCGGATCGGTATCGGCCGTCGGCGTCGCGGTATTCAAGGACCGCCTGTCCGCCCGGTTTTGGCTCCAGGACGCACTCGGAGACCGTCATGGGGGGTGGGGCCCACCAGGAGCCGAGCAGCGCCGGGTCGACCCAGTGCCGCCACACGACGTCCGGGGGTGCGGCCAGTGCTCGCTCGAAGGAGAAGGTGCGGCCGTCGGCCCATCGGTCCTGGTCCGCTGCCACCGTCTCGACCTCGATGGCGGCCCGGTAGCGCGCGATGACGTCCAGTTCGCCCTGGTGTGCCTCGGCGATCTCGACCAGCGCCCGCACGCGGCTCGCGAAGTCGGCCAGCGGGCCGGGCTCGATGGCGTAGACCCGCCGTTGCCCCAGCGGGTGGACCGCGACCAGGCCGACGCGCGCCAGGGTCTGCAGGTGTTTCGTGGTTTGCGGCTGCCGCAACCCGGTCAGCTCGGCCAACTCGCCGACCGACCGTGGTCGCGTGGCCAGCAGCTCCACGATCTGCCAGCGTGCGGCGTCCCCGAGTGCCGAGGCGATGTCCTCCATGACTAGAAGCATTCCTCATAGTGAATATTCGTGTCAAGGAATACTTCTGGTGATCGACGGGTGACGCTGGGGCCGGGGAGGCTGAGGGCGGGGGCCTTGCGGACGTGGGGTCGACCTCGAGGGTCATCGCGGCCCGGTAGCGGCTGATGCGGGTGCCGAAAGCTGTCCGGCCATTGGCGCGCCGGGAGGAAGCATCGGCGATAGGCGGGGGTTTCCGGGAACGCGTGGACTTCCCTGCGGCCGTAGTGTCGCTCGGGTGTGGCGTAGTGCGCGTCGTTCGTCAGGAGGGTGACGATGTCGCCGCGTTTTCAGGCGGCTGCGTATTTTGTGGTCGTTTGGTGTGTTTTGGCGTCAAGGAAGGAAGGGGGTGGGCCGAGCATGCGGTTGCGGTGCGCGCGCAGCTCGGCCCGCGGTGGGCCGGTGGCCTCCTCGAACGCGCCGTTCAGGAGGCCGAGCCCAGGATGTTGACCATCCACTGGATGCCGAACCGGTCGGTGACCTGGCCGAACTCGTCGCCCCACATCTGCTTCTCCAGCGGCACCGTGATCTGGCCGCCGTCGCTGAGCTTCGCCCAGTAGCCGAGCAGCTTGTCGCGCTCGTCGCCGCTGAGGCTGATGGTGATGTTGGTGCCCGGCTGGTGGGTCATGCCCGGCGCCAGGTCGGAACCCATCAGCGTGAAGCCGTCCTCGGCCTCCAGCATGCCGTGCATGATGTTGTCGGCGATGCTCTCGTCGCCGCCGAACGCGCCGAAGGTGTTGAGCGCCAGTTCGCCGCCGAACACGCCCTGGTAGCACTCCAGCGCCTCGCGCGCGTTGCCGGAGAAGTTGATGTAGGGGTTGAGCCGCTTCGCCATCGTGATCCACTCCTGGGGGACGGTCTGTGTGACGGCGGCATCGTCGCAGATCAGGCGGGGGGCGACAACGTGAGCCGGGTGCGCAGGCGGTCCACCACGGACGGTGCCAGACCCACCGGTCCGAGCACGTAGTCCGCGACCGAGCCGTGCTCGGCCAGCAGGTCCGCGAGGAACAAGCGCATGGTCTCCGCGGGCGCGTGGCCGTACCAGTGCCACGCGGGCGGGCGACCTTCGTTCTCCGCTCGCCAGTCGGCCACCAGCCGTTCGGTCGCCAGCCCGGTCAGCGCGAAGTCGGCGACGACGTCGGACTCCGACACCCCGACCAGCGCCAGCACCAGCGCCGCCAGCACCCCCGTGCGGTCCTTGCCCGACGCGCAGTGGAACACCGCGGTCCCCGGCTCGGCCAGCGCGGTCAGCGCGGCCCGCAGTTCCACCACCCCGTCCTCGGCGTACTCCAGGTAGCGGTCCGCCAGGTACCGGCCGGGGTCGACCGCGGAGTCGAGACCGGTCTGGTCGAACGCGCGGTGCTCGATCGGCAGGTGGTGGTACACCAGACCGGGCAGCGCGGGCACCCGCCCGCGCGCGGCGATCTCGTAGTCGTGCCGCAGGTCGATCACCGTCCGCACGTCGAGTTCCCGGAATCGGTCCAGGTCGGTCCCGGCGAGCTTGCCGAGCGAGTCCGAGCGGTACAGCAGACCCCAGCGGACCGCGCCGCCGTCCGCGGTCGGGTAACCGCCGAGGTCGCGGAAGTTGTGCAGGCGGTCGAAGTCGAGGTGTCTACGCACGGTGCCCGACCCTAGCCGCGCGCCGCCCTGGTACGCCGCCGGATATTTCGGGTGAATTGCCAGGCTCCTCGCCTTTGTATTAACTCTGTTCTCAAGATAACGGTTTTCCTGTTGGGGCAAATGCCCGCTTGGGTCGGTTTCCCGTTTTCCGACCTAGTTCGATGACCGTCTGACGCAACGGTCTTGACATCGGCTTTGGTCTAGTCCAATTTTGGGTAGCACCACCGCGACCGGGGTTGTCCGCCCGGTTGTGACCCCTTTCCCTGCACTGGAGCGCACGATGCGGCTGTCCAGAAAACTGTTTTCCCTACTAACCATGGTCGCCACCGCCGCCACCGTCACCGGCGTCGTGGTCGGCACCTCGGCCGACGCCGCGCAGTCCGCGGCCAAGCCGTTGCCCGCCCGGGTGTTCGCGCCCTACTTCGAGGCCTGGACCGGGGAGAACCCGGCCACGCTCTCGGCCGCGTCCGGCGCGAAGCACCTGACCATGGCCTTCCTGCAGACCGCCAGCCCGGGTTCCTGCACGGCGCTGTGGAACGGCGACACCAGCATGCCGATCGGCCAGGCCACCTTCGGCGCGGCGATCAAGACCATCCAGAACAACGGCGGTGACGTCATCCCGTCGTTCGGCGGCTACACCGCCGACACCACCGGCACCGAGATCGCCGACAGCTGCACCGACGTCAACAAGATCTCGGGCGAGTGGCAGCGGCTGATCACCACCTACGACATCAGCCGGATCGACCTCGACATCGAGGCCGACTCGATCGAGAACACCGCCGGTGTCGACCGCCGCAACAAGGCCATCAAGATCACCAAGGACTGGGCGAAGGCCAACGGCCGCCAGATCCAGTTCTCCTACACGCTGCCCACGACCGTTCAGGGTCTGGCCGACAGCGGTCGGAACCTGCTGCGCAACGCGGTGACCAACGGCGCTGAGATCGACGTCGTCAACATCATGACGTTCGACTACTACGACAACGCCGGCACCCACAACATGGCCAACGACACCAAGACCGCGGGCCAGGCCCTGGTCACCTACCTCGGCCAGCTGTACCCGAGCAAGACCCAGGCGCAGCTGTGGCAGATGGTCGGCATCACCGAGATGATCGGCGTCGACGACTTCGGCCCGGCCGAGACCTTCACCACCGCCGACGCGAACACCGTCCTCGCGTGGGCCAAGGAGAAGAACATCAACACCCTGTCGTTCTGGGCCCTCCAGCGCGACAACGGCAACTGCCCCGGCGGTGCCGCCCGCGACGACTGCTCCGGCATCGCGCAGGACCTGTACTACTTCAGCAAGACCTTCTCGCAGTACACCAGCGGCACGCAGAACCCGACCGACGACTTCTCCCTCGGCGTGAACCCCGCGTCGGTGTCGATCGACCCGGGCAAGTCCGGTACCGCCACGATCACCACCGCGGTCACCGCGGGCAACGCGCAGACCGTCTCGCTGTCGGCCGGTTCGGCCCAGGGCGGCGTCACCCCGACCGTCACCCCCGGTAGCGTCACCGCGGGCGGCTCGGCCACCGTCACCTTCGCCGCCGCGGCCAACGCGACCCCGGGCACCTACACCTTCACCGTGACCGGCTCCGCCGCCTCCGGCAGCAAGTCCGCCACCGTCTCGGTCAAGGTCAACGGCACCCAGCCGGGCAACGACTTCTCGCTCGCGGTCAACCCGGCCGAGGTCACCGTCGCCACCGGCAGCACCGCCACCACCCAGCTGACCACCGCGGTCACCGGCGGCAACGCGCAGACCATCGCGCTGAGCCTGACCAAGCCGCAGAGCGGTGTCTCCGCCACCATCAACCCGACCAGCGTCACCGCGGGCAACTCGGCCACCATCACCGTGACCGCCGCGGGCAACGCCACCCCGGGCAAGTACACCTTCTCGGTCGGCGGCTCGGCGCCCTCGGGCAAGCACAGCACCTCGTTCACCGTGACCGTGCAGGGCGGCACCCCGGGTGGTTCCGTGGCCAACGGTGACTTCGAGTCCGGCGTGCTGGCCCCGTGGACCGCGGTCGACGGCACCACCGTCGTCACCTCGCCCACCCACGGCGGCGGCCACGCCCTCTCCGTCGGTGCGAGCAACTCGAGCACCGGTGAGGCCAGCCAGCAGGTCACCCTGGAGCCGAACAAGTCGTACACGCTGCGCGCCTGGCTGCGCGGCAACTACGCCTACCTCGGCGTCCGCGGCGGCGCCAGCGCCACCACCTGGACCGTCGCCAGCGACTGGCAGGAGGTGACGCTGCCCTTCACCACCGGCGCCAACGGCACCGTGACGATCTACACCCACGGCTGGTACGGCCAGGGCGCCGTCTACGCCGACGACTTCAGCATCTCGTCGTCGGTCAAGGCAGTGCAGAAGCTCGCCACCACCAAGCACGGCATCAAGTAAGCACCACCCGAACGGACAAGGTGGCGGGCGCCTGCAGGCGTCCGCCACCTTGGCTTCGCGGCCTGGGGTTGCCGCCGGCCCCCGGAATCCAGGCTACCGGCGGGGACCGACGGTACCGCCGGGTAGCGATCAAGCCTGTGGACAGCTCGCGATCTTGGTTTGCTCAGACCCTGGGCAGGAACCGGGTGATCGAGGCCATGTCCAACGGGTCCACCGACTCCGGGGCGTCCTCAAGCGACTCGTCGAGACCCCGGCGCAGGGCCGACTCGTCCAGTTCGGATCCGATCACCACCAACTCGTTGCGCCGCTTGGCCTCCGGTGCCGCCGCGAGCCACACCGCCTTGCCGACCGTCTGCACCAGGTACGGCTCCTCGAAGCCCGGCACCCCGAAGTGCGCGAAACCCTTCATCCGGTAGACACCCGCGGGCCGCTCCGCCAGGAACCGGGCGAAGCGCAACGGGTTCATCGGGCGCGGGTCGGCGAACTCGACGCTCGAGTAGCCCGCGTGCACGTGCTCCTCGTGCGGCAGCAGGTCGTCCAGCGTCAACTGGCGCACCTCCGGCTCCACCCGGGCCACGCGGTCGAACAGCAGACCCGGGTCCACCCGCCCGTACTCGGTCGGCACCACCGGGACGCCGCCCGCCAGGTCCCGCACCAGCTCCAGCACGCCATCCGCCGCGCGGTCGACCTTGTTCAGCAGCACCAGGTCCGCCTGCTTGATGTGCCGGTCCAGCTGCGGGTGCCGCTCCCGGGTCGCCGGGAACTCCGCCGCGTCGACCACCTCGACCAGCCCGCCGTAGCGGATGTGCGGGTTCTCGCTCGCCAGCACCAGCCGCACCATCGCGGGTGGCTCGGCGAGCCCGCTGGCCTCCACCACGATCACGTCCACCGGCCCGTCCGGGCGCGCTATGCGGTCGAGCATCGCGTCCAGGTCGGCCGCGTCGACCGCGCAGCACAGGCAGCCGTTGCCGAGGGTCACCATGGAGTCGACCTGCGCGGCCACGGTCATCGCGTCGATGTTGACCTTGCCGAAGTCGTTGACCACGACACCGATGCGCAGACCGCCCGCGGTGCGCAGGAGGTGGTTGAGGAGGGTTGTCTTGCCGGAGCCGAGGAAGCCCGCGACCACTACGACCGGGATGTGCACGCGCCGAGGGTAGTGAACCCGGATGATCTCCGCTGGGCCGCTACGGGGGGTGGCCCCCGCCGGACGTCCCGACCCGGCGGGGGCCATCACCCCCAGTTCCCCCGCTGACCGATCCCCCAATCGACCTGACGACAACGCTAGGCACCCGGCCCCCGGCGGTCATCACGCCGGGGGATGAGGTCCGCGTCCGACCTTCGGGGGAGCCCGCCGGGGCGGTCAGTCCACTTTGGTCGACACCTGGTCGAAGTAGGTGGCCACCACCGTCGTGTGCAGCGGAAACGCCAGGGTGGTCGGTTCGCGCACCAGCTCCCAGCCGGTGGTCTCGTCGGTCGGGGTGGACGGCGGCAGCGCCGACCCGGCCACCGCGGGGGCCAAGCCGAACACGAGCAGCGTGCCGTCTGGGGCGCTCAACGCGTCGAACAGCCGGACGGCGGCCGGGTCGACCTCGATGCCCGCCTCCTCGCGCAGCTCCCGCGCGGCCGCGGCCTGCCAGGACTCACCCAGATCGATGAAGCCGCCGGGCAGGGCGAGCGCACCGCGCCGGGGCTCGACGTCGCGGCGGACGACCAGCAGCCCGTCGTCGACCGGCAGCAGCAGGACGGCGACCGGCACGGGGTTGAGGTAGGAGGTCTGCCCGCACCCGGCGCACCGGCGCGGCCACGGCAGGTCGGTGGGGTACGCGGTGCCGCAGTACGCGCAGTGGGAGTTCTTCGTCATGCGGTGATGATCTACCAGTTGTGGACTGTCTCCACCGTTGTGGGCTGCTTGAGGGTGCGGGTGACCGTGCACAGCGCCTCCACCGCCCGGGTGACGACGTCGAGCAGCTCCGCCCGCGCGGCGTCGTCCAACCCGGACGCGTCCAGTTCGACGTCGAGGCGCACGCCGTCGAGCTGGTGGGCGCCGTCGGGGCGCACGTCGGTGGCGTCCACGGCCAGGCCACCGCCCGTGCGCCGCAGCACCAGCTGCTCGGCGGTCACCCCGACGCAGGTCGCGGCGGCGGCCAGCAGCAACTCGACCGGGCTGAACACCCCGTCCTGCCCGGCCCGCCCCACCTCGACGCTCGCACCCCGGTCGTTGGTGGCGGTGAACACGTGCGCACCGGTGCGCCGCGTGCGAACGGTGGTCATGTCGAACCCCTCTCCGCCGCCGGTCGCGGCGCGCCGGTGGGGGAGATCGGGGCTCCCTCCACATGCGCCGAGGTTATCCACAGCCCCGAGCCGACCCCGGCCACCCGCCTGCCGCCGCGCTTGGGCTTGGCATCAGGGGTTCCCCCTGGGCGGGGACCCCTCGCGCCTGGACCTGGCCAGGTGGAGCCCCGGCTCGGAGGTGCGCCGCGTCGGGTCAGGCGTCGAGCAGCTCGCGCAGGGCGCGGACCCGGGTCGAGTCGACCGGGCTGTCCCAGCTGTCCCGGACCAGGCCGCCCGCGTGGATCGCGGTGACGCCGATCGAGCGCAGGCCCGGCACGTGCGCGTGCTTGAGCCCGCCACCGGCCAGCAGCCGCACGCCGCACTCGCGCCAGTCGTCGCGGGCGGCGAGGCGGGGGAGGCCGTCCTCCAGCCCGCGCGCGGAACCGGCGGTGAGCACGGTGTCCAGGCCGGGGAGGCCGCGCAGGTCGGCCCAGGCGCGCTCGGTGTCGGCGGCGTGGTCGACCGCGCGGTGGAAGGTCCACGGGCAGCCGTCCAGTGACTCGACCACGACCCGGGTCGCCTCCAGGTCCACGTGCCCGTCCTCGGTGAGGAAGCCGAGGACGAACTCCTCGGCGCCCGCCGCGCGCAGCTCGGCGACCACGGCCAGCAGCCTGGCCAGCTCGTCGGCGTCGGCGGTGAAGCCGTCCGTGCCGCGCACCATGATGCGCAGCGGGATGTCCACGGCGGCCCGCATCTCGGCCACCAGCTCCGGCCTCGGGGTCAGCCCGTCCCGGTCCATCTCGGCGACGACCTCGATCCGGTCGGCGCCGCCGTCCTGCGCGGCCACCGCGTCGGCGACGGTCAGGGCGATGATCTCCAGCAAACCGCTCTGCGGCGGCGAAACGGTCACGGCGCCCATCATCCGGCCCCCACCGGTCGCCGCGACGCCCAGGGTCGAAAAATCCCACCACGTGGTTGGCTTTCCGCGCACCCGGACCACGACCCCCTACCGGGAAAGGTGGTCCAGACCACATAATACATAGCCATAGCGCCCACGATCCTCCTGTGCGACACCGGTTCCAGCCCATCGGCATGGGCAAGGAATGGTGTACCACGAATGATCTCGAATAGTGGTCCAGACCACATATCTGTTAGCGTTCGTGAACTGAACAGCGCTGCTTTTCGGGTGTTATCCACATGGGCCGGACGGTCCACGGTCGAGTGGTGTTTATCCCGGCTCGGACGGCGCGGGCCGACCGGTCGCTCACGGAGCGTGTGGTGTACATAGCAGTTCGTGCTTGACCGCGAAAGGGGCGGCACGGGTGTCACCCGGTCTGGTGACATTGGTCCGCTATTCCCGCGTCCGGGGAGTACGAAGGGCGCGTGACACCGGACGAGATGGACCGGATCGCCGCCGCGTGGGCGCCGGTCGAGGAACGCGACACCGCGCTCGAGTGGCTGGTCGAGCCGATGCGCGCCTTCGTCCACGAGATCGGCGAGCCGCCCCGCCTGGGCGAGTACCTGGACATCGTCGCCTGGTCGATGCCGGGCATCGAGGAGTTGGAGTTCCTGCCGACCCCGGTGCCGCTGCGCGCGACCCTGGTTGGCGGTGTCGACTACGGCTACCGGTGCGCCGAGCGCGTGCGGGGCCGCGTCGCCGAACTGGGTGACGTCGCGTTCGCCGAGACGACCGAGTGGCTGACCGCCATGATCCGCGGCCTGCACCCGCACAGCGACGGCGTGCTCCCCGTCGACATCGTGGCGAAAGGCCTGCTCAACGCGCTCCAGGCCGGGGAGGTGGCGTTCGCCGACGTCGAGGCCAAGGACGTGGCCGCGCTGTCGGTCGACCTGCCGGTCCGCGTCCCCCGCCCTCGTCCGGGTGACGTGCTGGCGATCCCGGGTGAAGCGGGTCACCACCTGGCCGTAGTCCTGGCCACGGGGCTCGGGGATGTGGTCCTCGGCCTGCTAGCGGGCGCCCATCCGACCCCGGAACTCGGCGACCCCACCACTCAGCGTCCTCGCCGCGTCCCCGTCCGGGTGATCCACGACGCCATCGCCGAGGGGCGCTGGCCGACGGTCGCGCACGAGGAGTCACTGCTCGCGCTGTTCCCCGACCCCGTGGCCGACTACGTCCCGGCCCGGCTGCCCTCGGGCCAGCGCCACGGGGAGTGGGGCGCCCGCGTCGGCCGGGACCAACTCCCGGTGCTCATCGGGGAAGCGGAGGCCGAGGCCATCGGGCTGCTGGACGGCACCCACCAGGACTGCTACCTCGACAAGCATTTCGTGGAATTGCTCAACAAGGGCCGCTTCGACCGCGGCCCGCTCCCCGGCCAGTTCACCTGACCGTCCGCTATGGACCGAATACCCCACCCGATGGGCTGGCCGGGTGGGGCCGGTCGACCCCACCCGGCGCTCGTCAGTGTCCCAAGTGGAGTTTCGCGATCCGGCCCTTGGTGCCGGAGGCCCAGCAGGCGCCGTCGGCGGCGCAGTCGACCGTGTCGAAGCTGCCCGTGTCGAACTGGCGCCAGTGCCTGCCGCTGTCGAGGGTGTAGTCGCTGCCCGACGGGCCGACGGCGATGGCGGCGCCCGGCAGGAACGGGTGCCAGGTGACCCCGGAGCGGTAGCCGGTCGGGGCGGTGCTCGGCTTCTGCCACGTCTTCCCGCCGTCGCGGGTGGTGGCGAGGGCGTCGACGGCGGTGTCGGGTTTGCCGTAGTCGCCGCCGACGGCGATGCCCGTGCGGCGGTCGCGGAACGCGGTGGCGAACACGCCCGCGCTGGCGCCGCTGGCCAGCACGGTGTCGCTGACGGTCCAGCTCCGGCCGCGGTCGGACGAGTGGAACACCCGCGCCTTCGCGCCGCCGCCGGTCGCGATCCACGCGTCGCGCGGGCCGGACGTGGTCACGCACTGCCCGCTGGCGGCGAAGGCGAACTCGCCCTCGAGCGCGGCGGGAACCCGGTCGGACGGGTTCGGCCGCCACGACCGGCCGCCGTCCGAAGTGGACAGGATGCGGAACTTGCCGTCGACCGGGTCGCTGAGCGCGAGGCCGTGGTCGCGGTCGAAGAAGGCCAGGCAGTCGTAGAACGCCGTCGGCTCCGCGTTGCGGAACGCCTCGGTCCAGGTGGTTCCGCCATCACCGGTGCGGAAGATGCGCGACTGGTCGCCGGGGCCGATGCTCAGCACCACGGCGGTGCGCGAGTCGAACGCCTCGACGTCGCGCAGCTCCAGCTTCTCGGTCCCGGGCGGCGTCGACCGCTGCCACTCGCGCCCGCCGTTGGTGGTGCGCAGCACGGTGCCGCCCGTCCCGCTGGCCCACGCCACCCGGTCGCTGACGGCGGACAGGCCGCGGAACTGGGCCTCGGTGCCGGTGGTGGACAGCCGCCAGCTCACGGTCGGCGGGTGCCCGGTGGCGGACGCGGCGCCGGGTAAGGCGGCCGAGCCCACCACGACGAGCGCGGCGATGATCAGGGATCGCTTCATGATCCGGACACTAGTGCCTGATGACCGCGGTGTGACCCAGCCGACGGAAGCCCATCCGGGCGATGGGTGTTGCACCGGGTGTGGACGTGGTCGTGATCGGTGCCGGGCAGGCGGGGTTGTCCGCGGCGTACTTCCTGCGGCGGGCCGGGTTGGAGTTCGTCGTGCTCGACGCCAACCCCGGCCCCGGCGGTGCGTGGCGGCACCGCTGGCCGTCGCTGCGCCTGGGGCGGGTGCACGGTATTCACGACCTGCCCGGTCTCGCGCTGCCGAGCGCCGACCCGACCAGGCCCGCGTCGGAGGTGGTGGCGGACTACTTCGCCGACTACGAGCGCGAGTTCGACATCCCGGTACTACGACCCGTCGCGGTTCGTGCCGTACGGGAGGCTGGTGCGGACCTCGTAGTGGAAGCCGATGGCGCGGTCTGGACCACCCGAGCCGTGGTTAACGCCACCGGCACCTGGGACAAGCCGTTCTGGCCGCACTACCCCGGCCGGTTCGACGGCAGGCAGCTGCACACCGCCGGCTACCGCGGCCCGGAGGAGTTCGAGGGCAAGCGCGTGGTCGTGGTCGGCGGCGGGACATCCGCCGTGCAGGCGCTGATCGAGATCGCGGAGGTCGCCGCCGAGACGACCTGGGTGACCCGGCGCCCACCGGTGTGGCACGAGGGACCGTTCACGTCGGAGCACGGTCGCGCGGCCGTGGCCAGGGTCGACGAGGCGGTGCGGGCGGGGAAGGTACCCGCCAGCGTCGTGAGCGTCACCGGCCTTGGCCTGACCCCGGAGGTCCTGGCCGCCCAACGCCAAGGCACCCTCACCCGCCACCCGATGTTCGAGCGACTGGTGCCCGGAGGGGTGGCGTGGGCCGACGGCCGGGTGGTCGAGGCGGACACGATCCTGTGGGCCACCGGCTTCCGCCACGCCCTGGACCACCTGGCCCCCTTGGCGCTGCGCACCCACGGCGGCGGCATCGTCATGGACGGCACCCGAGTCGTCGCCGACCCCCGCGTCCACCTCGTCGGCTACGGCCCGTCCGCCAGCACGATCGGCGCCACCCGAGCAGGCCGCGCGGCCGCGACGGAACTACGCACCCTCCTGCACCCCACGCCCGCCCACGTTGGATCTTGAAACGGCCGGTTGTCCCCATCCGCCGGGGTCATCCACAGGAGTTCGCGACCTCTTCCGCGCGACCCCGGCCCCGATAGACTGGAGCAGGGCTGTCCCCCCAGAGGAGGGCGGGGGCTGTGCGGGGTGTGGGTGTCGCTTGATCAATATGTGGTTTGTGGCTGGAACCCGTCGATGTGGGGCATAGGTTGGATTCGTGGCGGCACAGGTTCACGGCGCTGCGAATGCCCGCGACCTGGTGGTGTCGGTGAGGATGCCCGGACGAACTTGGGCTGCTGGTGGGCTTCGGGGACGTGGTTGTGCGTTGGTCGGAGCGCGTGATCAGCAGGTGTCGTTGTGTGCTTCGAGTGCGGTTCGTGGCCGGGATTGCCTTACCCAAGCGAGAATGGGCCCGCCGTACGCGTAGAGACGGTGTTCCTGGCTCAGCCGGTGAAGGGGTCCAGTTCGGGGCGCTTGGGCTGGCGGCCGTCGCCGGAGGAGCGGCCGGTGAGGCGGCGGGCGATCCACGGGCCCGCGTGTGTGCGTGCCCACTGCAGGTCGGCCTTCGCGCGGTCTCGCCAGTCCTGCGGCTGGTGGGGCAGTGCGGCGTCCCACTCGAAAGACGGCGCCACGCGCAGTGCGCGCAGGGTGGCTTCGGCGACTCGGCGGTGGCCTTCGGTGTTGAGGTGGATGCGGTCCTCCGCCCACAGCGCGGGCGAGTCGAACACCGGCGACGAGAACAGGTCGACGACCACCGCGTCGTGCTCTTCGGCCAGTCGGTCCACTACGGCCAGCAGGTGGTTGATCCGCGGCATGATCCGGGTACTCCCGCGCATCCGCCGCGAAGGGTCGGCGACGCGGAACAGCACCACCTGCTTCGCCGACGCGGCCAGGGTGCGGACCGCGTAGGAGACCCGGGCCGTCACGGCGTTCAAGTCGCAGCCGGGGCGCATTACGTCGTTCAGGCCGCCCGCGAACGTCACCAGGTCGGGGCGCATGGCGGCGGCCGGGTCGACCTGCTCGTCGACGATCTGGCGGACCAGCTTGCCCCGCACCGCGAGGTTGGCGTACCGGAAACCCGGTGTGTCGGCGGCGAGCCGGGCGGCGACCAGGTCGGCCCAGCCGCGGCAGGTGCCGTCGGGCCGGTAGTCCGACATGCCCTCGGTGAACGAGTCGCCGACCGCGACCAGGCTGCTGTAGTGGCTCATCTCGTGGCCGATCCTAGCCGGCAACTTTAGTTGCGGCCTGGGCCACCCGAAAGGTGCCGATGTGCGGGTCCGGCCGCCGCGGGTCGGTAGCGTGCTGGTCGTGCGGGATCCACTGTGGCGGACCTGGCGGGAAGCCGTCCTCTACCTGTTACCGATCGCCTTCGTCGTCCCGGCGTGGGTGTTGGCCGTGATCTGGGACGACGCGCCCGCGGGTCCGATCCGCTACGTCGACGGCCTGCTGACGCTGCTGATGGTGGCCGGGCTGGTGGTGCGCAAGTGGTACCCGGTGGTGCTGATGGCGGTCACCATCGGCACCACGGTGCTGTACCTGCTGCTCAGCTACTTCGCGACCGGCATGTGGCAGCCGCACTTCTCCGCCACCGACCCGTGGATACCGATCACCGCGCCGATCTACGCCTACACCGTGGTCGTCTACGCGGGCGCGCTGCTGGGGCCCGCGCTGGTGTCGGTGCTGCTGGTGCTGGTGCTGCGGCCGTGGCACACGTCGGTCGAGCTGGTGCTGGGCACCGTGCTGCTGCTGGTCCTGCCCGCGCTGATCGGGCTGTACGTCCGCGCCCACCGGCGGATGGTGCAGGCGTTGACCGACCGCGCGGAGCGGGCCGAGCGCGAGCAGCACCTGCTGGCCGAGCAGGCCAGGGCGGACGAGCGTGTGCGGCTGGCGGAGGAGATGCACGACGTCGTCACGCACCGGGTGAGCCTGATGGTGCTGCACGCCGGTGCCCTCGCCATGACCGGACCGGACGACCACACGCGCACCGCGGCGGAGGGGCTGCGGTCGGCGGGGTGCGAGGCGCTGAACGAGCTGCGCGAGCTGGTGGGGGTGCTGCGCAACGACTCGGGGGAGCGGCAGCCCCGGGAAGCGTCCGACGAACCCGCCGAGGTGCCCGACCTGACGACGCTGGTGGCCGAGTCGGAGTCGGTGGGGGTGCCGGTGGAGCTGGTGCAGGAGGGGAACCCGGCGCTGACGTCGACGGCGGTCGGGCGCACGGCGTACCGGGTGGTGCAGGAGTCGTTGACCAACATCCGCAAGCACGCGCCGGGGGCGCCGACGCGGGTGCACGTGCGGTACGGCGGCGACCGCGTCCGGCTGACGATCCGCAACTCGTCCGCGACGGGGACTGTCGACAGTGGTCTGTCGAGCACGGGGTCCGGGGCGGGGTTGGCGGGGCTGCGACAGCGGGTCGAGCTGGTCGGGGGGACCCTGCACGCGGGGCCGCGGCCGGGTGGTGGGTTCGAAGTGGACGCTGTGCTGCCCGCGTACGTCCCCGCGTCCGGGGGCGCGTAGATGGCGGAGCGGGTTATCCGGGTCGTGGTTGTGGATGACGAGCCGATGGTGTGCGCGCACCTGCGCACGATTTTGAGTTCCGCTGTGGACATCGACGTGGTGGACCTGGCGCAGGACGGGGCGGCGGCGGTTGAGGCGGTCATGCGGCACAGACCGCACGTGGTGTTGATGGACCTGCGGATGCCCGGTGTGGACGGGCTTACCGCGATCGAGCGCATCACGCGGCTGCCTGCCCCGCCCGCGGTGGTGGCGTTGACGACGTTCGACGCGGACCAGTACGTGATCCGGGCGTTGCGGGCGGGGGCGGCCGGTTTCCTGGTGAAAACGACACCGCCGGAGGACCTGATCGGCCTGGTGCGGGTGGCCGCCGACGGCCACACCGTGCTGTCACCCGCCGCGACCCGCCGGCTGGTGGCGGCGCAGGCCGGGGAACAGGCAGCCCGCGAACGCGCCCTGCGGCGGGTGCGGGAGCTGACCGAACGGGAGACCGAGGTGCTGTCCGCCCTGGGGGAGGGCCTGTCCAACGCCCAGATCGCCACCCGCCTCTCGCTGAGCGAGGCCACGGTCAAGAGCTACGTCTCCCGCATGCTCGTCAAACTCGACTGCGCCAACCGCACCCAAGCCGGCCTCCTCGCCTACGACGCGGGCCTGGCCACCCGCTGACCCGCGTCGGGTTGCGTTCTGCCGCTTCGGGTTGTTGGCCCGTTGTCCACATCCGATGGGCTGTCCACAGACACGCGCCGCTCGCTTTCGTCTCCACGCGGCCGTGAATAGCCTTGAAAGTAGGGTGGTGGTCCCGTTGGTCCCGCGTTGCCGGGGAGAGTGCAGGTCGCAGAAACAGACGGGCATGCCGGTCGCTGTGGTGAACGTGGCGTGGTCGGTCATCTCGCCGCCCTGATCCCAGGTCGACGATTTCCGGAGGAACTCCGGTGCGGTCTTCGTTTGTTCGCCAACAACATCGCGACCCGGTCGGCGAGTGCCTGGTCTGGTCACATGAGCCGCCCGGATACCCGGCCGTTGTCCGAGACCCACCTCGCGGCGACCAGGTGGGTCAGCGGTTCGGGGTGCGGACCAGGACGGTGGAGTCCGGGGTCGTGAAGCCGAACTGGTGGTAGAGGGTGTGGGCGTCGCTGGTGTGCAGCATCCAGCGGAACCCGCTGCCCGGGCCCTCGTCGATCATGGTGCGGACCAGGGCTTTGCCCAGGCCGTTGCCGCGGTCCGCGGACAGGACGAAGACGTCGGCCAGGTAGGCCAGGGCGACGCCGTCCGAAACGGCTCGGGCGAAGCCGACCTGGGCGCCGGTTTCCCGGTTGTACGCGCCCACCACCCGCCACGCGGAGGCCAGTTGGGCCTCCAGGTCCGCGCGGGTTCGGGTGCGGCCCCAGTACGCCTCGGTGGACAGGTAGGCCCAGACCGCGTCCACATCGATCCGGTCGGGGTCGTCGTCGAGGTCGTAGGTGGTCATGGGACCAACCTATCCGGCGGCGTAGCGGGCGGGGGAGGTGCCGATCGTGGCGGTGAACTCACGGGTGAAGTGGGCCTGGTCGCTGTAGCCGAGTTCGGCGGCGAGGGCCGCCCAGTCGACCGGGCCGCCCGCGTCGGCGCGGGCGGCGGCCTCGTGCAGGCGGTGGCGGCGGATGACCCACTTCGGGCCCACGCCGACGTAGTCGTTGAACAGCCGTTGCAGGGCGCGCACCGTCAGGCCCGAGGTGCGGGCCAGGTGGTCGACCCGGGTCAGGGACAGGTCGGACTGGATGCGGCCGACCAGCTCCCGCACCCGCTCGACCGCCGGGTCGGGGGCGGGCAGCCGCGGCAGCAGCAGGGCCTCGACCTCGGCGACCAAGCCCGCGTCGTCGGCGGCGTCCAGGACGGCTTTCTCCGCGCCTTCGAACCCGAACAGCTCACCGGCCGCCAGCGTGCGGTCGGTCAGGTCGGCGACCCGGCCGCCCAGCCACGGCCGGAACCCGCCCGGGTGGAACCGCACGCCGATCGCCCGTTCCCGGCCCACCAGCCGCCGCTCGAACAGGCCGAGGTGGACGCCGTGCACCAGCGCGCCGTCGGGCTCGAACACGAGGTGCACGTTGGGGTGCGGCACGACCCGCTGCGCGAAGGGCTCGTCGAGGTCCCAGGAGACGATCCAGTGGTACTCCACGAACCCGGCCAGCGCGGCCGACGGCGCGGCGGTGCGCAGGCGGAACTTCGTCCGCCCCTCCCGCTCGTGCAGCACACCCCTGGGCACGCCCCACGGTAACCGACGCGTTTGTTCAATACGCGGGGTCGGGAGGTCGGTACGTTCGCCCGTCATGGACAGCCCCATGAGCCGCGCCACCGAGAGCGTGGTGGCCCTGGCACGCACCGTGACCCCGGAACAGTTCGACCGCTCGACACCGTGTCCCGAGTGGACAGTCAAGGACCTGATCAACCACCTCACGCTGTGGAGTGGCGTCGTCGCGGTGCGCACCGCCAACCGCCTCCCGGCACCCGGGGACGGCAGCGAGGACGAGGCGGTCGACCGCTCCGCCACCTGGCCCGACGGGTTCATCGACGGCGCCCGCGCCGCCGCCCGCGCCTGGGACGCCCCCGGCGGCCTCGACGGCGAGACCGCGATGATGGGCGACCCGCGCCCGGCCCGCTTCTTCCACGACATGCTCCTGGCCGAGCTCGTCCTGCACGGCTGGGACCTCGCCACCGCCACCGGCCACGAGTTCACCGTCGACGACGACGTCGCCGAACTCGCCCGCGCGAGCACCGCCGCCATGGCCGAACAGGGCCGCGAGTGGGGCGTGTTCGGCGCCGAGGTGGCGGTCCCGGAGGACGCGCCGGTCCTGCACCGCGCCCTCGCGATCAGCGGCCGCGACCCGCGCTAGCCGTTTCGGCCGGGCCGAGGTGGTGGCACGCTCCAGCCATGGACTGTGACGTGGTCGTGGTCGGCGGCGGGATCGCCGGGGTGTCGGTGGCGGCGGAACTGGCTGGTGAGCGGTCGGTTCTGCTGGTGGAGGGGGAGTCCGAGCTGGCCCGGCACACCACCGGCCGGTCGGCCGCGGTGTACCTGCCCAGCTTCGGCGGTCCGGTCGTGCACAACCTGACGTTGGCCAGCAGACCACTGTTCGGCGACGTGCTGCGGGCGCGATCCCTGCTCTGGCTCGACACCGGCGGCGGTGGCCTCGACGAGGTCGTGGCGACGGGCGAGGCCGTGGAGATCACCGTCGCCGAGGCGCTGGAGCTGAGCCCGGTGCTGCGCCCCGACCGCCTCGCCGGGGTGGCCCTGGACGCGGGCACCATGGACATCGACGTCATGGCCCTGCACCAGCGCTACGTGCGACGGCTGCGGGAACGCGGTGCGATCCGGGTCGGCGCGCCGGTGACCGCGATCCGGCGCGACGGCGGCGGTTGGCGGATCGGCCTGGGGACCGACGAGGTGCGCGCGGGCTACGTGGTCAACGCGGCGGGCGCGTGGGCGGACCGCGTCGCGCGGCTCGCCGGGGTGCCGGAGGTGGGCCTGCGCCCGATGCGCCGGACCATCGCGATCGCCAAGGGGCGCCCGGTCGATCCCCGGTGGCCGCTGGTGGGCGATGTCGCCGACACGTTCTACTGCCGCCCGGAGGGTGACGCCATGCTCGTCTCCCCGGCCGACGAGACCCCTGCCGAGCCCGGTGACGCCAAACCCGACGAGCTGGACATCGCCCTGGCGTTGGAACGGGTCAACCACTACACCACGCTGGAGCTCCGCACGGTGCGCACGGCGTGGGCGGGCCTGCGCACCTTCGCGGCGGACCGCGAGCCGGTGGTGGGGGAGGTGCCCGGGCACCCCGGGTTCGCCTACTTCGCGGGCCAGGGCGGCTACGGCATCCAGATGGCCCCGGCCCTGGCGATCCTCGCCGCCCGCCAGATCCTCGGCGAGCCGACCGACGTCCCGGCGGAGGCCGTGTCACCTGGGCGGTTCGTGCGGGGGTGAGGGGAAGCGGAGGACCTGCGGATGGGCGGCCGGGAGGCGCGCGGCCCGGCTGTGGGCGAGAAAGCAAAAGCGCCCCGACGGGGTCCTGGCAAGCGGCGAAGGGGCCCTGCAAGGGGGAGGGGCTGCGGACTGATTGCTGGTGGGTTAACGAGCGAGGGGCGCCGGTGGGATGGGGTAGGGGGGCGGCCAGGAGGAGAGGGGGCAAGCGGCGAAGGGCTGCGCCAAGGGGGTAAGCGCCGAGGGGGTCATCGGGAGACCGGAAGTGGTGGCTGACGAGCGGAGGGGTGCGGCCCGGCGGTGGGCGGGAAAGTAAGCGGCCTCAGCGGGGTGCTGGCAAGTGGAGAAGGTGGTGTGCCCAGGGCGCTAGCGCCGGGGCCCCTCCAGGCAGGGCTGCGGACCGGTTGCCTGCGGGGCGCGCGAGAGGGAGCGGCCAGGCTGCGGCCAGGGGTGGCCGGGCTGCGGCAGAGCGAGGGGAA
The DNA here is from genome assembly GCF_041897805.1 of Actinokineospora auranticolor. Classification (GTDB taxonomy): domain Bacteria; phylum Actinomycetota; class Actinomycetes; order Mycobacteriales; family Pseudonocardiaceae; genus Actinokineospora; species Actinokineospora auranticolor. Next base: position 1,628,899 of record NZ_CP154825.1, read on the forward strand.
CAGGGAAAGGGCACTGCCAGGCTCCTTGCCGGAGGGAAGCGGGCCTCAGCAGGGTGGCGGCGAATGGGTAGTGGCCGGGGGCAAGTGAAAAGGGCTCACCAGGGAAGGCGCGGGTGGGCCGCGCAAGGGCGGAGAGCAGGGGCCTTGGGCAGTTTGACGGCGGGACGGAGAGCGGGCGGCGCCAGTGGGTGAGGGGGAAGGCAGTCAGACTGCCTGCGGGGAGAGGGAAAGCACCCCGGGGCACCCGGTGGGTGGTTGCGGCAGGAGAGGCGCTTCACCAGGGCAAGGAAGCGGTCGGTGACGCCACAGCTGCGGGCGGCGGATCCGGTGTGCAGGGGGGAGCGCTTCGAGGGTCGGCATGGGCGCCCGCAGGTGGAGAGGTGAGAAGGGGTTGTCTCCGTGCGGCAGCGGGGAGGGCTGCCGACAGGGTGGAGGACCGCAGAGGAACTGCCCGCGGAGAGGGACGGCCCCATGGGGGCGGGGATCGCCGGGTGGGCCGGAAGAGGTGCGGAAACGAAGGGCTGCGGGCAGGAGCTGAGAGCCGAGGACACGAGACAGGTGGGCGGGGGTGGGGTGACGGACTGGCTGGCGCTCGGTATGGGCGGTGGGGTTAGGGCGGGAGCGGGAGACCCTGGTCGCCGCGGTCGGGTACGCGGTGGACCGGGGCTTCCACCAGCAGTGCTGGCGCCTCGCCCAGTCGTTGCAGAGCTACCTGGACAGCGTCGGCAGGCACGAGCGGACCCGGGTGGTGCTGCTGTGGGTCGTTGCGGTGGGCGTGTTTCTGTTTCTGGGCAAAGCGAAAGGGCCGCCGACTCGAGTCGGCGGCCCTTTCGGTGGACTTGGGTCAGCGGCGGGTGCCGTTGTTGTCCGCGGTGGTGTCGTTGCCGGTCAGGGTGGACACGGTGTCGTTGACCAGGTCGGTCACCGGGCTGGTGACGGTGTTCAGGTCCGTGGCGGCCGAGGTGTCGGCGGCGTCCGCGACGGTGGTCTCGGTGTTGGTGGCGGCCGGGGTGGTGCTGGTGTTGGTGGCCGCGGGGGTGGTGCTGGTGGCGGTGGTGTCAGTGGCCGCGGGGGTGGTGGCGGCGCTGTTGGTGGTGGTCGCGTGGTGACCGCGCAGGTCGATGTCGAGGTCGACGTCGGCGTTGAGGTTCAGCAGGTCACCGTCGAGCAGACCGCCGTGGCCGCCGAGGCCGAGCAGACCGTCGTGGCCGCCCAGGCCGAGCAGGCCGTGGTGGCCACCCAGGTCGAGGACGTCGTCACCGAGCAGGTCGTCCAGGGCGTCGTCGACGTTGTCGAGGGCGTCGTCCAGGTCGAGGTCCAGCAGGTCGTTCAGCAGGCCGTCGTCGCACCAGTCGTCGAGGATGATCCACAGCGCGTGGTCGATCGGGATGTCCAGGTCCTCGGCGAGGTCGCCCGCGAGGTCGACGACGGCTTCCAGCTCGGCCGGGTTGTCGGCGTCCGCGAGGTCGTCGATCAGGTCCTCGTCGAGGCCTGCCACGTTGATGCCCGCGTCCTGCAGGATGTTGATGACCACCACCGGGTGCACGTCCGCGGCGGTCGACGTCTCGGCGGAGGCGGTCTGGGCGGAGAAGCCGAGCGCGACGGCGGTCGCGGTGGCCATGAAACCGAGACGGAGAAGGGCTTTGCGCATTGCGGGAAGCTCCTAGCGAACTGGCCGGGTTGGACAGTGAAAGGCTTGCAGAACGATCAGTTGGTGGCGAGTCCACAAGAGAGTGGTCACGTTCGTGATCGTCGAAATCCCTCGGATGGCCCTGGCGCTGGGGGTCTTCTCGTTAGTGGGTCGGGTTTCGGTTCCGGTGGGAGGAATCGCCGACCCGCCCCGCCCACCTTCGGGTGACGCTCGACCGTGGCCCGCGTGATCACGGCCGGTGCCGGGCCGTCGAACCTGCCCGGCACCGGCCGCCGATCACGGGGTCGGCTCGGTGCCGACGAGGTCGAGCAGCGGGCTGGCGACGTCGACGTCGCCCTCCTGGACGTTGATCACGTTGACGGTGATCGCCGGGAGCAGCGCCGGGGTGTCCGCGGTGGAGCCGACGCCCTCGGCGGAGGCGGCCGTGGCGTTGATCGCACTGAAGCCGAACGCGGCCGCGGCGATGCCGAACGCGGCGCCGACGCGGGAAAGGTTGGTGCGCATGGGGAATCCGATCCTCACTACCAGGGTGCCTGACGTGTTTCAGGCGCCAGGCAGCCTGGCAGACCGCACCGCGCCGTGCGATCCACAGTGGAGTGATCCACCTGAATGTGTCAGACGACCGTGCCGATGGCGCGTCCGGCCTGGCGCCCGGAGAAGATGCAGCCGCCGAGGAAAGTCCCTTCCAGGGAACGGTATCCGTGCACACCGCCGCCGCCGAAGCCCGCCGCCTCGCCCGCCGCGTACAGGCCCGGCACCACCTCGCCGCCCGCGCGCAGCACCCGCCCGGACAGGTCGGTTTCCAGTCCGCCCAACGTCTTGCGGCTCAGGACGTTGAGCCGCACCGCGATCAGCGGCCCCGCCTTGGGATCCAGCAGCCGGTGCGGCGCGGCCACCCGGACCACCCGGTCGCCCAGGTACTTGCGCGCCCCGCGCACCGCCGTGAGCTGCAAGTCCTTGCCGTACGAGTTGTCCACCTGCTGGTCGCGCGCCACGACCTCGCGCCGGATGTCCGCGGCGGACAGCAGGTCCTCGCCGGTCGCCCGGTTCATCCCGGCCACCAACTCGTCCAGGTCTGTCGAGATGACGAAGTCCTCGCCGTGCTCCATGAACGCCTTCACCGGACCCGTCGCCCCCGGCAGCGCCCGCTTCAGCGTGAGCCGGATGTCCTTGCCGGTGAAGTCCGGGTTCTGCTCGGACCCGGACAGCGCGAACTCCCGCTCGATGATCTTCGCGGTGAGGATGAACCACGAGTGGTCGTACCCGGTCTCGCGCAGGTGCGCGAGCGTGGTCAAGGTGTCGAAGCCCGGGTACAGCGGGTCCGGCAGCCGCCGCCCGCGCGCGTCGAGCCACAGCGACGACGGGCCGGGCAGGATCCGGATGCCGTGGTTGGGCCAGATCGGGTGCCAGTCGGTGATGCCCTCGACGTAGTGCCACATCCGGTCGCGGTTGATCAGGTTCGCGCCCGCGGCCTCGCTGATCGCCAGCATCCGCCCGTCCACGTGCGCGGGTACGCCGGTCAGCATCTTCGCGGGTGGGGTGCCCAGCCGCGACGGCCAGTTCGCCCGAACCAACTCGTGGTCGCCGCCGATCCCGCCCGACGACACCAGCACCGCCTGCGCGGAGAGCTCGAATTCCCCTACTACGACACGGGAACTGCTCACCCCGCGCTCGACGTCGCTGGCCTCCAGCACGCTGCCGCGCACCCCGGTGACCGCGCCGCCGGTCGTCACCAGCTCGTCCACGCGGTGCCGGAAACGCAGCTCCACCAAGCCTTTGTCGACCGCGTCGCGCACCCGCCGCGCGAACGGCTCCAGCACGCCCGGCCCGGTCCCCCAGGTGATGTGGAAGCGCGGCACCGAGTTGCCCGCGCGCTCCGCCCACCCGACGACGGGGAAGAAGCGCACCCCCTGCGCGTGCAGCCACGACCGCTTCTCGCCCGCCGCGAACTCCACGTACGCGCGCGCCCACCGCCGGGGCCAGTGGTCCTCCTCGCGGTCGAACCCGGCGAACTGCTGCCAGTCGGCCCAGGCCAGCTCCAGCGAGTCGCGCACCCGCAGCCTGCGCTGCTCGGGGGAGTCGACCAGGAACAGCCCGCCGAGCGACCAGAACGCCTGCCCGCCCAGCGACGCCTCGGGCTCCTGGTCCACGACGACGACCCGCTTGCCCCGGTCGGCGAGTTCGGCCGCGGCGACCAGTCCGGCCAGCCCGGCACCCACCACGATCACGTCAGCGGTCACGCGCCCACCCCTCACCTCCGCCGGGTCCACCAGGCGGTTTCCCGGGTGAACCATGACTTCCGGCCAGGGTACCGCCGGTCGGGCACCCGGTCCGGGCGATCTTCGATCCGGGTCGCGGGCACACCGAAGACACGGAGCGCGTTCGCCGCATCGCGGAGAGTATTGGCAACTGTGATCGTGCGCGCACCGCGGACCCAAATGGTACAACTGTACTGTGACCGCCAACACAGTCGTGGGCGTCCCCAAGGAATCGGCCGCGGGCGAGCGGCGGGTCGCGCTCGTGCCGAAAGTGGTCGAGCGGCTGCGCGCCCGCAACCTCTCCGTGGTCGTCGAGCCCGGTGCCGGGCTCGCGGCGCTCATCCCCGACGACGCCTACGTCCACTCCGGAGCCACGCTCGGCGACCCCTGGGCCGCCGACGTCGTGGTCAAAGTGGCCCCACCGAACGAAACCGAGGTCGGCGCGCTGCGCGCCGGGTCCGTCCTCATCGGCTTCCTCGCCCCGCTGACCGACCCCGGCAAGGCGAAAGCGTTGCGCGAGCGGGGAGTCACCGCGTTCGCCATGGAGTCCATCCCGCGCATCTCCCGCGCGCAATCGATGGACGCCCTGTCCTCGCAGGCCAACGTCGCGGGCTACCGCGCGGCCATGCTCGCCGCCGAGCACCTCACCCGGTTCTTCCCGATGCTGACCACCGCCGCGGGCACCGTGCCGCCCGCCAAGGTGCTCGTGCTCGGCGTCGGCGTGGCCGGGCTGCAGGCGCTGGCCACCGCGCGCAGGCTCGGCGCGCACACCACCGGCTACGACGTGCGGCCCGAGGTCGCCGACCAGGTCCGCTCGGTCGGCGCGCAGTGGCTGGACCTGGGCATCGAGGCGGCGGGCAGCGGCGGCTACGCCCGCGCGCTCACCGACGCCGAGCGCGAGGAGCAGCAGCGCCAGCTCGGCAAGGCCATCACCGGGTTCGACGCGGTGATCACCACCGCGCAGGTCCCCGGCCGCACCGCGCCGACCCTGGTCACCGCCGAGGCCGTCGAGGGCATGCGGGCGGGCAGCGTGGTGGTCGACCTGGCGGGTGAGTCCGGCGGCAACTGCGAGCTGACCGAGCCCGGCGAGATCGTCGTCGCGCACTCGGTCACCGTCGCGTCCCCGCTGAACCTGCCCGCCACCATGCCCGAGCACGCCAGCGAGCTGTACGCGCGCAACGTGCAGGCGCTGCTGGAGCTGCTAGTCGACGCCGACGGCGCGCTGTCGGTCGACTTCACCGACGAGGTCGTCGCCGGTGCCTGCGTCACGAAGGAGGCGTAGATGCTGGTCGAGAACCTGGCCGTGCTCGTGCTCGCGGGCTTCGTCGGCTTCGCGGTGATCTCCAAGGTGCCCAACACCTTGCACACACCGCTGATGTCGGGCACCAACGCCATCCACGGCATCGTGCTGCTCGGCGGACTCATCGTCGCGGGCCTGGGCGCCGAGGGCGTGCTGGACAAGGTCCTGCTGGTCATCGCCATCGCCTTCGGCACGATCAACGTCATCGGCGGGTTCCTGGTCACCGACCGGATGCTGGGCATGTTCAAGAACGGGCCCAAGCGGGACGGGAGCGCGAAGTGAGCCGCGAGACCGGGATCCAGCTCCTCTACATCGTCGCTTTCGCCCTGTTCATCTACGGCCTGATGGGCCTGACCGGCCCGCGCACGGCCGTGCGCGGCAACTGGATCGCGGCGGCGGGCATGGGGGTCGCGGTGGTCGCCACGCTGCTGACCCCCGGCCTGGGCAACTGGTGGCTGATCCTGCTCGGCGTGGCGATCGGCACCGCGGTCGGCGTGCCGTCGGCCCGGCAGGTCAAGATGACCGCCATGCCGCAGATGGTGGCGCTGTTCAACGGCGTCGGCGGCGGGGCGGTCGCGCTGATCGCCTGGGTCGAGTTCCGGGAGAGCGCCGGGTTCGCGCACGCCCCCGGGCACGTCGCCGTGGCCAGCCTGTTCTCGGCGGTCGTCGGCTCGGTGTCGTTCTGGGGCTCGCTGGTCGCCTACGGCAAGCTCCAGGAGGTCATCACCGGCCGCCCGGTCGGCATCGGGAAGCTCCAGCAGCCGCTGAACCTGGTGCTGCTGCTCGTGTCCGCCGCGTGCGCGGGGGTGATCATCGGCGGTGGTGACGCCGAGGTGCTGATCCTGGGCCTGCTGCTCTCCGCCGCCGCGCTCGGCGTGATGGTCGTGCTGCCCATCGGTGGCGCGGACATGCCCGTGGTGATCTCCCTGCTCAACGCGCTCACCGGGCTCAGCGCCGCGGCCATGGGCCTGGCCCTGGACAACACCGCGCTGATCGTCGCGGGCATGATCGTCGGCGCGTCCGGCACCATCCTGACCAACCTGATGGCCAAGGCGATGAACCGCTCCATCCCGGCGATCGTCGCGGGCGGCTTCGGCGGCGGGGGCGGCGCGGGACCCGCGGCGAGCGGGGACCAGACGGTCCGGCGCACCAGCGCCTCGGACGCGGCCGTGCAGATGGCCTACGCCAACCAGGTCATCATCGTCCCCGGCTACGGCATGGCGGTGGCCCAAGCCCAGCACGCGGTGCGGGAGCTGGCGGACATGCTGGAGGCGCGCGGCGTCGAGGTCTACTACGCCATCCACCCGGTCGCGGGCCGGATGCCCGGCCACATGAACGTGCTGCTGGCCGAGGCGGACGTGCCCTACGAGCGGCTCAAGGAGATGGAGGACATCAACCGCGAGTTCAGCCGCACCGACGTGGCCGTGGTCATCGGCGCCAACGACGTCACCAACCCGGCGGCGCGCACCGACCCGTCCTCGCCGATCTACGGCATGCCGATCCTCAACGTCGACGAGAGCCGGTCGGTGATCGTGCTCAAGCGCGGCATGGCGCCCGGGTTCGCCGGGGTCGACAACGCGCTGTACTTCGACGCCAAGACCAGCATGCTCTTCGGCGACGCCAAGTCCTCCGTCGCCGAGGTCACCGAGGAACTCAAAGCCCTCTGACCCGCGTCGGCGGTCTCTGCCATGCTTTCCCCCATCCGGTCGAGCGGTGGGAGGACCAGCAATGCAGTGGACCCTGGAAGTCGTCGTGGTGCCGGTCAGCGACGTGGACGTCGCCAAGGAGTTCTACGCCGAGAAGGTCGGTTTCGTCCTCGACCACGACACCTCGTTCGGGGACAACCGGTTCGTGCAGCTCACCCCGCCCGGGTCGGGCTGCTCGATCGTGCTCGGCCCGAAGCTGGAGAAGGTCGCGCCGGGTGAGCTCGGCGGCGTGCAGCTCGTCGTCAACGACCTGTGGGCCGCGCACGCGGAGCTGTCCGCGCGGGGCGTGCAGGTCAGCGAGGTCCAGTTCGCCTCGCCGCAGGGGTTCCGGGCCGCCACCGAGGAGGACGACCTCAACAACGCCGGGTTCCTCTTCTTCGCCGACCCGGACGGCAACAGCTGGACGGTCCAGCAGATCACCGCTCGCGCGTGAGACCCCTCTACCGGCACCCCGTCGAGCGGGTGGGACTGCTGTGGACGGCGGTCGCCTGCGCGCTCGGCGCGGGACTCGGGGTGGCGTTGTGGTCGCCGGGCTCCGGGCTCGACAAGACCGCGCTGCTGCTGGCGGCGGGTGTCACCGCCGTGGCCACGGGCTACCAGGCGCTGTTCCCGTACTGCTTCGTGCGCGACGGCCGGGTCGGCGTCCGCACCGTGCGCGGGCTGCGCACGGTGGCGGTCGCCGAGGTCACCGGGGTCCAGCGGCGGGACGCGCGGGCGCCGTTGGGCCGGGCCGTCTACCGCTACCCGGCACTGACCGTCGGTGGCCGCACGATCCCGTTGGACCGGGCCCACTACCGGCCGGGAACGCGGCGGGAACAGCGGATCGAACAGTTCCTGCGGGCCATCGAACCCGTCGCCCTTGCCGCCGGAGAGGCCACCGGATCGATTACCGGGGCGACCGCCGGGATGATCACCGACTGAGCCGCCGGTATTCGCTCTTCCGCTTGTCGCCAGCGGGAAAACCGGCCGCGCGCGGCCGTGGTTTGCCCGGCGCGGCGCGGCGGATTCCAGGGAAACACCTAGACCGGACGAGCACGCGAAAACGGTTCGGAAGAAGGGGCACGAGTGCCCGGAGTGGACCGTCGACCCCGCGGTGGTGGACGTCCTCGGTGGATCGCGCGGTGTTCGGGTGACACGGTGTTCACGCGGGTGTCCAAAGCGAGCCTGACCGGCCGAAGTGGTCCGTGGTCCGCTATGGCCCGCGTTTTCCCCCGCCCGCCGGCCTGGACCCCCGACTGGTTCCAGGCGCGACACGCGGTGCCCGGCCCGCGCGGCCGGGAAAAGCGGCGGGATCAGCCGCCGTGCGCCTCTTGGAACTTCATCACCAGCGCGGCCGGGATGCGGCCGCGCTCGGCGACCGTCTCACCCTGGCTGCGGGCCCATTCGCGGATGGCCTGGTTGTCCTGCCGGTCGGTGCCGAAGCGGCGGACGACGAGGCCGTTCTTCGCTTTCCGGCTACCGGTGCGCCGGGCGTGCCCGACGAACTCCGCGAGCGAATCCCGCAGTCGCGTCGCGTTCTCTCTCGACAGGTCGATCAGGAAGTCCACCCCGTCGATGGCGAAGGCGACGGTCTCGTCGGCTTGGCCGCCGTCGAGGTCGTCGACAAGCTCCACCACGGTCTTCTGCGCCACGGTTTCCTCCGTGTGATGAGAGTTCGTTTCCTGCACGGGGCCGACACCTTTAGCGAGGGTCCCGGTCACGGCCCGGTATTGGCGAACCGATCACCGCCGAACTGTATCGCCCGACCCGGCCCGAGAACCACCCAGGAGGTCCAAGAGGCGGTCTCTCGGAATAGTAGTACCCCATCGGGCGTTACCGGTCCACTAGCGGGAATGCGACGTGTCCGATTCGGCTGGTCTGGTGCGGCCCTTGGCCCCTGTCTCTTCGCCGCCATCGTCGGCGCTGGTCATCCCAAATGGCGGCGCAATATCACCCGTGGGATCACGGGTATTTGCCCCCCAGGCAACATGAGGATCGGTCAGTCATTTCCGAGCCGCGCCGAGAAGGCCGGACGGGTGAAACCCTGCCTTCTCGTGGTTAGAGTTCGCCGCGTGGCCATCGACCTGACACCGTTCCCGCGCGCCACCCTCGGCCATTGGCCGACGCCGCTGCGGGCCTGCCCGCGGCTCGGCGCCGCGCTCGGTGGCGGCCCCGGCCCGCTGGTCAAGCGCGACGACGTCGGCGCGCTCGGCGTCGGGGGCAACAAGCTGCGCAAACTGGAGTTCCTGCTGGGTGCCGCGGTGGCCGACGGGGTCACCCGGGTGATCACCTTCGGCGCGCTGCAGACCAACCACGGCAGGCTCACCGCGGCCGCGTGCGCGAGCCTCGGGCTGCGCTGCGACCTCGTCCTCACCCGCGACGTCCCGCGCACGGGTGAGGCGTACGAGCGGTCCGGCAACATGGCGCTGCACCGGCTCTACGGCGCCACCGTGCACGTCTGCGCGGAGGCCGAGGTCGCCGGGGTGGTCGCGGCGCTGACCGCCGAGGCCGGTGGGGTCGCGGTTCTGCCTGTCGGTGGGTCCAACGCGGTTGGGGTGCTGGGTTACGTGGCCGCCACCGCCGAGCTGTTCGCCCAGCTCGACGCGGAGGGGATCGAACCCGACCGGATCGTCGTCCCGGTCGGCAGCGCGGGCACCGCGGCGGGCGTCGTGGCCGGTGTCGCCCTGCTCGGCCGCACCACCCGCGTCGACGGCGCCTGCGTGTCGCGCACCGCCGCCGAGTCGCTGGCCACCATCCGCCGGTTGGCGGGGGAGGCGGCGGCGCTGCTCGGCCAGGAGATCGACCTGGCCCACGCGCACGCCGACGACCGCGCGGTCGGCCCCGGCTACGGCATCCCGACCGACGCGATGTGGGAGGCGCTGGGCCTGTTCGCGCGGACCGAGGGGATCACCCTCGACCCGGTGTACACGGGCAAGGCGGCGGCGTACCTGGTCGACGCCACCCGGTCGGGGGAGATCGGGCGTGAGGAGACCGTGGTCTTCCTGCACACGGGCGGGCTGCCGGGATTGTTCGCGTACGCGCCGGACCTGGAGGGCAGCCCGGCCTTCAGCTCGCCTGCCTGAGTCCGGCAGCCGTTCGGGGTCGGTTCGGTCGCCTGCGGAACACCGCGGAGTTGTCCACAGGGCGTTCCCGAGCCCTGCCGCTCGACCGGTTTCCGCAGGTAGAATGGTAAATAGGGGTTCCCTTCTCGCGGGGGACCCCTCGCGGGTGTTGGGCTGCCGGGCGTTGGGGTGCCGGGAGTTGGGCGGCTGGCAGGCCAGGGCCAGACGGCTGGGAGGCCGGGCCCGGTAGGGCCGGACGGCAGGGCGGGCGCGGGGCGGCGGGGTAGGTGGGCGCGGGGGACGGCGGAGATCGGCTGCCGGGCGGGGCCTCGGGTGAGTCAGCCCGCGAGGCTGAGGCGGAGGGCGCGGTCGGCGATGGCGAGCAGGGCCGGGTCGTCCGGGCGGGACGGCTGGTCCAGCCAGACCGCCTGCACCAGCTTCACGCTGTTGCCCTCCTGATCACTGGCCCGCGCCGCCGCGTCGAAGGTGGGGGGTGGGGTGGTGGGCCAGGCGACGCCCTCGGCGGACTGGTCGACGACGGCGCCCGTGTCCGGGCGGTCCGCCAGCGCGCGCAGTTCCACGGCCGACGCGCTCCCGGAGATCCGCACCACGCCGACCAGCACCGCGGCTCGGCGGCCGTTCTCCGTCGCCTCGAACCGGCCGCGCAGGAGTTCGGCGCAGCCGTTGCGTTCCAGCCAGGTGCGCAGCTGGCCGCTGGTGTGCGTCGCGCAGTCGGTCTGGGTGGCCTCGCCGCGCGGGGTGAACACCAGGCCCTGTTGGGGCGCGGGCGCCGGGGGTGCGTGCGGGATCGGGGGGCCACCGTCGGCCGCCGCGACGGCCAGGGCCACGCCCGCGACCAGCAGCAACGCCACCAAGACCCCGATCGCGATCGGTAACCGGCGTCGGGGTGGCGGTGTGGGGGCCGGGCGCGGGGGAGCGCCCGGGACGGGCGGGAGGATCGTGGTGCGCTCGGCGCTCGCCGCCGCGGACATGCCGTCCGGGAAGCCCTCGGCGACCAGGTCGGCGTCGTCCAGGTCGAGGTCGGCGTGCAGGGCGTGCAGGATCCGGCGCAGCTCGTCGACCGGGCAGGGGCGGCTGTGCGTGGTCAGCTCGCGGGTCACCGTCAGCAGGGGCGTCGGCGCCGGGTGCAGGATCCGCACCCCGCGCTCCAGGTCGGTGGCGGGTTGGTCGACCCGGCCGACGTACGGGCCGACGGCCACCACCGTCGACACCGGCAGCGGCCTCGGCTGCGCCCGCCGCACGACGGCCGCCACCGCGGCGGTCGCGGCCAACGCCCCGTCCCCCGGCGCGCGGTCGCCCACCTGCGGCACCGCCCCGTCGGCCCGCCACGGTTCGCCCAGCGGGGCCGACAACCACACGGCCGGGCGCGGCAGGTCCACGCCGAGGACCACCAGCACCCCGCGCGGGGTGATCACGACCGCCTCGACCGGCGAGCCGAACTCCGGCGGTCGCACGCCCAGCAGCGCCACCCCGCCCGCCACGGCGTCGCCGCGACCCCACGAGGTCAGCGCCGCGCGCAGATCCCGGCCGACACCCGACGTCGGCTCACCGACCCGGACCAAGCGCACGCCGACTCCTCCTCGACCGGCCCCCCGCACGGCAGTTGGTGGGTTTTCCACCACATCCCGCCTGACACGCTAGCGCCAGTGACCCCCGAGCGGGTGGTCGGACGTCGGAAGGTAGCCACCTGGCGCCAACCGTCACCCCTGGGTGGGTACACCGCTCGGGGATGGGATGAAGATCGCAGGCAACTCGGACGTTGCTCGGACGTCCTAGTGATCAACGAGATCGTCGGGTGTGCCGCGCCGACCGCGCCGAAAGCGGCACGCCCGGTGCCGCGCTGTCCGCATTCGGCGCGGAATAGGTGGGGCGTGGGTTGTTTTCGTGGTTCGTGTGGCCAAAGTGTCCGGAAGCAGGGCACAATGAGCGCCGGGAATACCACGTGTGACGCAGGCACCCGTTGATCGCGCAGGACGTAGGGGAAGACGATCCTCGTCGAGCAGCGGAGGTCAGCAGTGAGCACCCGTGGAAACACCCAAGGTGTGGTGTACGTCCACTCGTCGCCGGCTGCGGTATGTCCGCACGTCGAGTGGGCGATTTCCGGCACCCTCGGGGTGCGCGCCGAGTTGCGCTGGACCGCGCAACCCGCCGCCCCCGGCCAGTTGCGCGCCGAGTGCGCGTGGACCGGCGACGCGGGCACCGGCGGCAAGCTGGCCGCCGCCCTGCGCGCCTGGCCGATGACCCGCTTCGAGGTCACCGAGGAGCCCAGCCCCGGCGTCGACGGCGAGCGGTTCTGCTACGCGCCCACCCTCGGCCTCTGGCACGCCCGCACCAGCGCCAACGGCGACATCGTGGTGTCCGAGGACCAGCTGCGCGCCATCGCGGCGTCCGCGCGCGGCGGCGAGTCCTTCGCGTTCAAGGTCGACGAACTGCTCGGCGCCTCCTGGGACGAGGCGCTGGAGCCGTACCGGCGCGCAGGCGATGGGGCACCTGTTACCTGGTTGCACCGCGTCGGCTGAGAACCGTGTGGCACGCTGGCGCCGTGCACCCGAGCAGCACCCCCAGACCGGAGCGCCAGCGCTGGCTGCTGCCGGTCGTGCTCGTCGCCGTGGTGATCTGCGCCGCGGCGGCGATGGTCGCGCGCGAGCTGTACGCCACCGGCAACGCCACCGCGGCCACCCCGTCGCCGATCCTGCCGAGCGAGAACGTGATCCCGCCCAGCGCCCGGCCGGGGCCCCGGGACGTGCGCGCCACCCAGGACGCCATCCGGCACCCGCTCTACGAGACGGTCCGCCAGCTGCTGCAAACCCATTTCGACGCCATCAACGGCAAGAACTACGCGCGTTGGCGAACCACCGTCACCGACGCCCGGGCCAAGGACATGCCCGAGGACAACTGGCGCTCGGCGTACCGCAGCACCCAGGACGGCACGATTGTCGTCTACCGCATCGAGACCGGTCCGGCGAACAACGCGCGGGTGCTGCTGTCTTTCGTCAGCCAGCAGGACCCGGCCGACGCGCCGCTGGAATTGCCGGTCGGCTGCATCCGCTGGAACGTGGTGTTCCCGCTGACCGTGGCCGCGGGCGAGTGGCGCATCGACGCCGGTGCCACCAGCGCCTCTCCCCAGCACGACAGCTGCTGATTCCCCGGCCCATCACGACCGGGTGACGGAGAAGCGGGGCGGGCCGACTCGGCCGCGCCCCGCTTTCCACGAACCACCCCCGGCTCCGCTCAGGCGGCGGTGAACAGCAGCGCCACGTTGTGGCCGCCGAAGCCGAAGGAGTTGTTGATCGCCGCGGTCAGCTCCACCTTCCGCGCCTCGCCCGCCACCACGTCGAGCCCGACCTTGGGGTCGAGGTTCTCCAGGTTCCGGGTCGCCGGGATCACGCTGTGGTAGATCGACAGCAGCGCGATGATGCTCTCCACCGCGCCCGCGCCGCCGACCAGGTGGCCGAAGGAGCTCTTCGGCGCGGTCACCAGCACGTGCTCGCCCAGCGCCTTGCGGATCGCCGCCGCCTCGCCGACGTCGCCCACCACGGTCGAGGTGGCGTGCGCGTTGACGTGGCCGACGTCGGCCGGGCTCAGCCCGCCCATCCGCACCGCCTGCTCCATGGCCCGGATCTGGCCGATGCCGTCCGGGTGGTTGCCGGTGATGTGGTAGGCGTCGGCGGTCATGCCGTAGCCGGTGATCCGGCCGTAGACCCGGGCGCCGCGGGCCGCCGCGTGCTCGGCCCGCTCCAGCACCACCACGCCCGCGCCCTCACCGAGCACGAACCCGTCGCGCTGGGTGTCGAACGGGCGCGAGGCCCGCTCCGGCGCGTCGTTGCGGGTGCTCAGCGTCCGGGACTGGCAGAAGCCCGCCACGGTGATCGGGTGGATGCAGGCGTCCGCGCCACCGGCGATGACCACGTCCGCGCGGCCGTTCTGGATCATCTGGTACGCGTTGGCGATGCCCTCCGCGCCCGACGCGCACGCCGAGGCGACGGTGTGCACACCCGCCCGGGCGCGCAGGTCGATGCCCACGTGCGCGGCCGGGCCGTTGGGCATCAGCATCGGCACCGTCAGCGGCGAGACCTTGCGCAGCCCGTGCTCCTCCAGGAGGTCGTCCTGGTCGAGCAGGGTGAGCGGGCCGCCGATCCCGGTGCCGATGCTGACCCCGAGGCGATCCGGGTCCACCGGCTCGTGCTCCTCGGTCGGCGGCTCGTACCCGGCGTCGGCCCACGCCTGCCTGGCGGCGATGAGCGCGATCTGCTCACACCGGTCCAGCCTGCGGGCCTGCACGCGGGGCAGGACCTCGGTCGGCTCGACGGCCAGCGGCGCGTGCAGCCGGGCCGGGAGGTCGTAGCGCTCCGCCCAGTCCGTGGTGTTCGCCCGGATGCCGTTCCGACCGGCGAGCAGGGCATCCCAGGTGGACGAGACGTCACCGCCGAGCGGCGTGGTCGCGCCAAGCCCGGTGATGACGACATCGACGTTGCTCATGGAATTTCCTTCGCGAGCGGGTGAAAGGATGGCTTGGCCAGGTGCCGGATCGGCACGGGGGGAGCCGGGGGAGTGTCCGGCCGGGGGAGCGTCAGGAGTGCGCGGAGACGTACTTGAGCGCGTCGCCGACCGTCTTCAGGTTGGCCAGCTCGTCGTCCGGGATCTTGACGCCGAAGCGGTCCTCCGCCTGCACGGCGATCTCCACCATGGACAGCGAGTCGATGTCCAGGTCGTCCACGAAGGACTTGTCGGCGGTGACGTCGTCGGGCGAGACACCCGCGACCTCTTCGACGATCTCCCCGAGGCCCTCGAGGATCTGCTCGTCGCTGAACTTCTCCGACATGGGTTGCACTGTCCTTCCTCGTTCCACCCGCGGGTACCGCACCCGGCGGGGCCTTGCAGTCCCCCGGGGGCGCCCCGGGGGTGGCTCTCAGCGCCCGCTAGGGGCAGATCACGACCTGCGCGGCGTAGGACAGGCCCGCGCCGAAGCCGACCAGCAGCGCCACGTCACCCGGCTTGACCCGGCCCGCGGCCCGCATGTGGTCCATGGCCATGGGGATCGACGCCGAGGAGGTGTTGCCCGAGTAGACGATGTCGTCGGCGACGACCATGTCCTCCCGGGCGCCGTGCGCGCGCAGCTTCTTGGCGATCGACTCGACGATGCGCAGGTTCGCCTGGTGCGGGATCAGCACGTCCACATCGGCCGGTGCCACGCCTGCGGCCTCCAGCGCGCGCAGCGCGATCGGCGCGATCCGGGTGGTGGCCCAGCGGAACACCGACTGGCCCTCCTGGAAGATCCACCGGTCGTCGCGCAGCCGGATCATGTCGGTCAGGTCGCCCGCGCTGCCCCAGACCACCGGGCCGATGCCCGGCTCGTCGGCCGGGCCGACCACCGCGGCGCCCGCGCCGTCGGCGAAGATGATCGCGTTGGCCCGGTCCTCGTGGTCCACCCAGTCGGTCAGCTTCTCCGCGCCGATCACCAGCACCCGCCGCGCCGAGCCCGCGCGGACCAGGTCCGACGCGGTGCCCAGGGCGTAGCAGAAGCCCGCGCACGCGGCGTTGAGGTCGAACGCGCCCGCCGCCTTGACCCCGATCCGGTCGGCCACCTGGGCGGCGCCGTTGGGGATGGGGGTGGGCATGGTGCAGTTGGCCAGGATCACCGTGTCCGCGTCCGACGGCGACAGCCCGGCGTCGGCCAGCGCCTTGGCGCCCGCGGTGACCGCCATGTCGACCAGCTTCTGGTCCTTGGCCGCGAACCGGCGTTCGACGATGCCCACCCGCTCGCGGATCCACTCGTCGGTGGTGTCCATCCGCTCGGAGAGCTCGTGGTTGGTGACGATGCGCTCGGGCTGGAACGAGCCGACGCCGAGGATCCGGCTGGCCGCGGCCCCCGGGGCAAGTCGCAACGTGGTCATTCGGCACTCCCGATCAGCTCGACCACCGTGTCGAGGTCCGCGGGCGTCTTGAGGGCCACGGTGGGAACGCCCTTCAACTCGCGCTTGGCCAAACCGACCAGTGCGCCCGCGGGCGGGAACTCTACGACTGCCGAGACCCCGCGTTCCCCCATGGTCGCCATGCACGAGTCCCACCGCACCGGACTGGTGACCTGCGCCACCAACCGCTCGAGCACCTCGGCGCCCGAGGTGACCACCGCGCCGTCGGCGTTGGACAGCAGCGTCCTGGTCGCGTCGGCCGTGGTCACGCCCGCCGCGTGCGCGCGCAGCGCCTCCTGCGCCGGGGCCATGTAGTGGGTGTGGAACGCGCCCGCCACCTTGAGCGCGATCGCCTTGCTGCCCGCGGGCGGCTCGGCCGCCAACTTCTCCAGCGCCGCCTTCGCGCCCGCGGCCACGATCTGGCCCGCGCCGTTGCGGTTGGCCGGGACCAGGTCCAGCTCGGCGAGCCGGGCCAGGATGTCCTCCTCGGTGCCGCGCACCAGCGCGGCCATGCCCGTGGGCTCCAGCTCGCAGGCCTTCGCCATCTCCCGGCCGCGCACCGCGGCCAGCCGGACCGCGTCCTCGGCGCCGAGCACACCCGCGATCACCGCGGCCGCGAACTCGCCGATGGAGTGGCCCGCGACCAGCGCGTCCGCCGGGACCTCGACCCGCTCGGCCAGCTCACCGGCGGCCAGCAGGGTGGCCGCCACGATCAGCGGCTGGGTGATCGCGGTGTCCTTGATCTCGTCCGCGTCGGCGGTGGTGCCGAGTCGGGCCAGGTCGAGCCCGGCGACCTCGGACCAGCCCGCCAACCGCTCGGCGGTACCGGGGAGTTCGAGCCAGGGCGCGAGCATGCCGGGGGCCTGGGAACCCTGCCCGGGTGCGAGGAGTGCGATCACGTGTCAACCCAACACCGACAGCCCGCCTCGACTGCATGCCGCCGCTCACCAAGTCGTAGCGGTTCGTTTGTAGGAAACCTCCAAAAGTCACCGGGCAATTACCCTGACGTACGGGTATTCGTTGTCAGTTGTCGTGGCAGACACCACACAGTTACCTACCGTTGCCCGCCCGCACGCGATCACCAGAGGCCGCGCGCCCGCGACAGCCTGCCCACCGCGAGGGCCACGCTCAGCACCAGCGCGTCGCGGGGGTCGCCCGCGTTGCGGCCGGTCAGCTCGGCCGCCTTGCGCAGCCGGTACCGCACGGTGTTCGGGTGCACGAACAGCTGCCGCGCGCACGTCTCGAGCACCCCGCCGGTGGCCAGGTACGCCTCGACCGTCTCCTGGAGCGCGCCGCCCGCGTCCTCCAGCGGTCGCGCTACCCGGTCGATGAGCTGCCACTCGGCCTCCGGGTCGCCCGCCAGCGCCCGTTCCGGCAGCAGGTCGGCCGAGCGCACCGGGCGCGGCGCGGTCGGCCAGGCGACCACCGCGCGCAGCCCGGACAGCGCGTCCGCGGCGCTGCGGTGGGCCTCGGCGATGCTCGCCACGGTCGGCCCCGCCACCACCGCGCCGACACCGAACGCGGCGGACATCTTCACCAGGGCCTCGTGGTCGACGGCGTCCTCGGTGGGGCCCGCCAGCACCACGACCAACCGTGAGCCCTGCACGCCGAGCAGCACCGGCCTGCTCATCCGCGCGGCCCGGCTGCGCACCTCGTAGAGCACCGTCGGCGGGTCGTCCGACGGCGGGTTGCCGACCAGCACGGTCGCCTCGGCGGCCGGGTCCCAGCCCAGGGCCGCGGCCCGGGACAGCAGGGACTCCTCGGCGTCGCCGCGGACGATGCCGTCGACCACCAGGGCCTCCAGCCGGGCGTCCCACGCGCCCCGGGCCTCGGCGGCGGAGGCGTAGGACATGGCGGAGGCGAAGGCCACCTCGCGGCCGTAGCGCAGGACGGCCTCGGAGAGCACGGCGCGCTCGGCGTCGTCGGCGGCCAGGTCGGGCACCAGCTGCTCGAAGATCTGCAGCGAGACCCGCACCATCTCGACGGTCTGCCGCAGGCTAATCCACCGGGACAGGTCCCGCGGCGCGCCGCGGAAGGTGTCGGTGGTCAGCCGCAGGGCCTCGCGGGGGTCGCGCAGCCAGGCGGTGAAGCCCGCGACGCCGTTCTGCGCGACGAGCAGGACGGATGCCCGCTGGTCCGCGGGCATCCGCCCGAACCAGGCGAACTGCTCGTCCATCACCGCGACAGCCGCCGCCGCAAGCTTGCCGGAGGCCCGTTCGACGGCCGCGACGGTCGCCTCCGACAACCCCTCCGACGCAGCGCTCATCCCACCACCCTAGGAGGTGCGCAAGCACACTTGCGCACCTCCCGGGCGCGTCCGATCAGGGGACGCGGGTCAGCCAGGGGCGGAGGTCGATCAGGTCGGACCCGGACGCCGCGAGCTTGGCGGCCAGTTCGGGGGTGAGGGCGACGGCTTCGGCGATGGCCCGGCCGTCCTCGACCTCGCGCAGGTACACGCCGGTGGCCGGGTCCTCCATCAACGGCGCCAGCACGTCGTCCGACACCTGCCGCGCCCGTTCCTGGTCGGCGATGGTCGACCTGCCGGGCGCCACGACCGTGCAGAGGTTGCCCGTGTAGCGGGCCCGCAACTCGCGCCGCGCGGCGCGCGGGTCACCGTTGACGACCTCGACGACCAGCACCTGGAGGAACCTCGGCGTTCCGGTCTGGGCGGGCGTCATGCCCAGGCGCAGGGGGTGGAACTGCTCGGGGTGCTGGGACAGGTACTCCCGCACCGCGGTCTCGTCCATCGGCCCCGCCTGCCAATCGCCCGGCGGGGCGGGGCAGGGAACACCTCTTTCGAGAGGGCCGAACGGGTCTTGCTCGCTGAGCTTGGCCGCGGACTGGGAGGTGACGGTGAGTCCGCCGTCGCGCCAGACACCGCGCAGGGTCAGGTTGGCCCAGTGCTCGGTCGCGGGGTCGAGCCCGGTGACGGGTACCCCGAAGTGGCACGGCTGGGTTTCGGGCGCACTCCCCCCGGGCACCGGGGCGATGGCGCAGAACCGCGCGGGGACACCGGGGAGGATGCGGGCGTACCCGGTCGCCTCCACCGTGTCCCCGTCCCGCACGACCTCGGCGCGCGGCGCGGGCGCGGCAGGCGAAATCGTCACGAACGGCTCTTCCGCCGCCGGGTTGCTCGCCGAACCGCCGCTCGGCGACCCGCTCGGCCACAGCACAACGGCCCCGACGCTGATCACGACGACCGCCGCCGCCACCGCCCCGACCCGCCAACGCCGCTCGACCCCGAACCGTTCGAGGTCCACCTCCGGCGGGGGCGGTTGCGCTTCCCGCCACTCCCGTCCGGCTTCCCGCAGCATCTCGTCCACCGGATCACCCATCAGACACCTCCAGTCGCACCCGCAACTTCGCCCTGGCATCCGCCAACGTCGACTTGACCGTCCCCACCCCACACCCCATGACCTGCGCCGTCTCCGCCACGGAGAGATCGACGAAGTACACGCAATCCACCGCCAGCCGCTGCCGCTCAGTCAGGCAGGCCAGCGCCTCCCAAAGGTCAAGCTGCTCCTCGACCCCACCCACAACCACAGGTGTTTCGGGCACGTCCCCGGGCTCCGGCACCTTCACCCGCCGCGCCTTCCGAACCTGGTCCACGACAATCGCCGCCAACCAAGCCCGCGCCGTCCCCCGACGGGGATCGAACTGCCCCCGCTTCACCCAGGCCCGAGCCAACGCCTCCTGCACCACGTCATCCCGCTCAAGAACCCCGTAATAGGCCCCCACCCGCCTGGCCACCCCAGCCATCACCCCAGATGCGGCCGCACCCACTCCGCGAACAACTCCACCCGCCCCGGCACCCCACCACCACCCATCACACCCCCTCTACCCACCCCCACCCCACCCCGGTTGGCCCCGTAACCACCCCGTGACCACCCGCCCCACCCATCGCCAGGAGAACCGCGCCTCACCACACCACCGCGCCAACACGGAGTGCGGAATCACAAAAAGCACCGCCAGACAGGCCAACGCAACCAAGCAACGGAGAAGTCACCAGCCAACGACACCAAGGCGAGGGAATCCAAGAACTCCGCCGCGCCCCACCCCGTGCCAACCCCAACCCGCTGGTTCAGTCACCAGGACACGCTTCACCAGCCAGATGCACCAACCGCGAAATCCGGGTTTTCCGCCCACCCCGCCCCGGTGCCACCCTGTGCCAGCCCCCACTCGCTGGTTCAGTCACCAAGACACGCTTCACCAACCAGATGCACCAACCCGCAACCCAGGTTTTCCGCCCACCCCGCCCCGGTGCCACCCCTGTGCCAGCCCCCACTCGCTGGTTCAGTCACCAGGACACGCTTCACCAGCCAGATGCACCAACCCGCAACCCAGGTTTTCCGCCCACCCCGCCCCGGTGCCACCCCTGTGCCAGCCCTCACTCGCTGGTTCAGTCACCAGGACACGCTTCACCAGCCAGATGCACCAACCCGCAACCCAGGTTTTCCGCCCACCCCGCCCCGGTGCCACCCCTGTGCCAGCCCTCACTCGCTGGTTCAGTCACCAGGACACGCTTCACCAGCCAGATGCACCAACCGCGAAATCCGGGTTTCCGTCCACCCCGCCCCGGTGCCACCCCTGTGCCAGCCCCCACTCGCTGGTTCAGTTCCGTACGCACCGTGGGGGTCTGGGGGGTCGCCCCCCGAAACAAAAAACGCCCGATCAAGGTAAGCGTGTTCCGCGAACACGGTTGCCTCGATCGGGCGGGCCGCCCGGCATGTCGGTGCGCTCGATGCCGGGCGGCCCATCTCCCCGGTCCCCACCGGTGTTTCCACTATGGAACGTTGCGAGCGCGGTTGCCAGGCGAGGGCGGATTGTTCCCCCTTTCGTGGCATGGCACGGCGTGTCCTTCTGCGGGAACACACAGCTCGCGGCTCTTGTTCACCCCGGTGAGACGAGGGAGGGCGTCGTGCGCGTGCTGCTCGATAGTTCGATCGTGGTGTTCGGGGAGCGGATCTCCTATGCGGAGCTGTTCGGGCAGGTGTTCGCGTTGGCCGTGGTCTTCCTGGCGCAGCGGCGGACGCTGTGGACCTGGCCCGTCCAGTTGGTCTCGGTGGTCCTGCTCTTCACCGTCTACGTCTCCGCGCACCTGGGCGGTCTCGCCGTCCGGCAGGTGGTCGTGGGGCTCATCGCGCTGTACGGCTGGTGGGCGTGGACCCGCCGCCGGGACCCGGTCTTCGGGGTCGCGGTCCGCCGGGCGACGGGTAGGCAACTGACCGCGGTGGCGGTGGCGTTCGCGGTCGGCACGGCCGTCTTCGCGCTGGTGCTCGACGCGCTGGAGGCGTCGTGGGCGCCGTGGCCCGACGCGGCGATCTTCATCGGGACGGTGCTGGCCTTCGGCCTGCAGGCCTGGGGGCTGGTCGAGTTCTGGCTGGTCTGGCTGGTGGTCGACGCCATCGGGGTGCCGTTGCAGCTCAGCTCCGGCCTGTGGTTCAGCGCGGTCGTCTACACCGTCTTCGCCGCGCTGGTGGTCTACGGCTGGGTCAGCTGGTACCGCTCGGCCGCGCAGCAGCACCAGCGGGTGGCCGCCTGAACCGCGGAGGGCGGGGTCCGTGCGGACACCGCCCTCCGCGGGAACTCAGGCCGAGCCCGGGTCCGACGTCTGCGGGCCCGCCGCCGACACGTCGTCGATGCGGTACTTCGCCGCCGCCTCGACGACCGTCGAGCGCGGCACCTCGCCGCGCCCGGCCAGGGCGGCCAGCACGCCGACCGTGATCGACTCGGCGTCGACCAGGAAGTGCCTGCGGGCCGCGGGCCGGGTGTCGGAGAAGCCGAAGCCGTCGGTGCCCAGGGTGAGCATGTCGGTCGGCACCCACGGGCGGATCAGGTCCGGCACCGCGCTCATCCAGTCCGACACCGCCACGACCGGGCCGACGCCCTCGGACAGCACCGAGGTCACGTACGGCACGCGCGGCTCGGCCTGCGGGTGCAGCAGGTTGTGCCGGTCGATCTCCACCGCCTCGCGGCGCAGCTCCGACCAGGACGTGGCCGACCACACCTCGGCGCCGACGCCCCACTCCTCGGCGAGCAGCCGCCGCGCCTTGAGCGCCGCGGGCATCGTCACGCCCGAGACCAGGATCCGCGCCCGCGGACCGTCGGCCGACGGCGCCTCCTGGTACCGGTACAGGCCGCGCAGCAGGCCCTCGACGTCGAGGTTCGCGGGCTCGGCGGGCTGCTGGTACGGCTCGTTGTAGATCGTGAGGTAGTAGAAGATGTCCTCGGCCTGCTCGCCGTACATTCGGCGCAGGCCGTCGCGCACGATGTGCGCGAGCTCGAAGGACCACGCGGCGTCGTAGGACACCACGGCCGGGTTGGTCGCGGCCAGCAGCAGCGAGTGCCCGTCGTTGTGCTGCAGGCCCTCACCGGTCAGCGTCGTGCGGCCCGCCGTGGCGCCGAGCACGAAACCGCGCGCCATCTGGTCGGCCGCGGCCCACAGGCCGTCGCCGGTGCGCTGGAAGCCGAACATCGAGTAGAAGATGTAGATCGGCACCATCGGCTCGCCGTGCGTGGCGTACGAGGTGCCCGCCGCGGTGAACGACGCCGTCGACCCGGCCTCGTTGATGCCCTCGTGCAGGATCTGGCCCTGCTCGCTCTCCTTGTAGGACAGCATCAGCGACGCGTCCACCGAGGTGTAGAGCTGGCCCAGCGGGTTGTAGATCTTCTGCGTCGGGAACATCGAGTCCATGCCGAACGTGCGCGCCTCGTCCGGGATGATCGGCACCAGCCGCGGCCCGATCTCCGGGTCCTTGGCCAGGTCGCGCACCAGCCGGACGAACGCCATCGTGGTGGCGACCTCCTGCTTGCCCGACCCGCGCTTGAGCACGTCGTAGACCTTGTCGCCGGGCAGCACCAGCGCCTTGGACTTGGTCCGCCGCTCCGGGGAGTAGCCGCCGAGCTGGCGGCGCCGCTCGGTCAGGTACTGGATCTCGGGGGAGTCCGGTCCCGGGTTGTAGTACGGCGGCAGGTACGGGTTCTTCTCGAGGTCCGCGTCCTCGATCGGGATGCGCAGCGTGTCCCGGAACGCCTTGAGGTCGTCCAGGGTCATCTTCTTCATCTGGTGCGTGGCGTTGCGCGCCTCGAAGTGCGGGCCGAGGTTGTAGCCCTTGATCGTCTTGGCCAGGATGACCGTCGGCTGGCCGTGGTGCTCGGTGGCCGCCTGGTACGCCGCGTACACCTTGCGGTAGTCGTGGCCGCCGCGCTTGAGGTTCCAGATGTCCTGGTCGGACATCGGCGTGACCAGTTCCTTCGTGCGCGGGTCGCGGCCGAAGAAGTGCTCGCGGACGAACGCGCCGTCGTTGGCCTTGTAGGTCTGGTAGTCGCCGTCCGGGGTGGTGTTCATCAGGTTGATGAGCGCGCCGTCGCGGTCGCCGTGCAGCAGCGCGTCCCACTCGCGGCCCCAGACGACCTTGATGACGTTCCAGCCCGCGCCGCGGAAGAACGACTCCAGCTCCTGGATGATCTTGCCGTTGCCGCGCACCGGGCCGTCGAGCCGCTGCAGGTTGCAGTTGATGACGAAGGTCAGGTTGTCCAGCTGCTCGTTGGCGGCCACGTGGATCAGGCCGCGCGACTCCGCCTCGTCCATCTCGCCGTCGCCGAGGAACGCCCATACCCGCTGGTCGGAGGTGTCCTTGATGCCCCGGTCGCGCAGGTACCGGTTGAACCGGGCCTGGTAGATGGCGTTCATCGGGCCCAGACCCATGGAGACGGTCGGGAACTCCCAGAAGTCCGGCATCAGCCGCGGGTGCGGGTAGGACGGCAGGCCGCCGCCGGGGCCCGCGTGCGAGAGCTCCTGGCGGAAACCGTCCAACTGGGAGGTCGAGAGCCTGCCCTCGAGGAAGGCGCGGGCGTAGATGCCGGGGGAGGCGTGGCCCTGGACGTAGATCTGGTCGCCGCCGCCGGGGTGGTCCTTGCCGCGGAAGAACCAGTTGAAGCCCACCTCGTACAAGGTCGCGGAGGAGGCGTAGGTGGAGATGTGGCCGCCGACACCCACACCGGGGCGCTGCGCGCGGTGCACCGTCATCGCCGCGTTCCACCGGATCCACGCGCGGTAGCGGCGCTCCACCTCCTCGTCACCGGGGAACCACGGCTCCTGCTCGGTGGGGATGGTGTTGACGTAGTCGGTGCTGGTGAGCGCGGGCACCCCGACGTGGCTCTCGCGGGCCCGCTCCAGCAGGCGCAGCATCAGGTAGCGCGCGCGCTGCTGCCCACCGCCGCGCAGGGCGGCGTCGAAGGACTCCAGCCACTCCGCGGTCTCCTCCGGGTCGATGTCCGGCAGGTGAGCGGCGATGCCGTCGCGGATGACGCGGACGCGCTCGGGGGTGGGCTGGTTGTTCTGCGTGGCCAACTTCGAGCTCCAGCCTGGGTTGAGGACAAGATTTCCGCGCGCGCGATATCACGCGCCTAGGGGACACTCTGCCATGTTCGACCCCGCGCGCCGCGCCGTCACCGTGCCTACTGGCCGGTACGGCGGTGTGGGGTTGTTCGCACCGCTCGCTGCCTGGACGTCCCGGCGGCGTGTCGAACAGCAGACGGTTGCGCTGGCGGGCACAGTCAGTGTTCGCTATCGCCTAACCGAACAGGCACAACGCGGCCGACGGCCCTCCAGGAGGGTCGGAACGCCGCGTCGAGCACAACTGGAGGAGTGACACCGTGGTGGCCGCGGGAGACGCCGGGAACGCCGACGTCGCCGACAAGCTGGGGATCGAGACTGGCGCCGTTGTCCAGGAGATCGGGTGGGACGAGGACGTCGATGACGACCTGCGTGCCGCCGTCGAGGAGCGGATCGGCTCCGACCTGCTCGACGAGGACGCCGACGAGGTGGTCGACGTCGTGCTGCTGTGGTGGCGCGAGGACGACGGCGACCTGGTCGACGCGCTGATGGACGCCATCGGGCCCCTCGCCGACGACGGCACGATCTGGGTCCTGACCCCGAAGACGGGCCGCCCCGGGCACGTGGAGCCCAGCGACATCGCCGAGGCCGTGCCGACCGCGGGGCTCGCCCAGACGTCCAACATCAGCGTCGGACCGGACTGGTCCGGCACCAGGCTGGTATCGCCCAAGTCGGTGAAGACCAAGCGCTAGCGCGGCGCTGGTCCCAAGCGGCGGTCACCCGGGCGGTCACCCGCCCGGGTGGCCTAGGCTGGCCGAGCACAGTTCCGGGCGCGACACGCGCCCCCAGCCAGGAGGTTGCCGGGTATGGCGGTCGAGGTCGGTTCGAAGGCCCCGGACTTCACGCTCAACGACTACAACAAGCAGCCGGTCAAGCTGTCGGACTACCAGGGCTCGAAGAACGTCCTGCTGGTGTTCTACCCGTTCGCGTTCAGCGGCATCTGCCAGGGCGAGCTCTGCCAGGTCCGCGACGAGCTGGCGAACTACAGCGACAGCAACGTCCAGGTCGTCGGTGTGTCCGTGGACACGCCGTTCAGCCTCAAGGCGTGGGCCGAGCAGCAGGGCTACCAGTTCCCCCTGCTCTCCGACTTCTGGCCGCACGGCGAGGTCGCCAAGACCTACGGCGTCTTCAACGAGGCGGCGGGCCTGGCCAACCGCGGCACGTTCCTGATCGACACCGAGGGCACCGTCCGCTTCGCGGAGATCAACGCCCCCGGCGAAGCCCGCGACCAGGACGCCTGGAAGAAGGCCGTCGCCGCCCTGTAGCGTCAAGTCTTCCCCCGCCGCGCGACCCGCTCGCGCGGCGGACCCGGGCGCATAGCTCAGCGGGAGAGCACTCGGCTTACACCCGAGCGGTCGCAGGTTCGAATCCTGCTGCGCCCACGACCTCAGGAGAGGTGTGTTCGCGGAGAGCGCGAACCGGGTCGGTCGTCATTGAATCTGGGGGCCGAGCCCCCAGACCCCCACGGTGCGGTGTGTTCCCGAACCAGCGTGGGCGTGTAGGCGCGGAATCCGTGAGCGCGGAGTTCGTGGGTGCGTGGGCGCGGGGGTTGTGTAGCGCTTGTGGTGGTCTGGGTGGGGTTGTTGGTGCGGGGTGTTCGCATGTGCATATTGATGGGCTGGGTGTGAATCCGCGTAGGTGCGGAATGTGTATTTGTTTTGGCTGGTGAGGGTGTTCGGGTGACGGTGGGCTTGCCTGGGCGTGGTTCTTTGCTGGTTGTCGGGGGAAGTTTTTACTGCGAGCATGCGCCTGACTTTGTGGAGGCGATGGTGAGCGGTGGTGCGGGTTCGTCGGGTCGCCAGGGTGTGGTCAGCAGTCTGATCGGTCGGGAGCTGAATGGGCCTGCCGTGCAGGCGAATGTTGTTCGGGGGGATCTTGTTGTCAATCCGCCGCCCGCTCGACTGGGGGGTAGGGCCGGGGTGGCGGTGGGAATGTCCGTGCTGGTGACGATGATGTTCGCCGCTAGTGTGCCGACCTCTTCGGCGGGTCGGACTTCCGCTTCCGTTGTGCCTGATGTCGGTAGGTTGGTGACATTTCTGCGCCTGTGGTCGACGCCGCAGGCTTCCTTTGATTTTGAAGCGTCGTTCGCCGTGGTCGGTCCGCTGGATGACCGCAAGGACGCGACCGTGCAGTGCGTCGACCCTGGGGATGGTCGGCTGGGGTGTCCTGTGGGGGAGAATGTCGCGTGGTCGGTTCTCCTGCCTGACCATTCCGGGGTCATCGAGATGAATGGCTCGGCTGGATTGGACCCGCGGAGTTGCCCGCGGCAGGCGGAATCGTATTTCAAGGGGTCGCTCGTGGTGCGTCCCGGCAAGGTGTACTGCCTGTGGATCGACAACTCCAGAGGTGATGATCCGGCGAAGTGGGGGGTTGCCGCTTTTCGGATCTCCGGTGTGCTGGGGAGTAGGCCGGTCGATCCCGAAGCGGCGTTGCCGGTGGTTGTTGAGCGCGCGTTTCTCACTGCGGCGCAGAGGTAGGGCTGAGGGCTGGTGGGCCCGGCGCCGCCTCAGGGGACGGCGCCGGGGTTGGGGTTATGGGGCGTTGTAGGTGAGGGTGTATTGGCCGGAGCCGGTGACGGACTTGATTTGGTAGCGGTAGTAGCCGGCGGTGCCGTTGTAGGTCAGTGTTTCGGTGGGGTTTGTGGTGGTGGACTGGGCGACTGTGGGCCAGGTGGAGCCGTTCCACTTTTGGAGGGCTAGGTCGTAGTTGGTGCCTGTGGGGAACTTCAGGCAGGCCTGGTGGGGGCCGGAGACGGTGGTTTGGAAGAAGCTTCCGTCAGGTTGGTAGCCGGTCGCGCCCGCGGTCAGGGTGGCTGTCTTCGTCGTCTTCAAGGTGGGGCAGCCGGTGGGGTCGTTGCCGGTGACCGTCAGGGTGTAGGCGCGTGACAGTGTGGTGGGGGCGCCAGTGGCGGTGACGGTGATCGAGTAGGTGCCCGGTGGGGTGCTTGCTGACGTGGCCAGGGACAGGGTGGACGACTGGCCCGCGGAGACCGACGACGGGCTGAAGGCCACCGTTGTGCCTGTGGGGGCGCCGGTGGCGGAGAAGGTCAGCGTGGTGGTCGGTTGGCCGGTGGTTTGGACCGTGGCGGTCGTGGCGGCACCCGGGACGACGGTGCCCGAGGAGGGCTGGAGGGCGATGTCCGTCGGGTCGCCGGGGGTGGGGCCGCTGTTGTTGTCGATGTCGTTGCGGATCTCGTTGTAGACCAGGGTGATGCGCGTGCCCCAGTTCGGGCAGCCGCCCAGGTGGTGCAGGGCGATGACCTTGTGCGACGAGCCCGCCAGCACGGGTGAACCGGAGTTGCCGCCGGAGGAGTCGCAGCGGTAGCCGGTGTTCACGCCGGAGGACACCACGTCGATCTTGCAGGTGGCGCCGCCGTCGCTCTCCTCGTACAGGGACAGGCGCTTGGGCTTGATGTCGCCGTGGCCGGAGATGTAGATCCGCTCACCCGCGGTGGGTTCGCGGACGTCCAGGTAGAGCGTGCCGTACTGGCGGATGCTGTCGAAGTTGCTGACGCTGAACAGCGTGTAGTCCAGGTCCTGCAGGGAGCTGATCTTGATCAGTTCCTGCCCGCTGACCTTCGTGCCGGTACGCGGGTTGTTGCCGCCGCACGTGGCGCACTGGTAGTCGAACTGGAACTCGCTCGACCGCAGCTCGGCCGCGTCGCCGATGCAGTGCGCGTTGGTCAGCATCCGGTTGGTGTTGCCGACCCGCCACGCCGTGCACGAGCCCAGTCCGTTGACCAGCTGCCGGGCCACCGCGTTCGAACGGGCGTACTCGGTGGGGTGGCTGGTCTGGTAGCAGGCCACGTCGCGGCGGGCGTCGTTGCCGCAGACGCTCAGCGTCGTCGGGTTCTCCGCCGCGTACTCGGTCTGCGAGTAGCCCCGGTCGTACCGGGTGACGCGCACCCCGTAGCCGCGGCGCTTCAGCGACGCCGCGCTGCGATCGCCGGTCGCGTGCAGCGTGACCACGGCCGTGTCGCCGTCGATCGACATGGCGGCGAAGCCCGCGTCACCGTGCAGCGTGTACGACGAGCCCCGGGACAGGTCGCCGTAGTAGGTGTGCTTCTCCTTCCCGTCCGGCGAGGACACCGTCACGTAGTCGTCGCCGACCAGTTTCAGCGGCGCGAAATGCACCTTCACATAGGTGGCGCCGGGCGCGGAGATCCGGGTGCTCCACGAATTACCAGTATTCCCATAGCGAATTTCGGAAGACTTGGCCTCAATGGCTCCGGTGCGGGTCACGCGGGAGTTGAGGACCGGTGCCGTGAAGGTGGGTTCTGCCTGTTCAGAGGCACTTACCGGGGGTGCTGCGGCGACCGCCGCGGCCACCAGGGCCACGGCGAGAACGAGACGTCGAAGCATTGTCGCTCCTGGGTGCAGGGTGATATCCACCCCTGAGATTGCCCCAATGGCGACACGACCGGGGGCATCTCAAATCCCCATAACGAAACCGCTTACTGGAAGATCGCGATCGGCCGCACCACCAGCTCGCCGGTCGCGGACTTCCACGCCTGCACCTTGCCAAGGCACCGCGCGTGGAAGGGCCCGTCGGGGATCTCGTCGTCGCGCAGCCCGTCCTTGTGGCACTCCAGCCGGACCTGCGGGCCCTCCTCCGGGTCGTCCGGGTCGCCGAAGGGGGCGAGGAACACCGTGCGGGTGCCCGCGTGGTCGGCCACCCGGAACGCGCCGCGCACCGAGACGTAGCTGTCGATCGACCGCAGCCGCAGCCGGTCGGTGCCGCCGGTCTTGAGCAGCGCCACCGACACCGCGTTGTTGTGCGTGATGGTCCGGTCGCGCAGGTCAACGTGCACCACGCCGTCGGCGTTCTCCAGCACGTCGAGCAGCACGCCGATGACCGCGATCGGCTCGGCGTTGGTGATGTACCGGCTGACCACCTCGCGCCCGCTGCTGCGCCCGCCGTCGAGGCCGACGGCGTGCACCTTCAGCGCCAGCTTCTGGTCGCTGGTGCTGTCCACCCGCTCCTCGACCTCGCGCCGCATGGCGTCGCCGTAGCCGCCGGACTGGTACAGGTCCATGACGGATTTCTCGTGCAGGTAGAACGTCAGCCCCGGCACCTCACGGGTCACCTTGGGCCGCGCCCGGTGCGCGCGCCACGCGAAGAAGAGCGCGCCCAGCGCCACTACGACACCCAGCGCCGTAAGAATCCACACCATCGCCCACGGCCACCACACCGACCACCACAGCGCCCTATCGACAGCCACGAACCCCCCTTACCGCGTCGAGCAGCGACGACGTCGCCGGGTCCAACAGCCTGCCCCCGGTCTCACGGGCCACCCGGTCCAGCTCCACCGGGTCCGCGTCGCCGAGCCGGACCGCGAACACCGGCACCTTCCGCGCGGCCTCCGGCATCGCCGCCCGGGCGCGCAGGAAGTCGTCGGCGGACGCGCCCGCGTTGTTCTCCCCGTCGGTGATCACCACGACCGACCCGGTGGCGTCCTCCCACCGCGTGCCCCGGAATGCGTGCTCCAGCGCCGACCAGATCGCCGTGCCCCTCCCGTCGGCGGGCGCGGCCACCACGCCCGCCAGCGCCGTGAGGTCGGACGCGCCGCGCACGGTCACCGACCGCTCGGCCAACACCCCGCCCGCGAACCGGACGACGGTGATCGTCTCGCCCAGGTGGAACCGGTCGAACCCGCCGCTGCCCGTCCCGCTCAGCGCCGCGAACACCTCGCGCAGCCGCTCGACCCGGGGCCCGGCCATGGAGTTCGAGTAGTCGAGCACGTAGACGACCCGCTGCGCGCGGCCGGTGGTGAGGTCGCGGTAGGTGGACAGCAGCGCGTCGAGCACCTCTTGGCGCGCTGGGAAGTACAGCGCGTTGCCGATCGGCGGGCGCAGCGGTTCCGGGCGCGGCAGCGCGGGGTCGACCGAGCGCCGCGCGGTGTGCTCCATGATCCAGTTCTGCGCGGTCGGCGCCAGCAACCAGTCCACCGCGCGCTGGTACGGCTCGCGCTTGGCGGGGTCGAGCAGCAGCAGCGGGAAGCGCGACAGCACCATGCCGTCCCGGGGGCGGACGATCTGCGGTCCCGCAGCGGCGGCCCGGGTCAGCAGGGTCGACTCGTGCGCGATCACCGCGTCGACGTCGTCGTGGTCGGTGAACGCGGCCACCGCGTCCCGTTCGGACTGCCCGCCGCGGGTCTTGCCGGTGAGGAACCCGCCCAGCGGCGCGCAGCTGACCTGCGCGGCCTCCAGCGCGCCGCCCGTGCGGGTGGCCGCGGTGGCGACGCCGACCAGCGCGGCGAGCCCCGACCCGGACCGGTCCGGGTCGGCCATGGCGAACCGGAACACCCCGGCCGCCGCCCGGTCGGCGACGTCCGCCCAGGTCGGCCCCCGGCCCCCGGACGCGGCTGTCAGCGCGGGCATCGCCCGCCCGCGCACCCCGAGGACCAGCGGCGACTCCATGACGGGCGTCCCGGTCGGCAGGCCACCGGGGTAGCCGTCGCGCTTGGCCCGCAGCTCCAGGTACCGGTCGGTGCTCAACCACGCCAGGTCGTGCCGGTACTGCCCGGGGACCAGCGCCCGGTCGGCGTCCTCGACGTACTCCATCCGCAGCTCCACGCCCGTCTCGCGGCGCAGGTCCGCCAGCAGCGGCTGCACATCGGACAGTTCCGGCGGAGCCAGCACGGTCAGCGTCACCGGCGCGGGGGTCTCGGTGGTGCACGCCGTCAGCAGGCAGGCCAGCGCGAGCACCGCCGCCGGCGCCCTCGTCGACGCGGCGGGCACTCGGTTGTGGCTCATCGCCGTGGCGGCGGGCACTCGCCCACCGTCGTGATCATCTTCTCCAGCAGCGGCAGCGCGGGCAGGAACGTCTCGGTATCGCCGACGCCGGAGCTGGGCACGGGCACGCCCTGCTGGTTCAGGAACGTGGTGAACTGGCCGGTGGTCAGCGTGTCGTCGGACTCGAAGACCCGGAAGCCCAGCTCCAGCGCGCGTCGGCGCAGCCGGGGGTCTTCGGTGATCAACCGGCCGACCCGTTCGCCCGCCGGGGTGAGCGCGATGAACTCCGGGACTGCCTGGACCTGCGCGGCCGGGTAGAGCAGCACCCGCCGGGTGTCGAGGGAGCCGGTCTGCGCGCGCACCCGCACCTGGTGGGCCAGGTACTGGTGCTCGTAGATCACCGCGATCGGCGCCAGGCCTTGGCCGTCGGGGGCCAGGTAGCTGCGGGACATGTCGTCGCCGGGCAGGCCCTGCGCGGTCAGCAGCGGTTTGATCCGGTTGGCCAGGTCGACGGCCTCGGCCTCGGTCTGCGGGATCGTGTTGCCGTTCTCCACGAACGCGACCAGGCCGAGGTAGGTGGCGGCGGAGTTCGACGAGCAGATGTCCGAGGTCTGCGCGAGCACCCGGTTGCCGTTGCGCAGGTCGGGGTCCAGCTTCTCCCAGGTGTCCGTGCGGATCTTGTCGATGAAGGGCTTCATCGGCAGGTTGAAGTAGAGCGGTTCACCGGTCGACGGCTGCGGCGCGCCGACGCCCGCGCCGACCAGTGCCTCGGCGTAGTCGCGGTAGGTGGCCAGCACGATCGGGCTGAAGAACGGCTTGAACACCTTGGCGGGGGCGTGCGTGGCGTCCCAGCGCTGCCGCAGCTGCAGGGCGGCGGGCTGGCCGGACGGGAAGACGAAGTCGAGGTCGTCGATCGCACCCGTGACGATCTCCCGGGACCCCGCGCGGTCGAAGTCGACCTGGATGCCCTCGCTCATCAGGATGCGCTTCACCTCGGCGTCGGCGAAGAACTCGCCCTTGGACGCCGTCCGCCCGGTCACCACTACGACCTCGCGAAACGGCAGGGTGACCATGCCACCCGCCCACAGCACGATGAGGCCGACCAGCCCGATGATGGCGGCGGGCACGAAGGGGCCGAGGAACCGCTTGCGCCGGAAGGCCGACCTGGGCGGGGTCACGATGGTGAAATCCGGCTCGGTGGCAACCCCGGGGGTGACGGTCACGGACCCCTCCGCTCGAACGGAACTCCTCATCGGAAGGGTCGCGGGATCGCGGTCGGTGATTACGCGGTTTCGGAAAGTCCGCGCCGAACGCGTCCGACCGTCGTGGGCCGAATGGCGCACGGGGTTCCGGTCCGCGTCCGGGGGCGGAAACCGAACAGCGGACCGCCGTGGACGGTCCGCTGTGTTCGTGCAGGTCTTTCGGGTCAGCCGGTGACGCGCTCCAGGTCGGGGTCGTCGTCGGAGGTGACCACGGGGGCGTTCGCCGCCGCCTTGGCCTTCTTGCGCTTCTTGACCAGGTGCACGACCACGATGACCACCACGACCACGACCAGCAGGACCACCGCGCCGCCGCTGAGGTACTTCTCCAGCTGGTGGGCCGCCTCGCCGAGCGCGGCGCCGATGCTGATGTGCAGCGCCGACCAGCAGGCCGCGCCCGCCACGACCGCGGGCAGGAACTTGCGGTACTGCATGCCCGCCGTGCCCGCCGCGGCCGGTGTCAGCGTGCGCACCACGGGCATGAACCGGGCGAAGAACACCGCCCACGCCCCGCGCCTGCGCAGGATGTCGGTGGCCTTGTCCCAGCCCTCCACGCCGTACTTCTGGATCAGCTTCGTCTCGCGCAGCTTGACCCCGTACTTGCGGCCGATGAGGTAGCCGATGGAGTCGCCGATGCCCGCGCAGACGGTGACCACGGCCCACAGGATGAGGAACCGGGGCACGCTGTTGACGGTGGTGGCCGCGATGAGCAGGCCACCCTCACCGGGGGCGATGAAGCCGAGACCGATCGTGCACTCGGCGAGCACGAGGCCGCCGGTCGCGGCGACCAGTGCGGGCTGCGGGAGTGCTTGCAGCCAATCGAGGACGTCGGTCAGGAATGCCACGGCTCGGTTCCCCTCAACACGCTCCGGCGCCAGACTTTCCGACGCCGCGTCGTGGGACGCGCCGAGGTGCCCCCTGGTTGCGACCTCGACGACCCACTTGGACAGTGTTTCGTCCACGACGAGCCTGGCATAACGGGGATGACCCCTGAATCGGTCGGGGTGACCATCTGGGGGTCACCCTGAAGATTGACACGGGGGAGACGAAAGTTACCTCTTCAGGAGCGCGGTGATCTCTTGGCTGGACTCGCCCGCCTCGGCCAGGTGACGCAGGTTCTCCGGGATCTGCTGGCCCCGGTGCTCCACGGCCTGGGTGAACAGCCGACCGGCCCGGTAGGACGACCGCACCAGCGGACCCGCCATGACGCCCGCGAAGCCCAGGCCCTCGGCCGTCTCCTTGTGCGCCAGGAACTCCTCCGGCTTGACCCACCGGTCCACCGGGTGGTGGCGGACGCTGGGCCGCAGGTACTGGGTGATGGTGATGATGTCGCAGCCCGCGTCGTGCAGGTCCGCCAGCGCCTCGGTGACCTCGTCGGCGGTCTCGCCCATGCCCAGGATCAGGTTCGACTTGGTGACCAGGCCCGCCGCGCGCGCCTCGGTGATCACCGACAGGGACCGCTCGTACCGGAACGCGGGCCGGATCCGCTTGAAGATCCGGGGCACGGTCTCCAGGTTGTGCGCGAGCACCTCCGGGCGGGAGCCGAACACCTCGGCGAGCTGGTCCGGCTCGGCGTTGAAGTCCGGGATCAGCAGCTCGACGCCGGTGCCCGGGTTGAGCGCGTGGATCTGCCGGACGGTCTCGGCGTAGAGCCAGGCGCCGCCGTCGGCCAGGTCGTCGCGGGCCACGCCGGTGATCGTCGAGTAGCGCAGGCCCATGGCCTGCACCGACTCGGCGACCCGCCGGGGCTCGTCGCGGTCGAGGTCGGCGGGCTTGCCGGTGTCGATCTGGCAGAAGTCGCAGCGCCGCGTGCACTGCTCGCCGCCGATGAGGAAGGTGGCCTCGCGGTCCTCCCAGCACTCGTAGATGTTGGGACAGCCGGCCTCTTCGCACACCGTGTGCAGGCCCTCGCGCTTGACCAGGCCCTTGAGTTCGCGGTACTCGGGGCCCATCTTCGCCCGGGTCTTGATCCAGGACGGCTTCTTCTCGATCGGGGTCTGCGCGTTGCGCACTTCCAGGCGCAGCATCTTCCGACCCTCAGGCGCGACTGTCACGTCCGCCAGGCTACGCCTCTACGCCGGATCCGGAGAAACGCCGGTCAAATCGGCCGTCCGCACCCACAATGTCCGGCCATGATCGGGGTTGAGGGCATTAGGCCGCGGTGAAACCCGGGTTGGACCGCCGAATACCTGGCCCGGTCCGGACGGCCCGTAGTACTCGCCGCCGCGCACGTCCGGCGCGGTCGCGGTGTAGAGCTGGGGCAGCGCGCCGCGTGCCGCCGACTGCATGACCAGGCGGTTGCCGACCGAGACCACCGAGGTCAGCGCCCGGCTCAGCGGCCCGCGCACCCGGTTGCGCGTGGTGTTCGCGGCCAGCTCCGTCGCGCTCAGGCCCGGGTGCGCGGCGACGCTCACCAGGTCGAGCCCGGCGGCCTCCACGCGGCGGTGCAGCTCGAACGCGAACAGCAGGTTGGCCAGCTTGGACTGGCTGTAGGCGGTGATCGAGCGGTAGGGGCGGCGCTCGAAGTTGAGGTCGTCGAGGTCCAGGCCGCCGCCGCGGTGGGCGAGGCTGGAGACGGTGACCACGCGCGCGCCCGCGACCTCGCGCAGCGCGGGCACGAGCAACCAGGTCAGCGCGGCGTGGCCCAGGTGGTTGGTGCCGAACTGGAGCTCGAAGCCGTCGACCGTGCGGCCGGGCGGGACGGCCATGACGCCCGCGTTGTTGATCAGGATGTCGAGCCGGTCGCCGGTGCGCTCGCGGACCTCGGCGGCGGCCTTGCGCACCGAGGTCAGGTCGGCCAGGTCGAGTTCGAGCAGTTCGGCGGGACCGTCGATGGTCGCCAGCGCGCGGCGGCCGCGCTCGGCGCTGCGGCACGCCATGACCACGTGCGCGCCGCGGCGGCTCAGCGCCTGCGCGGTGCGCAGCCCGAGACCGGAATTGGCCCCGGTGACCAGCGCGGTCTTGCCGCTCAGGTCGGGGATGTCGGCTTCGGACCAGCCCATGTCGTCCTCCTCGGAAACTCGCGTTACCCGAGGGTAGGCAGCGGCTGCTGAGGTCGCGCTCAGGCGATGGCGAGTCGCGGCGCGGTGGACCCGATCAGGGCGGCGAAGGCGGCGCCGACCCGGGTGACCTCGGCCCGGGGCCCGGTCGGGTCGGCGAGGTTCGCGACCAGCGCCAGCATCCGCTGCTCGGCCTCGACGCCGGGGCGCAGGGCCGGGTCGTCGCGGTGGGCGTCGAGTACGGCGCGCAGGACGGGGAAGGCGCTCGCGGTCGTCCACCAGGCGCGGGTGACGGCGTCGACGAGGTCGGTGCCGGGGTCCCGGTCGGCCTCGGCGCGGGCCAGGCCCAGCGGACCGGTGAGCTTGAGGGTCCAGCGGTGGTGCAGGGCGAGCAGGACCTCGTCCGCGTCGGCGAAGGTGTCGGCGGGCGGGATCGGGCCGCCCGGGTCGTGCCGCAGGTGCGCGAGGACGGCGTCGAGCGCGTCCCGGCGGCGGTAGAACTCGGCCCAGCCCATGGTCGGCTCCCCTCCGGACGTGCTGGTCGCCGTCAACATACCAACGGTACGTACCGTTGGTATGTCCTATCGTTGTGAGCGTGCCGACAGTCCGCGCCGACGAGTCCAGCACCAGGCGGGACCTGGTCGACTCCGCCATCACCCTGTTCACCCGCCAGGGGTACGCGGCGACCTCGCTGGAGGCGGTCGTCGCGGGCGCGAAGGTCACCAAAGGGGCGCTGTACCACCACTTCAGCGGCAAGCAGGCGCTGTTCGAGGCCGCCTTCGACGCCGTGGAGAGCGCGGTCGTGAACCGGCTGGGCGAGGTCGTGGTGCACGGCCCGGGGACGGCGTGGGACCGGGCGGTGAGCGGATTGCGGGCGTACGTCGAGGTGTGCCTGGAACCGTCGTACCAGCGCATCGCGATCCACGAGGGCCCGGTGGTGATGGGCTGGGAGCGGTGGCAGGAGGCGGCGGAGAAGTACAGCTACGGGCTGGTCCGGGCGGCCGTGGCGGCGCTGGTCGACGCGGGGGAGATCGACGAGCTGCCGGTCGAGGTGACGGCCCGGATCCTGTTCGGCGCGCTGCGGACCGGGGCGGCGATCATCGCCGGGGCCGCCGAACCGGAGCTGGCGGGGGCGGACGTGTCGAAGACGATCACCCGCGTGCTGGAGGGGATGCGCAAGCTGCCCGGGTAGCCGCCGGGGGCGCGGAGTCCATTTGCGACCATGACGCCCTTGCCGACTGGGGAGGTTGTCATGGCGGTGACGTGGGAGCGGGCGGTACCCGACCCGGGGCCGGGGCGGATCGCGGCGGAGGACGCGGCCACGGCGGCCGTGCTCGGCGTGCGGCGGGCGACCGACGAGGCGGGGGGCAAGCGCCGTCCGGTGGTGTTGAGCCTGGTCGCGATCACCGCGGCCCTGGCGGTCTTCGACCTGGTGGGCGACCACGTCGGCCTGTTCTTCGCGCACCTGGCGCTGCTGCTGTTCACGATCTGGATGGCCTGGTTCTTCCTCCGCCCGCTCGCCAGGAGCTTCCCGGCCGTGGAGCACCTGGTGACGACCCTCCCGTGGCGCCAGGTGACCGCCCGCGTCGTTCGCGTCGCGCGCGTGTCGTGGCTGTCGACGGTGGTGGAGATCGAGGAGCCGGAGGGGTTCGTCCCGCTGCGGGTGTGGGGGTTGCCCGCCGCGCACCGGGGCATGATCAGCGGCCTCGCCACGGCGTGGGTCGTGGGACCGCACGAGTCCTGGTACGCGATCCGGGTGCCCGGGTCGCCGCTGTTCTGGACCGCCCGCCGCCCGGGGAAAGCGCTTTCGCCGGGCACCTTCAGCGAGCGGGTGGACCCGGTGGAGATCACCCGCCGCACCGCGGCCTGGCGCCGTTGGCGCGCGCTGCGCCCCTACCTCAGCCCGGTGTTCACCCTGGTCACGATGTCCACCTTCGGCATCGGTTGGCTGACCACCTCCACGGTCTGGGTCGTCGTGGTGGTCCTCGTCGGCTACCAGCTCCTGCTGACCCAGAAGGCACTCCGCCACCGCAAGCCCGACCTGCGGCTCCCAGCGCTCGTCCAGCACACCCGTGCCTGGACCCGGCTGACCGTCCGGGTCCACCCCTGGACCCTCCGGCTGGACGGCACCGCGGAAGCCACCGCCGCGGTCACCCTGCCCGGTGAGGACGAGGAACGACACCTGTACTTCCCGGCGGCCCCGGTGGACTTCCTGAGCACCGCGGCCGCGACCGGCGCGGTGTGGGTGGCGGGGTCCTCGGTCGTCCCCGGGACCCCGCTCGCCGTGGGCTTCCCCGGCTGCCCGGTGCTCGCCGCCGGGGAGATCCGCTAGCGCCAGCCGCCGTTGCGGCCGTTGACGTCGACGGTGGCAGGGAGTCGGACCTCGCCCTCGCTGACGCCCGCGTCGGCGAAGGTGGACATCTCGCCGAGCACGCGGGTGGCCATGGAGAGCAGGGGGAGGGCCGCGAGCGCGCCGGTGCCCTCGCCGAGACGCAGGTCCAGGTCGAGGATCGGGGTCAGGTTGAGCTGCTCCAGGACCAGCGCGTGCGCGGGCTCCACGGACTTGTGCGCGGCCCGCCACCACTCCGACGCGCCCGGGGCCAGTTCCTCGGCGACCAGCGCCGCCGCGCCGACGACCACGCCGTCGAGCAGCACCGGGGTCTTGCGGACCGCGGCCTGGGCCAGGAAGGCGGCCATGGCGGCGATGTCGGCGCTACCGGCGGTGCGCAGCAGCGCGACCGGGTGCGCGCTGACGCGGCGGGCGCGGCGGAGCGCGTCGCGCACGGCGGTGGCCTTGCGCATCCAGGTCTGGTCGTCGATGCCCGTGCCGCGGCCGACGACGGCCACCGGCTCGGACCCCGACAGCGCGGCGATCAGCACCGCGGCGGGAGTGGTGTTGCCGATGCCCATCTCGCCCGCGATCAGCAGGTCGGCACCGCCGTCGACCTCCTCGTCGGCGAGCGCGCGGCCCGCCGCGATGGCGGCGTCGACTTCGGCGTCGGTCAACGCGTCCTCGCGGTCGATGGAGCCGGACGAGCGCCTGATCTTGTGCGCGGTGACGTGTTCGGGCAGCTCCGCGTCGGTGTCGACCCCGAGGTCGACCACCCGCACGGTCGCGCCCGCCACGGACGCCATCACGTTGACCGCCGCGCCGCCCGCCAGGAAGTTCGCCACCATCTGGCCGGTGACCTCGGCGGGGAACGCCGACACGCCCTGCGCGGTGATGCCGTGGTCGCCCGCGAACAGCACGACCCGCGGCCGGGCGAACGGCCGGGGCGGGCACTGCCCCTGGCACGCCGACACCCACACACCCAACTCCTCCAGGCGACCCAGCGACCCCGGGGGCTTGGTCAGCTCCAGGTGCCGGGCCTCGGCCGCGCGGTGGGTCGCCGCGTCCGGGGTGGGGATGTGGGGGAACTCGGTGCTCACCGGCGCTACCTCCGCTTCACGTGCCGTCGTGGGAGAGCCTGCCAGAGCGGTTCGCCGGAATCGAGGTCGGCTACCGTGGCCCCCGTGAGCTTCCGCTGGCGCTACGAGGACGAAACGGGCGGTTCGGTCACCGGCCCGGGGGTGGAGTTCGCCACCCAGGACGAGGCCGAGGAGTGGTTCGGCGGCGCCTGGCGGGAGTTGGGTTCGGCGGGCGTCGCCCAGGTGGTCCTGCTCGACGGCGACACCGAGGTCTACGGCCCGATGAGCCTGAGCGCCGCGGAGTAGCCGTGCCGCGCCGCAACCAGCCGAAGTACCCGGAACCGCGCCCCCTCAGCGGCGGCCTCGGTGACCAGCGGGTCGAGTCCGCCCCGGACGGGGAGTGGCTGGTCCGCACGGTGCCGGGGGCGCAGGCGACCAAGTCGTACCGGTGCCCGGGCTGCGACCAGGAGATCCGCCCCGGCGTGACCCACGTCGTGGCCTGGTCGGCGGAGGCGCACGGCACGGTGGAGGACCGCAGGCACTGGCACCCGACGTGCTGGTCGGCCCGCGGCAGGCGCGGCCCGACGAGGAGACGTTGACGCCGTGATCGGCCCCAACACGGTGCTGCCCGCCCGCCGCACTCCGTTGACCCTCCAGACCGACGACGGTGTGGGGTTGGCGGCCGAGCTCGCGCTGCCCGCCGATCGGGACCCGCGTGCCACGATCGTGTTCTTCCATCCGAATCCGGTTGGCGGGGGGTCGATGGACACGCACCTGATTCGCAAGGCCGCGGCCCGTCTTCCTGCCTTGGCCGGACTCGCCGTCTTGCGGCTGAACACGCGGGGGACCAGTAGCCCGTCCGGAACCAGCTCAGGCACCCACGACCACGGCGTCGCCGAGCGGTTCGATGTCGCTGCGGCTTTGACGGCGGTCGCGGGGTTGCCGGACGTGTGGTTGGTGGGGTGGTCTTTCGGTACGGACCTGATCCTCATGCACGGCTTGGCCGAGGGTGTTCGCGGCGCGGTCCTGTTGGCACCCACCCTCCGCCGGGCGCAACCGGAACACCTGGCGGCTTGGGCTACTTCGGGTAAGCCGATCCGTTGTGTGGTCCCGGAACTCGACGACTACGTGCGCCCGCCTGAGGCCCGCCAACGCTTCGCGGCCGTGCCACAGGCGGAAGTGGTGGAGTTCCCGGGCTGCAAACACCTCTTCGTCGGCCACGCCGAGACCGCGTTGGACGCTGTCGTCGAGGTCGTGGCCCCAGAGGTCGCCACCCCACTACCCCGCGAATGGTGACCGGCCAGCCGAACCGGTTGCCGCACAGGACAGCGCCCCGAGTGTCCACTGCGGACTGCTCGGGGCGCTGCCGGAAGTGCGTCAGAGGGTGGTGAGCCAGCCTCGGCTGTCCGCGACCCCACCGCGCTGCAGGGAGGTCAACGACTCGCGCAACTGGGTGGTCACCGGGCCTGTCGCGCCGCCGCTGATGGCGAAGGTGCCGTCGGCGTGCTTGACGTGGCCGACCGGGGTGATGACGGCCGCGGTGCCGCAGGCGAAGACCTCCGTCAGCTCGCCCGACTCGGCCTTCTTCTCCCACTCCTCCGTCGAGATCCGCCGCTCCTCGACGCCGTACCCCAGGTCCGCGGCCAGGGTCAGCAGCGACGAGCGGGTGATGCCCGGCAGCAGCGCGCCCGACAGCTCCGGCGTCACGACCCGCGCCGACGGGCCCGAGCCGAAGACGAAGAACAGGTTCATCCCGCCCATCTCCTCGACCCAGCGCCGCTCCACCGCGTCGAGCCACACGACCTGGTCGCAGCCCTGGTCCGCCGCCTGGGCCTGGGCGACCAGGGAGGCCGCGTAGTTGCCCGCGAACTTCGCCGCGCCCGTGCCGCCCGGGGCCGCGCGCACGTACTCCGTCGACAGCCACACCGTCACCGGCTTGACGCCGCCCGCGAAGTAGGCGCCCGCCGGGGAGGCGATCACCACGTACAGGTACTCGCTCGACGGCCGCACCCCCAGGGCGGGCTCGGTGGCGACCATGAACGGCCGCAGGTACAGCGACTCCTCCGCCTGCTCCGGCACCCACCGCGCGTCGGCGGCGACCAGTTCGCGCAGGGACTCCAGGAACAGCTCCTCGGGCAGCTCCGGCATCGCCAGGCGGCGGGCGGAGCTGTTGAACCGCGCCGCGTTGGCCTCCGGGCGGAACGACGCGATGGTGCCGTCCGGCTGCCGGTACGCCTTGAGCCCCTCGAAGATCGCCTGCCCGTAGTGCAGCACGCTGGCCGACGGGTCCAGGGCGATCGGCCGGTACGGCTCCAGCCGCGCGTCGTGCCAGCCCTGCTCTGCCGAGTAGCGGATGGTCACCATGTGGTCGGTGAAGTACTGCCCGAAGCCCGGCCGCGCGAGTACCTCCGCGACCCGGTCCGGGGTCGCCGGGGTGGGGTTCGGGGTCCGCGTGAACGGCAGCTCGGTTGTCATGCGCCAGACATTATCCGCTGATCGGTCGCCGGAAAATCGGTATCCCGAGGATCGGACGACCGACTACCTCACGTCACCCGTGCGTGGCCGCCGCGCACAGAGCGCGCACAGCCCCGTGCCCACGCCCAGCACCGCCACCGCGGCGGCCAGCGACGCGATCGAGATGTTGACGCCGACGACCACGCTCAGCCCGAGCCCGCAGCAGCCCGTGCGCACCCAGGTCGACCGGTCGTCGCGGCACAGCGTCCGCGCCGCCGAGTTGATGAACGCCGCCGCGCCGAGGACCAGGGTGGCGGCCACCGCCACGGCGTCCGCGGGCGTCACCAGGACCGCCACCGCGGCCGCGGGCACCGCCGCGACCAGGTACCGGTGCTCGGCGAACCGCGCGGGGAGTTCACCCGCGCCCGCCAGGTCGGCGACTTCCTCGGCCGCGCGGCCGAGCAGCGCGCGCAGGCCGACCGCCGCGCCGACGAGGACGCCCAGCGTCAGCACCGGGTCCAGCGGGGCGCCGTCGGCGGCGGCCAGCGCGTCGCGCAGCGGCGTCGGCGACACCGCGAGGCGCGGGCCGCCGAGCTGTCGCAACGCGACCCACGACACGAACAGGTAAGCCAGGCCCACCAACAGGATCGCGTACGCGCTCACGCGGGCCCGTGCGCCGCCGACGCGATCCACGTTAAGGAAGCCGAAGAACAGCACGCCGGTTGCGGTCAAAATGCCCGTCGGGTCATCCGATCCGGTGATCCCGGGCTCGACCGCGACGGCGGCCCCGACGGGCTGGATGGCCAGTCCCGTTGTCACGAACAGGGCGGTTGTGACGATGATCACAGCAAT
This sequence comes from Actinokineospora auranticolor, assembly GCF_041897805.1. Classification (GTDB taxonomy): domain Bacteria; phylum Actinomycetota; class Actinomycetes; order Mycobacteriales; family Pseudonocardiaceae; genus Actinokineospora; species Actinokineospora auranticolor. Next base: position 1,670,892 of record NZ_CP154825.1, read on the forward strand.
TGCGGCCAGTCGCACTCCGCGCGGCACGGCGAACTCCGCCACCCACAACGCCGTGACCACCGCGACCAAGGCCACCGCCGCGACCGCTGGTCGGGCGGGCCACGCGTACGCCCCGGCCACCCCGGCGACCGCACCCGCCGCCACCACGCGACCGCCGACCTCCAGCACCCCGGCCATCCGCCCGTGCAGCCCGCCGAGGCGCGTCCTGACGTGCGCCGAAACCGCGGCGGGAGAAGACTGTGCGGCTAGATCGGCAAGGGACACCGCGGTCAACAGGGCCACAAGCCCGGCGAGCGCGAGCGCGGCCAGCGACCACCACCCCGCGGCGGCCGCGGCGGGACCGGAGGTGACCAGCGCACCCGCGCCCAGCGCCGCCGCACCGGCGGCGGGCACCTTAGCCCAGGTCCGCGGCGGGGCCTGTCCCATCGCTGTCACGGGCACAACCGTGTCAGATCGACGCGGGATTCTCCATCCGGGCACTGGTGGAAAGCCGCGACCAACTGGTTAGCATGCGTGAAATACCTGGCCGAACGGACCCGCCCGACCAGGTCCGGGCCCGTCCTACGAGGACTCCGGCCGGGACACCCGAGACATTTCCCTAGGAGCACACCTGTGACCGCCCCCAAGCTGGCCCTGGCCACCACACCGGTATCCGAGGCGGGGGTCGACGCCGTCGTCGTCGGCACCGTGCAGCACGGTTCCGGTCTCGCGCTCGCCCCCGGCGCCGAGGCGGTCGACGCGGCCTTCGACGGCGCGCTGGCCGAGGTGCTCGGTGCGCTCGGTGCCACCGGCAAGGTCGACGAGATCGTCAAGGTGCCCACGCTGGGCAAGCTCAAGGCGCGCGTGGTGGTCGCCGCCGGGCTGGGCAAGGCGGGCGCGGACGGCGCGGTCACCGCCGAGCAGGTGCGCCGGGCCTCCGGTGCCGCCGCGCGGGCGCTCGGGCCGAGCAAGCACGTCGCCAGCACCCTGTCCACTGTGGACCTCCAGGCCGCGGTCGAGGGCACCGTGCTCGGCGCGTACACCTTCGCCGGCTACAAGTCCGAGCCCGCCACGCGCGAACTGGCCAAGGTGGACTTCGCCGCGCCCGCCGACGGCGCCACCAAGGAGCACCGCGCCACCCTCAAGGCGGCCACCGCGATCGCCGAGGCCGTCACCGCGGCGCGCGACCTGATCAACACCCCGCCCAACGACCTCTACCCGGCCTCCTTCGCCGACCGCGCCGTCGAACTGGCCAAGTCGGTCGGCCTCGAGGTCGAGGTGCTCGACGAGAAGGCGTTGAAGAAGCAGGGCTTCGGCGGCATCCTCGGCGTCGGCGTCGGTTCGACCCGCCAGCCGCGGCTGGTCCGGCTGACCTACAAGGGCCCCAAGGCGCGCAAGAAGGTCGCGCTGATCGGCAAGGGCATCACCTTCGACACCGGCGGCATCTCGATCAAGCCCGCGGCCAACATGGACCACATGACCTCCGACATGAGCGGCGCCGCCGCCGTGATCGCGTCGGTGGTGCTGGCGGCGAAGCTGAAGTACCCGCTGCAGGTGACCGCGACCGTGCCGATGGCGGAGAACATGCCCTCGGGCGCCGCGTACCGGCCGGGCGACGTGCTCACCATGTACGGCGGCAAGACCGTCGAGGTGCTCAACACCGACGCCGAGGGCAGGCTCATCCTGTCCGACGCGATCGTGCGCGCCTGCGAGGACAACCCGGACTACCTGATCGAGACCTCCACGCTGACCGGCGCGCAGATGGTGGCCCTGGGCACCCGCACCATGGGCGTCATGGGCTCGGACGAGTTCCGCGACCGCGTCGCGGGCATCGCCCAGGCCACCGGCGAGGGCGGCTGGGCGATGCCGCTGCCGGAGGAGCTGCGCGGCGACCTCGACTCGCGGCTGGCCGACCTGGCCAACGTCACCGGGCACCGCTGGGGCGGCATGCTCGCGGCGGGCCTCTTCCTGCGCGAGTTCGTCGCCGACGGCGTGCCGTGGGCGCACCTGGACATCGCGGGTCCGTCGTTCAACTCGGGCGGGCCGTGGGGGTACACGGGCAAGGGTGGCACGGGCGTGCCGGTCCGCACCATCGCCGCCGTCCTCGCCGACATCGCCGAGAACGGCTGAGCGTGGGGGTCGCCGGGCGTCTCCGCTCGGCGACCCCCCTCAGGAGCCCCGGCGGCGGCGGAGGAACGCGGCTTCGGCGGTGTTGAGCGAGAGCCCGATGGCCCGGTCGTAGGCCGCCCGGGACTCCTCGGTGCGACCCAGCTTGCGCAGCAGGTCCGCGCGGGTGGCGTGGAAGGCGTGGTAGCCCGTCAGCGGGAGACCGTCCACCTCGGTCAGCGCGGCTTGGGGTCCGTCCAGCTCGGCGACCGCGATGGCCCGGTTGAGCCGTGCGATCGGCGACGGGTCGACGACGACCAACTGGTCGTAGAGCGCGACGACCTGGGACCAGTCGGTGCCCTCGATGTCGCGGGCCGCGGTGTGCACGGCGTTGATCGCGGCGAGGATCTGGTACCGGCCGGGAGCCTCCCCGCTTGCCAGCCGTGCGCGGACCAGGGCGTGGCCCTCGGCGATGAGCGTCCGGTCCCAGGCGCCCCGGTCCTGCTTGCCCAGGGCGACGAGGTCGCCGTCGGCGGACACGCGGGCGGGGCGGCGGGCCTGGGTCAGCAGCATCAGCGCGAGCAGGCCCGCGGTCTCGCCGTCCGCGGGCAGCAGGGCGTGCACCAGGCGGGTCAGCCGGATGGCCTCGGCGGCGAGGTCGTCGCGGACGGGGTCGCGGCCGGGGCGGGAGGCGAGGTAACCCTCGTTGAAGATCAGGTAGAGGACGGTGCGGACGCCGGTGACCCGGCGGGGGATGTCCTCGGGCAGTGGCACGCCGTAGGGGATCCGCGCGGCGTTGATCTTGGCCTTGGCGCGGGTGATGCGCCTGCTCATGGCCGTTTCCTCGACCAGGAACGCGCGGGCGATCTCGGGCACGGTGAGGCCGCCGACCATGCGGAGGGTCAGCGCGGTCCGGGCTTCCACGGCGAGGGCCGGGTGGCAGCAGGTGAAGACTAGTCGGAGCCGGTCGTCGTCGATGGCGCCCGGTGGGCTGGGCGCGTCGTACCGCATCAGCGCTTCCCGGTGCTTCTCCTCGCGCTTGGACTCGCGCCGGAGCCGGTCGATGGCCTTGCGGTGGGCGGTGGTGGTCAGCCACGCGCCGGGATTCGGGGGGAGCCCGTCGACCGGCCACCGCTCGACGGCGGTGGCGAACGCCTCGGCGGCCATGTCCTCGGCGATGTCGAGGTCCCCGACGCGCCTGGCCACCGTCGCCACCACCCGGGCCCACTCGTCGCGGTGGACCCGGGTGATCAGCGCCTCGACGTCGGTCACCCGAGCAGCACCGGCCGGAGCTCGACGCGGCGGTTGCAGCTCTTCGACCCCTCGGCGGCGAGCCGCAGCGCCACGTCGAGGTGCGGGGCCTCGACGATCCAGAAGCCGATGATGTGCTCCTTCGACTCGAGGTAGGGCCCGTCGGTGAACACCGGCTCCCCGGCCCGCCCGTCGACCACGGTGGCGGACGCGGGCGCGGACAGACCCGCCGCGTACACCCAGTGGCCGTCGGCCTGGAGGCCTTCGTTGAAGACGTCGATCGCGGCCATCTCCTCGTCGGTGGCCAGGTCGCCGGAGTCGTGGAGGACGGACAACAGGTACTGCGCCATGACTTCTCCTGTGATCTTGTCGCCGCCCTCGTGGGCCGCTTCTCACCCCTGCTACGAACGCCGTCGCCCCGATCCGACACCCGCCGCCGGAGATTCTCCGGAAAGTTTGGCGGGGGTGTGTGCCAGGCCGGGTTTCGCGCCGATTCGCGCTGGCCGGGGCGGGGAATGGGCGGGTTGTGCACATGCCCGCGATCTGTCCACAGCTCCGGGTCAACCGCTTCCGTGCCGCTGACCTGCGGCGATAGGCTCAAGGCGGGGCCTGCCCCCGGGTGGGCGGGGCTGTGTGGGCGGGGCTGTGTGGGCGGGGCTGTGTGGGCGGGGCTGTGTGGGCGGGGCTGTGTGGGCGGGGCTGTGTGGGCGGGGCTGTGTGGGCGGGGCTGTGTGGGCGGGGCTGTGTGGGCGGGGCTGTGTGGGCGGGGCTGTGTGGGCGGGGCTGTGTGGGCGGGGCTGTGTGGGCGGGGCTGTGTGGGCGGGGCTGTGTGGTCTTTGAGAATGGTGGGATCGGTGCGGGCGGCGTCGGGTGGCGGTGTGGGGTGGCCGGGCGTCGAGTGGGCGCGTGCCGTGGTGGGGTTGACTTGATCGACGGCGCTCGCGGCCCCGTCGAGGAGCGTGTCCGAGCGGGCGCTGACGCCATCCACGTCCAGCACGCCGCTGTGGTCGCGGGGGCGCTCCGTCGCTGAGCAGCGGGTCCGTCCAGGCAGGCGCGGAGCCCGGTGCCGTCGAGGCGGGTGTGGCGGCGGTGAGCCTGGTGCGGGGTCGCGCCGGGTGCGGGCGGCGATGGTGCGGAGGCGGGCGTGATCGCGGCGCGGGCCGAACGTGGAAGTGGTGCCTGGCCTGCCGGTGCGGCGGGCCCGAGGTGGTGCCGGGAACGGCGCGGGTGCCGGGCGTGGAGTGTCCGGGGGAGTGGTCGGGCTGCGCTCGGCGGAGGTGCGCGGGTCAGGCCCGGCCCTCGCGCTTCTGGCGCGCCATGTAGTCGCGCATGCGCTTGGGGTAGCCGACCCGGGCGACCTCGTAGACCGGGATGCTGCGCTTGCGGCCGAAGTCCATGGCCGCGTCGAAGTCGCTGATGCGGCGGCGGGTCCACTCGCCGTCGTGGGCGACCAGGACGACGGTTGTATCGGTCACATTCGTCCGCGGTTCGACGTAGGCCTCCACGCCGGTGCGCGACGACGCCCACTCGTCGAGGTGGCTGGTGTCCTGCTTCGTGGCACCGCGCAGGGTGCCGGGTTTGCGCTTGCCGCGTAGCCGATCGAACAGCCCCACCCTGCGCCACCTCCGGAAATCGGGTCAGCCGTGACCATTGTCCCGCAACCCCATTGGGGTACTCGTGAGTAACACGAACAGGTGGTTAGGAGACACCGGCCACCTCGCAGGCGTGGTGACCGTAGTGACAAGATGTCCAGTGGTGGCAGGCGGGGCCGCGACCGCGCCCGCCACCGGGAAAAACACCGCTGCCGCTCGTCGAGGAGTACCCGTGCCCAACACCTCCGCTGACCTCGTGATCCTGGGAGGCGGGTCCGGTGGCTACGCGTGCGCGTTCCGCGCCGCTGAGCTCGGACTTTCGGTCATCCTGGTGGAGAAGGACAAGGTCGGCGGCACCTGCCTGCACCGCGGCTGCATCCCGACCAAGGCGCTGCTGCACGCCGCCGAGGTCGCGGACAACGCGCGCGAGGGCGACCAGTTCGGGGTGAAGTCCTCCCTGGAGGGCATCGACATCAACGGCGTCAACTCCTACAAGGACGGCGTCGTCGGCGGTCTGTACAAGGGCTTGCAGGGCCTGTTCAAGGCCAACGGGGTCACCGTGGTGGAGGGCGCGGGCCGCTTCGTCGGCCCGAACTCCGTCGAGGTCGACGGCACCCGCTACACCGGCAAGAACGTGGTCCTCGCCACCGGCTCGTACGCGCGCACGCTGCCCGGCCTCGACATCGGCGGCCGGATCATCACCAGCGACCAGGCGCTCAACCTCGACTACGTGCCCGAGAAGGTCGTCGTGCTCGGCGGCGGCGTGATCGGCGTGGAGTTCGCCAGCGTGTGGCGCTCCTTCGGCGCCGAGGTCACCATCGTCGAGGCGCTGCCCCGGCTGGTGCCGCTGGAGGACGAGTGGGCCTCCAAACAGCTCGAGCGCGCCTTCCGCAAGCGCGGCATCAAGTTCAAGACCGGGGTCCGGTTCACCGGCGCCACCCAGGACGACAAGTCCGTCACCGTCTCCCTCGAGTCCGGCGAGACCTTCGACGCCGACCTGCTGCTCGTCGCGGTCGGCCGCGGCCCCAACAGCGCGGGCCACGGCTACGAGGAAGCCGGTCTGACCATGGACCGCGGCTTCGTCCTCACCGACGAGCGGCTGCGCACGAACCTGCCCGGCGTCTACGCCGTCGGCGACCTGGTACCCGGCCTGCAGCTCGCGCACCGCGGCTTCCAGCAGGGCATCTTCATCGCCGAGGACATCGCGGGCCTGGACCCGAAGGTCATCGACGAGACCGGCATCCCCAAGGTCACCTACTGCAAGCCCGAGGTCGCCTCGGTCGGCCTCACCGAGGCCCAGGCCAAGGAGAAGTACGGCGCGGCGGAGACCCTGGTCTACGCGCTCTCCGGCAACGGCAAGAGCCAGATCCTCAAGACCAACGGCGGCGTGAAGCTGGTCCGGGCGCCGGACGGCCCCGTGGTCGGCATCACGCTGGTCGGCGAGCGGGTCGGCGAGCTGATCGGCGAGGCGCAGCTGATCTACAGCTGGGAGGCGTACCCGGAGGACGTCGCCCCGCTCATCCACGCCCACCCGACGCAGAACGAGTCCCTCGGCGAGGCGTTCCTCGCCCTCGCGGGCAAGCCCCTGCACGTGCACGGCTGAGGCCAAGGAAAGCCCAGCCCCAACCTCAGTCAGCCAAGCAGCAAAGCACGAGGAGTCTGAAACACCATGGCGTTCTCCGTTGAGATGCCCGCCCTCGGTGAGAGCGTCACCGAGGGCACCGTCACCCGCTGGCTCAAGCAGGAGGGCGACACCGTCGAGGTCGACGAGCCGTTGCTGGAGGTGTCCACGGACAAGGTCGACACCGAGATCCCGTCGCCCGCCGCGGGCGTCCTGCAGAAGATCGTCGCGCAGGAGGACGAGACCGTCGCGGTCGGCGCCGAGCTGGCGATCATCGGCGACGGCTCCGGTGACTCCGCGGGCGGCGGCGCGCCCGCCCAGCAGGAGGCCGAGCCGGAGCCGGAACCCGAGCCCGAGCCGGTCCAGGAGCAGGCGGCGCCCGCGCCGTCGGGCGGGTCGGCCGAGGGCACCGAGGTGACGATGCCCGCGCTGGGCGAGAGCGTCACCGAGGGCACCGTCACGCGCTGGCTCAAGCAGGTCGGCGACTCGGTCGAGGTCGACGAGGCGCTGCTGGAGGTGTCCACTGACAAGGTCGACACCGAGATCCCCTCGCCGGTGGCGGGCACGCTGCTGGAGATCTCCGCGGGCGAGGACGAGACCGTCGAGGTCGGCGGCAAGCTCGCGGTCATCGGCGACGCGAACGCGGCCCCGGCGAAGGCCCCGGAGCCCGTCAAGGAGCCGGAGCCGGTCAAGGAGCCGGAGCCGGTCAAGGAGCAGCCGAAGCCGGAGCCGGTGCGGGAGGAGCCCAAGGCGGCTCCCGCGCCCGCCCAGCCGGCGCCCGCTCAGCCCGCGCCCGCCGCCGCGTCGCGCCAGGAGGCCCCGCGCGACGGCAGCGCGCCGTACGTGACGCCGCTGGTGCGCAAGCTGGCCGCCGAGAACGGCATCGACCTGGCGTCGCTGGCCGGTACCGGTGTCGGTGGTCGGATCCGCAAGCAGGACGTGCTGGCCGCCGCCGAGGCCAAGAAGGCCCCGGCCCCGCAGCCCGCCGCCGCTGCCGCCGCGCCCGCCAAGGCCGCCACCCCGGCGCCCACCGCGGACACCTCGCTGCGCGGCACCACCCAGAAGCTGACCCGCCTGCGCCAGACGGTGTCGCGGCGCATGGTCGAGTCGCTGCAGACCGCGGCCCAGCTGACCCAGGTCATCGAGGTCGACGTCACCCGCATCGCCAAGCTGCGGGCCAAGTCGAAGTCGGCGTTCGAGCAGCGCGAGGGCGTCAAGCTGACGTTCCTGCCGTTCTTCGCCAAGGCCGCCGTCGAGGCCCTCAAGCAGCACCCCAAGCTCAACGCGTCGATCAACGACGAGACCAACGAGGTCACCTACCACGGCGCCGAGCACCTGGGCATCGCCGTGGACACCGACCGCGGCCTGCTCACCCCGGCCATCCGGGACGCGGGCGACCTGAGCATCTCGGGGCTGGCGCACAAGATCACCGACCTGGCCGAGCGGACCAGGGCCAACAAGGTCACCCCGGACGAGCTGTTCGGCGCCACCTTCAACCTGACCAACCTCGGCAGCCAGGGCGCGCTGTTCGACACCCCGATCATCCAGCTGCCGCAGGTGGCGATCCTCGGTGTCGGCCTGGTCGTCAAGCGCCCGGTCGTGGTCACCGACGCGGGCGGCGACGACACCATCGCCATCCGCTCGATGGTCTACCTGGCCCTGACCTATGACCACCGCCTCATCGACGGCGCCGACGCGGGTCGCTTCCTGTCGGCGGTCAAGAACCGCCTGGAGGAAGGCGCCTTCGAGGGCGACCTCGGCCTGTAGTCCAGCGCCCTTTCGGAGGGGCCGCCCGATTCCGGGCGGCCCCTCCGCGCTTTCGGGCCGGTTGTCCACGGCAGACAGGTGGGCAACCAACACTGGTCGGTGATCACTCGAACGTGCGGTGGGCCGGGATGTTCGGGACGATCGGGGCATGCGTGTACTCGTTGCTGGGTCGTCCGGGTTGTTGGGGACCGCTCTGGTTGAGCGGTTGCGGGGGGACGGGGACGAGGTGTTGCGGTTGGTCCGGCGTCCCGCGCAGGGACCGGATGAGCGGTCTTGGGATCCGCCCGCCGGGGTGATCGATGACGGGGCGTTCGACGGGGTGGACGCCGTGGTCAACCTCTGCGGGGCCGGGATCGGTGATCGGCGGTGGAGCCACGCGCGCAAGCAGGTGCTGCTCGACTCCCGCGTCGAGCCGACCGAGGTGCTCGCGGCGGCGGTCGCCAAGCACGGGGTGCCCGTGCTCCTCAATGGATCGGCCGTCGGCTACTACGGCGACACCAACGGGCCCGCGGACGAGTCGGCGGACCGGGGCGAGGGGTTCCTGGCCGAGCTGTGCGCGCGGTGGGAAGCCGCGACCGAGCCGGCAGGTGACGCGCGGGTCGTCCACCTGCGCTCCGGCCAGGTGCTGTCCCGGCGCGGCGGGCTCATGGGCAGGTTGCGGCCGTTGTTCTACTTCGGACTCGGCTTCCGCTTCGGCGACGGTTCCCAGTACATGCCGTGGATCCACCTCCACGACCACGTCCGCGCCGTCGCCTTCCTGCTGCGCCACGACATCCGCGGCCCGGTCAACCTCGTCGGCCCCACCCCCGCCACCAACGCCGAGTTCGCCCGCGCCCTCGCCAAGACCAAGTTCCGCCTCACCCCCTTCCCGATGCCCCGCCCCCTGCTCAAGATCGCGTCCGGTGAGCTCGCCGACGAGGTGCTGCGCAGCCAGCAGGTCGTGCCTAAGGTCCTGGCGGACAACGACTTCACCTTCCGCTTCCACGCCGTCGACCGGGCGCTGGCCGACACCGAGGCGCGGTGAAGTTCCACGCCACCCTCGGCGTGATCCTCCTGGCCGCTTTCCTCATGCTCGGCCGGGCCGTTTCCGACGCCGCCCCCGGCATCGACCAGGCGGTGGCAGGGACGCTCGGCGCCGACTGGCACGGCGCGCCCGGTGACATCGCGTACGCGGGCAGTCTCGTGCTCGGTCCGGTGCTGCCCGCGGTGGCGGCGCTGGTGCTGATCGCGTGGGCCCTGCTCCAGAGGTCCAGACCGGGGCGCATGGGGCTCCTGCTGCGCTGCGTGCTCCTGCTCGCCGTGTGCCGGGCGGTGTCGCTGGTCAAACCGTTCTTCGAGCGGGCACGGCCGCGGGACTACCCGGACTTCAGCTTCCCGAGCGGGCACGTCGTGTCCGTGGCCTCGGTCGGGTTCACCGCTGTCGTGCTGTGCGCGTGGTTGGCGCGTGAGCGGGTGAAGTTGGTGGTGTTCTGCGCGTCGGTGGCCGTTGTGCTCGCCGCGGTCTGCCGGGTCGTGCTGGACGTGCACTGGCTCACCGACGTGTTCGGCGCGACACTCGGCGTGGTCGGTGCGGGGCTGCTCACCGCCGCCGCCCTGCGGCTGCTCCCCGCGCGCCCGTCCGGCGTAGGGTCGGGGACGTGAGCACACGGGACACCTCCTGCCGCGCCGACGCCCACCCGGTGGTCGTGCGCGAGGTCGGCACGATCGACTACCTCGCCGCCTGGGACCTGCAGCGCGACCTCGCCGCGGCCCGCGCCGACGAGGCCGGTGCCGACACCCTGCTGCTGCTGGAGCACCCCTCGGTCTACACCGCGGGCAAGCGCACCCAGCCGGACGAGCGCCCCGACGACGGCACCCCGGTGATCGACGTCGACCGCGGCGGCAAGATCACCTGGCACGGTCCGGGACAGCTGGTCGGCTACCCGATCGTCAAGCTCGCCGACCCGGTCGACGTGGTGCAGTACGTGCGCCGCGTCGAGGAGGCCCTGATCGACACCTGCGCCCGGCTGGGCCTGCCCACCGGCCGCGTCGAGGGGCGCAGCGGGGTCTGGCTGCCCGCCGACGGCACCCGCCCCGAGCGCAAGATCGCCGCGATCGGCATCCGGGTGCAGCGCGGCGTCACCATGCACGGCTTCGAGATCAACTGCGACGCCGACCTGAGCGCCTTCGACCGGATCGTGCCGTGCGGCATCCGCGACGCGGGCGTGACCTCGCTGTCCGCCGAACTGGGGCGGGCCGTCACCGTCGCTGAGGTGCTGCCGCTGGCCCGCGACGCCGTGCTGGCCGCGCTGGAGGGCGAGCTGCCGGTCTCCGACCACTGGCTGGCCCGGCCGGAGCCGACCAGCCCGGGCGTCACCTTCGCGCTGAGCCGCTGACCGCGGCGACCTTCGCCACCGCTGGCTGCGGGTAGCCGGGGAACCCGGCCGCCGGCGCCTTGCCCGGCACCGGGTCGCCCGCCAGCCACAGACCGCCGGTTTCCCAGACCGCGCCGAGCAGGCTCACGTCGGCGGCGGTCAGGCGCAGCGCCACCTCGGTGTCGTCGTCGGTGTGCGCGATGACGGCGTGGTGCGCGGCGGACATCCGGTGGGGACGGAGTTAGGTCGTGTGCCCGTCGGTCTCCACCGCGACGGCCGGTGTGTCGCGGATGCGCGCGGGCTTCGCGGGAAGCCCGCGCCACGAGCCCGTGCGCACCATCTCACGCACCCACTTGTCCGACCCGTTCGCGAACCGCACGAATCCGGCGACGACTATCACGAACACCCACATGAGCAGGCGTGATGGCTCGTCGACCAGGTTGAACGCAACCGCGGACAGCCCGGCCGCGAGGCCGGTCAGCACACCGAACGCGACGTGGCGGCTGGGGTGGGTCCGGTTGAGCAGGATGGTCGCTGGTCGGTGACGGGCGGGTGATCCAGCAGCTCGTCGGCGGGGCGGACCGTCATCGGTCCGGTCCGATCTTGGCGAACGCCAGCAGGGGGCAGCCGGGGAAACCCGCGGCGACGGTCTTGCCCGGGTCGGGGGAGCCGATGAACCAGAGCGAGCCGGTGGACCAGATGGCGCCGAGCACGTCGACGCCCGCGGCGGGGAGGGTGGCGGTGCGCTTGGCGCCGTCGTCGAAGTGGAGGGCGACGGTGGCCGTGGCGGTGCCGTCCGGGCGTACCCGCCACGGGGTGACGTGCGCGGGGACGCGGACCCACGGCCCGTCGTCGACCATCGCGGGCAGGCGGACGTTGCCCCACTTGAGGCGCAGCGGCACCAGGACGCCGACCACGGCGAGCGCCGTGGACGTCGCGGCGATGGGCCACCAGTCCAGCGCGCCGATCGGTATCGAGGCCAGGTACGACACGGGGACCATGAGCGGGATCTGGAGTGTCGGGAGCAGCGTGAGCGACCGCAGGGTGCGGGCCACGCCGCGGGTCACCTCGTGCTCCTCGACCGCGGCGACCGGGGTGCCCCCGGGGGAGTGGCGCAGCGGGCGGGCCGGGAAGAAGCTGTGCGAGCCCGCGACGCGCAGGAAGCTCCAGCCCCGCTCCGGACCGACCAGCCACACGGTGCCCACCCGGTTGACCATCACCTGGTGGGCACGGGTGAACAGCAGCACGCGCACGGGTGCGAAACCGGCGCCGTCGGCCACCTCGACCACGGCGGACAGCCTGCCTGCTCGCACCAGCCTGGCCCGGACCGGTCGCCACGGCGACCGGTCCATCGCCACCGCGGCGGCCGCGGCCCAGGACCGGTGGCCCGCCGGGCGGTAGGCGTACCAGAGCAGCACGGCTTGGGAGAGCACCAGCAGCGCCCAGGGGGCGGCGCCCCCGAGGTCACCCGTGCTCAGGTTGATCACGGTAGGCACGGCGCTGAGGACGAGCGCGGCGCACGCGACGTACCCCACCAGCCGGAGCCGGTTCGCCATCGCGGCGGCCAGGTCCAGCAGCTCGGCGGTGATCGGGTCCTCCGCCGCCGGTCGGTCCGCGATCGGATCGGGTACCGGCCTCGCCCCAGTCGCGGTCAACAACGCCTCCGTGCTCGTACGCCGACAAAGTCTCTCAGGTGGATCGCGCCATATGAAGCGATTTCACCGGATTTCGGCCACCGCGAGCAATGGGCAATTCGGAAAACCGACGGCGACTGTTTTGCCCGTTTCCGGCGCCTGTGCGAACCACAGCGCACCCTCTTGGGTGGCCGCGCCGAGCACATCGGCGGTGGCGGCGGGCAGCAGTGCGGTCCGGTGCGTTCCGTCGACCTCGAAGTGGGCAGTCGCGCGTGTCATGCCCTTGGCGTTGAGCTGCCACGGTTCCAGGCGAACGGGGAATCGCGTCCAGTGGGCGTCGGCGATGAGCCTGGGGAGCCGGGAGTTGACGAGGCGGTGCCGTTCGGTGCGCAGGGCGATGGCGGAGATGAGGAGGACATAGAGGAGATAGGCGATCCAGGCCCCCGGCCAGCTCACGCTGACCAAGAACCCCATGCCGAGGAGCGCGAACGCCACGAGCAAGACCGTGACCACGGGGATGCCCAGGTGTCGGGCCAGGCGGCGGTGCACCTCGGCGCCGTCGACCCGTTCGTTCAGCGCGCCGGGAGAGGGCGTGCGCCGAGGTGCGTTGGCGGCCCAGAAGGTGTGCGAGCCGGTGACGCGCAGGAAGGTCCAGGGGCCGTGCGGGCCGATGACCCAGGCGGTGCCGGTTCGGGAGATCATCGCGCGGAACGCTGACGGCAGCCCCCGCACCCGCAGCGGGGTGAAGGTGCCCTGGTCCTCGATCTCCACCAGGGTCGACCAGGGCCGCGCGCGCACCACCCGGGCGGTGACCGGTCGCCACGGCTGCTGCGCCATGGCCGCCACCGCCGCCGGGATCCACCCGTCGGTCCCGGCCGCCCGCAGGTTCTGCGCGTTCCCGATGGTTATGGCGATGACGGCCACCGCGCTGTACGCCGCGGTGGCGTAGGAATCCCCGATCAGCAACAGCACGATCGCCACCGTCATCATGACGCTGGAGCCCACCGCCGCCCACCGGAGTCGCCTGATCTTGTTGGCCCGCGCCACGTGGACCCCCAGCACCGCGGCGGTGGTCGGATCCGCCGCGGCGACCTGCCCCGCCACCGGCTCGGCCACCGACCCAACCTCGTCCACGGTTCCCCCAAGCGAACTCGACCGATTTCCCGGACATCATCGTCGCGACTCACCCGATCGCGACACCCTCCCCACAATTCGCCGCGCGGAGTTCTTGTCGGTGCCGCGCGTTAGCCTGGACCAATCCAGGACAGCCGTACCCACCAGCCCGCGTCGGGTCCACGGCTTGGTGTCGTACGCCCAGGTGGAGGGCGTGTGGACGCCGGCCGGGGACGCGAAACCGAGGTTCGCGCCGTGGGCGGAGGCGTTGGGATGAGCAGGGTCGGCCGGACCCGACATCCCCACGCCCAACCCAAGGCGCCTCTTCTCCCAGGCGAGCCGAATCCAGTCGGCCCGTGCGGTCGCGGCCGGGCGGGCACGCGGTGGTGGCCGAGCGCGCTGTGCGTGGTCGGCGGGTACCGCGCGCCTCGCGGGACTGACCGGGATCTGACGGCGCCAAGCACAGTGAGCGCCGCCCGGCGACTGCCACACGCGCCGGTGCGGTGTCGATGCCGCGCGTCCGGGTGCTCCGAAGCCTGGGCACGGTGCACTCGAGGCCGTACCTCGGTTCGGGCTGAGGACTGCGGGGTTGGCTGGTGGCTGCCAGAGCCGAGCACGTGGGACGTGGTCGGCGGGTGCCACGCGCCCGTGGCCGACCCCGTAGGTGGTGTTCGCGGACGGGTGTGACGTTGGTGGCCGGGCGCGCTGTGCGCGGTTGGCAGGTGCCGCACGCCCGAATCAGGGCCGTATCCGTTCCGGCGCCAGATCCCGTGTGCAGCGCGGCACCTGGTCGCTTGCTGGCAGGCCGTGGCGGTTGGTGGGTGTGGGCATTGGTGAGCCGGGCACGCGGGACGTGGTCGGTGGGTGCCGCGCGCCTTGGGGCGTGGGTGTTGTGGTGAGCACGAGACCGTGTCGTGGTCAGGTGTGTCTGGGAATGGGTGGCTGCTTGCTTGTGCAGTGGGCTGTCGGTGGGCAGCTGTGGGTCGGGGCACGCCGAAGCGTGGTCGGTGGGCCGCGTGTCCTGGGGGAGGTGTGTCCGGGGATGGGCGGCCTGGTTCTTGAGTGGCTGGGCACAGAGGCTGGAAGGCAGCGGTGAGCCGGGCACGCGGGGCGTGGTTGGTGGGTGCCGCGCGCCCTGGGGTGTGAACGCCGGGGTGAACGGGAAGCGGGCGGTGGTCCGGTCAACCGTTCGGTGCTCGTCGTCGGCAAGTCGGCGATGGTGGCTGGCGGTGTGGTCGGTCGGTGCGCTTGCATGGTCATCATGGACCGAGCCGAGACCCTTCCCTGCCCGCAGCCGTGGCGCCGTGCCGATGGCACGCCCAACCCGGCCGGGTCACCGGCCGGTGACGCCCTGACCGTGGCCGCGGACGGGTCACCCGGCCTGCTCCTCCCCTCCCGACCAGCCACGATCGCCGCCGCCGTGGTGCTCATCGTGGCCGGGCTGGTGCTCGGCGGGTCGGCCGCCCTGCTCATCGTCAACGGCGGTGGCCTGGCCGCGACCGCCGGTGTCGTGCTCGCCCTCCTCGGCCTGCTGCTGCTCGCCGCGGGCGTGTTCGCGCTGACCCGCAAGCAGCGGGAGGTCGGCATCGTCCTCACCCCCGACCACGTGGTCCTCAACTGGGTTCGCCCCGAGGTCCGCCTGCCGTGGGAGGCGATCACCGAGTTCCGCCCCGTCTCGCTGCGCCTGGGGCGGTCCGGGAACGCGAACCGGCAGAACTACCTCGGTGTGGCCGCGCACCACCACCACGTCGAGGTGGATTCCCGCATGCGCAAGGTCGCGGTCCGCTTCGGGCCGGACCTGGTGTGTGCCGTGCCGATGCGCACGGTCGACCTCGACCAACTGGTGGTCCTGCACACCCTCCGCTTCTACCTGGACAACCCCGGGCACCGGGCGGAACTGGCGGGTGGTGACGCCGTGGCGCGGGTGCGCGAGGGGCGGGTCACCGGGAGAAGATGAGCAGGTGCCGACGCTCCTGCTCTGCCACGCCTTCCCGCTCGACTCCCGCATGTGGGACCGGGTGCGGGGGCCGCTGTCCGAACACGTCCGCCTGATCACGCCGGAGCAACGTGGCTTCGGCGGTACCGATCTCGGCACAGACCCGCCGTCGCTCGACACCGTTGCGGCGGATGCGTTGGCGTTGCTGGATTCCCTCGATATCGACCGCGCGCTGGTCGGCGGTTGCTCGATGGGTGGTTACGTTGCGATGGCGTTGCTGCGGGCGGCACCGGAGCGGGTCGCAGGCGTGTTGCTGGTCGACACCAAGGCGGTCGCCGACACCGATGAGGCGCGGGCCAACCGGTTGCGGATCGCGGAGAACGCCGAGCGGAACGGGATCGCGCCCTGGCTGGCCGACTCCATGCTCCCGGCGCTGCTGCGCGACCCGGCGCGGGCGGACGAGGTCCGGGCTTGGATGGAGTCGCAGCCGGGGGCGGCGGTCGCCTGGGCGCAACGGGCCATGGCCGCGCGCCCGGATTCGCGGGAAACGTTGCGGGGACTGGATTCCGACGTGCTCGTCGTGCACGGCGACGCCGACGCCCTGATGCCGCTGGACCTCGCGCGGGACTTGGCCGACCTGACCGGGGGCAGGCTCGCCGCCCTAGCCGGCGTCGGCCACCTGCCGCCCGTCGAGGCACCGGACGCGTTCCTGGCCGCCGTCCTGCCCTGGGTGCGCTCCTTCGCCTGAGTGCGCCGCGCGGGCCGCGAGCACGTCGGCCAGGTGCTTGTCGCCCCAGGTGCGGCAGGCGGCCACGAGGTCGAGCAGGGAACGCCCCAGCTCCGTCAGCTCGTACTCGACGCGCGGCGGGATCTCCGGGTACTGGGTACGGGTGAGCATCCCGTCGCGCTCCATCGCGCGCAGCGTCTCGGTCAGCACCTTCGGCGTCACGCGGCGCATCGGCACGCGCAGCTCCGAGAACCGCCGCGGGCCGTCGGCCAGGCAGACGACGACCAGGGCCGTCCACTTGTCGCCGATGCGGATCGGGACGGCGCTGGACGGGCAGGCCGGGTCGAACATGTCCGGGTCCAAGGGCTGCTTCGGCACCCGGCGACGGTAACCCAGTATCGTTGAAGTAACCAGTATCCGATCCATACTGTCCTGGTCATGACCACAATCGCCATCTTCGGGGCCGGGGGAACCGCGGGCACCGCCATCGCCGCGGAGGCCCGCGCGCGGGGCCACCGCGTCACCGCCCTCACCCACGCCCAAGCCGACGCGACCGACGCCGACCGGATCGCCGAGGTCACCGCCGGGCACGACGTCGCCGTCAGTTCCCTCTACGACGAGCACGCCGACCACGCGACCTTCTACCCCGCCGCCACCCGCGCCCTGCTCGACGGCCTCGGCCGCGCCGGGGTCGGCAGGCTCGTGCACGTCGGGCTGTCCGTGCTGCTGGAGACCGCGCCCGGGGTCCGCGGCGTCGACGACCCCGGCTTCAACCCCGACTGGCTGCCGTTCTGCCTGGCCCACGACGCGGGCGCGCAGGTTTTGCGCGCGTCGACCACGGGGCCGGACTGGGTGATCGTGAGCCCGTCCGGGGACTTCGACCGCGAAGGCACCCGCACGGGCCACTACGAGCTCAGTACGTCCCCCGACGCCACGCGGTTGTCTTACGCCGATTTCGCCGTAGCCGTGGTGGACGAGATCGAGTCCCGCAAGCACGATCGCGTCCACTTCGGGGTCGCCGGGGTGTGATCTGGGTCCCGGTCCGACGGCCACGTCCTCCGAGCGGGTACGTCGTTGTCCTGACGAGACCTACCCAAAAGTAGCTCGGGAGGGACACGTGACCTACCAGACCGTGGTCGTCGGCACCGACGGCTCCGACTCGTCCTTCCGCGCGGTCGACCGGGCCGCCGCCGTCGCCGCCGCGGCAGGCGCGTGCCTGGTCGTCGTGTCCGCCTTCCGGCCGCGCGAGCCCCGCGAGGTGACCCGCGCCCAGGACGCGCTCGGCGACGACGTCGCCTACCAGGTCGTCGGCGCGAACCCGGCGGAGGAAGCGGTGCGCACCGCGGCCGAGCGCGCGCGGAAGGCGGGCGCGACCCGGGTCGAGACGCTGGTCGTGGACGGTGAACCGGTGTCGGCGCTGGCGTCGGTGGTCGCCGAGCGGCGGGCGGACCTGCTGGTCGTCGGCAACCGGGGCCTCAACACGCTGGCGGGTCGCCTCCTCGGGTCGGTGCCCGCGGAGGTGGCCCGCAAGTCGGGGGTCGACGTGCTGATCGTGCACACGACGTGAGCGAGGCCTGGGCGGAGCGGGTCCTGCTCGGCGGGGAGCGGCGGTACACGCGGGCACAGGTGTGCGCGAAGGCGGGCGTGCCGCTGGAGCGCGCGACGACGCTGTGGCGCGCCCTCGGCTTCGCGACGGTGGCCGACGACGAGGTGGTGTTCACCGACAGCGACGTCGAGGCGCTGCGGGTGACGTACGAGCTGATCTCGGCGGGCGTACTGGAACCGGACATGGCGACCGCCACCGCCCGGCTACTGGGCCAACACCTGTCCCGGCTGGCCGAGTGGCAGGTGCACGTCCTGCGCGACGTCCTCGCCGCCAACCCCCAACTCCTCGACGACGACCGCCAACTGACCCGTTTCGTCGAGGCCCTGCTCCCCGACCTGGAGCGGCTCCAGGCCTTCGTCTGGCGCCGCCACCTCGCCGCGTACGCCGGTCGCGCCCTGGCCACCGAGGACCTGGAGACGCGCGACCAGGTCGTCGGCTTCGCGGACATGGTCGGCTTCACCACCCGGACCCGACACGCCGACGAGGACGAACTGGCCCGACTCATCGACCGCTTCGACACCACCACGGCCGAGGTGGTGGCCGACAACCACGGCCGAATCGTGAAGATGCTGGGCGACGAGGTCCTGTTCGTCGCCGACCACCCGACCCACGGCGCGGAGATCGCGTTGGCCCTGCTGGAGCGCGCCGAGGGCGACCCGGTGCTGCCCCCGCTGCGCGCGGGGTTGGCGTACGGGCGGGTGTTGAACAGGTACGGGGACGTGTACGGCTCGGTGGTCAACATCGCCAGCAGGCTCACCGCCACGGCGAAACCCGGCACGGTGTTGACGGACCGGGGACTGGCCACGGCCCTGTCCGATAGCGCAGACTTCACCCTCCGCACCCGCAGACCCATCTCGGTCCGCGGCTACAACCGACTGCACCACGCCGTCCTCCGCCGAGGCCCCGGCAGCTGACCACCCGGTCCGAGCCCTTGTGGGCGGGGCTCGGACCGGGCTCCTCCGCACAGCGCTTCCTTGTCGGCACGACCGCCACAGGACCCCAGCCAAATGCAACGCATCTCCGGCACGTCATTGGGGCTTTGGGCTTGTCTCGAGCCACTCCCGTAACCGCCGCAGGTTTCCAGCCTCCACTCAACGCGACGCATCTCCGTCACATCATTCAGGCTTTTCGGCTTATCCCCAGCCGCCCCCACAACCGCCGCAGGATCCCAGTCCCGCAGAACGCAACGCGCCCCCGCTATACGCCTTGATTGGGTGGACTTGCTTTGTGTGGGGACGGGCCTGCCAAGCTCGCCTGCGGGTGGGGTGGGCTTGCCCCTCCCACCGCTTTTCCCCACCGCAGGTTCGTAGGGGCCTCGCGCAAAGTAAGTTCACTCAATCGAGGCCGCCCGTCTTTTCCGCGAACAGCCGGACCGATCAACCCGGTCACGCCGCGAACCGGCACCCCGCAGCACAAAGATGATCAAATCGATGCCTCCGGCCCCCACTGTCCATCCTAGCGAGGAGGACCGACAATTCCGGGCAGAGATGATCAAGCCTGTGGACAACTCGGAATGGCTGGGGGCAGAGTCTGGGGTATGTCCCGAGGGACCATCAGGTTCCCCGGTCAGCGACGGGTAGCGGGCCGCTTGTTCGTGGACTGACTCCCCGGCCGCGTCAGCTTCTGGGTTCGGTCTGCGGCCGCAGGGGGAGGCGTAGCCGGGATGGCCGACTCCGTGGGGCGGCCCTGCGGAGTCGCGGGGGCGCGTTCCGGTTCGACCTCCGCCGGTTCCCAGTGCTCCTTCGGCGGCCCCACCACCGACCGCAACGTCTTCGTCGGCGAATCGTCGGCTGGGGTGCCGTCGATGGTCTTGGCGGTGAGCCGTTCCTCCGGCAGTGGGTCCAGGACCGGGGCGGCGTCGGCCAGCTGCACGTGCGCGTCGGCGATCAGGTCTCGTGCCGAGTGGAGTTGGTCGGCGACCCTCGCGCGGAGCTGGCGCAGCGCCGCGACGCGCTGGGTGGCGTGGGTGATGCGGCGGTTCGCCTCTTCCGTCGCCTCCCGCACCCGGCGGTGGGCTTCGGTGGTGGCTTCCTGGAGACGGGCTGTCGACTCCGTGGTCGCGTCGTGGCGGCGGCGGTTGGCCTCCTCCGTCGCCTCCCGGACGCGGCGTTCGGCGTCGGCTTTGGTGGTGGACTCGAGTTCGGCCAGGGCGCGCATCGACTCCGTGCGGCGGGCGGCCATGGCGATCTCGAAGTCCTCCTCGACCGACGTGCGGCGGGCCTGGGCCTCGCTGTCGAGCCGGGCGGCCTCGGCGCGGGCGGTGGAGACGGCCTGCTCCGCGTCGGCGCGCGCCTTCTCCACGACGCCGCGGTGTTCGGCTTCCATGTCGGCGCGGCGGGACTCGGTCTCGGCGATCAGCCGCTCGTAGCGCTGGCGCAGGGACGACGCGTCCGCCTCCGCCTTGCCCCGGATGCGTCCGGCCTCGGCCTCGGCGCGCGCCTTGGTCTCGCTCGCCTCCTCGGTGGCCAGCCGCAGCATGCGCTGGAGGCGTTCGCTCAGGCCCTCGAGCGTGGTCGGCGGCTGCGACAGCCGGTCGATCTGGCCGCGCAGGTCGCTGATCTCGCTCCGGCTGGCTTCCAGCTGCTTGGCCAGATCGGCGGCCTGGGACACCGCCGCGTTGCGGTCGGCGTGCAGCAGTTGCAGTTCGGCGTCGATCCGCTCCAGGTGCTCCTCCACCTGAGCGCGGCTGTAGCCCCGCTTGGTGATGTCGAAACCGGCACCCAACGGGACGAGATCGCGTTCCTCACCCAAGCCCATGCGCCCACGCTACCTGCCGACGAGCGCGCGCTCACGGATAGTCGCGCGGAAACTCCGGGAACCCCCCGGTGGCCGCGAGGGGGGTACGGCCACCGGGGGGAGATTTCACACGCCGCGGAACCGGTTGATCGCGGCGAGGTGCTTGGCCCGCTTCTCCGGGTCGCGCACCCCGAGCCCTTCCGACGGCGCCAGGCACAGCACGCCCACCTTGCCCTGGTGCGCGTTGCGGTGGACGTCCAGCGCGGCCTGACCGGTGTCGGCGAGCGCGTACGTCCGCGACAGCGTCGGGTGGATGAAGCCCTTGTCGATCAACCGGTTCGCCTCCCACGACTCGCGGTAGTTCGCGAAGTGCGAGCCGATGATCCGCTTCAGGTTCATCCACAGGTACCGGTTGTCGTACTGGTGCGTGTAGCCCGAGGTGGACGCGCACGTGACGATCGTGCCGCCGCGCCGGGCGACGTAGACCGACGCGCCGAAGGTCTCGCGGCCCGGGTGCTCGAACACGATGTCCGGATCGTCCCCTCCGGTCAGTTCCCGGATCTTGGCGCCCAGCCGCTGCCACTCGCGCGGGTCCTGGGTGTGCTCGTCCTTCCAGAACCCGTAGCCCTCCGCGTTGCGGTCGATCACCAGCTCGGCGCCCATCTTGCGAGCGATCTCCGCCTTCTGCGGGCTGGACACCACGCACACCGGGATCGCGCCGCCGTTGAGCGCGAACTGGGTGGCGTACGAGCCGAGGCCGCCGGACGCGCCCCAGATCAGCACGACGTCGCCTTGCTTCATGCCCGCGCCGTTGCCCGAGACCAACTGCCGGTACGCGGTGGAGTTGACCAGGCCGGGGGAGGCGGCCTCCTCCCAGGTCAGGTGCGCGGGCTTGGGCATCAGCTGGTTCGACTTCACCAGCGCCAGCTCCGCGAGCCCGCCGAAGTTGGTCTCGAAACCCCAGATCCGCTGCTGCGAGTCCAGCATCGTGTCGCCGTGCCCGTCCGGGCCCTCCAGCTCGACGCTGAGGCAGTGCGCCACGACCTCGTCGCCCGGCTTCCAGTTGTGCACGCCCGGACCGGTGCGCAGCACCACGCCCGCCAGGTCCGAGCCGACCACGTGGTACGGCTGGTCGTGCCGCTTGGCCAGCGGCGAGACCTTGCCGTAGCGCTCGAGGAACTTGAACGTGGACACCGGTTCGAAGATCGACGTCCAGACGGTGTTGTAGTTGATCGCGCTGGCCATCACCGCGACCAGCGCCTCGCCCGGCCCCAGCTCCGGCGTCGGCACCTCGTCCACGTGCAGCGACCGGCGCGGGTCCTTGTCCTTGGACTCCAGCCCGTCGAACATCGACGCCTCGTCGGCGCGCACGGTCACCCCCCGGTAGTGCTCGGGTACCGGCAGCGCGCCCAGCGCGGCCGACTCGCCTGCCTGGATCGCTTCGAGGATGTGCTGCACGGCGGACCTCCCGGGGAGTTACGGGTGCGTCGACCGGGACGGGCGCCCCGGGAGCCGGGACGTTACTCATGGGTAGCGATTCAGTACCAGCGATGTGTGACCCAGGGCACCGCGGTCGTCCGCCGGGTGGCGCAACGTCGCTCCACAGTGGATCAACCGCTTCGTGTCGCGCGGGTGAAAATCCCCGTATTCCCGGATTTGGTCCGCATTCGCGCTGGTTGGCGGGTTATTCGCGGCGCGCTCGCGTGCCGTGGACGAGACGGACAACACGTTTAGTAGTTGGTAAAACACGCACGTGTCATACGGTTCGGTCGGTGGAAGGTCCACCGCGACTGATGTGCGGCAGTGTCGCCGCACCCGGGTGAAAAGGACTAACCGACCGTGAGCACCTCTACCGAGGTCACGCAAGACCGAGGCTTCTTCGGCCACCCACGAGGGCTGGCGAACCTCGCGGGCACCGAGATGTGGGAGCGCTTCTCCTACTACGGGATGCAAGCGATCCTGCTGTACTACCTGTACTTCACCGCGGAAAAGGGTGGTCTCGGGCTCGACGAGGCAACCGCCGCCGGGATCGTCGGCGCCTACGGCGGTTCCGTCTACCTCGCCACCATCGCGGGATCCTGGGTGGCCGACCGGCTCCTCGGCCCCGAGCGCACGCTGTTCTACAGCGGCGTCCTCATCCTCACCGGGCACCTGGCGCTGGCCGTGCTGCCCGGGGTGGCGGGCGTGGCCGTCGGCCTGATCTGCGTGGCGCTGGGCTCCGGCGGTCTCAAGGCCACCGCGACCACGCTCGTCGGCATGCTCTACGGCCAGGACGACGTGCGCCGCGACTCGGCGTTCTCGATCTTCTACATGGGCATCAACCTGGGCGCCCTGGTCGGCCCGCTGCTGACCGGCCTGCTGCAGGACAACATCGGCTTCCACTACGGCTTCGGCCTCGCCGCCATCGGCATGGCGCTGGGCCTGACCCAGTACACCCTCGGCCGCAAGAACCTGCCCGACGCGGGCCGCGTGGTGCCCAACCCGCTCACCGGACCGGACCGGATCCGCGCGCTCGGGATCGGCGTGGTGGCCGTCGCGGCGATCCTCGTGCTGGTGCTGACCGGCGTCATCGCCGCGGACAACCTGGCCACCGTGGTCACCTGGGTGATCGTCGCCGCGGTCATCGCGCTGTTCACGGTCCTGCTGACCAGCAAGCGCGTGGACGGCGTGGAGCGCGCGCGGGTGTGGGCGTTCGCGCCGATGTTCCTGGCCAGCTTCGGTTTCTGGGCGCTGTTCCAGCAGCAGTTCACCGTGCTGGCGATCTACGCCGAGCAGCGCGTCGACCTGGACCTGTGGGGGTGGTCGATCCCGCCGTCGTGGTTCAACTCGGTGGAGCCGCTGTTCGTGGTGCTGCTGGCGCCGGTGTTCGCCGCGCTGTGGGTGAAGCTGGGTGACCGACAACCGTCCACTCCGGTCAAGTTCGCCATCGGCGTCGGGTCCATGGGCGTGGCGTTCCTGGTGATGGCGCTGCTCGGGTTCACCAAGGGCGACAAGGTGATCCCGCCGCTGCTGCTGGTCCTGGTGCTGGTGATCTTCGTGGTCGGCGAGATGTGCCTGTCGCCGGTGGGGCTGTCGCTGTCGACGAAGCTGGCGCCCAAGGCGTTCACCGCGCAGATGGTCGCGCTGTTCTACCTGTCGCTGGCGCTGGGCACGTCGGTCGCGGGCGCGCTGGCCGAGTACTACTCGAAGGACGACGAACCCGCCTACTTCGGCGTCCTCGGCGGCGTCGCCATCGCCCTCGGCGTGGCCATGGCCGCCATGACCCCGCTCGTACGCAAACTCATGCGCGGCGTGCGCTGACCGGTCCGCTCCCGATCACGGCCCAATCACGGCTCGGTCCACATGCGCCCGAGCTGTCCACGGGGCGGGCTCGACGTCTTCTCGTCGCAGCTCGCCCCGCCGTAGGAGTGAAATAGGAGTTCCCTATTGCGGGGCCCCTCGCGCGTGCTGCCTCGGCGCGGGTTGGGATGGGTTGGCGTGAGTTGGAGTGGTCGAAGCGAGTGCGAGGCCGCCGAGCGGGTTGCTCGGCGGCCCCTCATTCGGGGGTCAGTGCTCGGCGGCGGGTTCCACGAGTTCGACCAAGACGCCGCCCGCGTCCTTCGGGTGCACGAAGTTGACCTTGCTGCCCGCCGTGCCGCGCTTGGGCTCCGGGTAGAGCACGCGCAGGCCCGCGGCGCGCAGGGCCTCGGTGGTGGCGGCCACGTCGGCCACCCGGTAGGCCAGCTGCTGCAGGCCCGGGCCGTTGCGGCCGATGAACTTGGCGATGGTCGACGACTCGTCGATCGGGGCCAGCAGTTGGACGGCCGTGCCCGTGCCGTCGTCGCCGGGGGCGCGCAGCATGGCCTCGCGCACGCCCTGCTCCGCGTTGACCTCCTCGTGCACCGGGACGAGGCCGAAGTGGTCGCGGTGGAAGGCGATCGCCGCGTCCAGGTCGGGCACGGCGATGCCGACGTGGTCGATGGCCAGCACGTGCTTCTTCAGGACATCGCTGCTCATGGCTCGAACGTAGTACGCCGCCCTTAACCCGCGGTAACGCCTGCTGTGCGGTCACTCACAGCCCGGCGTGGCAAATCGCTGGTCCGCGAGTATGGTCCACGTTAACGACCGTTCGCATCGCTTAGGAGACCGCCGTGTCCGGATCCGTCATCGTCGCCGGTGCCCGCACACCGATCGGCCGACTGCTCGGCTCGCTCAAAGACTTCACCGGGGCGCAGCTCGGCGGTGTCGCGATCAAGGCGGCGCTGGAGCGCGCGGGCGTGGCCCCCGAGCAGGTGCAGTACGTGATCATGGGCCAGGTGCTCACCGCGGGCGCGGGCCAGATCCCGGCCCGGCAGGCCGCGGTCGCCGCGGGCATCCCGATGGACGTGCCCGCGCTGACGGTCAACAAGGTCTGCCTCTCCGGCCTCGACGCCATCGCGCTGGCCGACCAGCTCATCCGCGCGGGCGAGTTCGACATCGTGGTCGCGGGCGGCCAGGAGTCCATGACCCAGGCGCCGCACCTGCTGCCCAAGTCCCGCGCCGGCTTCAAGTTCGGCGAGGTGACCCTGGTCGACCACATGGCCCACGACGGCCTCTTCTGCGCCTTCGACCAGGTCGCCATGGGCGCCTCCACGGAGAAGCACAACGCCCGCTACGGCATCACCCGCGAGGAGCAGGACGCCTTCGCCGCCCTGTCGCACCAGCGCGCCGCCGCGGCCATCGCCGAGGGGCGCTTCGCCGACGAGATCGCCCCCGTCGACATCCCGCAGCGCAAGGGCGACCCGGTCGTGTTCGACACCGACGAGGGCGTGCGCGGCGACACCACCGTCGAGGGCTTGGCCAAGCTGCGCCCCGCGTTCGCGGGCGACGGCACCATCACCGCGGGCTCGGCCTCGCAGATCTCCGACGGCGCCGCCGCGGTGGTCGTGATGAGCAAGGCCAAGGCCGAGGAGCTGGGCCTGAGCTGGATCGCCGAGATCGGCGCGCACGGCGTCGTCGCCGGACCGGACGCCAGCCTGCACGAGCAGCCGTCGAACGCGATCAAGGCCGCGCTGGCCAAGCAGGGCATCGCCGCCGCCGACCTGGACCTGGTCGAGATCAACGAGGCCTTCGCCGCCGTCGGCGTGGTCTCCACCCGGCAGCTCGGCGTCAGCGGCGACATCGTCAACGTCAACGGCGGCGCCATCGCCCTGGGCCACCCGATCGGGGCCTCCGGGGCCCGGCTGGTCGTGCACCTGGCCTACGAGCTCAAGCGCCGCGGTGGCGGCGTCGGCGCCGCGGGCCTCTGCGGTGGCGGCGGCCAGGGCGACGCGCTGATCATCAGCGTGCCCAAGGGCTGAGCTTGACCCGCACCCACGCGGTGCCGGACCTGGTCGACCGCGCGCGCGGCGGCGACGCGCGCGCGGTCGCCCGGCTCATCACGCTCGTCGAGGACGCCAGTCCCCGGCTGCCCGAGATCGCCGCCGCCCTGGCCCCGCACACGGGCCGCGCGCGGGTCGTCGGGCTGACCGGCGCGCCCGGGGTCGGCAAGTCCACCACCACGTCGGCCCTGGTCGGCGCGTACCGGGCGCGCGGGCAGCGGGTCGGGGTGCTGGCCATCGACCCGTCGTCGCCGTTCTCCGGAGGCGCGCTGCTCGGCGACCGGATCCGCATGCAGGACCACGCGACCGACCCCGGCGTGTTCATCCGCTCCATGGCCACCCGCGGCCACCTCGGTGGCCTCGCCTGGTCGACCCCGCAGGCCGTCCGGGTGCTCGACGCCGCCGGGTTCGACGTGGTGCTGGTCGAGACCGTCGGGGTCGGACAGTCCGAAGTGGACGTCGTGGCGCTGGCCGACAGCGTCGTCGTGCTGCTCGCCCCCGGCATGGGCGACGGCATCCAGGCGGCCAAGGCGGGCATCCTGGAGATCGCCGACGTGTTCGCCGTCAACAAGGCCGACCGCGACGGCGCCGACGCCACCGTCCGCGACCTCAAGCACGCGATCTCGTTGGGGCGCAGGGAAATCCGGGGCGCGTCGTGGCGGCAGCCGGTGGTCAAGACCACCGCCGACCGGGGCGCGGGCATCGCCGACCTGGTCGAGGCCGTCGACGCGCACCACGACTGGACCGCCGCGCACGGCGACCTCGCGGCGCGCCGCGTCGAACGGGCGCGCGCCGAGATCGAGGCCGTCGCGCTCGCCGCGCTGCGCGCCCGGTGGCGCGGCGACCGGTTGGACGCGCTGGCCGTCCGAGTCGCGGCGGGGGAGTGCGACCCGTACACCGCCGCGCACGCGTTGACGGCCGACGGGGAGAACGACCACCCCGGGTGATCGGGGTATTCGACTGACCGGGCCCGTTCGCGCGACTGGCGGTCGATTGTCTTCACCCTTGAATTACTCGCGGTTTAACGAATAGGCCGTCCAGGTGGCCTCTTGAGTTGATCCGACTGATCCGATCAGCGCAACCGGGCGGCCGGTGTGCGGGGTCGGCGGCGGACCGGCCGGTCGCCGACGTATGTTGCCCCCATGACCAGCACTGGGGCGGGTGCGGCGGCAATCGTCGTCGACGACATCCGCAAGTCCTATGGGGACTTGAAAGCGGTCGACGGCGTGTCGTTCACCGTCGGCCACGGGGAGTTCTTCGGCATCCTCGGACCCAACGGGGCCGGGAAGACCACCGCACTGGAGATCATGGAGGGGCTGCGCGAGCCGGACAGCGGGTCCGTGCGGCTGCTGGGGGAGAGCCCGTTCCCGCGCAAGCCCGCCCTGCTGCCGCGCATCGGCGTGCAGCTGCAGGCGTCGGCGTTCTTCGACCGGCTGACCGCGCGCGAGCAGCTGGAGACCTTCTCCGCGCTCTACGGCGTCGGCGCAGGCCGCGTGGACGAGATGCTGGAACTGGTCGGTCTCACCGAGAAGGCGGGCACCCGCGAGGACAAGCTCTCCGGGGGTCAGCGGCAGCGGCTGTCCATCGCCTGCGCGCTCGCCCACGACCCGGACGTCGTCTTCCTCGACGAGCCCACCGCCGCGCTGGACCCGCAGGCCCGCCGCAACCTGTGGGACGTGCTGCGCGTGATCCGGGAGCGCGGCAAGACCATCGTCTACACCACCCACTACCTCGACGAGGCCGAGATCCTCTGCGACCGGGTGGCGATCATGGACCAGGGCCGGGTGCTGGCCATGGACACCCCGACCGCCCTGGTCCGCGGGCTCGACGCGCCCACCCGGATCACCCTCGAGCGCGGCACGCTGACCGCCGCCGACGCCGCGGGCCTGCCCGGTGCCGACGAGGTCGGCGAGGACGAGCAGTCGCTGGTGCTCACCACGCGCACCCCCGCGCCGCTGCTGGCCGCCCTGGCCGAGCGCGGCACCCTCGACGGCCTGCAGGTGCGGACCGCCACCCTGGAGGACGTCTTCCTCCAGCTGACCGGACGGGAGTACCGCGCGTGACGGCGTTCAAGAGCCTGGCCAAGGCGATGGCCAAGGGCCTGGTGCGGGACAAGACCACCCTGTTCTTCTCCTTCCTGTTCCCGCTGATGTTCCTGGTGGTCTTCGGGCTGCTGTTCCGCGACGCGGGCATGGACAAGATCAAGCTCGGCGCCTACGGCGACGGCGAGGTCGTCGTCGCCCTCGAGCGCACCGGGGCCGTCGAGGTGCAGCGGTTCGACAAGCTGGACGACGGCGTCGCCAAGGTCCGCGCGGGCGACCTGCCCGGGCTGGTCGAGGTCAACGGCGACCGCGTGGTGCTGCACTTCGCGGCCAGCAACCAGGCCCAGGCGGGCACCGTGCAGGGCCTGGTGTCGGGCGTCACGCAGTCGCTCAACGTGCGGGCCAGCGGCAGGCCGCCGAAGTTCGACTTCACCGCGCAGCAGGTCGAGGACTCCTCGCTCAAACCCATCCAGTACCTCACCCCCGGCATCCTGAGCTGGAGCATCGCGGTCGGCGCGGTGTTCAGCGCGGGCATGACCCTGGTGACCTGGCGGCGCAAGCAGGTGCTGCGCAGGCTGCGGCTGGCACCCGTGTCGCCGGTCACGGTGCTGTCCTCGCGCGTGCTGGTCACCGTCACCGTCGCGGTCTCGCAGGCACTGCTGTTCACCGGGGTGGCGTCGCTGCCGGTGTTCGGGCTGCGACTGTCCGGCACGTGGTACCTGGCGATCCCGATCTTCCTGTTGGGCGTGCTGGCGTTCTTCTCGATCGGCATGCTGGTCGGCGCCTTCTGCAAGACCGAGGAGGCGGCCACCGCCGCGGCCAACATCGTGACGTTGCCCATGGCGTTCCTGTCCGGCACCTTCTTCCCGATCGACATGGCGCCGTCGTGGTTGCGGGCGGTGTCGAAGGTGTTCCCGTTGCGGCACATGAACGACGGCCTCACCGACGTCATGGTGCGCGGCAAGGGCGTCGAGGCGCTGCTGGTGCCGTGCGGCGTCCTGTTGGGGTTCATCCTCGTTGTGAGCTTCATCGCGACCCGGGTCTTCAGTTGGGAGGACAGCTGAAAACCGCTGGTCAGCGCGGTGGCCCGAGCCCTCGGTGAGCGCGCTCACGCCGCACACTGGGATCATGCGCACGCCTGCTGCCCGCTTCCGCGCGGTCGCCGTCATCGAGGCCGTCTCCTGGGTCGGCCTGCTCCTCGGGATGCTCGTGAAGTACGCCACCGACTACGGCGACCTCGGGGTCAAGGTCTTCGGCCCGATCCACGGCGCCGTCTTCGTCGCCTACGTCGTGGTGACGCTGGTCTCCTCCCGGCAGCTGGGCTGGAACCGGTGGACCACGGTGTGGGCGCTGGTCGCCAGCGTCCCTCCACTGGCGACACTGCTGTTCGAGCGCTGGGCGCTGCGCACCGGCAAGCTCGACCCGGTCGGCCCCAAGCAGCTGCGCGCGGGCATGTTGCTCAGCGTCAACGCCTGAGAACCCGAAACTGACCCGAGCGCCGCCCCGGAACGGATTCCGGGGCGGCGCTCGGTGTTTCGGGCGAGATCCGGTGCCAGGTCGGGAACGGTGCCGGGCGGGGATGGTGGCGGGAGGGAATGCCTCAGTCCTGGAAGTCGCCCGCCGCTTTGCGGACCTTGGCGAGCAGGTCGGTGAGCTGGGTGGTCTGCCGGTCGGTCAGGCCGCGCAGGCCGAAGTCGACGGCGGTGACGGCGGTCGTGGCCTGCTCGCGGCGCTCGCGGCCCGCGTCGGTGATCTCGGCCAGGGTGGTGCGCCGGTCGGTCGGGTGCGGGGTCCGCTTGACCAGGCCGTCGGCCTCCAGCCGGTCGACGATGTTGGTGACGCTGGTCGGGTGCAACTGCAGCCGTTCGCCCATCACCCGCATCGGCAGGCTGCCGCGCTTGGCGAAGGTCAGCAGCACCAGTGCCTCGTAGCGGGCGAAGGTCAGCCCGTGCGGCTTGAGCGCGGCGTCCACGGCGGACTGCAGGATCTGCTGCACGCGCATGACGCTGGTCACCGCGGCCATGGTCGTGGAGTCGCCGATGCGCTCCTCCCACAGCTCCGCGGCGCGGGCGATGGGGTCGAAGGACAACGAGCGCGGCCTCATGGGAAAGGAAGCTACCAGTGGGTTCGCCCGCACGGCCGTGGGCTGCGGGAATCGACCGGTGTGTCCCGGACCGCTCTCGGCTGCCCTGTCACGCGGCGCGGTCGCCCGGATAGTGTGCGGCCACGTTCGGCCCAGTCACCCGCCCGTTCACGTCTCCGAGCCAGGAGTGCGCCCGTGCTCATCGCCTTCAGTGTCAGCCCGCTCGGCGGGGAGTCGGAGAACGTCGGCGAGGCCGTCGCCGCCGCGGTGCGCGTCGTGCGCGAGTCGGGGCTGCCGCACCAGCTCACCGCCATGTACACGATCGTGGAAGGCGAGTGGGACGAGGTGATGGGCGTGGTGCGGCGGGCGACCGACGTGCTGCTCGCGCGGTACCCGAGGGTGAGCCTGGTGCTGAAGGCCGACATCCGGCCCGGGTACACCGGTCAGCTGGAGTCGAAGGTCGCCAGGGTCGAGGAGTACCTGGCGGAGTAAAGCTCGGACGTCCTACTATCCGACTACCTACTACCTGGGAGCCGACGTGGACCCTCGCGTGCTGTGGGAGTGCTTCGAGCCGTACCACGCCGTCACCTACTTCACCCCGGAGTCAGTCGCCGAGACCGACGCGCTCGGCTGCCGGGGCCGCTGGATGGGGTACTTCGGCATGCGCGCCGCGCCGCTGGGCGCCGCGCCCGCGTGGCTGGTGACCAGCGTGTTCTACAACTTCCACCCCTCCAGAGTGGAGCGCGCCGTCCCCGACGTGTGGACGGTCGCGTCGCCTGCGGAGTTCCTGGCCGCCCGGCTGCGCGGCGTCGACGGCGCCCTGCGGCGGCTGTTGGGCGACGCGGTCGAGGGGCCGGACGTCGCCGAGGCGGCCGACCTGGCCCGCGCGGTGGTCGGGTGGGTGCCGACGGCGGGGCGCCCGCTCGGCGCGGCCAACGCGGCACTGCCGCTGCCCGCGGAGCCCCACCTCGCGCTCTGGCAGGCGGTGACGACCCTGCGCGAGTCCCGGGGCGACGGGCACGTGGCCGCCCTGGTGACCGCCGGGCTGGACCCGGTTGAGGCGCTCGTCACGATCGGCGTCGACCGGGACCTGGACCCCGAGTACCTGCGCACCGCCCGCAACGTCCCCGACGACGAGTGGCACGCGGCGGTCGGCAGGCTGCAGGACCGCGGCGTCCTCGACGAGCCGGACGTGCTCACCGAGGAGGGCCGGGGCCTGCGCGAGTCGGTGGAGGACCTCACCGACGAGGCCGCGGCCGCGCCGTGGCTGCAGCTGGGCGACCGGGGCACCGAGCGGTTCGTGGAGCTGGTCGCGCCGCTGGCCCTGCGCATCACCAGGGAGAACGACCGGATGCGGGTCAACCCGATGGCGCTGAGCCCGGCGGCCCGGCTCGCCGCGCTGGTGGGGGATGGCCGGTAGCGCGGACGTGGGATCAGGGGGCGTGCCAGGATGAGGGAGTGACCAGGCCAGATCCACGCCAGACCGCCGCACTGTCGGCCGCCCTATCCCGGGCCGTAGACCTGTCCGCGCTCAAGGCGCGCGCGGACGCCGCCGCGCGGGCACCCAAGCCCGCCACGCCCGCGTCCGACCAGGACGACACCGACGCCCCCGCCACCTCGGGCGCGCACTCCATCGACGTCACCGAGGCCAACTTCGAGGCCGAGGTGGTCGAGCGCTCCGCCGAGGTCCCGGTGGTGGTCGCGCTGGTCGCGGGCTGGTCGGCCCAGTCCAAGCAACTGGTCGGCGTGCTCGAACGGCTCGCCGTGGAGGGCAGAGGCGCCTGGCGGCTGGCCAAGGTGGACGTGGAGATCAGTCCCCGGGTGGCGCAGCTGTTCGGTGTGCAGGCGGTGCCGATGGTGATCGCCATCGCCGCCCGCCAGCCGGTCGACGCGTTCAACGACGTACCGCCGGAGGACCGCGTCCGCCAGTGGATCAACTCGATCCTCGACGCGCTGCGCGACCGGTTGCCGGGGATCCGCGCGGCCGAGGCGGGCGCGCCCGCGGCGGTCGCGGAGCCGGAGCCGGAGGACGAGCGGTTCGCGGCGGCCGAGGACGCGTTCGAGGCTGGTGACTTCGAGACGGCTGAGGCGCGGTACCAGGCGATCCTGGACGCGGAACCGGCGAACGCGGACGCGAAGGCGGCGTTGGCGCAGGTGCGGTTCCTGGCTCGGACGCAGGCGATCGACCCGTCGGTGATCGTGCGGGCGGACACGTCACCGGATGACGTCGACGCGCAGGCGGGGGCGGCCGACCTGGAGTTGGCGGGGCAGCAGGTGGAGAAGGCGTTCGGGCGGCTGATCGCGGCGGTGCGGCGGAGTTCGGGGGCGGAGCGGGACAAGGCGCGGACGCACCTGGTGTCGTTGTTCGACCTGTTCCCGGCGGACGACCCGCGGGTGGTCAAGGCGCGTCGGGAGTTGGCCAGCGCGCTGTTCTGATCTTGGGTTTTGGCGGGCCCCGGGGTGTTGCTCCGGGGCCCGTTTTGTTGTCGGGGTGTGGTGGTGCGTGGCGTACCCGCGCCGGAATCGGGTTCAAGCGGAGTTGGCGGACGCGTTCGAGGTGTCGCAGTCGACGATCAGCCGGGCGATCACGGCGGTCACACCACCGGTGGTCGGCTTGCTCGGACACCGCGTTCCCACGGCCGACGATCTCGACGGCCGAGACCCCGGCACCTGGCTCGGCGACAAGGGCTACATCGGCAGCGGCATCCTCACCCCGATCAGAAAACCCCGCAACCGTGAACAGCCCGACTGAGAAGTGGAGTTCAACCGGCACCACAACTCCATCCGTGTCGTGGTCGAACGCGCCATCACCCGCCTCAAGACCTGGCGCGTTCTTCACACCGACTACCGACGCCCCATCGACACCATCTCCGCAGTCATCGGCCTCTACTTCTACGCCGCTGAATAAGCCTCACAGGCTTGATCGTCTTCTTCCCGGGGTCTATCCCATGATCGGTGTGTCCGGCGTTGTTGATCAGTAGGTCTCGGCTCCTGGCCAGCGGTCACCGAATGTGATGGCGAACGCGTTGAGCACGGGCTTCCAACGCATCGTCCATCGGGCGCGGCCTGTGCCGGTGGGGTCCAGGCTGCGTGTCACAAGATACAGGCACTTCATCGCTGCCTGTTCGGTCGGGAAATGTCCGCGTGCTCGGATAGCTCGGCGGTAGCGGGCGTTCAGGGACTCGATGGCGTTCGTAGAGCAGATCATGCGCCGGATCTCGATATCGTAGCCGAGGAACGGGATGAACTCTTCCCAGGCGTTGCGCCAGAGCCGAATCATGGCCCCGTACTTCTTGCGCCATTTCTCCTCGAGTTCATCCAACGCGATGAGAGCGGCGTCGGGACTGGGCGCGGTGTAAACGGGTTTGATGTCCTGTTTCACCGCGTCCCAGTCCTGACGGGCGACCAACCGGAACGTGTTCCGGATCAAGTGAATGACGCAGGTCTGGACGATGGTCCGCGACCAGACATTGGTGACGACGTCGGGGAGGCCTTTCAGGCCGTCGCAGACGAGGAAGAACACGTCGGCCACGCCGCGGTTCTTGAGATCGATCAGCACGCTCATCCAGAATTTGGCGCCCTCGCCACCGGCGCCCATCCACAGGCCCAGGACGTCCTTGTGGCCGTCCACGGTGACGCCGATGGCGGCGTAGACGGGCCGATTGGCGACCTGGCCGTCCCGGACCTTGACGACGATCGCGTCGATGAACACCGCCGCGTACACGGCGTCGAGTGGGCGGTTGGCCCACTCGTTCATTTCAGCGACGACTTTGTCGGTTATCCGCGATACCGTCTCTTTGCTGACCGACGCTCCATAGATCTCCGCGAAATGCGCCGAGATATCCCCAGTGGTCATCCCTTTCGCATACAGCGACAGCACGATCTCGTCCACATCGGTGAGTCGACGCTGCCGTTTCTTCACGATGTGCGGTTCGAACGTGCTTTCTCGGTCCCGCGGCACGTCGATCTCGACCTCACCCGCGGCGTCGGAGATCACGGTCTTCGGCCGCGTGCCGTTCCGCACATTCGTCGAGTCACGCTCGGGCGCGGCCCGATTCTTCTCGTGACCGAGATGTTCGGTCATCTCTTCGTTGAGCGCGGTTTCCAGCACGTTCTTGGTGAACAACTTCAGCAGGCCGTCCGGGCCGGTCAACGCCAGCCCTCGAGCCTTGGCCTCGGCCACCATCGCCGCCGCGGCGGCCTGCTCCGGCGACAGCTCCCGCGCCGGCTTCGACTCACTCTTGCGTGGACTCACAACATCGGATGTCATCACTCACAGTGCCCATCCCGCCGGACCTTCGGCCCGGCGTGTCGGGCCGGAAACACCGATTTTGAAACAGTCCCTCTTCCCGAATTGTCGGTCCTCATCGCTAGGGTTGATAGTGGGGGCCGGAGGCGTGCGTTGATCATCTTTGTGCTGCGGGGTGCCGGTTGGGGTCGTGGCTGGGTTGATCGGTCCGGCTGTTCGCGGAAAAGATGCGCGGCCTCGATTGGGTGAACTTGCTTTGCGCGGGGCCCCTACGAGCCTGCGGTGGGGAAGAGCGGGTGGGATGGGCAAGCCCACCCCACCCGCGGGAGAGCTTGGCAGGCTCGTCCCCCACGCAAAGCAAGTCCACCCAATCGAGGCGTGTGGCAGGGGCGCGTTGGGCTGGGATCCTGCGGCGGTTTCGGGGTGGCTGGGTAGGGGGCGACGCTGCTCCGGTGTGATGGGGGCGCGTTGTGTTGGGTGGGGGCTGGGCTCCAGCGGCGGTTTCTGGGGTGGCTGGGAAGAAGTCGAAATGGTTGGAACGGTGTGGTGGGCGCGCGTCGCGGTTGGGTGCGACTGGGTTCGGGTGGCGGTTTCGGGGTGGCTGGGGAGAAGCCGGAACGGCTTGAGTGATGTGGTGGGAGCATGTCGCGTTGCGCGGGGGCTGGGATCTTGCGGTGGTTTCTTCGGGTTGCTGGGAGGGGGCGGAACGGTCTGAGTGATGTGCTGGAGGCGCGTTTCGTTCTGAGGGCTGGGCTTTGTGGCGGCTGCGGGCGGGGGTGGTTGGCGAAGGAAGTGAGGGCGGGAAAGGGCGTGTTGCGTTGGGTGAGGTTGGGGTCCTGCGGAAGTTGTGTGGTGAGGCGGGGTTCAGCTGGAGCTGAGAAAGAAAAGGCCGCGCGGGGTTAGCCGCGCGGCCGGTAAACAGAGCAGGAGATCAGGCGAGGACGACCTTGCCCAGTTCCGCCGGTGTGGCCAGCAGTCCGTGCTTGGGCAGGACCCGGGCCGTCACGCCGAGGGAACCCGCGTGTGGCAACGTCAATTCGGTCGCGTAGTAGCCGTCGCCGTTGTGGTGCATGGTGCCGGTGACCACGTCTGTCAGTTCGTCCGTGTCGCCGACTCGGCCGACCACCGCTTGGACCTCCACGTCCGCCGGGTCCAACCCCGCCAGGTCCACGCGGGCGCGGACCGGGACGCGGTCGCCGATCACCGGGGTGTGGCCGTCCTCCAGGTGCAGTTCGCAGTCGATGACGCGGATGTGCGGCCACGAACCGCTCAGCCGGAGGCGGTAGGCGGCGAGGTCCTTGGCGACCCGGAAGTCATCGGACTGGGCCAGCGCGCCCGCGGTGGCGGCCGGGGCGTAGGCGTTCTGCACGTACTCGCCGACCATGCGCGACGCCTGGACCTTGGGGCCCAGGGACGCGAGGGTGTGCCGGACCATGGCCATCCACCTGGCGGGGACGCCGCTGCCGTCGCGGTCGTAGTACAGCGGCGCCACCTGCGAGCCCAGCAGCTCGTACAGGGCCGCCGCCTCCAGGTCGTCGCGGCGGACCGGGTCGGTGACGCCGTCCGCGGTGGGGATGGCCCAGCCGTTGCTGCCGTCGTAGAACTCGTCCCACCAGCCGTCGCGGATGGAGAGGTTCAGGCCGCCGTTGAGGGCCGCCTTCATGCCCGAGGTGCCGCAGGCCTCCAGGGGGCGCATGGGGTTGTTCAGCCAGACGTCGCAGCCCCAGTACAGGTAGCGGGCCATCGACATGTCGTAGTCCGGGAGGAAGACGATGCGGTGGCGGACACCCGCGTCGTCGGCGAACCGGACGATCTGCTGGATCAGCGCCTTGCCGCCGTCGTCCGCCGGGTGGGACTTGCCCGCCACCACCAGCTGCACCGGGCGGTCCGGGTGCAGCAGCAGGTGCCGCAGGCGGTCGGCGTCGCGCAGCATCAGGGTCAGGCGCTTGTAGGTCGGGACGCGGCGGGCGAAGCCGACGGTCAGGACGTCCGGGTCGAAAACGGAATCCGTCCAGTTGAGCTCCAGCGCCGACGCGCCGCGCTGCAACCAGGCCGCGCGCACCCGGCGGCGGACCTCGTCCACCAGCCGCGCGCGCAGCCCGCAGCGCAGCTCCCACAGCCGCGCGTCGGTGACCGACTCGTCGAACGACTCGTAGCCGTCGTCCTGCGGGTCGCCGATGACGGCGGTGATCTCGCGGGCCGCCCAGGTCGGGCCGTGCACGCCGTTGGTGACCGACGTGATCGGGACCTCGTCGGTGTCGAAGCCCGGCCACAGGCCGCCGAACATCTCCCGGCTCACCGCGCCGTGCAGCTGCGAGACGCCGTTGGCGCGCTGGGCCAGGCGCAGACCCATGTGCGCCATGTTGAACATGCCCGCGTTCTCCTCGGCCCCCAGGGCCAGGATGCGGCGCAGGTCGATGCCCGGCAGCAGCGTGCCGTCGCCGAAGTAGTGCTGCACCAGGTCGACCGGGAACCGGTCGATGCCCGCGGGCACCGGCGTGTGGGTGGTGAACACCGTCCCCGCCCGCACCGCCGATAGCGCTTGGTCGAAGTCGAGGCCCTGCCCGGACACCAGCTCCCGCAACCGTTCCAGGCCCAGGAAACCCGCGTGGCCCTCGTTGGTGTGGAACACCTCGGGCTGCGGCACGCCGGTCAGCTCGCAGTACGTGCGCACCGCGCGCACGCCGCCGACACCGGCGAGGATCTCCTGCCGGATGCGGTGGTCCTGGTCGCCGCCGTAAAGGCGGTCGGTCACGCCGCGCAGGTCCTCGGCGTTCTCCTCGATGTCGGAGTCCAGCAGCAGCAGCGGGACGCGGCCCACCTGCGCCTTCCAGATCCGCGCGCGCAGCACCCGCCCGCCCGGCATCGCCACGTGCACCAGGATCGGCGCGCCGGACGGCTCGGTCAGCGGCACCAGCGGGAGCCCGTCCGGGTCCACGACCGGGTAGTGCTCGACCTGCCAGCCGTCGAGGGACAGCGACTGGCGGAAGTAGCCCGACCGGTAGAGCAGGCCGACGCCGATCAGCGGCACGCCCTGGTCCGACGCCGCCTTCAGGTGGTCGCCCGCCAGCACGCCGAGGCCGCCGGAGTAGTTGGGCAGCGCCTCGGTGACGCCGAACTCCATGGAGAAGTAGGCGATGGAACCCGGCAGCCGCGTGCCGTTCCCCCCGCCGTCACCTTGGCGTTGGTACCACCGCGGCTCGGTGAGGTAGGCGCGCAGGTCGTCGGACACCGCGCGGACCCTGGCGAGGAAGTCCGGATCGGTGGCCAACTGCTCCAGGCGCTCCCCGGGCACCCGCGCGAGCAACCGCAGCGGGTCGCCGCCCTCGTGGTCGAAGATCTCCGGGTCCACGCTGGCGAACAGGTCCTGGGTCGGCGGGTGCCAGGTCCACCGCAGGTTGGTGGCGAGGACGCCCAGATCGGCGAGCGGCTCGGGGAGCCCGGCACGGACGGTGAATCGACGCACGGCTTTCACGGCTTCCGACCCTAGCGGCCAGCCTGGATCGAGCAAGCCGTGCCGGGCCGCGACACCCTCCGTGAGCGCGCCGCGCGCGCCGAAACCGCTGATCAAACCGGGTGCCGGTGATGCGCAACTCGTCGGAATGTCGCCGACCGCGATCGAGCCCGTCGCGGGCCCCGATCGGCCATTCTGGACCGTTCGCCCCGCGACCCGGCCCACCCGAACGGTTGTACTGCTTGCACGGCCGCCGAATGAGGGATTCCGCGCGGCCCGGAACGGGTACACCCTGAAAAGGTCACTCTAACGGGGTGCTCGTGCGGTGGGACGCGGGTGGGTTACGTGATGTCCGGCGCGGTCGCACAGGGCACACTGGGGGCTGATCAGTGCGCTAACCCGAAGGCGACGGGAAGGAGCCGTACCGGTGAGCGGTCGGCTGGGCATCGACGACGTCTCCCCGATCGTGTCCTGCGGTCGGTACCCCGCCAAAGCCGTTGTGGGCGAACACGTCCCCATCGAGGCGACGGTGTGGAGAGAAGGCCACGACGCGGTGGCGGCCACCGTGAGCTGGCGCGGCCCGAAGGACGGCAAGGCCCGCCGCACCCGCATGCGGCACGAGGGCGCGGGCACCGACCGGTGGGCCGCGGCCATCGTGCCCGACGCGGAGGGCCTGTGGACCTTCCGCGTCGACGCGTGGAGCGACCCCTGGGCCACCTGGACGCACACCGTCGAGGTGAAGGTCGCCGCCGGGCAGCAGGCCGACGAACTGGCCAACGACCTCGAGGTCGGCGCCCGGCTGCTGGAGCGCGTCGGCCGCCGCCCCGACCGCAGCGCGGACCGCAAGCTGCTGCTCTCCGCCGCCCGCGCGCTGCGCGACGAGACCACGCCGCTGCCCGCGCGCATCGCCGAGGCGCTCTCCGAGGCCGCCCGCCGGGTGATGACCGAGCACCCGGTCCGCGAACTGGTCACCAAGGGCAAGACCGCGCAGATCTGGGTCGACCGCAAGACGGCGCTCTACGGCTCCTGGTACGAGCTGTTCCCGCGGTCCACCGGCGGCCTCGACACCGAGGGCAAGCCGGTGCACGGCACCTTCAAGACCGCGACCAAGGAGCTCGACCGGGTCGCGGCCATGGGCTTCGACATCGTCTACCTGCCGCCGATCCACCCGATCGGCGAGGTGAACCGCAAGGGACCGAACAACAACGTCGACTCGAAGCCGGGTGACGTCGGCTCCCCGTGGGCCATCGGCTCCTCCGACGGCGGCCACGACGCGATCCACCCGCGGTTGGGTACGTTCGCCGACTTCGACGCCTTCGTGGCCCGCGCCCGCGAACTCGACATGGAGGTGGCGCTGGACTTCGCGCTCCAGTGCGCCCCCGACCACCCGTGGGTGATCAAGCACCCGGACTGGTTCACCACCCGCCCCGACGGGACCATCGCGTACGCGGAGAACCCGCCCAAGAAGTACCAGGACATCTACCCGCTCAACTTCGACAACGACCCCGAGGGCATCTACGGCGAGGTGCTGCGGATCCTGCTGTTCTGGGTCGACCGCGGGGTGAAGGTGTTCCGGGTGGACAACCCGCACACCAAGCCGCCGGACTTCTGGGAGTGGACCATCCGCCAGGTCAAGGCGGTCGCCCCGGACGTGCTGTTCCTGTCCGAGGCGTTCACCCGACCGGCCCGGCTCTACGGCCTGGCCAAGCTCGGGTTCACCCAGTCGTACACGTACTTCACCTGGCGCACGGCCAAGCAGGAGATCACCGAGTTCGGCGTGGAGCTGGTCGAGCACGCGCACGAGGCGCGGCCCAACCTGTTCGTCAACACCCCGGACATCCTGCACGAATCGCTGCAGACCGGCGGCCCGGGCATGTTCGCCATCCGCGCCGCGCTGGCCGCGACCCTCGCCCCGACCTGGGGCGTGTACTCCGGCTTCGAGCTCTACGAGCACGAGCCGGTGCGCCCCGGCAGCGAGGAGTACCTGGACTCGGAGAAGTACGAGCTGCGCCCGCGCGACTACGCGGGCGCGCTGGCCCAGGGCCGCTCGCTGCAACCGTGGCTGACCCGGCTCAACGCGATCCGCCGCGCCCACCCGGCGCTGCAGCAGCTGCGCACGCTGCGCTTCCACCACGTGGACAACGACGCGCTGCTGGCCTACTCCAAGACCGACCCGGCCACCGGCGACACGGTCGTGACCGTGGTGACGCTGGACCCGAACGCGCCCCAGGAGGGCACGCTCTGGCTGGACCTGGCCGCGCTCGGCCTCGACCCCGACACCGCGCACGCCGCGCACGACGAGGTGTCCGGGCAGACCTGGCGGTGGGGACGGGCCAACTACATCCGCATCGACCCGTGGACCTCGGTGGCCCACATCGTCCACATTCGACGGTGAGCCCCGATCGTGATCAACTTCGGTGGGTGGGATCCCTCCCGGGGTGGTATCCCTCTGGGTAGCGCCCACCGGGGTCCGAGAGCGGGAACTGTGCACATCGGACATCGTGTGGGTTGACCGCGGCGCGGTCCGGGGTGGACCGACGGCCCCCGGCGAGCAGGTACGCGCACCGACAAGGACGACGGCCGGACTGGGCCAGACGGACAGGGCGACGAGCATGACGGTTCAGGACACCTCCACCGCCCCCGACGCCGCGTTGGGGTTGGCGGGCATTCCGCACACCGGTGAGGCGGTGACCGCGGATGGTCACCTGACCGAACCGCAGGCCGGGGACTTCCACCACGCCCGGTCGGCACCGCCGGACCCGCGCTGGTACAAGAGCGCGGTCTTCTACGAGGTGCTCGTCCGGGCGTTCAACGACTCCGACGGCAACGGCACCGGCGACCTGCGCGGCCTCGCCGACAAGCTGGACTACCTGCAGTGGCTCGGCATCGACTGCCTGTGGCTGCCGCCGTTCTACGCCTCCCCGCTGCGCGACGGCGGCTACGACATCAGCGACTTCCGCGCGGTCCTGCCCGAGTTCGGCACCGTCGACGACTTCGGCTACCTGCTCGACCAGGCGCACAAGCGCGGCATCCGGGTGATCACCGACCTGGTGCTCAACCACACCTCCGACGCGCACCCGTGGTTCCAGGAGTCCCGCCAGCACCCGGACGGCCCCTACGGCGACTACTACGTCTGGTCCGACACCGACGACCGCTACGCCGACGCGCGGATCATCTTCGTCGACACCGAGACGTCGAACTGGACCTACGACCCGGTGCGCGGCCAGTTCTACTGGCACCGCTTCTTCTCCCACCAGCCGGACCTCAACTACGAGAACCCGGACGTGCAGGAGGCGATGCTCGACGTCCTGCGCTTCTGGCTCGACATCGGCATCGACGGCTTCCGGCTCGACGCCGTGCCCTACCTCTTCGAGGAGGAGGGCACCAACTGCGAGAACCTGCCGCGCACGCACGAGTTCCTCAAGCGCTGCCGCAAGGTCGTCGACGACGAGTACCCGGGCCGGGTGCTGCTGGCCGAGGCGAACCAGTGGCCCGCCGACGTGGTCGAGTACTTCGGCGACGCGGGCATCGGCGGCGACGAGTGCCACATGGCGTTCCACTTCCCGCTGATGCCGCGCATCTTCATGGCCGTGCGCCGCGAGTCCCGGTTCCCGATCTCGGAGATCCTGGCCCAGACGCCGTCCATCCCGGCGGGCGC
The DNA here is from genome assembly GCF_041897805.1 of Actinokineospora auranticolor. Classification (GTDB taxonomy): domain Bacteria; phylum Actinomycetota; class Actinomycetes; order Mycobacteriales; family Pseudonocardiaceae; genus Actinokineospora; species Actinokineospora auranticolor. The sequence continues at coordinate 1,712,139 of NZ_CP154825.1, forward strand.
CCAGTGGGGCATCTTCCTGCGCAACCACGACGAGTTGACGCTGGAGATGGTCACCGACGAAGAGCGCGACTACATGTACGCCGAGTACGCCAAAGACCCCCGGATGAAGGCGAACATCGGCATCCGGCGACGGCTCGCGCCGCTGCTGGACAACGACCGCAACCAGCAGGAGCTGTTCACCGCCCTGCTGCTGAGCCTGCCCGGCTCCCCGGTGCTCTACTACGGCGACGAGATCGGCATGGGCGACAACATCTGGCTGGGCGACCGCGACGCGGTGCGCACGCCGATGCAGTGGTCGCCCGACCGCAACGCGGGCTTCTCCCGCTGCGACCCCGGCAGGCTCTACCTGCCGACCATCGCCGACCCGGTGTACGGGTTCCAGGCGGTCAACGTCGAGTCGCAGATGAACAACACGTCGTCGCTGCTGCACTGGACCCGGCGCATGCTCCAGGTGCGCACCGAGCACCCGGCGTTCGGCCTCGGCGACTTCGTCGAGCTGGGCTCGTCCAACCCGAGCGTGCTGGCCTACCTGCGCACCCACGGCGACGACGTGGTCATCTGCGTCAACAACCTGTCGCGCTTCCCGCAGCCGGTCGAGCTGCACCTGTCCGAGCACGACGGCTGCGTCCCGGTCGAGCTGACCGGCGGGGTGCGGTTCCCGGCGATCGGCGAGCTGCCGTACCTGCTGACGCTGCCGGGCCACGGCTTCTACTGGTTCCAGATCACCCGGCCGACCACGGGGGAGGGCGAATCGCAGTGAACCCCGGTCAGAGCGCGAACCCGCACGCGGAGTGGCCGAGCGCGCTCGACGAGCTCGCGGTGGCGGACCTGCGGGCCTGGCTGCCCGCGCAGCGCTGGTTCGCGGCCAAGGGACAGGCCATCACCGACGTGCGGGTCACCCGGTCGAGCACGGTGTTCGACGGCGACCCCGGTCTGCGGCACCTGCTGGTCACCGCCGACGACGAGGTCTACCAGGTGCTGGTCGGGGTCCGCGACGAGCTGACCGAGCACCTGGCCCACTCGGCCATCGGTGGGCGGAACTACGACGCCACCCAGGACCACGAGCTGATGTCCCGGCTGCTCGACCTGTTCGCCGAGGGCGCGACCACCGGCGGGCTCGCCTGGCGCGCCGAGCCGGGTATCCGGCTCACCACCGGCCTGCGCGCCCGGCCGATCGGCGTGGAGCAGAGCAACTCCTCGGTCGTGTACGGCGACCGGTACATCCTCAAGTTGTACCGGCGGCCGACCCCCGGGCCCAACCGCGACGTCGACCTGCACCGGGCGCTGGCCAGGGCGGGCAGCGCGCAGGTCGCCGAGCCGGTCGCCACGGTCGCGCTCGACGACACCGTGCTCGGCTTCGCCCAGCGCTTCCTCGGCGGCGCCGCCGAGGGCTGGGCCACCGCCACCGCCAGCGTGCGCGACCTGCTGGCGGAGGAGGACCTGCACGCCCGCGAGGTCGGCGGCGACTACGCGGGCGAGGCCGCCCGGCTCGGCGCCGCCGTCGCCCAGGTGCACGCCGACCTGGCCGCCGTGCTCGGCACCGAAGAGGTCGGCGCGGACGCGGTGGCCGTCGAGATCGACCAGATGCACGGGCGACTTGACGCCGTGCTGGCCGATGTCCCGGAGCTGCGCGAGCACGAGGAGCGGCTGCGGGCCGCCTTCGACGCCGCCCGCGGCCTGCCCGGCATGACCGTCCAGCAGATCCACGGCGACCTGCACCTCGGCCAGGTCCTGCGCACCACCTCGGGCTGGGTCCTGATCGACTTCGAGGGCGAACCGGCCGCGCCGCCGGAGGACCGCGTCCGGCCCAAGTCGGCGCTGCGCGACGTCGCCGGGATGCTGCGCTCCTTCGACTACGCCGCGTTGCACCTGCTGGCGGGCGAGGAACCCGACCACCAGCGGCTGACCCGGGCCGCCGAGTGGGCCGACCGCAACCGCGCCGCCTTCTGCGAGGGCTACGCCGGTGTCGCGGGCGACCCGCGCGCGGAGGGGGCGCTGCTGCGCGCCTTCGAGTTGGACAAGGCCGTGTACGAGGTGGCCTACGAGCACCGCAACCGACCCGATTGGGTGGCGATCCCGCTGGCCGCCATCCGTCGTGTGACAGGCGGGGGTTGATTGCGACTTTTAGGCAACACGAGTTTCGGGTATTCGTGTTCGTGGTTAACCTGATCGAGAAACGCCCGCTCGCCGGGTGCCGCCAGGATCAGGATCGGGGTGTCGGCATGCGGATTTCGGATGTGTTGCGCGGCAAGGGTTCCGAGGTGGCCACCGTGGCACCGGGGATCGGCGTCGACGAACTGGTCGCTGTCCTGGCCGAGCGCAACGTGGGAGCGCTCGTGGTCGTCGACGGCGGTGCGGTCGTCGGCATCGTGTCCGAACGCGACGTGGCCCGGGGCCTGCACGAGCACGGCGCCGCGGTGCTCGGCCTGCGCGTCGCGGACGTCATGACCAGTCCGGTGCTGGGGTGCGCGCCCGACGACAGCGTGGACAGCCTGGCCGCCACCATGACCGAACGGCGCATCCGGCACCTGCCGGTGCTCGACGGCGGCGACCTGGTCGGCATCGTCAGCATCGGTGACGTCGTCAAGAGCCACATCTCCCAGCTGGAAGCCAGCCGCGACCAGCTCGAATCCTACATAGCGCAGGGTTGATTCCCCTTGGTTGACGAGATCGAACGCCTCATCGCCGGTGCCCATCACGACCCCCACTCGCTGCTCGGCGTCCACCCGGCCCCCGGCGGGTCGGTGGTCCGGGCGCTGCGGCCCAACGCCAAGTCCGTCGCCGTGATCGTCGGCGACCGGCGGCACGAGGCCGAGGAGGTCGCCGACAGCGTCTTCGCCGCCGATCTCGACGTGGCGCCCGCGGAGTACCTGCTGGAGGTCGACTACGGCGCGGGCCCCGAGCTGGTCGACGACCCGTACCGCTGGCTGCCCACCCTGGGCGAGCTGGACCTGCACCTGTTCCGCGAGGGCAGGCACGAGCGGCTGTGGGACGTGCTGGGCGCACACCCGCGCTCGTACGAGACCCCGGCCGGGGTCGTGCAGGGCACCTCGTTCGCGGTGTGGGCGCCGACGGCGCGCGGCGTGCGGGTGTGCGGCGACTTCGACGGCTGGGACGGGCGCGCGAACCCGATGCGCTCGCTGGGCTCGTCGGGGGTGTGGGAGCTGTTCATCCCGGGGGTGACCCCGGGGACCCGGTACAAGTTCCGCATCCACGGCGCGGACGGGTCGTGGCACGAGAAGGCCGACCCGATGGCGTTCGCCACCGAGGTGCCGCCCGCGACCGCGTCGGTGGTGTCCACTTCGGAGTACCGGTGGTCCGACGACGAGTGGCTGGCCCGCCGCGACGCGACGTCGTGGAGCTCGGCGCCGATGAGCGTCTACGAGGTGCACCTCGGCTCGTGGCGGCAGGGCCTGGGCTACCGGGAGCTCGCCGACCAGCTCGGTGAGTACGTCGCCGAGCAGGGCTTCACCCACGTCGAGCTGCTGCCGGTGGCCGAACACCCGTTCGGCGGTTCCTGGGGCTACCAGGTCACGTCGTACTTCGCGCCCACCTCGCGGTTCGGCACCCCGGACGAGTTCCGGTTCTTCGTCGACGAGCTGCACCGGCGCGGTGTCGGCGTGATCGTCGACTGGGTGCCCGCGCACTTCCCGCGCGACTCCTGGGCGCTGGCCCGCTTCGACGGCAGCCCGCTCTACGAGCACGGCGACCCCCGGCGCGGCGAGCAGCCCGACTGGGGCACGTACGTCTTCGACTTCGGTCGCAACGAGGTCCGCAACTTCCTCGTCGCCAACGCGCTGTACTGGATCGAGGAGTTCCACGTCGACGGCCTGCGCGTCGACGCGGTCGCCTCGATGCTCTACCTGGACTACTCCCGCAAGGACGGCGAGTGGCTGCCCAACGAGCACGGCGGCCGGGAGAACCTGGACGCGGTGCGGTTCCTGCAGGAGCTGAACGCGACCGTCTACAAGCACCACCCGGGCACCGTGATGATCGCCGAGGAGTCCACCGCGTGGCCCGGCGTGACCCGGCCGACGCACCTGGGCGGGCTGGGCTTCGGGTTCAAGTGGAACATGGGCTGGATGCACGACACGCTCAGCTACCTTGGCCACGACCCCGTGCACCGCTCGTACCACCACAACGAGGTCACCTTCTCGTTGGTCTACGCCTGGAGCGAGAACTTCGTGCTGCCCCTCTCGCACGACGAGGTGGTGCACGGCAAGGGCTCCCTGTGGACCCGCATGCCCGGCGACGACTGGAACAAGGCGGCGGGTGTGCGCGCGCTGCTGGCGTTCATGTGGGCGCACCCCGGCAAGCAGCTGCTGTTCATGGGCGGCGAGTTCGGGCAGCCGGGGGAGTGGTCGGAGTCGCGGTCGCTGGACTGGGACCTGCTCGACAACCCGCTGCACCGCGGCATCCAGTCCTTGATCCGCGACCTGAACCTGGCCTACCGCGACCGGCCCGCGCTCTACGCCGACGACACCCGCCCCGAGGGCTTCTCCTGGATCGACGCCAACGACTCGGCGGGCAACGTGCTCAGCTTCCTGCGCCTCGGCGGCGACGCGGAGCTGCTGTGCGTCGCCAACTTCTCCGGCGCGCCCCACCACGACTACCGGGTGGGCCTGCCGCGCACCGGCCGCTGGCGCGAGGTCCTCAACACCGACGCCGCCGCGTACGGCGGGTCGGGGGTCGGGAACCTCGGGTCGGTGGAGGCCGAGCCCGTCGCCTGGCACGGCCGCCCGGCGTCGGTCGTCCTCCAACTCCCGCCCCAGGGCGTGGTGTGGCTGGTACCCGAGGACGCCCCGGAACTGCCCGAGGTGCCGACCGAGGAGTCCTGAGCGTGGCGAGTGGGGGCTGGGGCACACTGGGCGGGTGAACCGACCCGGCAAGTCCCGGCTGGTGCTGCTGCTGTCCGTGCTGGCGCTCCTGGCGAGCGCGTGCACGACCGAGGTGGCCGGGACACCGCTCAGCCAGGGTTCGGTGGTCTCCCGCGACACCCCGGGGACGGGCGTCGACCCGAAGTCGTTCGTCAAGAACACCGACGGCGGCGAGGTGGACCGGCTCGCCGCGACCGTGGTCACCGACGTGCGGGTGTTCTGGACCGAGACCTTCCCGACCGCCTTCGGCAAGCCGTTCGACGACCTGTCCGGGGGCTACTACTCGGTCGACACCGCCGACGCGGACGCCAAGGCGCCGCCGTGCGCGGACAAGGCGGCGGACGTGGAGGGCAACGCGTTCTACTGCCCGAACGCCGACATCATCGCCTGGGACCGGGCCGCCCTGCTGCCGGTGCTGCGCGACCGCTTCGGGGAGGCGGCGGTGATGCTGGTGCTGGCCCACGAGATGGGGCACGCCGTGCAGGACCGCACCGGCGCCGGGCTCGACGAGCGCAAGGCCGACCCGCGCAAGTGGCCGACGATCCTGATCGAGGCCATGGCCGACTGCTACGCGGGCGCCTTCGTGCGCTGGGTCGCCGACGGCAAGGCCGAGCACCTGGAGATCGAGACCGACCGGCTCGACCAGGCGCTCGAGTCGCTGATCAGCTTCCGCGACCCGATCGGCACCAGCCAGGGCGACCGCGGCGCGCACGGCGACGCCTTCGACCGGGTCTCGGCCTTCCAGGACGGCTACGAGCAGGGCGTGAAGCTGTGCTCGGAGATGACCGTCGACAACCGCACGTTCACCGCGGGCGGCTTCCTCAGCGCCGACGACCAGGCCCGCGGCGGCAACCTCACCTTCAGCGAGATCTTCGACTCGGTCACCCCCGGCCTCGACGACTACTTCACCAAGCTGGTCGCCGACAAGGGCAAGCAGTGGACCCCGCCCGCCGCGACCGGCGCCGACGGCGAGCCGACCTGCGACGGCGGCAAACAGGGACCGGTCGCCTTCTGCGCGTCGACGAAGGCGCTGGCGTACGACAAGTCCGGGGAACTGCCCAAGATCCACTCCGAGATCGGCGACTACGCCACCGCGACCCTGCTGGCCAGCCGCTACGGGCTCGCCGCGCGGCAGACCCTGGGCAAGCCGCTGGACGGGGAGCAGGCGGGCCGGTCGGCGGTGTGCCTGTCCGGCTCGTTCACCGGCTCGCTGTTCGCCGCCAACAAGCGCTACCTGTCCCCGGGCGACCTCGACGAGGCGGTGCAGGTGCTGCTCGACTACGACTACGCCGCCCGCGACGTGAAGGGCACGGCCAAGGGCGCCGGGTTCGACCGCGTGCGCGAGTTCCGCAAGGGGTTCACCCAGGGTGGCGACGCGTGTGGAATCACGTGACGTGACGGGATTTGCCAACGGAGGGTAATCCGCCCCAGTACTGTGCACCCTGTCAAGCACGGAGGCGAAACGGGGACACGGTGCGGTTTCTGGGTGCGCGGGTGGCGGCGGTCCTGGCCGTGACCCTGGCGGTGGTCGTCCAGTTGAGCGGGTGCTCGCCGGAGGAGGTCCCGGGCAAGGCCCGCGGCGTCGGCGACATCGACGCGGGCACGGCGGCGGGCATCCCGGTGAACAACGAGGGTCCGACCGGACCGAAGAAGGGCGTCCCGGACGCCACCCTGGCCGTCGAGAACGCCGACGGCGGCGAGATGGACCGCCTCGCGGTCAACGCGCTGTCGGACATCTACGACTACTGGATCGAGCAGATGCCCGCGGGCTTCGACGGCAAGCAGTTCGAGCCCATCCGCAGGCTGGCGTCGTACGACTCGGAGGGCGCGCCGGTCAAGCTGTGCGGCCAGAGCACCAAGGAACTGGTCAACGCCTTCTACTGCGGTGCGGACGACAGCGTGGCCTGGGACCGGGGCGTGCTGCTGCCGATGCTGAACAAGCAGTTCGGCCCGATGTCGGTGGTGGCCGTGCTGGCCCACGAGATGGGCCACGCGGTGCAGTTCCGGCTGGGCGAGAAGAGCGGCATCAACCAGACCACCCAGACGATCGTCAAGGAACAGCAGGCCGACTGCTATGCGGGCGGCTTCTTCCGCTGGGTGGCCGAGGGCAAGGCCAAGCACTTCGACGTGAACACCGGCAAGGGCCTCAACCACGTGCTGGCCACCATGTTCTTCATCCGCGACCCGGCAGGCCTCTCCGCCGCCAAGCAAGGTGCGCACGGCCTGGCGTTCGACCGCGTCTTCGCCTTCCAGGCCGGTTTCGCCGAGGGCCCGGGCCGGTGCGCGCGGATCACCATGGACGAGATCAACAACCGGATCGTGGAGAAGGAACGCGCCGAAGCGGAAATGGACACCGCCAAGAACGGCGACGTGAAGTTCACGGATGCGGAGATCCAGGTCCTGCTGAGCCAGAGCCTGGAAGAGGCCTTCAAGCGGACGGGTGCTGCCGCGCCGAAGATCACGTACAACGGCGCGGATTGCGCCAAGGGGCGTTCGACGCCGCCGGTGTCGTACTGCCAGGAGGAGAACGTGGTCGCGGTTGACCCGCAGGCCATGCGGAAGATCGCGACGCCGCCGAAGAAGGGGCAGGAACCTGGGGTCGACGGCGCTGGGATCGGGGACTTCGCGGCGTTCGCTGAAATCGCTTCGCGGTACTCGTTGGCCATCCAGAAGGGGGTCAAGCTGCCTCTGGAGGGCGACAAGACGGGGCTGCGCACGGCTTGTTTGACGGGGGCTTGGGCGCACTTCACGGACTTGGGCGACAACAGCACGACGAAACTGCGCCTGGCGGTTGGGGACTTGGATGAGGCGGTCGCGGAGCTGTTGCAGGACAGCAGTTTGATCGCGGCGGACGTGAACGGGAAGCAGGTCCCGTCCGGCTTCGCCCGTGTGGAGGCCTTCCGCATCGGCTACTTCGAAGGCGACAAGGGCTGCGACGAGCAGTTCAAGTAGCCGACCTTGCCTGAAGGCCCGAGCCCTGGCGGCTCGGGCCTTCAACCTTTCTCCGACTCGTTGGTTCCACGTCGAACCCGCTGGCCCACTCGGCGGCCTTTTTCCTTGATCGCGAGTTGTCCACATCCGCCGCATCCATCCACAGGATCTCGCGGCTCCTTTCCCAATACCCCAGCACCGATAGACTGGAGCAGGGCTGTCCCCCCCCCAGAGGAGGGCGGGGCTGTGCTTGTTGGGCCTCGGGGTGGTCAAGACAAGAGTGAGCCCAGTCCCAGCCAAGCCGCATACGCCCGCTCACCCCAGGCCGCCTCGCAGCTCCCCTCACCCCGCCAGGCTGAACCCGCTACCGCCGACGTGTACCAGGCCGACCCACCACTCAATTCCATGGCACACCATGTGGCGGGGGCGCGTTGCGTTCTGCGGGAGCTGGGATCCTGCGGCGGTTGTGTGGATGGCTCGGGAGAGAAGGGGGTTGGGAGCGGGAAGGGTCGGGTGCCTGGCAAGCGGTGGGATCGTGCGGTTGTTCGCCAGTTGTGGTTGTTGGGCTAGTTGGTCGCCGCTTGCTGCGGGGGAGTCGTTGTGGGGGCGCCGAATGCCGGGGCGTGTTCGTGGAGGAAGTTGTCCAGGGAGCGTGGGGGGCGACCGAGTAGGCGGGATACCGTGTCGTTCGGGTGTTCCGGGTGGGTGGTGGACAGGTGCTGGATTTCCAGGACGTGGTTCACCAGCCAATCCGGGGCGCCGCGCAGGTCGGCGCGTAGTTCGTCCGGGGTGATGTTGACGCAGCGGGTCGGCCTGCCTGCCGCTGTCAGCTTGGCGGCGACCTCCGGGTACGATACCGCCTCCGGGCCTGTCAGCACGTGGGTGCCGGTGGCGCCGAAGGTGAGTGCGTTCACGGCCACGTCCGCCACGTCCCGCGCGTCCACCATGTTCAGTCTGGTGTCGCCGGTCGTGGTCGGGAACCAGCCCGTGGCGCGGATGCGGTCGGCGTGGAAGAGCAGGTTCTGGAAGAACGCGTACGGCCGCAGGAACGTGTGCGTGATCCCCCACGACCGCACCGCCTCCTCAACCCGGTGGTGCAGCCGGGCAACCGCGACCGGCGAGTTCTCGGGCCCAGGCGCGGACAGCTTGACCAGGTGACCCACACGGGCGCGGGCGGCCTCGTCGACCACGCCGAGTTCGATCGCCTCCTGGCGTGGACCGTTCCCCATCGCCAGGAACAAGCCTGCCGCGCCGGTCAGGGCCGCGCGCACCGCGCCGGGGTCTGCCGCGTCGCCGATGACCTGTTCGACGCCGGGGAGGTCGGTGGGGGTGCGGACCAGGGCGCGGGTCGGTACGCCCTGGGCGCGGAGTCCGCGCAGGACGGCGCGGCCGGTGGTGCCGGTGCCGCCGATGACGACGATCATGATTCCTTCTTCCGGTTGGTGGTGCGGGCCGCCGTGATGACGCCGCCGAGTGCGGCGGAGGGCACGGCGTCGAGGAACAGGGTTGGCGCGGCCAGTCCGGTGTGGACCAGGGCGAGGCTCGCGGCGAACGCCAGGGCCGCGCACAGCACGGCGCCGAGCAGCATGCGGACCGCGCGCCCGCCGCCGCGTGGGGCGAAGGTGACGGCGAGCGCGGCGAGCGCGGACGGGATGGCGATCGTGGTGACCGACGCCGCCGCCAGCCGGTGGTCGTCGACGGCCAGTGCGCTGGCGTAGCTCATGGCGGCGGGCATGACGTACGCCGGGATGACGTTCATCGCGATCGTCGCGAGGGTCGACCGTTGCGCTGTTCGGGGCACGGGTGCGCTCCTGGGGTTGGTCCTTGGGATGTCACCAACGGTAGGAGCGTTGTCCGAGGTGAACTAGTGAGTGGATTCCGAACGGACTGTTCCACCAGTGGCACAATGTCGGGTGTGGAGGAACTGGGTGACGTGGCGGTCTTCGTCCGGGTTGTGGAGGCGGGGAGCTTCTCCGCCGCCGCGCGGGCGCTGTGGATGCCGAAGTCGTCGGTGAGCCGCCGCGTCGCGCGGTTGGAGAACCGGTTGGGGGTGCGCCTGCTGCACCGCACCACCCGGTCGCTGTCGTTGACCGACGCGGGCCGCGCCTACCACGCGCGGGTGTCGGTCGCACTGTCCGAATTGGACTCGGCAGCGGGCGCGGCGGCGGACAGCCGAGAAGCACCGCGCGGTCTGGTGCGGTTGGCCGCGCGGCCGGACGTGGGCGCGGAGGTCCTCCCGGAACTGGTCGCCGCGTTCCTGACCCGGCACCCGGAGATGCGGGTGGAGGTGGTGCTGTCGACGTCGGTCGACCTGGTGGAGGGCGGCTTCGACCTGGCGCTGCGCGCGGGGGAGGGCGGTAGCGGCTCGACCCGGCTCCAGGACGCCCGCTTCCGCCTGTTCGCATCACCGGTTTACCTGGCGCGCAAGGGAATCCCGCAACGACCGGCAGACCTGGCCGCACACCTGTGCCTCCGCTTCGGCGACGCCGACCGCTGGCACCTGCACGGCCCACGCGGAGAGGTGTCGGTTGAGGTATCCGGCCAACTGGCCGCCGACGACCTGTCCTTCGTCCGCCGGGCAGCGGTGGCCGGGGCGGGGATCGCGCTGCTGCCCGAACCGGCGGTCGCGGCATCGGTGCGAGGCGGACTGCTGACGCTGGTGCTGCCGGACCACCACGCCGAGGGCCGACCGCTGCACCTGGTGGTACCGTCCAACCGGCACCTGCCGTTGCGGGTGGCGGTGCTGCGGGACTTCCTGGTGGCGAACTTCCCCCGCTGACCGCTTGGGTTCCAACGCCCAGCACAAGAGGCTGTTCTGGTCAACCCTGCTGGTCGTGCATGGGTGGGCTGGTCGTCGTTCGACCTAGCGGTGCTGCGGGACTGCCTGGTGGCGAACCCCGCTGATAGAGCAGGGGTTCCCTAGGACTCCAATGTCTTCCGCAGTGCCTTCGCCGCCTTGCGGGCCATGTCGGCCACCGCTTCCCGGCGGTCGGCGTCGGCGGCGAAGGCGGCGCGGCGGTCGCGGACGACCTTCGCCGGGATGCCCGCCGCCACCGCGTAGTCCGGGACGTCGCCGCGGACCACGGCGTGGGCGCCGATGACGCAGCCCCGACCGATCCGGGTGCCCTTGGTGACCGTGACCTTCGTGCACAGCCACGTGTCCGGGCCGATCCGCACCGGGGACTTCGCTATGCCCTGGTCCTTGATGGGCAGGGTGATGTCCGCGGTCACGTGGTCGAAGTCGCAGATGTAGACCCAGTCCGCGACCAGTGCCGCCTCGCCCAACTCGATGTCCAGGTAGCAGTTGACGACGTTCTGCCGCCCGAACACCACCTTGTCCCCGATGCGCAGCGACCCCTCGTGGCAGCGGATCGCGTTGCCGTCGCCGATGTGCACCCACCGCCCGATCTCCAGGCGGCCGTAGCCGGGGCGGGCGTGGATCTCGACGTCCTTGCCCAGGAACACCATGCCCCTCAGCACGACGTGCGGGTTGGCCAGCCGGAACTTCAGCAGCCGCCAGTAGCGCACCAGGTACCAGGGCGTGTAGGCCCGGTTGCGCAGCACCCAGCGCAGCGAGGCCACGGTCAGGAAGCGGGCCTGGGCCGGGTCGCGCCGACCCCGGGCCCGCAGCCGCGAGGCCAGGGGGGCGCCCCACATCGACGTCATCAGAACGGCTTGCGGCCGGTGATCAGGACGTTGTAGAACAGCTCGCGCGGCAGCACCTTGCGCAGCACGCGTTCGTCCAGCCAGGACAGTCGCTGCCAGGTGCGGTAGGCGAACATGGCCCAGCCGAAGCCGAGCTTCTCGCGGGGGACCGCCGCCTCGAAGGTGCGCACCGGCCACCCGAACAGCGCCGCCGACAGCTCCTCCGTGCTCGCGCGGACCTCGACCATGCCCGCGTCCCCGGCCAGGGCCTCCAGCTCGGTCGGGTCGAAGGTGTGCAGGTCGACCACGGCCTCCAGGGCCGCCGCGCGCGAGGACTCGTCCAGTTCCTCCTGCGGGCGGCGCCACTCCCGCAGCGGTTCGAGCTTGGTGACGTTGGTCGTCAGCCACCACGTCACGCGGCCCAGCCTGCGCGCGTACCAGTCGCCGACCTTCGTGGGCTCGCCCGCGAACACGAACCGGCCGCCGGGCTTGAGCACCCGGCGGATCTCGCGGAAGGCCGCGGGCAGGTCCGGGATGTGGTGCAGCACGGCGTGCCCGACCACCAGGTCGAACGACTCGTCGTCGTACGGGAGGCGCTCCGCGTCCGCGACCCGCCCCTCGACGTCGAGCCCCAGCGCCTCCGCGTTGCGCAGCGCCACCTGGACCATGCCCGGTGACAGGTCGGTGACGTGCCCCTTCTTGATCACGCCGCCCTGCATCAGGTTCAGCAGGAAGAAACCCGTGCCGCAGCCCAACTCCATCGCGTCCTCGTACGGCCAACCCTGCTCGCCCGCGGCGGTGCGGAAGCGGCCGGTGGCGTACTCGATGCAGCGCTCGTCGTAGGAGATCGACCACTTCTCGTCGTACGTGCCCGCTTCCCAGTCGTGGTAGAGGACGTTGGCGAGCTTGGGGTCGTCGTAGGCCGCGGCCACCTCTTCGGCGGTGGCGTGCGGGTTGGGGGCTGGGTCACCGGCCATGGAATTCGGCCTTTCCTGGGCCGTTCTCGATGAACGAGGTGAGGCCCGTGGTCTTGTCCTCGGTGGCGAACAGTCCGGCGAAGAGGGTCGTCTCCAGGCGTAGACCGCTGTTGAGGTCGCCGTCGAGCCCGCCATCGATGGCCGCCTTGGCCGCCGCCAGCGCGCGCGAGGCGCCCGTGGTGAACTGGCCCGCCCAGCGCTTCGCGGCGTCGTAGACGTCGTCCGGGGCGACGACCTCGTCGACCATGCCGATCGTCAGCGCCTCGTCCGCCTTGACGAACCGTCCCGTGTAGACGATGTCCTTGGCGCGGCTCGGGCCGATCAGCCGGGTCAGCCGCTGGGTGCCGCCCGCGCCGGGGATCAGGCCGAGCAGCGTCTCCGGCTGCCCCACCTTGGCGTTGTCACCGGCGATCCGGCGGTCGCAGCACAGGGCCAGCTCGTAGCCGCCGCCGAGCGCGAACCCGGTGATGGCCGCGACGGTCGGCTTCGGCAACGCGGCCACGATCGACAGGGACTCCGACAGCTCGGGGGCGTAGTCGCTGATGTCGGTGTACGACATCGTGGCGAACTCCTTGACGTCCGCGCCCGCCGCGAACACCTTCGGTCCACCGTAGACGATCACCGCCCGGACGTCCGCGCGCGACCCCGCTTCCAGCGCCGCGGCCCGGATCTCCGCCTGCACCTGCCGGTTGATCGCGTTCATCGGCGGCCGGTCCAGCCGGATGGTGCCGATGCCGTCCGCGACGTCCAGCGAAACGAACTCACCCACGGTCCACTGCCCTCCTGTCGGTGGTCGGCCACGGGATCGCCGCGACCGTCGAAAGGTTACCTGTCGGTAGGTCGGTTAGCCGCGTCGGCGCGCGAAGTACCGGTCGCCGGAGCGCTCGAGCTCCAGCGGCTGGCCGAAGGCGGCCGACAGGTTCTCCCCCGTCAGCACGTCCTCGATCAGGCCCTGCGCGACGACCCCGCCGGAGGACAGCAGCAGCAGGTGGGTGAAGCCGGGCGGGATCTCCTCGACGTGGTGGGTGACCAGCACGGTCGCGGGCGCGTCGGGGTCCAGCGCCAGGTCGGTCAGCCGGGCCACGAGGTCCTCGCGGCCACCCAGGTCCAGGCCCGCGGCGGGCTCGTCGAGCAGTAGCAGCTCCGGGTCGGTCATCAGCGCGCGGGCGATCAGCGTCCGCTTGCGCTCGCCCTCCGACAGCGTGCCGAAGGAGCGGTCGGCCAGCCCGGCGATGCCCATGGTCTTGAGCAGGTCCTCGGCCCGGCCGGTGTCGAGCCGGTCGTACTCCTCGCGCCAGCGGCCCAGCACGGCGTAGCCCGCGCTGACCACGACGTCGGCGACCTTCTCGTCGGCGGGCACCCGACCGGCCAGCGCCGCGGTGGCGAAGCCGATGCGGGTGCGCAGCTCGAACACGTTCACCCGGCCCAGCCGTTCCCCCAGGACGTGCACGGTGCCGGTGCTCGGGTGCAGCTCGGCGCCCGCCAGGCGCAGCAGCGTGGTCTTGCCCGCGCCGTTGCTGCCCAGCACCACCCAGCGCTCGTCGAGCTCCACGCTCCAGCTCACGCCTTTGAGCAGGTCGTTGGTGCCGCGGCGGACCCCCACGTCCGCCATGTGCAGCACGAGGTCGTCGAGGTTGTCCGGGTGCGTGTCGGGCTGAGTCCGAGAGGTCACGGCGCCATTCTGCCTTTGCCCACCCGTGCCCCGTGCTTGCCTCCCTGCGCACCCCGCCCCGTCCGCGGTACGGCGGCGGGGTTGACTTGCCGCGAACGCGAGAGGGAGGGCGGCATGGCCGGTGGATACACGGTCGACACGACGAGTTTGGCGATCCGCGTCGGGGAGCTGAAGGCGCTGGCGGAGGAGGTCGACGCCGCCGCCGGGGCGCTCCAGGGCGCCAGTGGCGACCTCGGGCCGGGGGACCTGGCCGCCGCTGCCCAGGAGGTCGCCGACCAGTGGCGCGACGACCTCGGGTCGATGCGCGACAAGATCGACAAGATCGCCGACAACGTGCGCCGCGCGGTCGACAACTACGAGCAGGTCGAGCAGGGCGGTGCGGACCGGATGCGGCTGCTGGTGAACAACACCGTGGCCGAGCAGCAGATGCAGGCCCTGCGCGCGGGCACGGCTCGGCGGCTGGGCGCGATCGACCAGGTGCTCAACCCCGGGGGCACGCCGTGAGGAGCTACCCGACCCTGGGCTTCGACCCCGTCCCCGGCGAGCAGGCCGCCGTGCGCACCACGCTGGTCAACCTCGCCGAGGTGCAGACCATGCTGGGTGAGGTCACGCCCCGGCTGACCGAGGCGTGCAAGATCACCGACGACGCGGACTGGGGCGGTTCGGCCGCCGAGGAGTTCAGCGACCACGGCGACGACCTGCCCAAGGGCATCGCCAAGGGCGCCGAGTCCATGCAGGCCGTCACGAAGGCCCTGCTGACCTGGGCTGGCCGGATGAAGGCCAACCAGGACAAGGCCGACGAGCTGGAGGCCAAGGCCAAGCGGCTCAAGCAGCAGGCCTCGGACGCCGCCAACGCCGAATCCGCCGCCGCGGGTGCCATCCCGCGTGACACCTCGCACCCCCAGTACGACTCCCGCTACAACGCCTTCCTGGCCGCCGTCGACGCCGCGTCCACCGCCCAGGCCGCCTTCGACAAGGTCATCGACGACGCGCGCAGGCTGGAGCGCAAGCACCTCCGCGAGGCGAACGAGACCGCCGAGCAGATCCGCAGCGGCCCCGACGAGGTGTTCAAGCCGGAGAACGACGGCTGGGACGTCCAGGTCCTCGACGGCATCGCCCGCACCTCCGGCATCGTCTCCAGCGCCGCGGCCGTCGTCGCCGCGGGCTCGCTGGCGATCCCGCTGGTCGGCGAGGCCGTCGCCCCGGTCGCGGGCACGGTCTCGGCGGGCGCGGGCACGGTGAACACGCTGGCTGGCCTGGGGCAGAAGGCCGTCGGCTCGGCCAACGCGCCGTCCTGGCTCGACATCGGGCTGGGCGCCATCCCCGGGCGCACGATCACCTCCGGCGTGGTCGGTGCGGGCAAGGGCTTGCTTGGCGACGCCGTCGAGGGCGGCAGCAGGCTGCGGCGGGTCACCAAGGGCGCCGCGGACGGCGCGCGCGGCGGTTTCGAGTCCGAAGGACTGGGCAAGCTCACCAAGGACCTGCGCGAACTGCGGGAACTGGCCGAGAACAACGGGTCGGTCCGCGACGCGATCCGCGAGAAGGCGCTCAAGGACCTGCGCGAGAAGGGCGACAAGGTCGCCGCCCGCTTCCAGGACCCCGAGAAGTTCACCCAGGCCCAGCGCGACGCCCTCGGCAGGCTGCGCGCGGCGGGCGACGCGTTCACCGCGGCCGTCGACACCACGGTCAAGTCCGCCCAGGCCGCGGGCGTCGAGTTCACCCCCGCGCAGCGCCGGGAGATCGAACTGCTCAAGCTCGCGGGCAACCCGGGTCGCGCGGGAGCGGAGAAGGCGGCCATCAACATGACGGCGTCCGAACTCCGGGAGCCGCTCAAGTGAGGGGACGCCGATGAGGCTGGACCTGCCGGACGCGGTCCGCCCGCTGCCGCTGGACGACCCCGACCGGGCCGTCGCCGAGTTCGCGGGCGTCATCGGCGACCTGCGCGACGTCCCGGCGGGCGCCGCGGCGGACCTGGAGGCGCTGGCCGCCGAGGGCGTGGACGCGGCGCTGCGCGAGGGCGCGGTGCTGATGGCCGTGGTCACCCCGGAGGGCGCCGACCCGGCCCTGCTGACCGGCGTCGCCCTGGCCGTGCCGCCCACCTGGGACCTCGAGACCGCCGACCGGGTGCGCGACTCCGTCGAGGAGACCGGCGGCCCGGACGTGCGGGAGACCGTCGTGGTCGAGAGCGCCGTGGGACCCGCGGTGGTGGCGCAGCGGGTGCCGGGCGTCGAGCAGGCGCGGGAGGGCAGGCCCGCGGTGGTGCAGTTGCAGGCGTTCATCCCGGATCCCGCGTCGGGGCGGATGCTGCTGCTGACCCTGGCGAGCCCGTCGAGCCGGGGCTGGGCCGCGCACCAGGCGTTGTTCACCCGGATGGTGGCCTCGGCTCGGCCGTCCGGGGACACGGAACCGGTTCAGCGGCCCCGTCCGGCCCCGGTTCCGCCGCCGGACGACGACGAATCCTTCGAAAACCACACCTTCCGGCTCTGACGAACGGGGGTCAATCGATCTTCGCCGGGCCGGTTGCCTCGATCGTGTCGGCACTCTGGTACAGGATGGACGGGTGCCGCACACAGCCCCACGCCCCGGACACCCGTTCCCGCTCGGCGCCCACCCCGAGGCGGGGGGCGTGCGCTTCGCCGTGGCCTCGTCCGCCGCGGACGCGGTGGAGCTGTGCCTGATCTCCGACGGCGACCACGGCGAACCCGTGGAGCAGCGGATCGAGCTGACCGAGCGCACCTTCGGCATCTGGCACAGCGTCATCCCGGGCGTCACCCCCGGCCAGCGCTACGGCTACCGCGTGCACGGCCCGTACGACCCGGGCCGCGGCCTGCGCTGCAACCCCACCAAGCTGCTGGTCGACCCGTACGCGCGGCGCATCGCGGGCGCGGTCACCGACCTCGGCGCCACCCGCGGCTACCGGGGCGACCCGATGACCGGCGCTCCCTCGCGGATCGACTCCCTCGGCTCCGTCCCCCTGTCGGTGGTCACCTCACCGGGTGGACCCGACACCGGCGCCCGGCCGGACGTGCCGTTCGAGGAGACCGTCGTCTACGAGCTGCACGTGCGCGGGTTCACCAAGCTGCACCCCGACGTGCCCAAGCACCTGCGCGGCACCTACCTGGGCCTGGCGCACCCGGCCGTCGTCGAGCACCTGGTCCGGCTCGGGGTGACCGCCGTCGAGCTGCTGCCCGTGCACACCCACGCCGACGAGCCGATGCTGCTGCGCTCCGGTCGGCACAACTACTGGGGCTACTCGACCCTGGGCTACCTCGCGCCGCACGCGGGCTACGCCAGCCGCCCCGGCCACGAGGTCGAGGAGTTCCGCACGATGGTCGCCGCGCTGCACGCGGTCGGCATCGAGGTCATCCTCGACGTGGTCTACAACCACACCTGCGAGGGTGGGGTCGCCGGTCCGACGCTGTCCATGCGCGGGTTCGACGCGCCCGCCTACTACCTGATCGACGGCAACGGCCGCGACATCGACCTCACCGGCTGCGGCAACACCCTCGACCCCGGCTCGCCGACCGTGGTGCGGCTGGTCACCGACTCGATGCGCTACTTCGCCGCCGAGCTGGGCGTCGACGGGTTCCGCCTCGACCTGGCCAGCGCGCTGGGCAGGCCCGGCGGCGGCGGGTTCGACCCGAACGCCGCGCTGCTGACCGCGATCACCAGCGACCCGGTGCTGGCCAAGCTCAAGCTGATCGCCGAGCCGTGGGACGCGACGGGGGAGGGCTACCGGGTCGGCGGGTTCGGCGTGCAGTGGGCGGAGTGGAACGGGCGCTTCCGCGACGGCGTCCGCGACTTCTGGCGCGGCGCCACCGGCCTGCGCGACCTGGCGTACCGGCTGTCGGGCTCGTCGGACCTGTACGCGGGCAGGCGGCCGTGGTCGTCGGTCAACTTCGTCACCGCGCACGACGGGTTCACCCTGCGCGACCTGGTGTCCTACGACCACAAGCACAACCACGAGAACGGCGAGCACGGCGCCGACGGCACCAACGACAACCGCTCGTGGAACTGCGGCATCGAGGGCGAGACCGGTGACCCGGGGGTGCTGGCGCTGCGCGATCGGCAGGCCCGCAACCTGCTCGGCACGCTGCTGCTGTCCACCGGCACGCCGATGCTGGTCGCCGGTGACGAGCGGTGGCGCACCCAGCACGGCAACAACAACGCGTACTGCCTCGACAACCAGACGTCATGGGTGGACTGGTGCGCCGACAAGCGCGGCGACGACCTGCTGGCGTTCACCCGCAGGTTGATCGCCCTGCGCGCCGACTCGCCCGCGCTGCGCCAACCGCAGTTCTTCGACGGCCGCCCCACCCGCTCCGGCGAACCGGACCTGGTCTGGTTCCGGCCCGACGGCGAACCGATGGTCGAGGGCGACTGGTTCGACGAGGGCCGCCGCACCATCGGCATGTGGATCGACGGCTCCGAGTGCCTGTCCCGCAACCGCGAGGGCGAACTGGTCGCGGACGACTCGTGGCTGTTGCTGCTGCACGCGGGCGCCGACAACGCCGAGGTCGCGCTACCAGGTGACCGTTACGGCCGCAGGTACATCCCGGTGCTGGACAGCGGCACCGCGCGGGGCGTCCCGAAGGACGCGGACCCCCTTCCCCCAGGCAAGCGGATCGTGCTGCCCGGCCGCACCCTGCTGCTGTTGCGCGCACCACGTATCAATCCGTGAGACACGTGGCCGGGCCGCTTGGCCCGTGCCACGATCGCGTCGTGACCCGGTCGCTGTTCCCGTTGCTGTTCTGGTGCGACCGCACGATCGATCTCCTGCTGGTGGCGTCGTGCGGCTGTAGGCCCACGCGCCGCCGCACGGCTCAAACCTGACGCCATGCCGCGCCGCGTTCACCTGTCACCCGCTGACACCCGAACGAGGAGAAGTCATGAGCACCCCGGTCTTCGACGTCGAGGTACACCCCCGGTTCGACCAGGAGGCGCTGGGCGAGCTGATCGCCCCACGTGATCCACTGTGGACACCACGGGAACTGCGCGACCTGACGTCGTCGATAGTCACCGACCACGCCCCCCGCCTGCTCGACGTCGTGCGGTTCGCCAGCCCGCAGCGCTGGTGGACCCGACTGGCGCTGACCGACGAGGTGGAGGTCTGGCTGCTCTCGTGGCTGCCCGGCCAGGGCACGGCCCCGCACGACCACGGCGGGGCGTCCGGTTCGTTCACGGTCCTGCTGGGCGAACTGGCGGAGACCTACCGCTACCCGGCGGGCCCGATCCGCAACTCCCTGCACAGCCCAGGCGACTCGATCGGCTTCGGACAGGGACGGGCGCACATCGTGCAGAACCTGAGCCGAGCCCAGTCGGCCAGCGTGCACGCGTATTCGCCGCCGTTGGTTCCCACGCGCAACTACGCCAGCCTGCGTGACGTGCCGGACGAGATCCCGGCCCTCCCGATCCAGCGACTCCCCCGATGAGCGCCGTTGATGATCTCTTGGCGGACGCCAGGTCCACGCTGACCCGAGTGGACCCCCACGCGGCCCTGCGGTTGCAGGAGGGGGGAGCGCTGCTCGTCGACATCCGCCCGATCGCCAACCGGGCTGCGGAAGGAGAGATCCCGGACGCCGTCCCGATCGAACGGATCCACCTGGAGTGGCGGCTGGATCCGGGGGGCAGCCACCGGATTGGTGGATTCACCAGGGACACTCCGGTAGTGGTCCTCTGCAACGAGGGCTACGCCTCGTCGCTGGCCGCCCGTGACCTCCAGCGGCTCGGCTTGGCACACGCGACTGATTTGGTTGGTGGGTTTCGGGCTTGGAAGGCGGCGGGCTTACCGGTTCGGGAGGGTGGGACACCCGCGATCCCTTAGCAAACGCTTGCGGGGGTTGTCCACAGGCTTGATCGTCTTCGCTCGGAACTGTTGGTCCCCTTGGCTAGAATTGGCATTGGGGGCCGGAGGCGTGCGTTGACCGTCTTCATGGTCGCGGAGTGCGGCTTGGCGGGTCTGCTGGGTTGATCGGTCCGGCCCCACGCGAAAATCATGGGCGTCCTCGATTGGGTGAACTTGCTTTGCGCGGGGCCCCTACGGACCTGCGGTGGGGAAGAGCGGTGGGGAGGGGCAAGCCCACCCCACCTGCGAGATAGCTTGGCAGGTCCGTCCCCCCACGCAAAGCAAGTCCACCCAATCAAGGCGTATAGCGGGGGCGCGTTGCGTTCTGGTGGGGGCTTGGGCTCAAGCGGCGGTTGAGGGGTGGGTCCGGGGAGGAACGGAACCGCTGGACTGGGTGGCGGGAACACGTTGCGTTGAGGGGTGGGTTGGGCTTCTGCGGCGGTCGCGGGGGCGGTCCGGGAAGGAACGGAACAGCTCGGACTCGGTGACGGGAACACGTTGCGCTGGGAGGCGGGTTGGGCTTCTGCGGCGGTCGCGGGGGCGGTCCGGGAAGGAACAGAACGGCCTGGAGCTGCGGCGGGGACATGTCGCGTTGAGTGGGGCTGGGATCCTGCGGCGGTTGTGGGGGTGGCTGGTGGGGGGTGGGCTTGTGTTGCCTCACGGCCGGGCGGTGGTTGGTGGGGTGGACCTGGTGTTGGGGATGTGGGGTTCGGCTCTGCGCTGAACATGTGGCGCGGGTGGTCGGCTGTCGGTGCACTGGGGGTATGGCGGCTTATGACGAGATCGCGGATTGGTACGAGAACCAGTTCCTCACCAGCAGACGCCTCCCGCTGGGGGCGCCTGGGCGGGATCCGCTCGACATCGATCGGACCATCCGTCAGCTGCTGGGCGAGGGTGTGGGTGTCTGCCTGGAGATCGGCTGTGGCACGGGCATCAACGCGCACGTTGTTCGGGAGCTTGGGTGGGTGCCGGTCGGTGTTGATCTCTCCGTCGGCATGCTCGGGCACGCTCTGCTGCGCCTGCCTGTCGCGTTGGCCGATGCCAAGCGGCTTCCCTTTCGGGACAGCGGTATTCCGGCTGTCGTCTCCGTCATGGTGCACACCGATATGCCCGGCTACCCCGACATCATCCAGGAAGCGGCCAGGGTGCTCGAGCCCGGTGGTGTGCTGGTGCACGTCGGTGTTCATCCCTGCTTCTGCGGTGGGTTCGCCGATCGCGCGGACCCGGAAGCCGTCGTGGTTCGGCGTGGTTACCTTGATCGTCACTGGACCACGGACTCGTGGACCGACCAGGGGCTCCGCGACAAGGTCGGTGCGGCGCACTGGTCGATGCCCGAACTCCTGCACGCCTTCCTCGACGCCGGTCTCGCCGTCGAGCGGTTCGCCGAGGGGGGATCCCCGACTCCGATGGTGTTCGCGGTCAGGGCGCGGCGCGGGCCGCGCTGAGGAACGCTCGGATCAGGTCCGGGTCCTTCACCCCACGGCTCGACTCGACGCCGGAGGACACGTCGACGCCCCAGGGGTGGGCGGCGGCGATGGCGGTGGCGACGTTGTCGGGGGTGAGGCCGCCTGCCAGGAGCCAGTCGCCGGTCGGTCGTCGGTTGTCCAATGTGGACAGGTTCCAGCGTTCGCCCGAGCCCGCGACCGGGGAGTCGAGCAGGAGGAGGTCCTCGCCCCACGCGCCCGTCGCCAACTCGGTCTCCGGGCCGAGGGCGGTTGCGCGGATGAGCTTGACCGGGAGGTCCGCCAGGGCGGCGAAGGACTCTCGGGGGTAGTCGCCGTGGAGTTGGATGGCCGCGAGGCCTGCGTCCTGGGTCATCGAGGCCGCGGTTTCGGCGGGGATGCCCGCGAAGACCCCTACCGTCAGCACGGTCGGGGGGACTTCCGCGGCCAGTGCGCGGGCCTGGTCGACCGTCACCTTGCGGGCGCTCTCGGCGAACACGAAACCCACCGCGTCGGCTCCGGCGGCGACGGCGACCGCGACGTCCGAGGGGGTGCGCAGACCGCAGACCTTGGTGAACACCCCACGAGACTACCTGCGGGAACACGACTCGATCGTGGCAACCGGGAAGGGGAACCCGGCACCCTGGCGTAGCGTCTGTTGCTCGTGCGGCTCCTCCGAATTGTGCGCCACCCCCTCATCCTGCTGACCGCGGCCGTGTGCGCGGTGGTGGTACCCCTGCACGGTTCACCCGCCCTCCCCGTGGCCGCCCTCGGCGAGCTGACGGGCCTGCTCGCCGGTCTGCTGGCCCTGCAACTCGGCCTCCTCGCCGGAGCGCTGATCACCGGCGCCCGCGTCCACCAGGTCGTCATCGGTGTCGGCACCCGCGTCGTCGACTGGACCACCCCGCGCCGCGTTGTGGTGCTGCGGGCGCTGCCGCTGCTGCTGTCGGTGTCGGTCGGGCCCGGCAAATCCCCGGCGCGGCTGCGCATGTGGGGTGCGGCGCTCAGTTCGGCCGTGCTCGGTGTGGCGGCGACGGCGACGGCCGTGGTTCTCGCCTGCACCGCTCGCAACGGCTTCGGCACCGCGGTCGCGGTCGGCTGCGCGGCCACCGTCGGCTACGCGCTCGTCCCGCGGAAGACGGCGGGCTCGACGTCGACCGGGTGGCTCCTGCTGCACCTGCTCCGGCTGACCGGTGTGCGGGCACGGCAACTGGACGCGGCACCGTTGGTCACCAGCACCGTCGACGCCATCCAGGACGGCGACATCGAGCACGCCGTCGACCTCGCCGCACGCATTGCGGACGAATACCCGACGTTGCGAACCGCGACGGCCGCGCGGGTGCTGGTGCTGCAGGCGCAGGGCAGATACGCCGAGGCCCTGCTCCTTGCGATGACGTTGGCCGGGGACCACGAGCAGACGCCGCAGGAGGCGGCCGTTGCGTTCGCAGCCCTCGCGGGGCTGGCCTACGCGACCGTCGAGGCGGGCCAGTTGGAACCCGAACTAGGACTGGGCACCGCCGCGCAGGCACTCGAGAACGCGGAAACCCTCGGTTACCCCACCCACAAACTCAACGGCTCCCGCGCGTTGCGGGAACTCCTTCTCGGCAACGCGGACAAGGCCGTCACCCTCGCTCGCCTCTCCGCCGACAGCAGCGACGACCGCCTCGGCCGAGCCGACGACCTGGCCACCTTGGCGCGGGCGCACATGGCGGCGGGGAACAACCCCGCCGCCCGAGCGGCGCTGCGTGAAGCGGAGGCCATCGTGCCGTGGTGGCCTCGGGTGGCCGTTACGCGCAGCCGACTCGACCTGGCCTGACCCCGCCCGGCAGGACCGGCCCCCTCGGGCATAGTTAGGTATCTCCGGTGCCCGTGCCCGCGCCGAAGATTCTCTGATCGCGGGTTATCCACATGCCCGGGATTCGTCCGCAGAGGCTTATTCACGCCCCGCAATGATCACCCCGAAGCGTGTGACAGCGGCCCGTTTGCGAGAATTCGGCTACCACGCATCATTCTCGAAAACGGGCCGTGTCTGTGTATCCTGCCACTGGCCTCGGTCGAGGCTGTGTCAAGGAATTATGTGCCCTGATCGGTGAGGTGACCGAGGGGGTTGGAACGGTCGGGCCGGTTGCGGGATTACGTGGTGGCCGGGTTGAGCGAGCGGTGGTCTCCGCGGCAGATCGCGACCAGGATACGGGTGGAGTTCCCGGCCGAGCCGGAGATGCGCGTGTCCCACGAGACGGTCTACCAGACTCTGTGCGTCCAGGGGAAAGGCGATTGCGGGCCGTGATGTACAAGGCCCTGCGGTCGGGCCGGGCGAAATGGGTGTCACTGTCGGCGAAGCGGCCCAGGCATGACCTGATCGTAGGCGTGGTCAACATCGGCGAGCGCCCGAAAGGGGCCGAGGACCGTGCCGTGCCCGGCTTCTGGGAGGGCGATCTCATTCTTGGATCCGCGTGCGAATCGCAGATCCTGACCCTGGTGGAGCGGCTGACGCGGTCCCTGGATTGGTACAAACCCGTCGAGAAGCTGAACGAACTGCTGGTCGAACACGGTGGCGCGATGACCCCTTGAGGTCAAGCAGCCCTCAGAGGTGGGTGGGCCGTCCTTTGGGCCCGAGGGGCAACAGTTGGTGGTCCCCGCGGTGGGGACCGGTTAGGCGAAGGCGTTGCCGGTGGCGATTTTTGGGCGGCCCAGTGGTGGGTGAGGGGTGACGGTGGCCGCTTGGTAGACCTCGATTGTCTGTTCCGCGATTCGGGTCCAGTCGAAGTCCAGGGGGAGGCGGGTTTTGGCGGCTCGGGCTCGTTTGCGGGCCGCGACCGGGTCGTTCAGGACTCGGCGGATGGCGGTGGTCATGGCGTCTGTGTCGCCGGGGGTGAAGGAGAGGCCGGTTTCGTTTTCGATGACCACCTCGCCCAGGCCGCCTGCGGTTGAGGCGACCAGGGGGGCGCCTGCGGCGGCGGCTTCCAGGGCGACGATGCCGAACGGCTCGTACCTGCTGGGCAGCACCACCGCGTCGGCCGCTGACAGGGCCGCGATCAGGTCGCGGTCCGTCAGGTGGCCGACGAACTCGATCGCGCGGCGTACCCGGGACTTCCGGGCCAGTTCGACCAGCGCGGTCGTCTGCGAGCCCTTGCCCGCCACCACCAGGCGCGTGCCCGGGTGTGATCGGCGGACCTTCGCCAGGGCCGCGATCAGGTCGTGGACGCCCTTCTCCCACTCCAAGCGCCCGAAGAACAGCAGCAGGGGGGACCCGTCCGGGCTGTAGGACTCCCGTGCGGCGCGCACCGCTCTGGCGGTCACCCGCCAGTTGCGCGGTTCGATGCCGTTGTGGATGACGGTGATGCCCGCCGGGTCGACGTCGAACAGGTGGGCCGCTTCGGCGCGCATCGCCGACGAGCAGGTGATCAACGCGTCCGCCCGGTTGGCCAGCCACCACTCCGCCGAGTGCACCTGGTGGTTGAGCGGGTGCGACAGCCAGCCGCTGTGCCTGCCCGCCTCCGTCGCGTGCAGGGTGGCCACCAGGGGCACCTCGGCCTGCTCGGCGAGCGCGATGGCCGGGTGGGTGACGAGCCAGTCGTGCGCGTGCACGACGTCCGGGCGCCAGCCGCGCAGCAGGGCCAGGCCGGACCTGATCATCGCGTGGCCCATCGCCAGGGTCCAGGCGACCAGGTCCTCCTCGAAGACCAGGTGCGTCGGGTCCTCGGCGACCCGCACGACCCGCACGCCGTCGTGGACCGCGTCCTCGGTGGGGTGGGTCGCCGCGTCCGTGCCCGCCTCGTGGCGGCACAGCACCACCACGTCGTGGCCCAGGGCGGCCAGGTGCCGGGCGACGGCGTGCACGTGCCTGCCGAGGCCGCCGACGACCACCGGCGGGTACTCCCAGGACAACATCAGCACGCGCATGGTGCGGCAACCCTACTCGCTGGTACGCAGCGCCCGTGCGTCGAGGGCGCCGAACGGGCCGTCCACCCGGCGCAGGTCCGCGGCGCGGGCGGCGCGGTCCGCGCCGGTGCGCAGCCCCCAGGCCAGTTCGGCATAGCGCTCCCCGTGGGCTTTGGCGCGTCTACGGGCGTAGTCGGCGGCGGAATCCTTGGTGACCATGAAAGCCCAGTCGCTCGACAGCGCCAGCATCGCCTCGCGGACCGCCTGGTCCAACACCACGTCCCGGCCGACCCCGGCGGGTACGGAGTCCACCAGGTCGAGCAGGTCGCGCTGCAACTCCGCGCCCGCGTCGACCAGGTCCGCGACCTGCACCCCGTCCCACACGCGCCAATCCTTGCCGGAACCCCAAGACGACGCTGGTAGCTCCACCGGCCCACCCAGGTAACCCGCCTCCAACGCGCCCCGCAGCGTCGTCACCCGCACACCGGCCTCGGGAAGCGCGGTCAACACCTCGGATAGCCACGCAGGCCCCTCGTGCCACCAATGCCCGTACAACTCGGTGTCGTAAGCCGACACTACGAGGCCCGGACGACCATGTTGGGCTCTTAGGTCACCCAGTCTGCGGACGACCGTGTCCACAAAGTCCCGCGCGTGCCGTCTTACCGCGTCCGCCGCAAGAGCAGGTTCGTACGGCTTCTTGTCCTCCGGTGCTACACCGCGCCCGGTGACCCGGGACGGCTTGAGCCCCGAAGGGTGGTCGTAGGTGTGGAAGTCACGGTAGGCGCTATCCCCGGGATAACCGGCCTTCGGAGACCACACGCGATAGGTGACCTCAAGGTCTCGCCCGAAGCACACCACGTCGGAATCGCCCACGGGCCGCGCAAACGCCGTATCCCCGTGCAACGCCGGACCATCCACCAGGAATCTGCGCACCCCCGCCGCTGCGTACCCGTACTCCATCCCCGGCGCGTAACCGCACTCCGGCGCCCAAATCCCCTCAGGCGCGTGCCCCACGCGCAACGCCGTGTCCTCAAGACCCGTGCGCAAAGCGAAAGCACGCAATCGCGGGTGCAACAACGGTTGGAACGGATGGGTTGCCGGACCACCTAGCAGCTCCACCACGCCCGAGTCCACCAACGGCCGTAGTACCGGCGAGAACCCGTGACGCCACCGCGACTCGAACTCCGTCAACGCGGCGGCCGACGCGCGATACTCCGCCGCCGCGACCTCCCGCAGCCGGGAATCCCCGCCCTGCCAACGCACACCGGCGTACTGCGCCCGAAGGTTCCAGTTGCCCAGCCAGTCGTGCATACCCCGCAACGCGTACGGGTCGTCCAACTGCGCCGCGAGCACCGGTGTCACGCCGAGCGTAAGAACGTCCCGACGGCCCTCTTCGGCGAAACGACGCAAGAGGTCCACGAGCGGCAAATACGAGTGCGCCCAAGCCTGGTAGAGCCATTCCTCACCGACCGGCCACGTCCCGTGGTGCGGCAACCAGGGAAGGTGGCTGTGCAGGACGAGCGCGAACCCGCCGACCGGCTCGCTCATGCCCGCGCGACCACGACGAGGTCGAGGCTGGCGTCCACGTCGTCGGAGTGGATCTCGAAGTCCTCGACCCGCACTCCCGCCACGGCCGCCAGCAGGTCCTCGGGCCACCCGCCCCCGGACATCGCGACCGCCACCTGCGCGTCGACGACCGACCCGCCGAAGCGCCGATCCACCTCCCGCAGCGCGGGACCGTGGTGCACCCCGCCGAGGAACTCCACCGCGAACCCCGCGTCCCGCACCAACCCGTCGAGTTCGGACGCCGACAGCTCCCGCGTGTGGAACGGGTTGAGCGGGGTGTCGCGCCCGGGGGAGAAGGTGATCCGGTTCGGCGTGGTCACCAACAACAGGCCACCCGGCCGCAGCACCCGACGGCACTCCGCGAGAAAACCCTCCTGGTCCCACAGGTGCTCGATCACCTGAAGGTTCGCCACTACGTCGACAGATCCCGTGCGCAACGGCAGACCGGCAAGATTCCCCCGAACCACCCTCACATCCGGGTAGGCCTTACCGACGTGCGACGCCGTCAACGCGTCGTAGTCCAGCCCAACCACGAAAGACGCCCGCGCGGCCAAGAGGTCGGCGCCGTAGCCCTCGCCGCACCCCGCCTCCAACACGACCGCGTCCGCGCAGCGCTCCGCCAAGTGGACGTACGCGACCTCGTGCCTGCGGAACCAGTAGTTCTCTTCCGCGATCCCGGGCACGGTGCGCTCGCCGGTCAGCGGCAGGCCTGGCGTTTCGGTGGACACGCGGGCACGCTAGCCGATGCCCGCCGGTCACCTACCGGCCGGTACGCCGCGGGTCAGCGCTTGACGCCGACCCCGCCCGCGATGCAGTACTGGACCTCGTCGAGCGGCTTGATCCGCGGACCGTCCGGCCACCACTCCGCACATCGGACGACCCCCGGCTCGATCATCTCTAAACCGGGGAACATGCCCTCGATCTCCGCCATGGTGCGGAACACCCCCGTGCCCATCGGGCTGTGCAGGAAGACGTCCTCCATGCGCCGGGCCAGCGGGCTGTGGTCGGAGGTCTCCGGGTCGAAGAAGTGCGTGATGCCGACCATCGAGCCCGGGGGCAGCGCGTCGATGTACGTGGTCATGATGTCCCGCGGGCTGCGCGCGCCGTCGTAGTGGTGGATCGTGCCGAACTGGAACAGCGCGATGGGCTCGTCGAAGTCCAGGTTCTTGCGCACGATCATGTTGTCCAGCACGGCCTCCGGCTCGAAGATGTCCTCGGCGATGAAGTGCGTGCGGTCGTTCTCCTCCAGCAGCGCCCGCCCGTGCGCGAGCACCACGGGGTCGTTGTCGACGTAGATCACCGTCGAGTCGGGGCGGATGCGCTGGGCCACCTGGTGGGTGTTCTCGGCGGTCGGCAGGCCGGAGCCGCAGTCGAGGTACTGCCGGATACCGGTCTGCAGCGCGATGAACCGGGTGGCGCGGATGAGGAATTCCCGGTTGTCGAAGGCCAACTGGGCCGCCTCCGGTGCCACCCGCTGCACGCGGTGCAGCACCTCGCGGTCGATCTCGTAGTTGTCCTTGCCGTTGAGGAACGCGTCGTAGACCCGGGCGATGCTCGCCTTCGAGGTGTCGATGTAGGCGGGGACCTCGTGCTCGGAGGGGTATGGGGAGGAGGTCGCCATTGTTCCTCACAGAGCGTCGTGGATCATGGACGGTGCGCACCCAAGGAGTACGCTCACCCTAGGGGTTCGGGCAAGACCCGGGATACACCGGGTTCGCGGCCGTCCGCGGTGCGGATGGTCCCGGATCCCCGGCAGCGCTGGACGGTGCACAGTGGCGGGAGGACTGGACGTGGCCGAGGACCGAGGCGACGGCGCGCAAGGCGCCGGGCCCACCGCGCGGCGGATCGTGCTGGGGTCGCAGTTGCGCAGGCTGCGCGAGGCCCTGGACATCACCCGGGCGGACGCCGGGTACCACATCCGGGGTTCCGAGTCGAAGATCAGCCGGATGGAGCTGGGCCGGGTCGGGTTCAAGGAACGCGACGTCGCCGACCTGCTGACGCTCTACGGCGTGCACGACGAGACCGAGCGCACCCAGTTCCTGGCGATGGTCAAGCAGTCCAACGAGCCGGGCTGGTGGCACCGCTACAGCGACCTGATGCCGACGTGGTTCAACGACTTCGTCGGTCTGGAGGAGTCCGCCTCCCGCATCCAGACCTACGAACTGCAGTTCGTGCCCGGTCTGCTGCAGACCGAGGAGTACGCGCGGATGCTCGCCGGGCACGGCAGACCGGAGCTGAACGAGGACGAGGTGGACCGCCGCGTCTCGCTGCGCATGTCCCGCTCGAAGGTCCTGCACCGCACCGACGCCCCGAAGCTGTGGGCGGTGATCGACGAGTCCGTCCTGCACCGTCCTATCGGCGGTCCGCGGGTGCTGCGCGAGCAGATCGACCACCTGCTGGAGCTGACCCGGCTGCCGAACATCACCCTGCAGGTCGTGCCCTACCCGCTCAGCGGCTACGCGGCCGAGGGCTCGTTCACCGTGCTGCGGTTCAACGAGGCCGAGCTGCCCGACATCGTCTACATCGAGCACCTCGGCGGCGCGCTGTTCCTCGACCGCGTGGACGAGATCGAGCGCTACAGCCGGGTCGTGGACCGGCTCACCGTCGACGCCGAGACGCCCAGCCGCTCGCGCCAGCTGCTCAGCAAGCGCCGCGAGGAGATCTGACGACTCGCCCGGCGAGTTGTCCGACCTTCCAGGAATTTTCCCGCGCCCACCCCGGCACCGGGGCCTCCTTCGCGACCGGTCGGTCGCGCGGGTTTCCGCCACGCCCCGGGACTCCGAACTGGTGGGTGACGGTGGTTCGCCCGTCCAGTGGTTGCTTCCGTCACTATTGCACGGGCAATCGTCCGTGCGAATGGCCCGTTCGGATGCACGTGCATTTGCTGGGCCGCCGGATCGTGTTACGGTCGTCACTGCCAATGCACATGCATCTGCACTGAGTGACTGCCGAAGGCGAGGTCCAGTGTCTGAGTTTCGCAACGGAATGGCGGCTGACGCGGTGCCCGGAGCGCGCTGGCGCAAGGGGAGCCGGAGTGGCGCAGTGGGCAACTGCGTCGAGGTGTCGCCGGTGGACGCCACCCGTACCGCGATCCGCGACTCCAAGAACACCACGGGTCCCGCGCTCGTCTTCACCGGCGCGGTCATCGCGTCGTTCACCAACGCGGTGAAGAGCGGCGTCATCACCACCCCGGACGCCGCGCACGCGGCCGAGGCCTACCTGCGCAAGCTCGTGTCCCGGGGCTTCGAGTTCCTGCACCCGCGCGACCCCAGCGGCGAGATCGCCGCGGTCGTCGGCGTGCGGGCCCACCACAACGTCATCGATGTCGTCCGGCTGCACGCCGAGGACGAGGTCATCGCCACCCGGCTGCCCGCGGACGCGGACGACGTGCTCAACCCGAGTTCCTGGCTGTGGCGGCGCGAGGGCTGGGCGGCCGAGGTGCTGCGCCAGATGATCGACCTCCCGGACGACCGCACGCCGGGGTCGCTCGGTGGCCAGGACCGCGCCACGGGCGCGGTCGCGGGCTGCTGGGTGCCCACGTCCCCGGGCCGGGCCAAGTGGCTTCCGGCGTCGGCGTGAGCCGACCGCCCGCCACCTACCGGCTGTTGTGATCCGACCAGCGCGCCACTGGTCATCACCTCTCGAAGGCCATCCCCACTGCTGGGGGATGGCCTTCGGGCGTCTTCCGACCGCCCGCGCGCGAGCACGGTGAGCACGCTCACCCGCCCGCGTGCGGGGTCCCGATTGCCAACGCGCTACTGGCTAGTAACATAGCGGTGGCAAAGCCCACCGTGCCGGGTGGCCACGCGGCATGGCAAGGTCGGCGGAACCGCAGGAAAATCGCCGTCAAAGCCCGACGACACCCTCGTCGGCCGCCACGCGGTGCTCGTCCCAGGAGGTCGAAGAAGACCCATGCCAAACATCGTTGTCCTGGTCAAGCAGGTGCCAGACACCTACTCGGAGCGCAAGCTCTCCGACGCCGACCACACCCTGGACCGGGAGTCCGCCGACGCGGTGCTCGACGAGATCAACGAGCGCGCCGTCGAGGAGGCGCTGCTGCTCAAGGAGGCGCACGGCGGCGACGTCACCGTGCTCAGCGTCGGACCCGACCGGGCCACGGACGCGATCCGCAAGGCGCTGTCCATGGGCGCGGACAAGGCCGTGCACGTCAGCGACCCCGCGCTGCACGGCGCCTGCCTGCTGCAGACCACGCGGGTGCTGGCCGCCGCGATCGGCAAGGTCGACGGCGTCGACCTGGTGATCGCGGGCAACGAGGCCACCGACGGCCGCGGCGGCGCCGTGCCCGCGATGCTGGCCGAGGTGCTGGGCTACCCGCAGCTCACCCACGCGCGCAAGGTCACCGTCGACGGCTCCACGATCACCGTGGTCCGCGAGACCGACACCGGTCTCACCCACCTGCGGGCGAGCCTGCCCGCGGTGGTCAGCGTCGGCGAGAAGATCAACGAGCCGCGCTACCCGTCCTTCAAGGGCATCATGGCCGCCAAGAAGAAGCCGGTCGAGACCTACACGGTCGCCGACCTGGGCATCGACGCGGCCGAGGTCGGCCTGGCCGGTGCCAGCACCTCGGTGCTGGAGGCCACCCCGAAGCCCCCGCGCTCGGCGGGCACCAGGGTCGAGGACTCCGGGGACGGCGGCGCGAAGATCGCCGAGTTCCTGGTCGGCCAGAAGCTCATCTGAGAAGCGGCGAGGAGGAGAGAACGATGTCCGAGGTCCTGGTTCTCGTCGACGAGGTCGACGGCGAGGTCAAGAAGGTCACCTTCGAGCTGCTGACCGCGGCCCGCGAGCTGGGCGAGCCCGCCGCCGTCGTGGTCGCCGCCCCCGGCACCGCCGCGAAGGTCAAGGAGTCGCTGGCCGCCTACGGCGCCGCCAAGGTCTACGTCGCCGAGTCCGACGACGTGCCCGGCTACCTGGTCACCCCGAAGGTCGACGTGCTGGCCGTGCTGGTCGGCGCGGCGTCCCCGGCCGCGGTGCTGGTGCCCGCGACCGCGGAGGGCAAGGAGGTCGCCGGTCGGCTGGCCGTGCGCACCGGCTCCGGTCTGCTGATCGAGGCGGTCGGTGTGGAGTCCGCCGGTGGCGACGTGGTGGGCGTGCAGTCCATCTTCGGCGGCGCGTTCACCGTCAAGGCCAAGGTGAACCGCGGCACCCCGATCGTCACCGTCCGCCCCGGCGGCGTGGAGGCCGTGCAGGCGCCCGGTGCCGCGGTCGAGGAGTCGGTCAAGGTGCCCGAGGTGGACGCGGCCAAGGCCACGAAGATCACCGGCCAGGAGCCGGTGGTCGGTGGTGACCGGCCCGAGCTGACCGAGGCGTCCGTCGTGGTCTCCGGCGGCCGCGGTGTCGGGTCGGCGGAGAAGTTCGAGGTCGTGGAGAAGCTGGCCGACGCGCTCGGCGCGGCGGTCGGCGCGTCCCGCGCGGCCGTCGACTCCGGCTACTACCCGGCGCAGTTCCAGGTCGGCCAGACCGGCAAGACGGTGTCCCCGCAGCTGTACGTCGCGCTCGGCATCTCCGGCGCGATCCAGCACCGCGCGGGCATGCAGACCGCCAAGACGATCGTCGCGGTGAACAAGGACGCCGAGGCGCCGATCTTCGAGATCGCCGACTTCGGCGTCGTGGGCGACCTGTTCGCGGTCGCGCCCGTGCTGACCGACGAGGTCACCAAGCGCAAGGGCTGATCGCAGTAGGCGCACTGGGGCGGTTCCCGCACTGGGGACCGCCCCATTTGTCGTCTTCGGTCCACACACCGAACACACAAACCGGCAATTCACTCACTTGCCACCGATGCGTCACGACATGGGGCACGAACCGGATGCCAACGTGGTTTTAACCTGAGCTATGACGCAGGCCCAGGTGCTGCTCAGCACTGCGAAGCCCGGTATCGACGCACCCGCCTACTCCCTGCTCGTCGCGCACGACGGCGACGTGGTCGAGGCGGCGCAGAGACTGCGCTACCAGGTCTTCGCCGAGGAGATGGGGGCCAAGCTCAACACCCCCACCCCCGGTGTGGACGTCGACCGGTTCGACGAGTTCTGCGACCACCTCGTGGTGCGCGCGGACGCCACCGGCGAGATCGTCGGCACGTACCGGATGCTGCCGCCGGAACGCGCCGTCGAGGCCGGATCCCTCTACTCCGACACGGAGTTCGACCTCTCCGCGCTCGCCGACATCCGCGGCGCCCTGGTGGAGACCGGTCGCTCCTGCGTGCACCCCGACCACCGCTCGGGTTCCGTGGTCAGCCTGGTGTGGGCGGGTATCGCGCGCTACATGCTGCTGTCCGGCCACGGTTTCCTCGCGGGCTGCGCCTCGGTCCCGCTGGCCGACGGCGGCGCGCTGGCCGCGGGCGTCTGGCAGACCGTGCGCGCCAAGCACTACAGCGACGACTCCCGCCGCGTGCACCCGCGCACGCCGTGGGACCCGGAGTCGGTCGTTGCCCCCGCCCGCACGGCGATCCCGCCGCTGCTCAAGGGATACCTGCGGCTGGGCGCCAAGGTCTGCGGCCCGCCCGCGCTCGACGCCGACTTCGGCGTCGCCGACTTCCTCGTGCTGCTTGACCTCGCCAACGTCGACCAACGCTATCTGAAGTTCTTCCTGGGGGAGTAGAACACCATGGCGCACGCCTGGATGCCCACGTCACCCTGCGGCCCGTCCTGCCTCACCGGCGACGAGCCGACCGTCGGCCCACTGCACGCCGCCCTCCGTCTCTGCGGTGCCGTCGCCGTCCTGGTGGCCGCCGCCCTGTCCGCCCCGCTGCTGCCGCTGATCGGCCGCAGGGGCAGGGAGTTCGTCGCCAAGGCGATCTTCCGAACGCTGTTGCGGGCCGTCGGCGTCCGCCTCGTCGTCACCGGAGCCGACGAGCTGAGGGCGGGCCGCAGCCGCGGCGCGCTCGTGGTCGCCAACCACATCTCCTGGCTGGACATCGCCGCGGTCAACGCCGTCCGGCCGATGCGCGCGCTGGCCAAGCAGGACATCCGCGCCTGGCCCGTGCTCGGACCGGTGGTCGCCGCCGCCGGGACGCTGTTCGTGGACCGGGAACGGCTCCGGACCCTGCCGGACACGGTCGCCTCGGTGGCCACCGCCGTGCGCGGCGGATCCCTCGTCTACGTGTGTCCCGAGGGGACCACCTGGTGCGGCCAGGGCGGGATGGGCCGCTTCCGGCCCGCCCTGTTCCAGGCCGCGATCGACGGCGGCGTCCCGGTCCGCCCCATCGCGTTGCGGTACCGGGTGGCGAACGGTCCCGAGACGCCCGCCCCCGCCTTCATCGGCACCGAGACGATCATCGAATCGGTGCGCCGGACCGCGCGGCTCAAGGGCCTGGTCCTGGAGGTCCGGGTGCTCGACGAGCTGGCACCGGGCCGCGCGGACAACCGCGCGCAGTTGGCGGAGCTGGCCGAGGCGGCGGTGAACTCGGCGCTGGGCCGGGTCACCATCCCGACCCAGACCCGCCGGGTCTCCCCGTTGGTACCGCGCAGGAGGAAGCCCAAGACCGCCGCGTAGCGATGCTCGCCGGAGCGGGTGCGACCGAACCCGGTCGCGCCCGCTCCGCGCGTTTGCGCGGAACGGTATCGGCTTCGCTCGGGGCGCTGAGTGCGCCGACCGGATCGCGTCGTTCTCCGCTTCCCACTGGGGTACCTCCATTCAGCGCATTTCGCGGGGGCCATGGCAATGGGGAACGTGCCCACCGGATCGCATCACCTTGGTTCACCGGTCCGCACCGGTTATCCACAGGCATGATCAACTTTGACCGGGACTGTCGGTCCACGCCACTGGAATGGAAATCGGGGGCCGGAGGCGCGCACCCCCGGCCGCCTTCCAAGATCATTTCCAGGCTCGGACCCGCCGAATTCGCCCGGTGCTCACCCGGCCCCGCGAACGCCTCCCCGCCACCGGTCGCCGGAAACTCGAGTGCGAGGCGTCACAACGTCCGGTTTCCTGGTGGGGCTGGACCTCCACCGGA
The DNA here is from genome assembly GCF_041897805.1 of Actinokineospora auranticolor. Lineage (GTDB taxonomy): Bacteria > Actinomycetota > Actinomycetes > Mycobacteriales > Pseudonocardiaceae > Actinokineospora > Actinokineospora auranticolor. Next base: position 1,746,945 of record NZ_CP154825.1, read on the forward strand.
CTCGAACTTGCAGGATGGCGGCTGTGACCACCACCGACACCCCCGACACCACCCGAGGGCAGCTGTGGAGCGGGCGGAACCGGGCCACCACCCTGGGCATCCTGCTGCTCATCACCATCGCCGCCTTCGAACAGCTCGGCGTGTCCACCGCCATGCCGAGCATGCTGGCCGACCTGCGCGGCGGCGCCCTCTACTCCTGGCCGTTCACCGCCGCCCTCTCCGCCAGCGTCGTGGCCACGGTGGTGGGCGGGTGGATCTGCGACCGCTGGGGCTACCGGGTCGTCCTGCTCGTCGCGCCGACCGTCTTCCTCCTCGGCCTGGTGCTCGCGGGCACGGCGACCGGGATGCCCGCGCTCCTGGTCGCGCGGGCCTGCCAGGGGCTCGGGCTCGGCGGCGAGGTCGTCGCCATCTACGTGCTGATCGCCGCCGTCTACCCGGAACGCCTGCGCCCGACGGTCTTCGGGCTCACGGCCTCGGCGTGGGTCGTCCCGTCGATCGTCGGGCCGACGGTCGCCGGTCTGGTCACCGAGCGGTTCGGCTGGCGGTGGGTGTTCCTCGGGCTCGTCCCGCTGGCGCTGCTGGGCGTCGTCCTGCTCCTGCCCGCGCTGCGCACCGTGCCCGCCGTGCCCGCACCCGATCCGGACACCGTGCGGCGCAAGGGGATCCCGCTCGCGGCCGTGGCGGCGGGCGTCGGCATCCCGGCGGTCAGCTGGGCCGCGCAGCACCCGTCGCCCGCCACGCTCTGGCTCGGCCTCGCCGGTCTCGCGCTGCTGGTTCCCGCGCTGGGGCGGTTGCTGCCCAAGGGAACCCTGCGCGGCGCGCCCGGGCTGCCGAGGGTCATCCTCGCCAGAGGACTCTTCGCCGGGGCCTTCTTCTCCGTCGAGGCGTTCGTGCCGCTGACGCTCACGTCCGTGCACGGCTTCTCGCCCGCGCTCGCCGGCCTCCCACTGACCGCCGGGGCACTCGGGTGGTCGGCGGCCTCGGCGTGGCAGGGGCGGCGCCCCGAGGTCCAGCGCACCGCGCTGATCCGGGTCGGGTTCGCGGTCCTGGCCGCCGGGCTGGCGTCGATGGTGGTCGTCGCGGCGCCGTGGGGGTGGCCGTGGGCGGCGGCGGCGCTGTGGGCCGTGGCGGGCGTGGGCATGGGGCTGGGCTTCCCGTCGATCAACGTGCTGGCCCTGGGCGCGGCGCCGGAGCACGAGCGCGGGTTCACCTCGGCGGCCCTGCAGGTCTCCGACATGGTCGCCTCCGCCACGCTGGTCGGGCTCGGCGGTCTCCTGCTGACCGCCCTGGCGTCCACGGCCGCGCCCACCGCCGCGGTCGTGCCGACCGACCTGCTGATGGCCGGGGTCGCGGTGCTCGGCCTGCTGCTGTTCCGGCGCTCCACCGATGACCGCGTCTGACCTGGGCTGTTTTCGGCGACCCGGCGGTTCGGTCTACCCTGGTGGTGCCATGACGTACCTCGACCACGCGGCCACAACGCCGATCCTCCCCGAGGCGGCCGCGGCGTTGACCGGGGCGCTGACCGCCCACGGCAACGCCTCCTCACTGCACTCCTCCGGACGCCGGGCGCGGCGCGCGGTGGAGGAGGCACGCGAGTCGATGGCCGCCGACCTCGGCGCCCGACCGTCGGAGCTGATCTTCACCTCGGGTGGCACGGAGAGCGACAACCTCGCGGTCAAGGGCCTGTTCTGGGCCCGCCGCGCGGCCGACCCGAAGCGCACCCGGATCCTGGTCTCGGCCACCGAGCACCACGCCGTGCTCGACGCCGCGCTGTGGCTGGCCGAGCACGAGGGCGCCACCGTGACGCTGCTGGAGGTCGACGACTTCGGCCGCGTGCACGAGGACACGCTGCGCGCCGCCGTCGCCGAGAACCCCGAGGACGTGGCCGTCGCCACCGTCATGTGGGCCAACAACGAGGTCGGCACCGTCAACCCGGTCCGCGAGCTCGCGAGCACCTGCGCGGCCAACGGCATCCCGTTCCACACAGACGCCGTGCAGGCCGTCGGCGTGCTGCCGGTCGACTTCGCGCACAGCGGCGCGAGCGCCCTCACGCTCAGCGGCCACAAGGTCGGCGGCCCCTACGGCGTCGGCGCCCTGCTGCTGGCCCGCGACGCCGCCTGCACCCCCGTCTCGCACGGCGGCGGGCAGGAGCGCGACGTCCGCTCCGGCACCCTCGACGTGCCCGCGATCGTGGCCATGGCCACCGCCGTGCGCGCCACCGTCGCGCAGCGCGCCGAGCGGGCCGCCCGGCTGGCCGACCTGCGCGACGACCTGGTCCGCGCGGTCCGCGCCGCGGTACCGGACGCGGTGCTCAACGGCGACCCCGGCGAGTCGCTGGTGGACGGCGCCCCGTCGCGGCTGCCCGGCAACGCGCACTTCAGCTTCCCCGGCTGCGAGGGCGACAGCCTGCTCATGCTGCTCGACGCCCGCGGCATCGAGTGCTCGACCGGCTCGGCCTGCACCGCCGGTGTCGCCCAGCCGTCGCACGTGCTGCTGGCCATGGGCGTCGACCAAGCCCACGCCCGCGGGTCGCTGCGCTTCTCCCTCGGCCACACCTCGACCGCCGAGGACGTGCGGGTGCTGGCCGCGGCCATCGGGCCGGTCGTCGAACGGGCCCGCAACGCCGGGCTGGCCGGGCTGCGGCGCGGCGCGTCCCACGCGGAGGTGTAGGTCCCCCATGCGAGTGCTGGCCGCGATGAGCGGCGGAGTCGACTCGGCCGTGGCCGCCGCGCGCGCGGTCGAGGCCGGGCACGACGTCACCGGTGTCCACTTGGCACTGTCGGCCAAGCCCGGCACGCTGCGCACCGGCTCGCGCGGCTGCTGCACCGTCGAGGACGCGCACGACGCCCGCCGGGTCGCCGACATCCTGGGCATCCCGTTCTACGTCTGGGACTTCGCCGAGCGGTTCACCGAGGACGTGGTCGAGGACTTCGTCGCCGAGTACGCCGCGGGCCGCACCCCCAACCCGTGCCTGAAGTGCAACGAGCGGATCAAGTTCGAGGCGCTGCTGGACAAGGCCGTCGCGCTCGGCTTCGACGCGGTGTGCACCGGCCACTACGCCCGGTTGGCCACGGTGGACGGACACCCGGAACTCCGCCGCGCCGCCGACCTGGACAAGGACCAGTCGTACGTGCTGGCCTCGCTGACCGCCGAGCAGCTCGCGCACGCCATGTTCCCGCTCGGCCGCTCGGTGAAGGCCGACGTGCGCGCGGAGGCCGCCGAGCGCGGGCTGGCCGTCGCCGAGAAGCCCGACAGCTACGACATCTGCTTCATCCCCGACGGCGACACCCGCGCCTTCCTCACCGCCAAGCTCGGCGCCCGGCCCGGCACGCTCGTCGACGACGAGACCGGTGCGGTGCTCGGCGTGCACACCGGGGTGCACGGGTTCACCGTCGGCCAGCGGCACGGGCTCGGCATCGAGGCGCCCGCCCCCGACGGCCGCCCCCGGTACGTGCTGTCCCTGGAACCGGTCCAGGGCACCGTGCGGATCGGGTCCGCCGAGCGGCTGTCCGTCCGCGAGATCACCGGTGTCCGGCCGATCTGGCCGTCCGGTCAACCGCTGACCGGACCGGTCGACTGCGTCGCCCAGATCCGCGCGCACGGCGGCACCACCACCGCCCACGCGTCCTTTGTGGATGGTGAGCTGCTGGTCCGGCCCGGCGCGGAGTTGCGCGGTGTGGCACCGGGACAGGCCGTTGTCCTCTACCGCCCGGACCCGGACGGCGACGTCGTCCTCGGCAGCGCCACCATCGCGGCGACCGCGTAGTCGCTCCCGGATCGGCGAGCGGTCGTCACATTCCGCAGTGCGACGGATCCACTGTGGAGCGGTCCCGTTACGGAATCGGGAAAGATGACCACGTGTTCGATTATCCGGTCACGGAAAACGCACGGTGTGTCGACCCGTAGTGAGGAATACCCGATAGGGGCGTTGCGTCGACACCGTGTTTCTTGTTGTCTTCATTGGCCGCGCTGGTCTTTCTGGGTATCACCGCCGCCGAGATGTTCACTGATCGTCACGGGAAGATCAGCGGAGAGTTGATCCGAAATAGGCGTTACGCAGGAGGTTTGCGAATCGATGTATCTCGTGACCCCACGACTGCTCTACTACGGATGAGCAGGTCGGCGGGCGAGAGACACCGACCGTGACCAACGACTTCGGGGTGGGGTATTCCATGGCGGAGCAGAGCGCCAACGGGGAGCGTGCGGCGCGTACGGCCAAACCCGATGACCTTTCCCGGTTCCCACAGGTGATCGGCCTCTCGGCCGACGTGCTGGTGCGGCACCGGGCGAAGATCCTTAACCCGTCCACCGCGGTGCCGGGCGAGCGCGGCAGGCGCCCCGACTCCACCGCGTACCGGTCCAACACGCTCTTGGTGCCGCTGTCCACCGCCCGTGACGCGGCCGCGATCGGACGGTTCAACGACAAGCTCGTCCCGCTCGGCGTGGAGTTGGTCGTGCACCTGCCGACCACCGCGGGCTGGCGCGAGGCGCTGGAGCGCTTCAGCGGCGACTTCCCGGTGCCGGTACTGCTGCACGTGCGCGCGGACGCGATCACCGAGCGCGCGCCGGACCCGTGGACCGTGCTGTCCACCCTGCGCCGCACCATGAAACCGGAAGAGGTCCGCGGCATCGGCCTGGAGCACATCGCGCTCGCCGCCTCGGTCGGGATGGACGGCCAGACCTTCGGCGGCGCCACGCCCTTCGGCAACGGCGTGCCCTTCGGCAACGGGGTCCCGTTCGGCAACGGCGTGCCCTTCGGCAACGGCGTCGGCGGCGGCGCAATCGCGCTGGGCAACGGCGCCCGCAACGCCGTGCGCCTGTTCCTCCCGCAACCGCACCGCCGCGAGCCCACCACGCTCAAGTCGGGGCGCCGCCCGGTGGTGGCGGTGCTCGACACCGGCATCGGCGAGCACCCGTGGCTGTCGGTCGGGTCGCGCGACAAGGCACAGGTCGTCGAGGCGGACGAGGTCTTCGCGCGGGACCTGACCTCCGTGCCGGACCCGGTCGTCGAGGTGTCCTTCGAGTTCCAGGCGCTGCTGAGCGACCTGGAGGAGACGCTCACCGACGAGACCGGCGGCGCGCTGCCGTCGCTGCGCTCGCCCTTCGAGGAGCGCGACGTCATCCAGCCGCTGCTGGGGCTGACCGACTCGCACGCCGGGCACGGCACCTTCGTCTCCGGCCTGGTGTTCCAGAAGTGCCCGGACGCGCGGGTGCTGTCGCTCCGCGTGCTGCACACCGACGGCGTCACCACCGACGGTTCCGTGCTGACCGGGTTGGAGTGGCTGCGCGTACGGGTGCAGCGGGCGCTCGACGAGAACCGGCCGGAGGACCTGGTCGACATCGTCTCGATCTCGCTCGGCTTCTACCCCGAGCACCACGACGAGACCACCGGCCTGAAACTGGCCGAGGCGGTGCGCAAGCTGACCGACCTCGGTGTGGTCGTAGTGGCCGCGGCGGGCAACGACGCCACCCGGCGCCCGTTCATCCCGGCCGCCATGGCGCTCAACTCCGACGGCTCCAACAGCGGCAACGACCTGCTGATCGCGGTCGGCGCGCTGAACGCGTCCGGCCGCACGGTCGCCGCGTTCAGCAACGAGGGCGACTGGGTCACCCGCTGGGCGCCGGGCAACGCCGTGGTCTCCACCGTGCCGCTGTGGCAGGGACCGGAGGAGCCCGACCTGGAACTGGCCGTCCCCGGCGCGCTGCGCCGGGCCACCCTCGACCCGGACGACCTCACCAGCGGCTTCGCCGTGTGGGCCGGGACTTCCTTCGCCACACCGGTGGTCGCGGGCATGCTCGCCGCCCGGCTCACCGAACTGGCCGACGCCAAGACCGTCGACGAGCGCACCGCGCGGGCGATCCAGGCCCGCGACCTGTGCGACGAGGACCTCAAGCAGCTCGGGTGGCGGTCGTAGCGACCACCGCGGGACACCCCGTCCACCCGGCTGTGCCCCACGTGCCGCGTCCACCGCTGGACGCGGCACGTAGGGTTTAACCCATGCTCGCTGTTCGGCGTGCAGGCGCGCTGTACCGACGCGGCCGAAAGGCTGTCTACGCCTACACCTTCGCCCGTGCGCGGGCGCTGCTCGGCGAAGCCGTCGCCGTGCTCGACTCCGCCCCGGAGCAGAACGCGCCCGAGGTCGTGGAGCTGCGCGTCCGCGTCCTGGTGACGCTGGCCTACGCCGAGACCGAGGGCAGCTCGATCACCACCGGCATCAAGCGGCTCTCCGAGGCCGACGAGCTGCTCGACGAGCTGCCGGTCGGCCCCCGGCGCACCGAGCTGGCTGGGCTTTCGGTGGAGCAGCGCGGGTTCCTGCACATCCGCGCGGGCAACACCGAGCTGGGCCTGGAACTGCTCGACGAGGCCGCGCGGCGGCTGCGCGCCGGACTCGCCGAGGGCGCGGGCGACCCGTACGTGCTGGCGAGCCTGTACCTCAACCGCAGCCTCGCGCAGATCGAGCGGTCCCAGACGAACGCGGCCATCGCCGAACTCGACACCTGCATCGAGCTGTGTGAGAAGTACGAACTGCACGACATCGCCATCAAGGCCCGGCACAACCGGGGCTACGTCGCGCACATGACCGGCGACGTGCCCACCGCGCTGCGCTACTTCGCCGAGACCTCCCGCGACTGCCAGGAACGCGCGCCGAGCATGCTCCCGGTCGTGCAGCTCGACCAGGCCCGCGCGCTGCTCGCGGGTGGACTCGTCGACGAGGCCGCCCGGCACCTCGACGACGCGCTGCCCCGGCTGCGCCGCCAACGCGTCGGGCAGGACGCCGCCGAGGCCGAGATCGCCCGCGCCGCCGCCGCCCTGCTGCACGGCGACGCGGCCCAGGCCCGGCGCCGGGCCCGGCGCAGCGAGCGGATGTTCACCCGGCGCGGCAACGAGCGCTGGGCGTCCGTCGCCGCGCTGGCCGCGCTGCGCGCCGACACCCTCACCGCCCTCGACGGCGACCGCGCCCGACCGGTCAAGATCCAAACCAAGCAGCGCAACGGGATCCACGTACCCCGTGCATTGCCCGCCACCGCGGTGCGGCTCGCCGAGCAGCTGCGCGGGTTGCTGCTGGAGGACGAGGCCGCACTGGCGCTGATGCTCGCGGTGCGGCTGCAGATCCACCGCGGCGACCTCGCCGCCGCGACGGAGTTGCTGGACCAGGTCCCCAAACCCCGGGTGACCACACCGGTCGACCACCGGATGCTGCTGCGCCTGTGCCGCGCGGAACTCGCCGTGGCCACCCAGGACACCCGCGGCGCGCTCGCCGAGGCCCGCGCCGGGCTGACCGAGCTGGGTCGTGCCCGCGACCGCATGGGCGGCCTGGAACTCATGTGCGGCACCGCGGTGCACGGCAGGCAGCTCGGCGACATGGCCGTGCGGCTGGTGCTGGAGCACCAGCGCCCCGACGCGCGGCGGCTGTTCGGCTGGCTGGAGCGCACGCGCGCGCAGGTCTACCGCTACGAGCCGATGCCGGACATCGCCGACCCGCGGATGGCGGAGAAGGCGACGGAGCTGCGGCTGGCCAAGCGCACGGCCCAGCTGGTCCGGTTGGCCGGTCGGTCGGCGGAGAAGCTGGAGCAGCAGACCGCGACCCTGGAGCGCGAGGTCGCCCGGCAGGGCTGGTACGCCAGCCCGTGGGGCAAGCCGCGTCCGGTCGCGACCCTGGAGGCCGTCGGTCCCGCCCTGGACGGTCGGGTACTGGTGTCCTTCGCGACCTCCGACGACGACCTGGTCGCGGTCGTGGTGGCCGGGACCGGCGCCAAGATGGTCCGCCTCGGGTCGGCGGTCGAAGCCGCGGAGTGGGCCGCCCGCCTGCACGCCGACCTCGACGTGCTGGCGCCGGACACGCTGCCCCCGCCGATCGTGGAGGTCGTCAAGACCTCGGCGGCGCGCAGCGCGGGCGGGCTGGACCGCCAGCTGATCCAGCCGCTGCTGCCGCTGATCGGCGACCGGGACCTGGTGATCGTGCCGACCGGCGCGCTCTACGCGGTGCCGTGGGGGAGCCTGCCCTCGCTGTGGGGCCGCCCGATCGTCGTCGCCCCGTCCGCGACGGCCTGGCTGAGCGCGGCCACGGGGTCGGCGCCGCGCGGCCGGACGGTGCTGGCCCGCGGTCCGATGTTGACCGGGTTGGTCGCCGAAGAGGGGCCGCTGCGCGAGATCTACCCGGAGGCGGTCGCCCTCGACGGTGACCACGCGACAGTGGCGGGTGTGCTGTCCGCGTTGGATGGTGCCGAACTGGCCCACCTGGCCGCCCACGGTGAGCACGAACCGACCAACGCGCTGTTCTCCAGGCTGGAGCTGGCCGACGGTCCGCTGTTCGCCTACGAGCTGTCCCGGCTGCGGCAGCCGCCCCGCCAGGTCGTCCTCGCCGCCTGCGAGCTGGCGCTGAACTACGTCCGCCCCGGCGACGAGGCCCTGGGCTACGCGGGCGCGCTGCTGGCCAGCGGCGTCCGCACGGTCATCGCCGCGACGAGCCGGGTCGGCGACGAGTCGGCGGCCACCGCCATGGTCACCTACCACCGGTCGCTGACCGCGGGCGTCGCACCCGCCCGGGCACTGGCCGCGTCGATCGCGGAGGACCCCTACCGCCGCCCGTTCATCTGCCTCGGCGCGGGCTAGCGCCCACCTCGATCGAAAAGCGGACGAATCGGCCGTAGACAACGGCCGACCGCGCTCCTTACGATCACTGCCCTGTGTCGTGGACCACAGTGGCGAGAGGTGGCGCGATGAGTGAGCACCGGACCTTGTGCGCGGCCTTCCAGGCCACGGCGGCGGAGAACCCGGACCTGGTCGCCCTGCGGACCCCGGGGGACACCGTCGCGGTGACCTGGCGCGAGTACGCGCGGCGGGTGCGCGCCATCGCGGCCGGGCTGGCCGCCTTGGGGGTCGGACCGGGGGACGCGGTGGGGCTGATGCTGACCAACCGACCCGAGTTCCACCTGGTCGACACGGCCGCACTGCACCTGGGCGCCGTGCCGTTCTCGGTCTACAACACCAGCGCGGCCGAGCAGCTGACGCACGTGTTCGCCAACGCGGGCGCCCGGGTCGTGGTGACCGAGGCGGCCTTCGTGCCGATCCTGCGCGCGGCGGCACCCGACCTGCGGCTGGTCTGCGTCAACGGGTCGGTGGCCGACACGGTGCCACTGGCCGACGTGGAGGCGGCCGACGCCGACTCCTTCGACTTCGAGGCGGCCTGGCGGGCGGTGGCGCCCTCCGACCTGGCGACGATCATCTACACCTCGGGCACGACCGGCCCGCCCAAGGGCGTCGAACTGACCCACGCCAACGTGATGGCGGTATCCGCCGCGCTGCGCAACGCGTTCCAACTGCTCCCGGGCGACCGGGTCCTGTCGTTCCTCCCCTCGGCGCACATCGCCGACCGCGTGGTGTCGCACTACGCGTCCATCCTGTTCGGCACCGTCGTGACCTCCCTCGACGACCCCCGGCGGCTGGGGGAGGTGCTGCCGGAGGTTCGCCCGCACCTGTTCTTCGCCGTGCCCCGGGTGTGGCAGAAGTTCCGACTGGCCATCGAGGCCGCCATCGCCGCCGAACCAGCCCCCAAGCGCACACTGGCCACCTGGGCGATCGACATCGGCACCCGCCACGGACGGGTGGTCGAGGCGGGCGAACCGGTGCCTCTCGGCCTCCGGGTGGCCCAGCGCCTGGCCGACCGCCTGGTGTTCGCCAAGCTGCGGGCCCGCCTGGGCCTCACCGAGGCCAAGATGCCCGCGTCGGGGGCGGCGGCGATCCCGGTGCGGACGCTGGAGTTCTTCTGGGGCATCGGCGTGCCGGTGTACGAGATCTGGGGCATGTCGGAGACGGCCGGGCTGGGCACGTCCGGCCGCGTCGGCGGCAACCGGATCGGCACCGTCGGCACCCCGGTCCACGCCACCGAGGTGCGGCTGGCCGACGACGGCGAGCTCCTCATCCGCGGCCCGTCCGTGATGCGCGGCTACCGCGCCGACCCCGTCCGAACCGCCGAAACCCTCGACGAAGACGGCTGGATCCACACCGGAGACATCGGCACCGTCGACGCGGACGGCTTCGTCTCCATAGTCGACCGCAAGAAAGAGCTGATCATCAACGCGGCGGGCAAGAACATGTCGCCCACCAACATCGAGAACGCCATCAAGGCCGAAGGCGGCCTGATCGGCCAGGTGGTGGCCATCGGCGACGACCGCCCGTACATCTCGGCCCTCGTCGTCCTGGACCAGGACGCCGCCACCCGTTTCGCCACCGAACACGACCTGCCCAACACCTGCCAGGCCGTCGCCGCGGCGGAGCAGACCCGCGCCCGGATCGAGCAGGCCATCCGCACCGGCAACACCCGCCTCTCCAGAGTCGAACAGGTCAAGCGGTTCCACATCGTCCCCAGCTACTGGGAACCCGGCGGCGACGAACTCACCCCAACCCTCAAACTCCGCCGCAAACCCATAGCCCGGAAATACGCCACCACCATCGACGACCTCTACGCCGACACCCCAACCCCCGACACCGTCAACCTCGGGAGTTGATTACTCCAACTAAAGACCTCCCTTACGCGCTCCTCCCACCCGTGCTCCTCTCAACCGGCCCCCTTCTGCCCGCGCCTTCGCCGATGGCCCGACTCCGCTCGCGCACCGAATACCGCGTCACCACCCCTGCCTCCGCCTCCTTTCGCCAGGTCCAGCCATTCGTCGATCACGATCGACCCAAATAAAACCAACCGCCTCGTTCCTTTCGCACAACCTTTCCTCGCACAGCCCGGCGAATGCTCACCGCCGACCTGGTGTCTGACCCGGGACCTCGCTGTCTCCCCTCACCCGAGCCCTGCCCGCAGCCACTCGTGGTGACCTATCCGACGGGCCCGAACATCCCCGCGCCGCACCGCTGAGCCGCCCATGTCTTCTCGCTCTGCGTCTGCCGAGTCGTGACCTGTCCTGCCGTACTGCGCGGACACGCGGTGTCCCCACCCTTCGGGTGGTCCCGGCCCTTCTGGTGTCGTGCCCTGCCTGGCGCTGTCCGGGTGCGCGATGTGGTGCGGTGCTCTGTGCCGCGCGTTCGACCGGCCTCCCATCTTCTGCCATGTCGTGTTTGCCCTGTCCTCCTCGTGCTGTCCGTGCTTGGGTGGCTCGCGGTCTGCTCGTGCGGTGCTGAGCTGTCCTCGAGCGAGGCCGGCCTCTGCCGCTACCTCAGCAACAGGTTCACATCCCCGAACTCGTGCCACAGGTACCTTTCCGCCAACGCCTCCTGATAGCACTGGGCCAACAACTCCTCCCCGGCCACCGCCACGAGCATGTCCACATGGGAGGCCTCTGGCTCGTGGAACCCGGTCAGCAGACCGTCCACGGCCAACACCCCACGCTCCGGTGTCACGATCAGGTCTGTCCAGCCCGACGCTGCTCGTACCACCCCGTCCTCGTCCGCGGCGGACTCCAAGGCTCGTACCGCCGTCGTTCCCACAGCGACCACCCGGCCACCCGCCGCCCGGGCCGTGTTCACGACTCGGGCGGTGGTGTCGGCGACCTGGAACCGCTCCGGGTAGGGCCGCTCGTGAGCCTCCGGCGATGCCACGCCCGTGTGTAGCAGCACCGGGGCGAACTGCACGCCCGCCGACACCAGTCGGGTCACCACCCGGTCTGTGAACGGCCTCGATGCGCTGGGCATCTCCGCGCTGCCCGGTTCGGTTCCGAACACCGTCTGGTAGTACCGCAACGGCCACGGGCGCGACACGTACCCGTAGCGGATCGGCGCCCCGAACACCTCCAGGTACTCGAGCACGCTCCCGAACCGGCCGGGATAGATTGACGCCACCCACAGCCGACCCCGCGAGTACGGCTGCACCAACGTCGCAGCCCCGCCGCCCGGTAGCGCTAACCGCAGCCCCACCACGCCACCCGTGTACGGCTTCGTCGCCTTCTCGGCCACCGCGCGCAGTTCCACCAACCACAGGCCGCCCGGCGATTCGGTGGAGAAGTGCAACGCCAGGTCCGCACCCACCACCGGCACAGCCGCAGGCATCGTCGCCGACGTGTTCACCACCAACACGTCTCCCGGTCGGAGGATGTCCGGCAACTCCTCGAACCGCCGATGACTCACCTCGGCGCCGTCCCCGACAAGTAGCCGCACCCCGGACCGCGTCAACCCACGTGCCTCTGGCGGCTCATGAGCCTCCAGGTCACCGGTTACCCTGAACTGCAACGTCTTCATGTGCTTCCCCCTGGTCGGTGAGCTGACTGAACTGCCCGGATAGCCGGGCAGCGGGCGACGACGGCCGAGACCCCTGTCGTGGACATGCTGGTGCCTGAACCTCGCCGGTCGAGTTGTTGTGTGATCTTGTGGACTGCTGGTGCGGCCTCGGACACCGCTCGGCCACGGTGGCTTTGCGGCGATGTGGACACCGACGCGGACTGCCGCGTCGCCGTCGTCTTGGTTCGGACTGGTCGACGACTTTGCTGGCGTGCGGTTCGGGCGTCGACCGCAGTCGTAACTTCGGTGCGAGACCGGGTCTGCTGCACGAGCAGGTGAAAGCGGTAGTCACGCGGGCCAGACTGGCGTTGTGCGGCAGGCGTTGCCGCTGTGGTTCGGACCCGCGAAGTCCACCGTGTGCCGTCGCGGTAGCGGGTGGCGACCTACTGTGTCGTCTGCGCGGTGGCGTGGTGATGGTTGCTTCCCGCTGTCCGGCTGGACTCGTGCCGCCGAAGCTGCGAGGAGCGCGCACATCGAGTGTGGTCGAGGTTCCGCGGGGTTGAGTTGGTGTGGCTTGTTGCCGGTGTTGTCGTGGACAGGTGCGGATGGAGTGGCTCCCCCAGGCGCTGTCACGTTGGCTTTTCGTGCCACACCATGATGTGGGTGCCTGATGGGTCCCGGACCTCGAAGCCGTAGTGGCCTCGTAGGTATGGGCCGGGTGGTCGCACGACCGGAGCGCCGTGGAGGCGGGCGAAGGTAGCCTCTACCTCCGACCTACCGGCCAGCTCGATGGCGAGCGGGACCGGTGCTCTGGAGGTGCCCGGGGAGACCAGTTCCAGGTAAGCGCCGTCCGTGATGCGGAGGACCGTGCCGCGTTCGGTAGGCGTCGTCCACGAGTCGACTTCAGGTAAGCCTAAGAGGTCTCGGTAGAACCTCTTAAGCGAATCCAGGTCGTCTACCTCGAACGGCAGCCATAGGGCGCGCGGTGTCGTCATAGGAAATCCGGTAGACGCACGCGGCCCGACTCCGGGTTGGTGGCCAATAACTTGAGGATGGCCGGTGTCACTGTCCTGGGCAGGGGGCGGTCGCTGATGTCTTCGCCCGGGAAGGCGTCCTGGTGCATTTGGGTTCGCAGGTCGCCTGGGTCGGCCCACCACACCCGCACCCCGGACTCCTCGACGGCCAGGACCCGGCTGAGTTGTTCCACCGCGGCCTTGGACGACCCGTAGCCACCCCAGCCCTCGTAGGCGACTACGGCCGCGTCCGAGGTGATGTTGAGAATCGCGCCTGACCGGCTGCGCAAGGTCGGTAGGGCGAGTTGGGTCAACCCGAGGAGGGCGATCACGTTCGTCTCCAACACGTCCCGGAACGCGTCGAGGGGGTGGTTGGCGAGGGTAGGCAGGGGACTTGGTCCCAGCGCGCCCGCGTTGTTCACCAGCAGGGTGGCGCCGCCTAGTTCCTCCGCCGCGGCCACCAGCCGCGCGCGGTGGTCCGGGTCGGTGATGTCGCCCGGGATCGCGATGGTGCCGGGGAGTCGCTGTGCGGCGGTGGCGAGCGCTGCGCCGCCGCGGGCGTTGAGCACCAGGCGCCATCCGGTGTTGGACAGTGTTTCCGCCGTGGCCAGGCCGAGGCCTCGGGAGGCGCCGGTGATGATCGCGACGGGGTTCTTTGTCGGCATGGGTTTTTCCTTCCTGTTGGCGTTGGTTTCCACGTTAGGTTTGGGGGTGGGGGGAAGCATCGGTCTCGGGTCTGGACTTATCTCGGACTTTGGTCTTAGGACCGGGGTTTTGTCGGGGCGGGTCGGTAATGTGGAACCGTGACCGGAATCGGGAGAAGTGAGCTGCGCGCCGTCAGCGCCGCGGTGCTGGCCGTCGCCACGCACCTGTCGGTGCGCGATGTGCTGACCACGATCCTGACGTCGGCGCGCAGGCTCGTGGGCGCGCGCTTCGCCGCGTTGGGCGTGCCCGACGACGCGGGTGGGTTCGCCGAGTTCCTCGCCGACGGGGTGTCCGACGAGCAGTGGGCCGCGATCGGGCCGGTGCCGCGTCAGCACGGTCTGCTCGGGTTGCTGCTGCGCGAACCCAACCCGGTCCGGCTCGACGACATCCGCGAGCACCCGCGGTTCGAGTGGTGGCCCGCGGCGCACCCGGAGCTGACGAGCTTCCTCGGCGTGCCCATCACCGACGGCGACGAGATCCTCGGGGAGATCTTCGTGGCCAACAAGGACGGCGGGTTCACCGCGCAGGACGAGGAGATGCTGGTGCTGCTGGCCGCGCACGCCGCCATCGCCATCGTCAACGCGCGGTTGCACGAGCGCGCCCGCGAGCTGTCGATCGTCGAGGAGCGCAACCGCATCGCGCGCGAGCTGCACGACGCCGTCACGCAGAAGCTGTTCAGCCTGCGGTTGGCCGCCGAGTCCGCGGCCACGCTGGCCGACCGCGACGGGCCGCGGTCGATGCTGGAGCTGGCGCTGGTCCGACGACTGTCCGCCGAGGTGGCCGCGGAGCTGCGGTCGGTCGTGGTCGGCCTGCGCCCGCCCGACCTGGCGGGCGACGGGCTCGACATCGCCATCGGCAAGCTGACCGACCTGCTAAACCGCGTGCACAACATCGAAATCGTCTACCGGGCGGGCGCGGTCCCCCGGTTGACGTCACCGCGGGAGGAGGCCGTGTACCGGGTCAGCCAAGAGGCGTTGCACAACGCGCTGCGGCACGCGCGCGCGGCGCGCATCGTCGTCGAGTTGATGGTCCGCGAGCACAACCTGGTGCTGCGCGTCAGCGACGACGGTTTGGGCTTCGACGTGGCGGGCAGCGGCACGCGCAGGCTCGGCATCAAGTCGATGCGCGAGCGCGCCCGCGCGGTGGGCGGCGACTTGGCGGTGGACTCGCACAGCCCGGGCGGGACGACGGTGCGGTTGGAGGTGCCCCTTGGCGGCTGAGGTGATCCGGGTGCTCGTGGTTGACGACCACCCGGTGGTGCGACAGGGACTCCGCACGTTCCTCGACCTGCAGGCCGACATCACCGTGGTCGGCGAGGCCGCCGACGGCGCCACCTGCGTGACCGAGGCCGAGCGGCTGCGCCCGGACGTGGTGCTGCTCGACCTGCGCATGCCCGGCACGGACGGCGTCTACGCCCTGCACGGCCTGCGCGAGACGGGCAACCCGGCGCGGGTCCTGGTCATCACGAGCTACACCGAACCCACCGCCATCGTCCCGGCGGTCCGCGCGGGCGCGGCGGGCTACGTCTACAAGGACGTCGACCCCCTGGCCCTGGCAGCGGCGGTGCGTTCGGTGCACGCGGGCCACGTCCTGCTGCACCCGTCGGTGGCCCGGTTGCTGGCCGAGGGCGACACCCGCCCCGGCGCGGCGACGTTGACGGCGCGCGAGCGCGAGGTGCTGGAGGAGGTGGCACGGGGGAACACCAACCGGGAGATCGCCCGCAGACTGGTGCTGTCGGAGAAGACGGTGAAGACCCACATGACCGCCATCCTCGGCAAACTGGGCCTCAACGACCGCACCCAGGCCGCGCTCTACGCGGTGCGCACGGGGTTGGTTTCACCGGTGGGCAAATAGCTCGGGTCAGAGTCCATAGTGGACTTTGAACCCCGCCACTAGAATCGGCGCCATGTTCGATCTGGTGCGGCTCCGCATCCTCCGCACGGTGGCCGACCAGGGAACCCTCGCGGCCGCCGCCGACACCCTCCGCCTCACGCCGTCCGCCGTCTCCCAACAGATGGCCAAGCTGGAACGCGAGGCCCGGTGCCCCCTGGTCGAACGCCACGGCCGCCGGATCCGCCTGACCGAGGAAGGCATCGTCCTCGCCCAGCACGCCGCCCGGATCCTGAGCGCCGTCGAGGAAGCCGAGGTCGACCTGGAGCGGCGCAGGGGTGAGGTGCGGGGCGACTTCACCGTCGCCGCCTTCCCCACCGCCGCGCGCGGTCTCCTACCCCGTGTTCTGACCGCCCTGGCCAAGGAGCACCCCGACCTCCACGTCCGCCTCCGCGAAGCCGAGCCCTACGACGCCGTCGCCGGTGTCGCCCGGGGCGACCACGACCTCGCCATGAGCCAGGACTGGACCAACGCCCCCTTGGAGCTCTCCGAGCGCCTGCACAGCACCGAGATCGGCATCGACCACATCAACGTCGCGCTCCCCGCCGCGCATCCCTTGGCCGACCAGCAGCGGGTTCGCGCCGTCGACCTGGTCGACGAGCCGTGGATCGGGGGCACCGCGGGCACCAGTTGCCACAACTGGCTCGTGAGCACCTTCAGCGCCGCCGAACGCCAGCCGGACGTAGTGCACCAGGCTGGGGAATTTCCCACTCAACTCGCCCTCGTCGCCGCTGGTCTTGGGGTCGCGTTGTTGCCGAAACTGGCCGGTGACCAGGTCCCGGAGGGGGTGGTCCTGCGCCCCGTGGAACCGAAGATGGTCCGGCGCGTCCTTGCGGTAAGGCGGGTCGAAAGTACCGGCAGACCTGCCATGCGCGCTTTCCTGCAGGCTCTCCGCGACCACTGGCGGGGTTGAGCGACGCCACTATTCACCGTGTGTATAGTCCGAGTCGATACCGGTTCGCATCGACAGGGGGACGCCGGTGAACACACGTCTGATCCTCACTGGGCTGGCCAGTGCCGCAGTGGTGGCGGGGTGTTCGGCCACGACGGCCAGCACGCCCGTGCCCGAGCTCGCCGAGCGCGGCACCACCATGACAACCGCTTCGCTCACCCGCCAGGACCTGACCAACAAGGTCAGCCTCAAGGGCAAGGTGACGCTCAACCCGATCTTCGGACTGGTCGCCCCGGCGGGCGGTCAGATCCGCTACGTCGAGGTCAAGGACCAGAAAGGCACGCCGACCAAGCCCACCAGGGCGGGCGCGGTGTGGGCCGGCGGCAAGTCGACCACCATCGACGTCCCGGCCGGGTCCACCTTCGCCGGACGCCTGGTCGACGACCGGGCCGACGTGACCGCCGGGATGCCCGTCGTCTCGGCCAAGTACGGCGGCTACGGCATCGTCGCCGACATCGACGGTGCCCAGGCCTACGCGCTGACCGGCGGCCCCGCCGTGGTCCGCGCGCAGATCACCAGCGGCCCCGGGCCGTTCGACTGCGCGGTCCTGGGCACCACCGCCGCGCTGCCGCCGGGCACCATCCCGGAGCCCCCGGCACCGCCGGCCCAGCCGCAGACCGAGCCCAAGCCCGGCGACCCGTCCCAACCCCCGCCGGTCCCGCAGCAGCAGCCGAACCAGCCCGCTAAGGACTCCCGGACGCCGTCCGAGGCCACGGGCATGCGCCTGGTCTGCACCGCGCCCGCGGGCATCCAGCTGATCAACGGCGCTGACGCCACCCTGGAGGTGGTCACCGGGCAGGCCAAGCAGGCCCTGGTCGCCCCGGTCGAGGCCGTGGCGGGCAAGCAGGGGCAGGGCAAGGTCGATGTGCTCGGCCCCGACGGCGCCCGGCAGACCAAGGACGTGACCCTCGGGCTGACCGACGGCCGCGTGGTGGAGATCAAGTCCGGGCTGACCGGCACCGAGAAGCTGGCCGTGCCCGGGCCGAACCTGCCCCCGGCCCAGGACCCGAACGCGACCCCGGGGAAGTGACCGTGAACGCGCCACTGGTGCAGCTTTCCGGCGTCACCAAGACGCTGAAGGGCCAGGGGGAGCCGCGGTCGATCCTCTCCGGCGTGGACTTGACGGTGCACCCGGGGGAGAGCGTCGCCATCCTCGGCCGGTCCGGTTCCGGCAAGAGCACCCTGCTCAGCCTCATCGGCCTGTTCGACCGCCCGGACACGGGCCAGTACCTGCTGCACGGCAACGACATCGCCCGCATCCGCGAGCGCCGCGCGGCCAAGCTGCGCAGCGCCGAGTTCGGGTTCGTGTTCCAGCGCTTCTTCCTGCTCAAGCACCTCACCGCGATGCAGAACGTGTCGATGGCGCTGGTGAACGGGCAGGGCTGGTTGCCGCGCCGCAAGCGCCGGGCCAAAGTGATGGCGGCGCTCGACCTGGTTGGCATCGCGCACCTGGCCAAGCACCGGCCGTCCCGGCTCTCCGGCGGCGAGCAGCAGCGGGTGGCCATCGCCCGCGCCCTGGTGCGGGAGCCCAGGATCCTGCTCGCCGACGAGCCGACCGGCGCGTTGGATACCGAGACCGGGGCGTTGGTGATCGACGTGCTGCACGCGGCCACGCACCGCGGCTGCGGGCTGATCCTGGTCACCCACGACCACGCGCACGCCAACCGCATGGGCCGCGTGGTCCGGTTGACCGACGGCGCGCTGGTGCCGGAGCGGCAGGGGGTGTTCAGCTGATGGCGCTCTCCGGTCGGTTCCGCTCCGCGCTGGTCATCGGCGGCCAGGGCATCCGGGCCCGCAAGCTGCGCACGTTCCTGTCCATGGTCAGCCTGTTCCTCGGCGTGCTCGCCGTGGTCACCGTGCAGGCCGGGTCGGTGCTGGCGAACCGGGCGCTGCTCGCCGACATCGAGCTGACCGCGGGCAAGGACGGCACCATCCAGGTCAGCCTGCAGGCCAACCCCGAGCAGGCGCGGCTGGTGCGGGAGGTGCTGGCGGACCAGTCCGGCGTGGTGGCCGTGTCGTCGTTCCAGGCGACCGTCGGCGAACCCGGCCTGACCCCGATCAACCCCGGTGCCACGCCGCTGAAGTGGGCGGACCAGGGTTCCTCGGCCGTGCCGATGTTCTGCGACAACCAAGGCCGCTGCATGGCGGTGTCCGACGGGCCGGTGGCGCCGCGCGGGCAGGCCATCGAGGTGCAGCTGGTCGGGCTTTCCGGCGACATCCGGTCGTTCCGGCCGTTCCAGGTGGAATCCGGGTCCTGGCTGGACTTCGCCGGCGCGCCGTCGCTGTCGCCGGGGCTGGTGCTCAACCGGGAGGCCGCGCTCGCCTTCCGGCAGTACCAGGTGCCCGCGGAGATGCGCCTGGGTGCGTCGATGGGGGTCGGCGGACCGAGCGGCACGGCCAACTCCACGCCGCACATCGTCGGCACGGTCCACGACGGCCAGCAGTTCCCGACCGTCTACGTGCGGTCCGACGAGCTGGCGATGTGGACGCCGCAGGAGACCGGGGACCAGTACTTCAGCCTGTACCTGAGCCCGTCGGGGGAGCCGGTCGTCCAGCGGCTGGAGGCCCGGCTGAACGCGCTCGGCGCGCACCAACCGCTGTACCGCAACGTCGTGAACGCCCGTGAGCACATCGGTGCCCAGCTGGACCTGATGAGCTGGATCTTCCTGGGCATGGCCGCGCTGGTGCTGCTCATCGGCGTGGCGGGCATCCTCAACGTCGGGTTGGCGACCGTCGGCGAACGGGTGGAGGAGTTCGCGCTCCGCCGCGCGGTCGGGATGCCGCGGTTGTTGTTGGGCGGGGTGGTGCTGGCCGAGACTCTGATCATCGGTCTGCTCACCGCGGGCGCCGCCGTGGGGGCCGGGGCTTTGGGGTTGCAGTTGGTGTCGAGCATGTTCGGTAGCCGTAGACCGGAGCTCCAAGGCGTCCAGTTCCCCTGGGAGGCGGGGGTCGCCGGGGTGGCCGCGGGTGTGGCGGCGGGTGTGTTGGGCGGTTTGCTGCCCGCGATCCGCGCGGCCCGTATCCCGATCGCCACGGTCATGCGCGCCTAGGCGCAATGCCGGTCGGTTAGGTCATGGCGGGGCTGTAGCCTGCGGTGGTGGATCTTGGGTTGGGTGTGCGCGAGGGCGGCGGTCTGGCCGACCGGGCTGCGGTTGGTGTGCTGACTCGGACGTTTCCGGTGGAGTTGGTCGATCGGGTCATTGACCAGTATTGGCGTCGGGAACAGCGGACCCGCGCATTGCCTGCTCGGTTGGTCTTCTATTTCACGCTTGCTTTGTGTCTTTTCCCGAATGAGTCGTACCGGTCGACGATGAAGATTCTCATGTCGGCGTTCGGTCGTGGAGGGCAGGGCTATCGGGTACCGACGACCGGTTCGATCGGTGATGCTCGTCGTCGTCTGGGTTCGGAGCCGATGGAGACCGCGGTGCGGGCGGTGATACGACCGAGAGCGTGCCGGGAGACGATAGGCGCGTGGTATGGGGATTGGTTGTTGACGGCGGTTGACGGGACGACGTTCACGGTGCCGGATACCGAGGAGAACGATCGCGAGTTCGGGCGACCCGGTTCAGGGCGCGGCGAGGGAAAGACGGCGTATCCTCAGATTCAAGCGGCGTGTGTGGTCGAGTTGGGAACCCACGCGGTATTCGATGCCCGGATGGATGGCTATGCCGCCGCGGAAACGATGTTGATCGAGGAGATGTTCTCTTCATTGCGGCCGGGCATGCTGGTGTTGGCCGACCGGCACATCTACTCGTCCCGTCGCTGGGCCAAGGCCGTGGATACCGGCGCCGACCTGCTGTGGAGAGTGACCGCGAACCTCGCCCCACGGCCGGTGGAGAGACTATCGGACGGTTCCTGTATCGCCGAGATCACCCCGCCGAGGAGTTCGGGCCAACCATCTTTCCGGCTACGGCTGATCGAGTACCGATTGCCGTGGACGGAGGAGGTGTATCGGTTGGTGACCACGATCCTGGACCCGCTTCTGGCGCCCGCGAAGGAACTGGCCGCGCTCTATCACGAACGGTGGGACATCGAGGGCTTCCTCAAACAGATCAAGAGTGTCCAACTCAATACCGAGAAGATCTTCCGGTCGAAATCGCCCGACGGGGTACGGCAGGAGTTCTGGGCGCATCTGGCGGTGCACTACGCCACGATGTGTGTGCAGGTCGACGCCGCCGATCACGCGAAGCTCGATCCTGATCGGATCTCACACAAAAACACGGTACGCGTCATCCGGTCCCGTATCTGGACACCGGGATCTTTCCCCCCTCACGCACAGCGATGACCACTATCGGATGTTGCTGATCGAGGTCGGCAGCGAGATCAACCCGGAACGCCGCCACCGGAGCTACCCGCGGGTGATCAAACGGAAAATGAGCAACTTCCCGATCAAACGCGCACGACACCGACAACAACTCCGAAACAGCCGACCACCCCACTCGAACATCACCCTCACCCCGCCCAGCAAGACCCGACACCGCCGCCGACCAGCCGAAACCACCTAACCGACCGGCATTGCGCCTAGGCGGGTACCCAGTCGCTGTTCGCGCCGCAGATGACGAGGCAGGCCAGCTCGCCGGGTACGCGCCCGGCGAGCCAGGCCGCCAGCGGTACCGCGGCGGCGGGTTCGGCAGCGATCCGGAACTCCTCCCACAACCGGTCGCGGGCGGCCAGCAGCTCGGCGTCGCTGACCAGGACGGACGTCGCGGCACCGGCCTGGACGACGGCGAACGGCACGGTGCCTACGCGGGTCGCTCCCAGGGCTGAGGAGGCGACGGAGTCCACTACAGAATCCACGGGCTTGCCCGCCGCCAACGCGTCGTGCAAGGCGCGACAGTTTTCCGGTTCCACTACGACCACCGGTTTACCGCTACCAACCACCGTGCCCGCAGCGAGCCCACCGCCGCCTACCGCGACCACCACCGTGTCGATGTCCGGTGCGTCGGCGACGGCTTCCGCCGCGCAGGTTCCCTGTCCGGCGACGACCAGCGGGTTGTCGTAGGCCGGGACATAAAGGGCGCCGGTTTCACGGGCTTCGTTAAGAGCCGCTGCGGACGCTTCCGCGTAAGAGGCACCATGTCGGACAAGTTTGGCGCCCGCCGCTTCGATACGCCGTGTCTTCGACAGGGGTGCTTGTTCGGGTACGAATACCGTCGCCGGGAGGTCGAGCAGGCTCGCGGCCGTCGCGACCGCCACGCCGTGGTTACCGCCCGAGGCCGTCACGACGTGGGTAGGCCTATCCCCGCCCAGGAGGGCGTTGAGGGCGCCACGGAGCTTGAACGAGCCGGTGCGCTGGAGGTACTCCAACTTCAGCACCACCGGTCGACCGTCCAATTCGGTCCGCATGATCGGCGTGCGACGGGCGTAGGGGGCGATCCGCGCCGCGGCGGCCGCGACATCGGCGGAGGTGATGGGCCGGTTCACGCCACCCGACACTAGGGCACCGCGCGGCCGGTCGCGGCCATCCACCACACTGGCGGGTGTGACGACGCCACCTTGGCCGCCCGGCACCGCGACCGGCATCGGCGCGCTGCCCGGTACGGACGCCCTGGAAGCCGCCACGACCGTGCTCGGGGAGCTGCCCGACCTGCCGCACCTGCCCGAGCTGCCCGCGCGCGGGCAGGGCGCGGACATGATCGGTCGGGCGGCCGGTCTGCTGGTCGACATCGCCGTCGAGGTCGTGCCGTCCGGCTACCGGGTCACCGCGCGCCCCGGCATCGACCACCGCAGGGCCGTCGACCTGCTGCGCCGCGACCTCGACGCCATCGAGGAGGCCATCGGGCGGCTCGGGACACCGCCGCCGCTGCTGAAGGTGCAGGTCACGGGCCCGTGGACGCTCGCGGCGAGCGTCGAGCTGCCGCGTGGGCACCGGGTGCTGACCGACCCGGGCGCGCTGAAGGACGTCACCGAGTCGCTGGCCGAGGGGCTGACCCGGCACGTCGCCGAGGTGCGTCGGCGGACGGGTTCCCAGGTCGTGGTCCAGCTCGACGAGCCCGGGCTGCCCGCCGTGCTCGCGGGGAGCCTGCCGACGCCGTCGGGCTACGGCATGGTGCCCGCGGTGCCCGAGCCGGAGGCCCGCGAGGTGCTGTCGACGCTGGTGGCGGCCGCGAAGAGCGCTTCGGGTCAGCCGGTCATCGCCCACTGCTGCGCGGGCGACCCCCCGATCGCGCTACTGCGCGACACGGGCGCGGACGCGATCGCCGTCGACGCGACCCTGCTGGGCGGGGTCTCCGCCGCCCGCCTCGACGAGATCGGCGAGACCTGGGACGCGGGCGTGGTCTTCTTCCTGGGCACCGTCCCCAGCACGGACCCGACCACCCCCGTCGACCTCCGCCAAGTCGCCACCCCCGCCCTGCGCCTGGTGGACCGCCTCGGCTTCCCCCGAAGCATCCTCGCCGACCGCGCGGTCGCCACCCCCACCTGCGGCCTCACCACCGCCTCGGCCAAGTGGTCGCGCCGGGCGATGGCCCTGGTCCGTGAGGTCGGCAAGGCGTTCGTCGAGCCACCAGCTTCCTGGTAGGACCACCGCATTCCGCTGCTCCGGCCTTTTCGATCTTGGTTGGCCGTCCCGGGTTGTCCACATGCCACGAACTCGTCCACAGGATTCCGCCGCCCCTTCCCGGCCACCCCATCGCCGATAGGCTGGAGCAGGGCTGTCCCCCCAGAGGAAGGGCGGGGGCTGTGCGAGGTGTGGTCGGGGCAGGAAAAGGGTTCTGACCAGGGGATGGTCTAGCGCGGGGCTCGAAGTCCGATGGTAAGGCGTTGGCGGTTGCCGGGCCGTCGGTGCCGGTTGAGCGGTGTTCTCGGGAAGGACCTCTGGCGGCCAGGGGCAGCTGCGGTCGGGGGAACGCCGTTTGAGCATCCCCACCAAGGTCGGCGAGGCCACCGCGACCGCTCGGCGGAAAGCGGCGAGTTGTCTAGCGCAGGGGTTCGACGCCTGGTGGTAGGGCGTTGGCGGCGACCAGGCCGTCGATGTGGCCCAGGAGGGTGGAGCGGAACGCGCGGGCGGCGGCTGTGGGTGGGGCGTCGGTGCGGTGGGCCAGGGCGATCGTGCGGCGGATGCTGGGGCCCGCGAGTGGGGTCGCGCGTAGGCCGGGGCGGCCGGGGAGGACCAGGCTGGGGACCACCGCCACGCCTAGGCCCGCTTCGACAAAGCGCAGGACGGCGTCCATTTCGCCGCCCTCCACCGCCAGTCGCGGTTCGAAGCCCGCTTCCCGGCAGGCGTGGAGGGTGGTTTCGCGGAGGTCGTAGCCCTGGCGGAACATGACGAGCCGGTGGTCGCGGAGGGTTTCCAGGCGGATCGTGTCCCGGTCGGTGGGGGCCGGTTCCGCCGCCGACGAGGCCACCATCAGCTGCTCCCGCAGCACAGGCGTCATGGTCAGCGCGCTCCCGATCCCCTGGGGTGGCACGATCACCAGGGCCAGATCCAGTTCCCCGCCCAGCAGCGCCGCCGTCAGGTCGCGCGAGCCGCCCTCCTCCACCAGCAGGCGCACCCCCGGGTAGCGGTCGTGGTAGCGGCGCAGGACGTCGGCCAGCACGCCGACGCACACGCTCGGGGTGGCGCCCAGGCGGATCCGGCCGCGGCGCAGGCCCACCAGTTCGGCCACCTCCAGCCGCGCGGTGTCCACATCGGACAGGATGCGCTTGGCGACGGGCAGTAGCGCCTCGCCCGCCGCGGTCAGCGCCACGTTGCCCCTCGACCGGGTGAACAGGGACGCGCCCAGTTCGGTTTCCAGGCTCTGGATCTGCTTGCTCAGTGAGGGCTGCGCCACATGCGCGCGCTGGGCCGCCCGGGTGAAGTGCCGGGTCTCGGCCACCGCCAGGAAGTACACGAGCTGCTGCAGCGTCATAGCCCCAGGCTATCGAGCTGAGTGGATTCATGTATTGGACGACTTGTCGCAACGGCTCTTAGCGTGGCGGCATGGCTGTGACCACCGAGCGGGAACCTCAGACACCGCAACGGGTTCCGCGTACCAAGGCCGGGAGGCTGTGGTCGTCGACCGTCGGTAAGAAGGCGGTGATGGCCGTCACCGGGGCCGTGCTGTTCTCTTACGTCGTCGTGCACATGGCGGGCAACCTGAAGTTCTTCGGGGGACCCGACTCGATCAACGGATACGGCGTCTTCCTGCGCGAGTTCCTCACCCCGGTCCTCGGGTACGGCGGCCTCGTCTGGGTCGTCCGCGTGGTGCTGCTGCTCGCGGTCGTGTTGCACGGCACTGCCGCCGTGCAGCTGGCGCGACGCGCCCGCAAGGCTCGGCCGGTCGGGTACGCGAAACGGCCCCGCGTGCAGGGCGGCTACGCGGCCCGCACGATGCGCTGGGGCGGGGTGATCCTGGCCCTGTTCGTCGTCTACCACCTGCTCGACCTCACCGCGGGCGTGCTCAACCCGCACGGCGTCGATGGCGACATCCACGCCAACGTGGTGGCGGACTTCCAGCACTGGTACGTCGTGCTCGCCTACACGCTCGCGGTGGTCGCGCTGGGCTTCCACCTGCGCCACGGCCTGTGGAGCGCCGTGCGCAGCCTCGGTGGCACGGTGCGCAATGCGCAGACCGTGGCCCTTGTGCTCGCGGTAGTGGTAACCGTCGGCTTCTTGGCCGTTCCGTTCTCTGTCTTCTTCGGATTCGTGAGGTGACTCCGGTGCTCTACGTCGACGGTGACCCGATTGCCGACACCCGTGCCCCGGACGGCCCTATCGAGACCAGGTGGGAACGCCGCCGGTTCGCCGCGCGGTTGGTCAACCCCGCCAACCGCCGGAAGTTGACCGTCGTAGTAGTGGGTACCGGTCTGGCCGGTGGGTCCGCTGCGGCGACCCTCGCCGAACTCGGCTACAACGTGTTGTCCTTCTGCTACCAAGACAGCCCGAGGCGCGCGCACAGCATCGCCGCGCAAGGCGGCATCAACGCGGCCAAGAACTACGCCGGTGACGGTGACAGCGTCCACCGCCTCTTCCACGACACCGTCAAGGGCGGCGACTTCCGCTCACGAGAGTCCAACGTGCACCGGTTGGCGGAAGTCAGCACCAGCATCATCGACCAGTGCGTGGCGCAAGGCGTGCCCTTCGCGCGCGAATACG
Organism: Actinokineospora auranticolor; assembly: GCF_041897805.1. Taxonomy (GTDB): domain Bacteria; phylum Actinomycetota; class Actinomycetes; order Mycobacteriales; family Pseudonocardiaceae; genus Actinokineospora; species Actinokineospora auranticolor. The sequence continues at coordinate 1,772,744 of NZ_CP154825.1, forward strand.
GCGGACTGCTGGACACGCGCTCCTTCGGCGGCGCCCAGGTCTCCCGCACCTTCTACGCCCGCGGACAGACCGGCCAGCAACTCCTGCTGGGCGCGTATCAAGCGCTTGCGCGGCAGATCCACGCGGGCCGGGTCACCTCCCATCCGCGCACGGAGATGCTCGACCTCGTGGTCTCGGACGGTCGTGCGCGTGGTGTCGTTGTCCGAGACCTGGTGACCGGTGAGATCACTACGCACCTGGCCGACGCCGTGGTACTGGCGACCGGCGGCTACGGCAACGTCTTCCACCTCTCCACCAACGCCAAGGGCTGTAACACCACCGCGATCTGGCGCGCGCACCGCCGCGGCGCCCTCTTCGCAAACCCTTGCTATACGCAGATCCACCCAACCTGCATCCCGGTTAGCGGCGATCACCAATCCAAGCTCACGCTCATGAGCGAGTCCCTGCGCAACGACGGCCGGGTGTGGGTACCGGCGCGCGCGGGCGACGACCGCGCACCCGGCGACATCCCCGAGGCGGAACGCGACTACTACCTGGAGCGCATCTATCCCAGCTTCGGCAACCTCGTCCCACGCGACATCGCCTCCCGCGCGGCCAAAGCCGTCTGCGACGCGGGACGCGGTGTCGGACCGGGTGGCCTTGGCGTCTACCTGGACTTCGCCGACGCGATCTCCCGCCTCGGCCGCGCCGCCGTCGCCGCGCGATACGGGAACCTCTTCGAGATGTACCAACGCATCACCGACGAGGACCCCTACGCCGTGCCGATGCGCATCTACCCCGCCGTGCACTACACGATGGGCGGCCTCTGGGTCGACTACGACCTGCGCAGCACCATCCCGGGCCTCTTCGTCATCGGTGAAGCCAACTTCTCCGACCACGGCGCCAACCGCCTGGGTGCCAGTGCCCTCATGCAGGGACTCGCCGACGGCTACTTCGTCCTCCCCGCCGTCATCGGCGACTACCTCGCCGACGGACCCTTCGGCGCCGTCGACCCCCGCGACCTCCATGACGCCGAAGACGGCGTGCGCGCCGGAATCGCCGCCCTGCTGTCGGTCGACGGTGACCGCACACCCGAGTCCTTCCACCGCGAACTCGGCAGGCTCATGTGGGATCACTGCGGCATGGAACGGTCAGAAGAAGGACTACGCAAAGCGCTCGAGCGCATACCGTCGCTAAGAGACGAGTTCTGGCGACGAGTGAAGGTCACCGGATCCGGCAGCGCCCTCAACCAGACTCTCGAGAAGGCCGGGCGCGTAGCCGACTTCCTGGAACTGGCGGAGCTGATGTGCGTCGACGCCCTGCACCGCACGGAGTCCTGCGGCGGCCATTTCCGCGCGGAGAGCCAGACCGCCGAAGGTGACGCTCGACGCGACGACGAGCACTTCTCGTACGTCGCGGCCTGGGAGTTCGCGGGTGTGGGGGAGCCGCCCGTGCTGCACAAGGAACAACTGGTGTTCGACACCGTGCGCCCGAGTGTGAGGAGCTACAAGTGAAGTACACCTTGCGCGTATGGCGCCAAGACGGCCCTACCGTGCCGGGACGGCTGGTGGAGTACACGGTCGACGACATCAGCGCGGACATGTCGTTCCTGGAAATGCTCGACGTGCTCAACGAACGCCTCTTGCTCCAAGGAGAGGACCCCGTCGCGTTCGACCACGACTGCCGTGAGGGCATCTGCGGCGCGTGCGGCGTGATGATCGACGGTGTCGCCCACGGCCCCGAGAAGGCCACTACGACCTGCCAGCTGCACATGCGCCACTTCGACCCCCGCAAACCCATCGTGGTCGAGCCGTGGCGCGCCGCACCCTTCCCGGTGGTGCGGGACCTGGTCGTCGACCGGTCGGCGCTGGACCGCGTCATCGAGTCGGGTGGCTACATCTCCGTGCAGGCCGGTGCCGCGCCCGACGCGCACGCCGTCCCGGTGCCCAAACCCGCCGCCGACACCGCGTTCGAGGCCGCCGCCTGCATCGGCTGCGGCGCCTGCGTCGCGGCCTGCCCCAACGGGTCCTCGATGCTGTTCACCGCCGCCAAAGTGACCCACCTCGGGGTGCTGCCACAGGGGCAACCTGAACGCCGTTCGCGTGCCCTGGACATGGTTCGCGCCCAGGATGACCTGGGGTTCGGCGGTTGTACGCAAACCGGCGAATGTACCGCCGTGTGTCCCAAGGGGATCCCGCTCGACACCATCGCCCGGCTCAACCACGACGTGCTCTCGGCGGTCGCGCGTTCGAGCTGAACGGGTTCTTGTCGGTCCCCCGGCGTACCGTGGCGCGCATCACTTTCGGAGGTGCGCTGATGGACACGTCGAACACGCAGCAGGTGCTGGTCGCGATAGGGACGCGGAAGGGCCTGTTCCTCGCCACGGGCTCCGGTGTGGACTGGGAGGTAACCGGTCCGCACCACGCGATGACGGACGTCTACGCGGTCGCCATCGACACCCGCCGCGCGACACCGCGGCTGCTCGTCGGCATCACGTCCGAGCACTGGGGCCCGAGCGTGGCCGTCAGCGACGACCTCGGCCGGACCTGGACCGAACCGGACCACGCCCCGGTCGCCTTCCCGACCGACACCGGCGCCGCGCTGGCCAGGGTGTGGCAGTTGGCGCCCGGACCGGTGGACGAGCCGGACGTCGTCTACGCGGGGGTGGAGCCCTCGGCGCTCTTCCGCTCCGAAGACGGCGGACTCACCTACGAGTTCGTGCGCGGCCTCTGGGACCACCCGCACCGGGAGCACTGGATGCCCGGGTTCGGCGGTCAGGCCGTGCACTCGGTCCTCCCGCACCCGCGCGAGGCCGGGCGCGTCACCGTGGCCATGTCCACCGGCGGCGTCTACGTCACCGAGGACGGCGGCAGGTCCTTCGGCGCGAGCAACCAGGGCATCTCGGCGTACTTCATGCCCGACCCCTACCCGGAGTTCGGCCAGTGCGTGCACAAGATCGCCCAACACCCCGACCGGCCGGAGCGGTTCTTCGCGCAGAACCACCACGGCGTGTACCGCAGCGACGACGGCGCCCGCACGTGGCAGTCGATCGCCGACGGCCTGCCCAGCGATTTCGGCTTCCCCATGGTGGTCCACCCGCACAAGCCGGACACCATCTACACGTTCCCGCTCGTGGCCGACGCGATGCGGTTCCCGCCGGACGGCCGCTGCCGCGTGTACCGCAGCGACGACGCGGGTGCCACATGGCGCGCGTTGACGGAAGGTCTGCCGTCGGAGGGCTACTGGAGCGCGGTCATGCGCGACGCTTTGTGCGTCGACAACGCGCAGACAGCGGGCGTGTACTTCGGCACCCGCTGCGGCGAGGTCTACGCGAGCCGCGACGAGGGCGAGCACTGGACCCGGGTGGCGGCTCACCTCCCGGACGTGTTCTCCGTACGGGCAGCGGTGATCTAGATGCCCGTCACGGTCGTGCTCCCGGCCGCCCTGCACCCGCGCGCGGGTGGGCGCACCACGCTGGAGGTGGACATCCCCGCGCCAACCACCCTCAACGACATCCTGGACGTCATCGCCGCCCGCTACCCCGACCTGTCCCGCCGCATCCGCGACGAGACGGGCGCCTTACGCCGCCACGTCAACTTCTTCATCGACGGCGAGGAGTCCCGCCGCCTCGGTGGCGGCGACGCGCCGATCACCCCGGACACCCGGATCGAGCTGATCCCGTCGGTGGCCGGCGGATAGCCACCGGATCGGGTGATTCACGCCGCGGTCGGCGACACCGGGCCAGGATGGTGGCATGCGCCTGTTCCGCCGCCGCCCCAACCGAGTCCGGATCCCACCCGTCCAGGGTGCGGTCGAGACGCCGGAGCGGCGGGCCGAGCGGTTCTGGGCCGGGTGGTTCGCGGCGTTGCCGGAGATCGCCGCCGCCCTGGGCGACGCCGAGCCGCAGCGGGTCGAGGGGCTGCTGTGCGACCTCGTCGCCGCCGTGCACCCGGACCTGCACTTCGCCCTCGACCGCGGCGGCCGGGCCATCTACGCCCTGGTCGTCTCCGGCCAGGAGGACCCCGCGCTGCGGGCGTACACCGACGCGTGGAAGGCCGCCGCACCGCCGGACGACGCCGTCTGGGAGTTCCACGACTCCGTGCCGCCCGTGCCCGACCCCACCGGCGTCACGGTCAACCTGGGCCCGCACCGGTTGGCGCTGGCCGACGTCCGCGTGCACGCGCAGGTCGACACCGAGGCCGGGGTCGTCGACGTGGCCGTGCACCACCCGCTGCTCGCCGACCTCGACCCGGCCACCCGCTCGGCGATGACCTTCCTGCCGCTGGACGCCACGCTGGGTGAGCGGCTGGCCGGGCGGCGGCTGCGCCGGGTGGAGACGGCCCAGCACCTGCCCGCCGACACCATCGACCTGCTTGAGCTGCGAGAACTCGTCCACAGGCTGCCCGAGTGAGGTGAGGAATTGTCAGTGGTCCTCGTTACTCTGCTCGTGTGACCAGTGCTGAGGAACTCCCGCCAGACCTCGCCGTAACCGACGCCGAGGGGCTGGAGGACGTCCCCACCGACATCCGCGAGCGCCACCAGGCGCTCGCGGAAGAGGTGCTGGGGCACCAGTTCCGCTACTACGTGCTGGACTCGCCGATCATCTCCGACGGCCAGTTCGACGAGCTGCTCGGCGAGTTGCAGGCCATCGAGGCCGCGCACCCGGCGCTGGTCACCCCGGAGTCGCCCACCCAGCGGGTCGGCGGCACCTTCTCCACCGAGTTCGCCGCCGTGGCGCACCTGGAGCGGATGTACAGCCTGGACAACGCCTTCGACCTCGACGGCCTCGGTTCCTGGGTGGACCGGGTCACCAAGGAGGTCGGCGACGCCGCGCACTACCTGTGCGAGCTGAAGATCGACGGGCTGGCCATCAACCTGCTCTACGAGCACGGCAAGCTCACCCGCGCGTTGACCCGCGGCGACGCGCGCGTCGGCGAGGACGTCACGCTGAACGTGCGCACGATGTCCGACGTGCCCGACCGGCTGACCGGCACCGAGGAGTTCCCCGTCCCGGAGCTGGTGGAGATCCGCGGCGAGGTGTTCTTCCGCGTCGAGGACTTCCTGGAGTTGAACGCCCGCCTGGTCGAGGAGGGCAAGCCGCCGTTCGCGAACCCCCGCAACACCGCCGCGGGCTCGCTGCGCCAGAAGGACCCGAAGGTCACCGCGAGCCGGGACCTGCACATGATCTGCCACGGCTTCGGCAAGCGCGTCGGGTTCGAGCCGGTGTCGCAGTCCGAGGCGTACCGCGCGCTAGCGGCCTGGGGGCTGCCGGTGTCGCGGCACACCAAGCTGCTGGCGTCGGCCGACGAGCTGGCCGAGCACATCCGGTACTGGGGCGAGCGCCGGCACGACGCCGACCACGAGATCGACGGCGTGGTCGTCAAGGTCGACGAGGTCACCCTCCAGCGCCGGTTGGGCAGCACGTCCCGGGCGCCGCGCTGGGCCATCGCGTTCAAGTACCCGCCGGAGGAGGCCACGACCACGCTGCTCGACATCCGGGTCAACGTCGGCCGCACCGGGCGGGTCACGCCGTACGCGGTGATGGAGCCGGTGAAGGTCGCGGGGTCCACGGTCGAGATGGCCACCCTGCACAACGCGAGCGAGGTCAAGCGCAAGGGTGTGCTGATCGGCGACCGGGTGGTCATCCGCAAGGCGGGCGACGTCATCCCCGAGGTGCTGGGGCCGGTCGTCGACGCCCGACCGGCGGACGCGCGCGAGTTCGAGATGCCCACCGAGTGCCCGGTCTGCGGCACGACCTTGGCGTACGAGAAAGAGGGCGACGCGGACATCCGCTGCCCCAACGCGCGCACCTGCCCGGCGCAGCTGCGCGAGCGCATCTTCCACCTCGCGGGCCGCGGCGCCTTCGACATCGAAGGCCTGGGCTGGGAGGCCGCGGGCGCGCTGCTGTCCTCCGGTGTGATCACCGACGAGGGCGAGGTGTTCGACCTCGACGAGGACGCGTTGCGGCGGGTGGACCTGTTCCGCACCAAAGCGGGTGAGCTCTCGGCCAACGGGCGCAAGCTGGTGGCGAATCTGGAGCTGGCCAAAGACCGTCCACTGTGGAAGGTGTTGGTCGCGCTCTCGATCCGGCACGTCGGCCCGACCGCGGCCCAGGCCCTGGCGCTGGAGTTCGGCGCGCTCGACGCCGTCGACGCCGCCGACGAGCAGCAGTTGGCCGACACCGAGGGGGTCGGCCCGACGATCGCCAGGGCGGTCCGGGAGTGGTTCGACGTCGACTGGCACCGCGAGGTCGTGCGACGTTGGCGGGAGTCGGGTGTGCGCATGGTCGACGAGCGCGACGAACGCACGCCGCGCACGCTGGAGGGGATGTCGATCGTCGTCACCGGCAGCCTGACCACGTACTCCCGGGACGAGGCCAAGGAGTTCATCATCGCCCGGGGCGGCAAGGCGTCGGGGTCGGTGTCGAAGAAGACCGCGTTCGTGGTGGTCGGCGACGCGCCCGGGTCCAAGTACGACAAGGCCGTCCAGCTCAAGGTCCCGGTGCTCGACGAGGACGGCTTCCGCCTCCTGTTGACCGACGGCCCGGAGGCCGCGACCGCCGTGGCCACGATCGGCGACCCGGACGCGGGCGACGAGTCGTCGGGGAAGGCCGTCGAGGAGGAGATCGCGGAAAACAGTTGAGTCCAGAAACAACCAGACCACGCTGTTTCTTGGCGCGCTCGGTAATGGTGCACGCGCGAACGCAATCGCGCCGATGTCGCGGTTTCGCGAACGCGGGAGAAAACGTCGCACCGCATTGCGCCATTCGGATCGGGCCGGTGGTCGGGGAGCGGTGGTCTCGCGCGCGGTAGGGGCTCGTCGCGGCGTAAAAGGCTGATCGGGGCGCCGGGATCGCCGGACGCGGAACCGATATGCGAATGATCCCCGATCACGACCCGCACGTGAATCTCCTGTGGGTGGATCCGGTGACCACGCCACCCGTTCAGCCGAACGCCGGGGTCCGGCGCGTTCGGCCGTGGTTTTCCCGGTAGGGATGGTGTAGGACAAAAGAGCGGGATGGCAGACGACGTCACCGTGCGTGGCGGAGTTCATCCTGCGTGACCGGGGTGAGGGCCGGTCGGGGTGGCAGCCGGGCGTGGGGGCGTCGGGCGGCCTCGGCGTGCGTCGGGGGGCAGCGGTGGGCACGGCACGAGGCGAAGGGACAGGCGTTGGCTGAGGTGGCTGGCATTTCGGTGCGACCCGCGCGCTCCGACGAGGTGCGGCGCGTGGGGGCGTTGACCGTCGAGGCGTACCGGTCGGCGGGGTACCCGACCAGCGGGGGTGGCTACACCAGCACCCTGGCCGACGCGGGCTCGCGCCTGCGGTCGGCGGAACTGCTGGTGGCCGTCGACCCGAACGGCTGCCTGGTCGGCACCGTGACGATCGCCCTACCGGGCACCCCGTACGCGGAGATCTCGCGGGAGGGCGAACTGGAGTTCCGCATGCTCGCCGTCACCGCCGAGGCCCGCGGCCGGGGCGTCGGCGAACTGCTCGTCCGAGCCGTCATAGACCGAGCCGCGGAACTGGGCCTGACCCGAGTCGTCCTGTGCAGCCCCACGGACATGAAGGCCTCCCACCGCCTCTACGACCGCCTCGGCTTCACCCGCCTCCCCACCCGCGACTGGCGCCCGGGCCCCGACGTCCTCCTCATCGCCTACGCCCTGGACATCTGACCCACTTTGATCTTGCCTCCACCACCGACTTATCCCCATGCCCCGACCCTGTCCACAGGATTCCGCGCCCCCTTTCCCCTGCCCCAACGCCGATAAACTGGAGCAGGGCTGACCCCCAGGGGAAGGGCGGGGACTGTGCTCGCGGCGTTGGGGCGGGTGAACAGTTGCGCGGTGGTCCGGATCGTCGGGTCGTATCCGTTTGTGCCGTTCGGTGGTGGTGTCGGCACACCGAAGACGCGGAATCGGTTCCAGGTTTGGGCTTCCCGTCTGGAGTTGTTCTTCCGCGAGGCGCGCCCCGCTTGGGGGCGGTGGCGGTCCGTGCGCACCCTGGACGGGCGTCTGGCCTGGGTGGCTGTGCGATGTCTGGTCCTGCGACGAGTCGAAGGGCTGGAGCCGCGGAGCCCGGGGGTACATCGGCTGTGGGTGTCCTGCACCGGGTCGAAGGGACCGCAAGGGGATCTGTTCGACTGGCGCAGGAGAGCGATCGGCGCCGCACGATCTTGATCGGGTGACAAGCGGTGGCTCGGTTCGTCGGACCGCATCCGAATGTGTCCGGGCGTTTGACAACTGCCTGCTGGTCCGGACAGGCGGTGTGCCAAGGTGTGACCTGCCCGGCCTTCGTCCGTGATGGGCCGAGGGCTGCGGCGGAAACGGCTCCTCGATCGCGAAGGCGGCGTTGTCTTCGCGGCTTCCGTCCGTGCTCCTTCTGGTTGGCTCGAACGGTGTCCGCAGGATGCGGGGGGGCATGCGTGTGCTGGACAAGTTGAAGCGCGGTTGTCGTCGAGGTGTGTGTTCGATTGAAGCGCCTCGAAGGTGCCAGGGGTCCGGGGCGGGCCCTGGCGACAGGGTCAGCGGGTGCGGGCGGTGTAGCCGCGGGACAGGACGGTGCCGGTGTGGCTGCTGTAGACGCGGCCCTCGGCTTCGAAGGTGTAGACGCCAGCGGCGCCGTCGAGTTTGGGGGTCCAGCAGCGGGTTTGCGGTGGGACGGGCAGGATTTTGCCGTTGCCGCCCGCGCTGTCGCACGTGAAGTCCGTGTCCGGGTACGGCACGCTGTTGCGGTACCGCCGCAGGTAGGCCTGTCCGTACTGGCTGACCGACGGCGGGTTGTTCAGCACCAGGAACCCCCAGTACCGGTAGTCCCCGTCGCGGCAGAGTTGGATTTCGCCGTAGCCCGGGACCGGGGCGCGCGAGACCGTGGTTCCGCCGCCGCTGGTGTGCTGGCAGGCGGCCGCCGCGGCGACCTCCGCCGACGCCGTGGGGGTCAGGCCCACCACCGCGATCGTCGCGCCGGTGAGCGCGCCCAGGACTTTGCCGGTGACCATGTTGCGTCCTCCCTCTCGGTGGCGGAGAGCGGGTCTCGCCGCGATCACAGTCTGACCACTTGGCGGGCCGAAAAGGCAGCCGTCTGAGTGAGGTGTGTTCGTTCGGGTGACCACGAAAGTGGGTCCTTTGTGGGTCTCGCTACCGCCGGGCGAGGCGTATTGCGGCCGCAGCCGGGGCCCCCGGGCCCGTGGTTCACTTCGAGGCATGCCCCGCACCGTTCAGGCCTGCCTCAACGGCACACGGTCCACAACCGACCACCCCGCCGTCCCGATCACCGGTTGGCAGGTGGCCCGCGCCGCCGCCGAGGTGGCCGAACTCGGTGTCGACGCGGTGCACCTGCACCCCCGGGACGCGGCGGGCGCCGAGACCCTGGTCGGCTCGGAACTGGCGGGCACCGTGGCCGCCGTGCGGGCCGTGGCGCCCGCGATGGCTGTCGGGGTGACGACGGGGGCATGGATCGTGCCCGACCCGCGGCGCCGGGCCGCCCTCGTCGCGGGCTGGGTCGCCTTGGCGGCCGGACGGCCGGACTTCGCGTCGGTCAACGTGCACGAACCCGGCTGGTGGGAGGTCTGCGCGGCGGCCCACGAGGCCGGTGTGGAGGTCGAACTCGGCGTCTACGACCCCGGAGCCGCGCGCACCCTCCGCGACCGCGGCCTCCCGCCCGGCGCCGTCCGGGTGCTCGCCGAGGTCCAGCCGACCGAGCCCGGCGAGGCGGCGGAAGCGGCCGGGGAGCTGCTGGACGCGCTCTCCTGGGTGACGCTCCCCGTCCTCCTGCACGGCGAAGGCGACTCCGCGTGGACCGTGCTCGCGGAGGCCAACAACCGCGGACTAGCCACCCGGATCGGACTGGAGGACACCCTCGACCTGCCCGACGGCACGCGGGCCCCGGACAACACCGCCCTCGTCCGAGCGGCGTTGGACGCCTAGTCCGGCAGCACGACCGACACGATCCCGGCCAGGTGCGCCAACCGCGCGACCTCGGCCGCGCGGAACATCGGGCCACCCGGTCGTCCCACCAACAGCACCCGATCGGGTTTGCCCAGCGGGGTCGCGGCCAGTTCGGTGCCCAGTTCCCGCCAGGTCGCGGGCACCCACGACTCCTCGCCGTCGAGCACGGTGGCCCGCGCCAGCGGCATCCACGGCAGGTCGATCGTGCGGATCTCGGGGGCCGCCGTGCTCGCCGCCAGGCAGTGCGCGCCGTCCTGGCCCGGGCCGACGATCAGCGCCCAGCCCGCTCGGATGATCTTCGGTACGCCACCGGCGAAGATGGCCAGGCCGTCGGCCGGTTCGGCCGCGACGTCCTCCACCAGCTCCAGCTCGCGGTGGGTGTCGAGCACGCCCGCGTACGGCCGGACCGCGTCGACCTCCACGCCCGCGATCGACTCCGCCGCGGTGATCAGCACGTCCGGGAGCCGCCCGCTGGGCAACTCCACCACCAGGTCGTCGATCGCGATCCCGCCCGCGCGCTCGACCACGTCGACGCTGAGGATGTCGGCCCCGATCGCACCCAGCGCGGTCGCGACCGCGCCCAGGGTGCCTGGGCTGTCCGGGAGCTGGACCCGGATCAGGAACGACAAGGCGAACGCCTCCCGCACTAGCCCCGCGCGCGGAACCTCGTCGCCCGCGCCCTCTGCCGACCGCCGATTGTCGCAGACCAGACCGCGGCCGTGCGGGCTGCCACCAATCGTGGGATCGGGCACCGGTTTAGCACCGCGAGCCGCGCGGAACAACCCGTTCGGGGCGGCGGGGGCAGGCGAAATAGACTCGCGGGGTTCCTGTCAGGAGACAACCCCGGGGGTTCGTCGAGTGCCCAGCATCTCCCGTGACGAGGTGGCCCACCTCGCCCGACTGGCCAGGCTGGCCGTCACCGAAGACGAGTTGGACCTGTTCGCAGGTCAGCTCGACCAGATCGTGGCCGCGGTGGCCCAGGTCGGTGAGGTCGCGGGGCAGGACATCCCGCCGACCTCGCACGCCGTGCCGCTGACCAACGTGTTCCGCCGCGACCTCGCGCGCCCCGGGCTGACACCGCGGCAGGCCCTCGCCGCGGCGCCCGCCGCCGAGGACGACCGGTTCCGCGTTCCGCGGATCCTCGGGGAGGAAGCATGACCGAGTTGACCCGCCTGGACGCGGCCGACATCGCCGCGAAGGTCCAGGCCCGCGAGGTCTCCGCCGTCGAGGTCGCCCAGGCCCACCTGGACCGCATCGAGGCCGTGGACCGGACCGTGCACGCCTTCCTGCACGTCGACACCGAGCGCGCGTTGCAGGCCGCCAAGGCGGTGGACGAGGACGTCGCCGCCGGTCGCCCGCCCGCCTCACCCCTGGCGGGGGTGCCGCTGGCGCTCAAGGACGTGCTCACCATGCAGGGCGCGCCGACCACCTGCGGGTCGAAGATGCTGGAGGGCTGGCAGCCCCCCTACGACGCCACCGTGACGCAGCGGCTGCTCGCCGCGGGCGTGGTCATCCTGGGCAAGACCAACATGGACGAGTTCGCCATGGGGTCGTCCACCGAGAACTCCGCGTACGGCGTCACCCGCAACCCGTGGGACCTCGACCGCATCCCCGGCGGCTCCGGCGGCGGCTCCTCCGCCGCGCTGGCCGCCTTCGAGGCGCCGCTGGCCATCGGCACGGACACCGGCGGCTCGATCCGCCAGCCCGGCTCGGTCACCGGCACGGTCGGCGTGAAGCCCACCTACGGGACCGTGTCCCGCTACGGCCTCGTCGCCTTCTCGTCCTCTTTGGACCAGGCCGGGCCGTGCGCGCGCACCGTGCTCGACGCGGCGCTGCTGCACGAGGTCATCGCCGGGCACGACCCGCTGGACTCCACCTCCATCGACGCGCCCGTGCCGCCGGTCGTGGCCGCCGCGCGCGAGGGCGCCACGGGCGACCTCGCAGGCGTGCGGGTCGGCGTGGTCACCGAACTCGGCGGCGACGGCTACCAGCCGGGTGTGCTGTCCGCGTTCAACGCCGCCGTGGAGCAGCTGCGAGCGCTGGGCGCCGAGATCGTCGAGGTGTCCTGCCCGAGCTTCCTGCTGGCGCTGCCCGCGTACTACCTCATCGCGCCCAGCGAGGCCTCGTCCAACCTGGCCCGCTTCGACGCCATGCGCTACGGCCTGCGCGTCGGCGACGACGGCACCCGCAGCGCCGAGGAGGTCATGTCGCTGACCCGCGCCGCGGGCTTCGGCGCCGAGGTCAAGCGCCGGATCATGCTCGGCACGTACGCGCTGTCGGCGGGCTACTACGACGCCTACTACGGCTCCGCGCAGAAGGTCCGCACGCTCATCATGCGCGACTTCGACGCGGCCTTCTCGAAGGTGGACGTGCTGGTCTCGCCGACCACGCCGACCACCGCGTTCCGCATCGGCGAGCGCACCGACGACCCGATGGCGATGTACCGGGCCGACCTGTGCACCATCCCGTCCAACCTGGCGGGCAACGCCGCGCTCAGCGTCCCGTGCGGACTGTCCGACGACGACGGCCTGCCGGTCGGGCTCCAGATCATGTCGCCCGCGCTGCAGGACCACCGCGGCTACCGCGTCGCCGCCGCCTACGAGGTCGCGCGCAACGCGGCCCAGGGCGGTCCCCTGATCACCCGTGTACCCGAGTTGGAGGTCGCGCACTGATGGCCGGTTCGAAGAAGTTCAAGGGCGTGTTCGGCATCGTCAGCTCGCTCACCGCGGGCTTCAGCGCCGCGCGCGGGCTGTCCACCGCCCGCGCGGACAAGGACAAGCTGCTGCTGGTCAACGCCGTCGGCAGCATCATCGTCGCGGCCACCGGCCTGCTCATCGCGGTGCGCGCGTTCCGGAAGGGCGACAAGTGAGCACGGCTGAACTGCTCGACTACGACGAGGTCCTCACCCGGTTCGACCCGGTCCTGGGCCTCGAGGTGCACGTCGAACTGTCGACGCACACCAAGATGTTCTGCGGCTGCCCCACGGTCTTCGGCGGCGAGCCCAACACCCAGGTGTGCCCGACCTGCCTCGGTCTGCCCGGCTCGCTGCCGGTGGTCAACGAGATCGCGGTGGAGTCGGCGATCCGGATCGGTCTCGCGCTCAACTGCGAGATCGCCGAGTGGTGCCGGTTCGCCCGGAAGAACTACTTCTACCCGGACATGCCGAAGAACTTCCAGACCTCCCAGTACGACGAGCCGATCGCGTTCAACGGCTGGCTCGACGTCACCCTCGACGACGGCGAGGTCGTGCGCGTGGCCATCGAGCGCGCGCACATGGAGGAGGACACCGGCAAGTCGCTGCACGTCGGCGGCGCGACCGGGCGCATCCACGGCGCCGAGCACTCGCTGCTGGACTACAACCGCGCCGGGGTGCCGCTGATCGAGATCGTCACCAAGACGATCGAGGGCACCGGCGCGCGGGCGCCGGAGGTGGCGCGCGCGTACGTGGCGACCCTGCGCGACCTGCTCAAGGCGCTGGACGTCTCGGACGTGCGGATGGACCAGGGCTCACTGCGCTGCGACGCGAACGTGTCGCTGATGCCCAAGGGCGCCACCGAATTCGGTACCCGCACGGAGACCAAGAACGTCAACTCGCTGCGCAGCGTCGAGCGCGCGGTGCGCCACGAGATGACCCGCCAGGCGGCGATCCTGGTCGACGGCGGCTCGATCCTGCAGGAGACGCGGCACTTCGAGGAGGCATCCGGCACGACCCGCGCGGGTCGGCGCAAGGAGACCTCGGAGGACTACCGGTACTTCCCGGAGCCCGACCTGGTGCCGATCGCCCCGTCGCGCGAGTGGGTGGAGAAGCTGCGCGGCACGCTCCCGGAGATGCCCGCCGAGCGCCGCAAGCGCATCCAGGCCGAGTGGTCGCTGACCGACCTGGAGCTGCGGGACCTGATCAACGCCGGGGCCGTCGACCTGGTCGCCGCGACCGTCGCCGCGGGCAGCTCGCCCGCCGAGGCCCGGTCGTGGTGGGTGTCGTACCTGTCGCAGCAGGCCAACAACCGCGGCGTCGAGCTGTCCGAACTGGACATCACCCCGGCCCAGGTGGCCCGCGTCATCGCGCTGGTCGCCGAGGGCGCCCTGACGAACAAGCTGGCACGCGAGGTCGTCGACGGCGTGCTGGCGGGCGAGGGCGAGCCGGACGAGGTCGTGGACAAGCGCGGCCTGAAGGTCGTCTCCGACGACTCCGCCCTGTACGCGGCGGTGGACGAGGCGCTGGCCTCCCAGCCGGACGTGGCCGGGAAGATCCGCGAGGGCAAGGTCGCCGCCGCGGGCGCCATCGTCGGCGCGGTCATGAAGGCCACCAAGGGCCAGGCCGACGCCAAGCGGGTCCGGGAACTCGTGCTGGAGCGTTGCGGGGCCTGATGGTTTTCGTGGAAGGGGGCGTCCGGACTCGGGCGCCCCCTTCCGTTCTCAGTCCAGCGGGTCCCAGTGGTGCGAGTACCGCAGCAGCGAGTTGGCCAGCGCCGGGTGGGCGGCGGCCCAGGTGGAGTCGAACAGGAACCACTGCTGGTACCCGAACGACTCGTTGCAGTGCATGGCGAACTGGGCGAGGTGCGGGTCGACCCTCAGCAGCGACTTGGCGGGGTCGCGACCGTCGACGAACTCGGGGGAGTCGAGGAGTTCGAGCGCCTTGGGGTGGTCGACCGGCGCCAACCAGGGCTCCTCGTTGAGGTTGAAGCCGGGCCAGCGGTTGCAGCGCTCCAGGGCCGGGTCGATGGTCTCGTCCTCGGGGGCGATGAGGGCGCGCAGCACGTGGAGTTCCGGCGGCCAGGTGTCGTCGGGGACGTCGGCGTCGCGCAGGTGCCGGGCGAGGCCGAGCAGGTCGACGCCGGGGAAGGCCAGGGGCTCTTGGCGGGCAAGGCTTTCGCCGTCGAGGAAGGTGAGGAAGACGGCGAAGGTGGTCGCTTTGCCCTTGGCGGCCGGGGTGGCGACGGTGACCGGGACGTCGGGCACGAACGACTGGGACGCGGCGATCCCGTGGGGGAGCGGCCACGACTCGTGCAGCAGGTAGGCCAAGCGCTCGGGTGCCGCGGCCACGGCGTTGTCGTCGAAGAAGAAGTAGGCGAGTTCGACCTCGTCGTCGTCGGTCCGCACCCGGAGGCTGTGGTCGTCGAGCCGGATGTAGTCGTCGTCGCCCTCGACGTAGAGGTGTTCGTGCAGGGATTCCCGCAGCTCGTCCGTGGTTTCCGGCAGGGGTAACCCCGCTTCCCGGGCAGCGTCGAAGATCGAGGTGAGGCCGTAGACGTCGGTCCCCAACTCCTCCTCGACCCAGGCCTCGGGGTCCTCGGCTGCCCACCCCCGTCGGAACCAGGCGAGCACGGTCGGATCGGGCAACCGCCGAACCGCCTTGCTCAGCGAACCCGCGTAGTGCGACCGGTATACGAAGTACATGGCCGGACTGTAGGCCACGCGGAGTCCATTTCGGAGGGAGTATCCGGTCAGGGACCTGTGAACAGTTGTGCCAACCGGTAGTCGACGATGCGCGTGGCATGGTCGGTGTCGTAGTAGTTGACCAGCATCCCGGTCAGCAGGCCCGCCGCCATGGTGGCCAGCGCGTCGGCTTCCAGGGTGGTGTCGACCGTTGACGAGACGCGGCCGCGTTCCTTGGCGCGGCCGAGTTGTTCGGCCAGCGCGTGGATCAGGTGGGGGATCAGGGCTTCGTGGTCCGGGGATTGGCTTCCTCGGGTGACGTCGACGGCGAAGTAGGCCATCTGGACCGCGCACAGCGCTCTACCGCGCTCGGCGAGTTCACCAACCGGCAGGCGCGCGACCGCTACTTCGCCGTCTACGCCGACATGCAGAAGAAGTGGCCGGTTCCCTCCGTGGACATCGACATCGAGACCCGCTACGGCCCCACCCGCGTCCGGCGCAGCGGCCCCACCGACGGCATCCCGATCGTCCTGCTGCCCGGCATCATGGGCACCTCGCTGTCCTGGTACCCGCACGTCGCCGACCTGGCCGCGGGGCACCCCGTCTACGCCGTCGACACCATGGGCGAGGCGGGCCACTCGGTCCAGACCCGCGCGCTGGAGACCGACGACGACCTCGCCGCCTGGCTCGGCGACCTGCTCACGGGCCTGTGCCACGACAAGGCGCACCTCGTCGGGCTCTCGCGGGGCGGCTACCTCGCGCTGCACCTCGCGGTCCGGTCCGGCGACCGGCTGGCGAGCGTGCTCGCGTTCGAACCGTCCGGGTTCTCGATCGTCGGGCCGCGGTTCATCCTCTGGAGCCTGGTCGAGATCGGGCGCTGGCTGCTTCCCGCGCCGATCCTGCGGCTGGTCGCCAAGGGCGATCCGACGGTGCGGCACACCTTCCGCAGCCTGCTGTTCGCTGGCTTCAAGTACAAGGCGCGCATCCCGCCACAACACCTGTTCACCGACGACGAGCTCCGCGCGATCGAAGTCTCCACCCGCCATGTCCTCGCCGAGCGCAGCAACGTCGTCAAGGCCCACGAGGTCGCCGCCCGCGTCGAAGCGCTCAACCCCCGCGTCCGCGCGGAGGTCGTCCCCGGCGCCGACCACACGCTGAGCCTGACGCAGCCGGGACTCGTCACCGACCGGATCCTCGACCTGGCCGACGGGCACCGGGTCGGCGACTAGACCCGAGCCCGGCGCCCGCCAAGTCGGGAACGGTGGCGGGAGGAATGGACTCAGTCCGCGCTGCCGCCGCCGCCCTGGGGCTGGACGAGGATGGCCACCGCGCGGTCGTCGCTGGAGACCAGGGGGCCGCCCGCCTGCTTGTTCACCGTGCCCGCGACCGCCAGCTGCTCGGTCATCAGGTCCAGCCCGTCGATCTTGCCGAAGCCGCCGGGCGCGGCCAGCGCGATCTGCGGTTTGCCGGTGAAGCTGCCGTCGGGGGCCTGCGGGATGTTCTGCAGGTGCCCGGCGTTGGACATGGCCACCCAGACCAGCTGCTGGGTCGCCGCGCAGCCCGCCGCGCCCGGGTGGTCCGGCCAGCTCCACGCGGGCGTGGTGAGCGGCTTGCCTGGGGTGATCCGGTACAGCACGTCGGCGGCGGGGGTGCGGTCGGTGACCCAGATCGGACCGTCGCTCAGCGGCGCGCAGACGCCCCCGGGCGACTGCAGGCCCGAGGTCAGCACCGCGCTGGTCGGGGTCGGGTTGCCCGGGGCGGGCTTGCCCTCACCGGTGACGCGCAGGACCTTGCCCGCCAGCGAGTTCGGGTCGGCGGCCGCGGTCGGCGACCCGGCGTTGCCGGTGGCCACCAGCAGGGCACCGTTGTGGTCGTTGGCCAGCGACCCGCGGTTGCCGGAGGCGCCGCGCGGGATGCCGGTCAGCACCGGCTTGGCCGAGTCGCCGGGGGCGATGCGGACCAGGCGGTTGTCGGTCTTGGTGGTGATGTAGGCGAAGACCAGCTGGTCCTCGACGTAGTTCGGGGACAGCGCCAGGCCCATCAGGCCGCCGTCGGTCGACGCGTCGACCGGGATGGTCGCGAACACCTGCGGGTCGCTGTCGTGGCGCACGAGCAGCACGCGGCCCGTCTTGCGCTCGCCGACCAGGGCCGTCGGGTTCGTCCCGTCACCCGGCAGGGCCGCCACGGCCACCACGGTGTCCAGGCAGGTGCCCAGGACGGCCGGGTTGAAGTCCTTGCAGCCGTCCGGCGGGGGGATCTGCTCCGGGGCGGCACCGCCGCCGCCACCCGACCCGCCGCCACCACCGCTGCCGCCGGTGTCCGGCTCGGGGGCGGCCTGCGCGGTCAGCGGGACCTCTTGGTGCCAGCTCGGCGGCGGGGGCTGCTCGGTGAACGTCGCGCACGAGGACACGGCCAGCGCCGCGCACGCGGCGGCGAGCACACGGAACCGCGCCAGGCCAGACATGATGCCCAAGGCTAGGGTCGCCGCCGTGAATCCCTGGTGAGCACGTCGGCGCGCGCCCGCTCGACCACGCGCACCCGGTCGACCAGCAGGCCGAGCTCGTCGACGATCACCTGGGGCGCCTCCAGCGGCAGGAAGTGGCTGGTCGGCACCACCCGGGTGCGGGCTTGCGGCAACCCGGCCACCGCGGCGACCGCCCGCTTCGGGTCGGCGACCAGGTCGTAGCGCCCGGCCAGGACCGTCACCGGGCAGGTGACGCCGGTCAGGTCGGCCTCGGGCACGTCCGCCAGGGCCAGGGCGAGGGTGACGTACCAGCGCCAGTCGTGCGCCAGGAAGCGGCGCAGCGCCTTGGCCACGTCGTCCGGGTCGGCGCCCGGGAGCATGAACCCGCTGCGCTGGAGCACGGCCGCGGTCAGCCGGGTCGCCGGGACGCGGTGCAGCACCGCGTCCACCAGCGGACCCGCCGCCCGCACCGCCCGCGCGCCGCCGATGGCCAGGTACCGGCGCACCGCCGCCGGGATGCCCAGCACCCCGAGCACGCCGCCGAACAGGTCACCCGGCACACCCGCGGCCAGCAGCAGACCGGACACCCGCTCCGGGTGCCGCAGCGCCAGCTCGGCGGCCACCATCACCCCGGCCGACCAGCCCACCACCACGCACCGGTCCACCCCGGCCGCCGCCAGCACAGCGAGCGCGTCGGACACGTGGTCGTCGAGGGTGATGCGGGACGGGTCGTCGGGCCGCGCCGAGCCCATGGTGCCGCGGTGGTACCAGCTCAGCACCCGCACGCCGGACCCCGGCAGCAGCAGCGCGGGCCACGCCTCCGGGACCGTGCCCAGCCCCGGGCACAGCAGCACCGCCGGCCCGTCGGACTCGGTGTGCCAGCCGCGCAGCCGGGTGCCGTCCGCGCCGAGCAGGTCGTGTTCGCGCATCGCCGCCAGTGTGCCGCAGCCCGAGCCCGCGCGGGGGTGATCGGCATCAGTACGGTGGACGCGTGATTGTCACGGTTCTGGTGCCCGACGAGTACGGGGTGTCCGCGCTCGGCGCCGTCGACGGCGTGCGCGCGGTCCGGTACGACTCCCTCGACGACCTGCCGCCCGAGGCGGCCGAGGCCGAGGTGCTGGTCCCGGGCTTCCTGTCCCCCGGCCAGGCCGACGTGCTCGACGCCCTGCCGAAGCTGCGGCTGGTGCAGCTGCTGACCGCGGGCGCGGAGGCGTGGATCGGCCGGTTGCCGGACCACGTCATGCTGTCCACCTGCAGCGGCGCGCACGGCGGCAGCACCGCGGAGTGGGCGGTGACCGCGCTGCTGGCCGTGTTCCGGCGGATCCGCGAGTTCGAGGACGACCGCCGCGCCGAGTCGTGGGACAGCCGCCGGACCGAGACCTTGCAGGCGAAGCGGGTCCTCGTCGTCGGCGCGGGTGACCTGGGGCGGCAGCTGCACCGCAGGCTGGTCGCGTTCGACGCGGAGGTCACGATGGTGGCCACGAAGGCCCGCGACGGTGTGCGCGGGCTGGACGAGCTGCCCGCGCTGCTGCCCGAGCACGACGTCGTGGTGCTGATGGTCCCCATGACGCCGGCGACGCGCGGCCTGGTCGACGCCGACTTCCTGGCCCGCATGCCCGACCGCGCGGTCCTGGTGAACGCGGCGCGCGGTCCCGTCGTGGACACCGACGCGCTGGTCGCCGAACTGCGGTCCGGGCGGCTGCGCGCGGCGCTGGACGTGACCGACCCGGAGCCGCTGCCGCCCGGCCATCCACTGTGGAGCGCGCCCAACCTGCTGCTCACCCCGCACGTCGCGGGGAACTGCACGGGCGTGCAGCAGCGCGCGTACCGGATCGTCGCCGAGCAGATCGCGCGGTTCGCGGCGGGCCGCGAACCGGAGTTCCTCGTGCGCGGTGACTACTAGCGGGGTTGACACCTCGCCTAGTGTGCGGGCCGTGAGTACCGAAGACGACCGCCCCCGACAGGCTGGCGGATACGCGGACAGCGGCTTCTACACGCCGTCGTCGGAGAGCAGCTCGGTCTCCGACTTCGGCAGCGGCACCACCGCCGCCCTCCCACGACCCGGTGACCCCATCTCCACCGACCTCGACGAGCCACGGCGGGAGGAGGTGCTGGACCCGACGCCGCACGCCTGGCACCTCGGGGCCGACCTCGGGCTGCTGGTGCTGCGGGTGACCGTGGGCGCGCTGTTCATCGGGCACGGCCTGCAGAAGGTGTTCGGCCTGCTGGAGGGCCCCGGGATCGACGGGTTCGCGCAGGTGCTGACCCAGCTCGGGTTCCAGCAGGCGACCCTGCTGGCCTGGGTCACCGGGATCACCGAGCTGGTCGGCGGCGCGCTGCTGGTGCTGGGGCTGTTCACCCCGGCCGCGGCGGCCGCGGTGCTCGGCGTGATGGCGAACGCGATCTGGGTCCGGGTGAACATCGACCTGTTCGCGGGCAACGTCGAACTGGAGTCCGTCTACGCGGCGGCGGCGTTCCTGCTGCTGTTCGCGGGCGCGGGCAAGATCTCGCTGGACCGCAACTCGCCGTGGTTCCGCCGGGCGCCCGCGTTCGGCTTCATCTTCCTGATCCTGGCGGCGGGGCTGTCCGTGGTGACGCTGGTGGTGCTGCGCTAGCCGGCTCGGGTGGCCACCGGCCCCCGGTATCAATGCTACCGGCGGCCACCGACGGCTCCGGGCGTAGACGATCAAGGCTGTGGACAACACGCCCGGGGAGCGCGAACCCTTGCGCTGACAGCGAAAGACTCACTCGAACGAGAGCACGATCGGCCTGGTTGTCCACAGGGACAACGTTCCGGCCCCCGGATCTGTCGGTTCCCGCCGATAGCATTGATACCGGGGGCCGGAGGCATATCCGGGGCCGGTCGTGGGGAGTGAACGCGGCGGCGACCCGGCGCGTGATGCGGGAGCACGTGCTCGAGGTGCCGGACTTGCGGGCCGTTTTCCTGGTGGTGCGTGCTGACTGCGGGGTGGACGCGCGCCCGGCGATGCGGGTGGACGCGCGTGGCGCGGTTGGCGGATCTGGCGCTCCGGTCGACGAGCCGGGGCGAGGTCACGCAGGCTGCTCTACGAGAGCAGCCAGGAGGGCGCCGTTCTGCGCACGGCATCATCGCCGGTTCCGTCGGCCTTCGCTGTTCTTGGTTCTACGGCAAATGGGAACTCGCCGCCTCCAGGGGCGTGAGCCGGGCACGCGTCCGAGGGGCCGACCTGGTGATGGTCGGCGGATCGCCAGGCTGCGGAAGGCAAGGGTGCGAGGGCTCGTGTTCCGGCGTTCCGGGTGCGTGAGCCGGTTGGGATCGCTGCCCGAGGACGCGCGTGTTCGAGGCGGGTCGGGGGTCGGATTCGGCATCGGTTCCTGCTCGCGAACCGAAGCGGCCGGTCCGGACCCGAGTCCGAACCGGCCGCGTCCGCGTCGGGTGCTCCGGGGCTAGCGCGACGGGTCGCGGACGGCTCCGGTCGAGGCGTCGGTCGCCATGCGGGCGTAGGCGCGGAGGGCGGCGGTGATCGGGCGGACGCGGTCCTTCGGCTGCCACGGCCGCTCGCTCGTGTCCATCTTCGCCCGCCGCTCGGCCAGGACCTCCGGGGCGACCAGCAGTTCGAGCGACCGCTGGTGCACGTCGATCCGGATCCGGTCGCCGTCCTCCACCAGGCCGATCGTGCCGCCGCCCGCCGCCTCCGGGGAGATGTGGCCGACGGACAGGCCCGAGGAGCCGCCCGAGAAGCGGCCGTCGGTGATGAGGGCGCACTTCTTGCCCAGGCCCGCGCCCTTCAGGAACGCCGTGGGGTGCAGCATCTCCTGCATCCCCGGCCCGCCCGCCGGGCCCTCGTACCGGACGACCAGGACCTCGCCGGGCTGGATCTGCTTGCCCAGGATCACCGAGACGGCCTGCTCCTGGCTCTCCACCACCCGCGCCGGGCCCTCGAAGACGAACAGGTCCTCGTCGATGCCCGCCGACTTGATGACGGCACCCGCCTCGGCCAGGTTGCCGTGCAGCACGGCCAGGCCGCCGTCGGCGGTGAAGGCGTGTTCGACGTCGTGGATGCAGCCCGCCGCGGCGTCGGTGTCGAGCGACGACCACCGGTTCGACGTGGAGAACGCCTGCGTGGTGCGGACACCGCCGGGGGCGGCGTGGAACAGCTCGACCGCCTCGGCCGTCGGCGCGGCGCCGCGGATGTCCCAGTCGGACAGCCACTGCGCCAGCGTCGGCGAGTGCACCGAGCGCACGTCCGTGTTCAGCAGCCCGCCGCGCCACAGCTCACCGAGGATGGCGGGGATACCGCCCGCCCGGTGCACGTCTTCCATGTGGTAGTCGGAGTTCGGCGACACCTTCGACAGGCACGGCACGCGCCGGGAGATCGCGTCGATGTCGGCCAGGGTGAAGTCGATCTCACCCTCCTGGGCCGCCGCCAGGATGTGCAGGACGGTGTTCGTCGACCCGCCCATCGCCATGTCCAGCGCCATCGCGTTCTCGAAGGCGGCGCGGTCGGCGATGGTGCGCGGCAGGGCCGTCTCGTCGTCCTCGCCGTACCAGCGCTTGCACAACTCCACGACCGTGGTGCCCGCGCGGGTGAACAGGTCGCGCCGGGCCGCGTGCGTGGCCAGCGTCGACCCGTTGCCCGGCAGCGCCAGGCCGAGCGCCTCGGTGAGGCAGTTCATCGAGTTCGCGGTGAACATGCCCGAGCACGAGCCGCAGGTCGGGCAGGCGGAGCGCTCGACCTCGCCGAGCGCGCCCTCGTCCACCGACGAGTTCGCCGACGCGGAGATGGTGGTGATCAGGTCGCTGGACGGGTGGGCGACGCCGCCCACCACCACGGCCTTGCCCGCCTCCATCGGTCCACCCGAGACGAACACCACCGGGATGTTGATCCGCAGCGCGGCGTTGAGCATGCCCGGGGTGATCTTGTCGCAGTTGGAGATGCACACCAGCGCGTCCGCCTGGTGCGCGTTCACCATGTACTCCACGGAGTCCGCGATGATCTCCCGCGAGGGCAGCGAGTACAGCATCCCGCTGTGCCCCATGGCGATGCCGTCGTCGACGGCGATGGTGTGGAACTCCCGCGGCACGCCGCCCGCCGCGCGGATCGCCTCGGCCACGATGTCGCCGAGGTCGCGCAGGTGCACGTGCCCCGGCACGAACTGGGTGTACGAGTTGGCGATGGCCACGATGGGCTTGCCGAAGTCGCTGTCGGTCATCCCCGTGGCGCGCCACAGGGATCGGGCCCCGGCGGCGTTGCGGCCGTGGGTGGTGGTGCGGGAGCGCAGCGCTGGCACGGCTCCTCCAAAGTCGATCTCGGTTCGGGTGACGCGGCACCTGGTGGGGGCCTGGGGGAGGGAGCGGTGCCGTCCAGGTTACTCCGCTGCCCGCGACCCGGTCTCCGGGTTGTCCACAGCGTCGGGTGCCACGTCCTCTGGGGTGTCCTCCGCCTCGGGCGCGACCGTGGGGTCCGCCAACCGACCGCCGCTCACGAGGGAGAGCGCGGGCAGGTGGCGTACTCGCACGGACGGCAGCGCGACCTCGCGCTCGTCGTCGAGCACCGCGCGCACCGCGCCCTTGCCGGTCAGCCGCAGGCCCTTGAGCGAGTCCCAGGCCAGCTTCCGCGAGCCCACGACCTGCCGGACCGTCAGCCCCTCCGCGTCGGCGACCGTGCGGACGCGTAACACCCAGGCGATCGCCGCGATGGGGATCACGTAGACCACGGCGAGACCGGGCGCGCCGAACGCGACCGGGGTGGCGCAGATCGCGAACAGCAGCGCCGCCAGCACGGTGATGGTCGGTATGCGGAACACGAGGCGGGACGGCACCGTTGGCTGCTCGGACACCCCTAGATGGTGCACCCACCGGGTTCGACGACCTCGTCCGGGGCGCCCGGGCGGGGGACGTGGCGTCCACCATCCGGGAGCGCTGTCCCGCAGAGTTGACGCTCTACCCCGAACGCACTAACGTCTGGGGGGTGCCCGCTCAGTCCATTCTCGTACTTCCGCCGCGCGTTCGACGCTGACGGAAGAACCCGCCCCGCGTCGAACGCGCGACCCTCGTGCGACCTGTAGAGGTCGACGGGGGCTTTTTTGTGTCCAGGCCCGTATTCGCACCACCGACAGTCCGACTTCCGACACTCCCGAAACCCGAACACCTCCGAGCCACGAGGCAGAACCGATGACCAGCGCAACATCGCGGCCCACCCCGGCCGCAGCGAACCCGGGGACGGCGGCCGCCACCGCGCAGCCTGCCCGGCCCAAGCCTGCGCCGCCGTCCGGAACACCCGTCCGGGTGACTGGCGCGCAGTCGCTCGTCAGGTCGCTCGAGGCGGTGGGCGTCGAGATCGTCTTCGGCATCCCGGGCGGCACCATCCTGCCCGCCTACGACCCGCTGCTGGACTCCACCAAGGTCCGCCACGTGCTGGTCCGCCACGAGCAGGGCGCGGGCCACGCGGCCACCGGCTACGCGCAGGCCACCGGCAAGGTCGGCGTGTGCATGGCCACCTCGGGCCCCGGTGCGACGAACCTGGTCACCCCGCTGGCCGACGCGAACATGGACTCCGTGCCGATCGTGGCCATCACCGGCCAGCAGACCCGCGCGCTGATCGGCACCGACGCCTTCCAGGAAGCCGACATCTGCGGCATCACGCTGCCGGTCACCAAGCACAACTTCCTGGTCACCGACCCGGCCGACATCCCGCGCACGATCGCCGAGGCGTTCCACCTCGCGAAGACCGGTCGCCCCGGCCCGGTCCTGGTCGACATCCCCAAGGACGTGCTGCAGGAGCAGACCTCCTTCACCTGGCCGCCGGAGCTGCGGCTGCCCGGCTACCGGCCGACCACCCGCCCGCACGGCAAGCAGGTGCGCGAGGCGGCCAAGCTGATCTGCGCGGCCAAGCGCCCGGTGCTCTACGTCGGCGGCGGCGTGATCAAGGCCGACGCGGCGGCCGAGCTGCTCGAACTGGCCGAGCTGACCGGCATCCCGGTCGTCACCACGCTGATGGCCCGCGGCGCGTTCCCGGACTCGCACAAGCAGCACCTCGGCATGCCCGGCATGCACGGCACCGTGCCCGCCGTCGGCGCGATGCAGCGCTCGGACCTGCTGGTCGCCCTCGGCGCCCGGTTCGACGACCGGGTCACCGGCGTGCTGAACAGCTTCGCCCCCGACGCCGCGGTCGTGCACGCCGACATCGACCCCGCCGAGATCTCCAAGAACCGCCGCGCGGACGTGCCGATCGTGGGCGACTGCAAGGAGATCCTGGTCGAGCTGATCGGCGCGGTGAAGGCCGAGCGGGCCAACGGCACCGCCGACCTCGCGCCGTGGTGGACGACGCTGGACTCCTGGCGCACCACGTTCCCGCTGGGCTACGAGTGGCCCGACGACGGCACGCTGTCGCCGCAGTACGTCATCGAGCGCATCGGCCGCATCGCGGGCCCCGAGTCGATCTACACCGCGGGCGTCGGCCAGCACCAGATGTGGGCCGCGCAGCACATCCGCTACGAGAACCCGCGCACCTGGCTCAACTCCGGCGGCCTCGGCACCATGGGCTACGCGGTCCCCGCGGCCATGGGCGCCAAGTTCGGCATGCCCGGCACCACGGTGTGGGCCATCGACGGCGACGGCTGCTTCCAGATGACCAACCAGGAACTGGCCACCTGCGCCATCGAGGGCGCGCCGATCAAGGTCGCGGTCATCAACAACGGCAACCTCGGCATGGTCCGGCAGTGGCAGAACCTGTTCTACAGCGAGCGCTACTCGCAGACCGACCTCGGCACGCACAAGCACCGCATCCCGGACTTCACCCTGCTGGCCGAGGCCCTGGGCTGCGCCGGGCTGCGCTGCGAGACCAGGGAGGACGTCGACTCGGTGATCCACCGGGCGATGGCCATCAACGACCGCCCGGTCGTGGTGGACTTCGTGGTCGGCAAGGACGCCCAGGTGTGGCCGATGGTCGCCGCGGGCACCGGCAACGACGAGATCATGGCCGCGCGCGGCATCCGGCCGCTGTTCGACGAAGACTGACGCGGCGGGGAAGGGATCATGAGCACCCACACCTTGAGCGTGCTGGTGGAGAACAAGCCCGGCGTGCTCGCCCGGGTCGCGGGCCTGTTCTCCCGGCGCGGGTTCAACATCGAGTCGCTGGCGGTCGGGGCCACCGAGCACCCGGACGTGTCCCGGATGACCATCGTGGTCGCCGTCGAGGACCTGCCGCTGGAGCAGGTCACCAAGCAGCTCAACAAGCTGATCAACGTGATCAAGATCGTGGAGCTGGAGCCGTCCGCCGCGGTGCAGCGGGAACTGCTGCTGGTCAAGGTCCGCGCCGACGCCACCGTGCGCAGCCAGGTCCTGGAGACCGTGCAGCTGTTCCGCGCCAAGGTGGTCGACGTCTCCCCGGAGGCGCTGACCATCGAGGCCACGGGCACCGCCGACAAGATAGAGGCGCTGCTGCGCATGCTCGAGCCCTACGGGGTCCGGGAGATGGTGCAGTCCGGCATGGTCGCGATCGGTCGCGGCCCCCGCTCCATCACCGCAACCGCGGTCCGCTAGATAGTCACCAGAAAGGTAGCCACACCCCATGTCCGTCGAGATCTTCTACGACGCAGACGCCGACCTGAGCATCATCCAGGGACGCAAGGTCGCCGTCATCGGCTACGGCAGCCAGGGCCACGCGCACGCGCTGAGCCTGCGCGACTCCGGTGTGGACGTCCGCATCGGACTGCCCGAGGGCTCCAAGTCCCGCGCCAAGGCCGAGGAGCAGGGCCTGCGCGTGCTCAGCCCGGCCGAGGCGTCCGCCGAAGCCGACCTGATCATGGTGCTGGCGCCGGACACCAAGCAGCGCTTCATCTACGCCGACGACATCGAGCCCAACCTCAAGGACGGCGACGCGCTGTTCTTCGGCCACGGCTTCAACATCCGCTACGACCTGATCAAGCCCCCGGCGGGCGTCGACGTGGCCATGGTCGCGCCGAAGGGCCCGGGTCACCTGGTCCGCCGCCAGTTCGTCGACGGCAAGGGCGTCCCCGCGCTGATCGCGGTGCACCAGGACGCCACCGGCGGCGCGCAGGCGCTGGCCCTGTCGTACGCGGCGGCCATCGGCGGCGCGCGCGCGGGCGTCATCAAGACGACCTTCACCGAGGAGACCGAGACCGACCTGTTCGGTGAGCAGGCCGTCCTCTGCGGTGGCGCGTCGGCGCTGGTGCAGGCCGGGTTCGAGGTGCTGACCGAGGCCGGGTACGCCCCGGAGATCGCGTACTTCGAGGTGCTGCACGAGCTCAAGCTGATCGTCGACCTGATGTACGAGGGCGGCATCGCCCGCCAGCGCTACTCCATCTCCGACACCGCCGAGTACGGCGACCTCACCCGCGGCCCGCGCGTCATCACGCCCGCGGTGAAGGCGGAGATGAAGAAGATCCTGGGCGAGATCCAGGACGGCACCTTCGCCCGCGAGTGGGTCGAGGAGGACGTCTCCGGCCGCGCCAACTACACGCGGCTCCAGGAGGAGGGCGCCAAGCACCCGATCGAGGAGACCGGCGCCAAGCTCCGCGGGTTGATGTCGTGGATCGACCGGCCGATCACCGAGACGGCCTGATCTTCGGTTGTCGCTGGGGGAGGGGTCCGCGCACTGGGCCCCTCCCCCTTCTTGTTTGCCGGTCCGCAACTCACCGCGGAGTTGTCCACAGGCTTGATCGTCTTCGGCCGAACTCGTCGGTTCCGGCCGGTGGAATTCGATTCCGGGGGCCGGAGGCGAACCCGCGCCCGCCCGCGCGTCAGAAATCCGGGTCGCAGCGCAGGGTGATGAGGGCGGCGGGTGCCAGGTCCGGGGCGAAGGAATAGCCGGGGAAACCGCCCCAGCGGACCGATTCCCGCAGGTATTCCACGAGGGTGATGCCCGGCCTGCCCGCCACACCCGCCAGCACCGGGTCCGCGACCGACGACGGCAGCGCGATGTCGTGGGTGGCGCCGCTGGTGTTCGCCTTGTGGTACTCGTCCGGGGCCAGGGCGAAGGCGAACTCCGGTTCGTGGCCGTAGTCCTGCCACTCGCTGTGCAGGGCGTAGGCGTTGCCCAGGCACAGCGGGTCGGGGTACTCGGGGCTGGGCGGTTCGCCGTGGGGCGCGGGCTCCTGGTGGTAGGTCAGCAGCAGGGCCTCGCAGTCGCCCGCGAACCAGACGTGGCCGACGCGGCGGAAGCAGGCCTCCAGGGCGTACGGCAGGCCGCCGACCTTCTCCGCCAGCGACTCGGCCATCGCGCGGTCGCCGTCGGTGGGCGGTAGGTGGGGGTCCACCTGGCGGTCGGAGCAGGTCCACCCCAGCTCGGGCAGCGCCGCGGCGATGCGGGCCACGTGCTGGCCGACGCGCAGCATGGTCTCGTCGGCGACGGCCGCGACGTCCTCGGCGAGGTCGTCGGGGACGGGGCCCAGGGCGCGCAGGTCGTCCCAGACCTCGCCGCGTTCGCCGCGCAGGTAGCGGCGGAAATACGAGGTCACGGCGCTCAGGCTACTCACCGCGACCAACCGGCGGCGGTAAAGACACGGTGCGTGCGTGGCGGGCTGGCGCACTGCGGTATACCTGATCCCCGGCACCACCCCGATCAAGTCCCAGCGAGGAGACGTGATGGCGAGCGCCCCCATCTACGATGACAAGGCCGAGGTCCGCGGCCAGTTGGACCTGTCCAAGGCGGAGTGGCAGCGCGCCGCCGAGCCGGACGCCGACCCGGACGGCGAGTACGTGGAGATCGCGTTCGTTCCCCACAACGACGGGAAGACCTACATCGCGATGCGGAACTCGAAGTACACCGGACCGGAGGACACCGTGCTGGTCTTCACCGAATCGGAGTGGGACGCCTTCGTGGAGGGCGCCAAGGCCGGGGAGTTCGACGAGCCGTGGTGACCGCCCCCGGCGCGGACCCCCGCGACCCGGGCCGCCATGCCCGGCCGGTGTGGACCGAGCCGGACCCGTCACCGGACGTCCCCGCGAACGTCTGGATCCCCCCGGAGGCCCTGGCCGACCCCACGGCCCGCCCACCCGGCGAGGCACCCCCCACCGGCCCCGGCACCCCAATCCCCGCCCCACCCGGCCACCCGCCCTTCGCAGGCGCACCCGGCATCCCCACCCCGGGTCCCGTTCCACCCGGAAGACCTGCCCCCGCCGCGGGACACAGCCCGGGCACCTTCACCGGCGGCTTCGGCACCCGGGCCGCCCCCGCTCCCGGCGGACCCGTCCCGCCTCCCGCCCGCCCTTTCCCTTCCACCACGGGTCAAGGCGCGCCTCCGGGCCAGCCGGGCACGTTCACCGGCGGCTTCGGCGTTGCGGGTTCCCCTCCCGCCGGAGCCGCGCCGCACGGCTCGGCTGGGCGAGGTTTCCCCGGCACTTCGGCCGGTGGGCCGAACGCCGCTCCCAGCGGACC
Source organism: Actinokineospora auranticolor (assembly GCF_041897805.1). Taxonomy (GTDB): domain Bacteria; phylum Actinomycetota; class Actinomycetes; order Mycobacteriales; family Pseudonocardiaceae; genus Actinokineospora; species Actinokineospora auranticolor. Next base: position 1,801,888 of record NZ_CP154825.1, read on the forward strand.
CGTACCGCCTTTCCGCTCGGCTGCGGGTCAAGGTTCACTGCCTGATCGGTCGGGCCCTGCCACGGGCGGTTTCGGCGTTCCCGGCGATGGTGTGGGTTCCGTCTCCGGTGGTGCTGTACCGCCTGGCTCGGCTGGGCGCGGTTTTCCCGGTATCTCCGCTGGTGGGTCGAGTGCCGCTCCCGGTGGGCCTGTCCCGTCTTTTCTCTCGGCTGCGGGTCAGGGTTCACCGCCTGAGCGCCCGGACCCAGCCACGGGCGGTTTCGGCGTTCCCCGTGACGGCGCGGGTTCTGCCTCCGGTGGTGCTGTACCGCCTGGCTCGGCTGGGCGCGGTTTTCCCGGTATCTCCGCTGGTGGGTCGAATGCCGCTCCAGGTGGACCTGTCCCACCCCTTCCCTCTGCCGCGGGTCAAGGCTCACCGTTTGCGCGGCCGAGCCCCGCCACCGGCGGTTTCGGTGTTCCCGGCGGTGGTGCGGGTTCCGCTTCTGGTGGTGTTGTGCCGCCGGGTGCGGCTGGGCATGCCTTCTCCGATACTTCTGCTGACGGGCCGAACGCAGCTCCTGGCGGGCCTGTCGCTCAGCCTTTCCCTTCCGCCGCTGGTCAGGGTTTACCGTCCGAGCGGCTGAGCTCTACCACCGGCGGTTTCGGTATTCCCCGCGATGGCGCGGGTTCTGCTTCCGGCGGGCCTATCCCGCCTACCGTCCGGCCTTTCCCTTCCACCACGGGTCAAGGCGGGTCTTCCGGGCAGCCGGGCACGTTCACCGGCGGGTTCGGCGTCCCAGGCGGTGGTACGGGTTCCGCTTCTGGTGGGCCTGTACCGCCCAGTGCGGCCGGGCACGGTTTTCCCGAGAATGTTCCGGGGGCATCGCCCGGCAATTCCGTCGATAGATCGAATACCGCTCCTGGCGGGCCTGTCCCGCCCTTCACCTCCGCTGCGGGCCAAGGTTCACCACCCGCGCGACCGGGCAGTTCCACTGGTGGCTTCCGCCGTCCCGGCGGTGATGGGTCAGATGCTGCTCCCGCCGCTCCCGGGCACGGTTTGCCCAGGGACCGTCCGGGCAGCTCCAGCGGTGGTTTCGGCATCCCCGCGACACCCGTACCGCCTGCCGACGGAGCAGCCCCGGCCGGTGGCGACAACCCCACCCCTCCCTCGGCCTTGGCCCCGCCGAATCGCACGACTTCCATGCGGCCCACGGTCGAGTTGCGCAGGCAGCCGAAGCCCGCGGATCCTCCCTCGCTCTCCGGGATGCTCCCGGTGTCCGCGCTGTCCGAGGAGGCTCCGGCCACCTCCGTCCTGCGCCCCGGGAAGCAGCCGCCGTCGGCTCTGGACGAGACACCGGCCACCACCGCGCTGAGTCCGCCGAATCCCGCCACCCGGCCGCCGAGCGGGGGGCCGCCCTCGGTGTCCGGGATGCTGCCTGTTCCCGGGCCGGACTTATCCGGCCCGCGGCCCGGCCAGGCAGGCACCGGGCACCCACCCTCGATGACGGGCATGCCGCCGGTGCGGCGCCCACCCGGCACCGCGTCGCAGCCGAACCCGCGCGGGCCCGCACGGGTGGAGCCGCCGTCGCAGGCGGGGATGGTTCCGGTGCGGCCACCCGCGGGGCCGGGGTCCCAGGTCGGGATGTCGCCCGTGGCGCCGTCGCGGACCGGCGCCAATCCGGTCCCCGTCGGGCCGAACCGTCCACTCGGGCCGCCCGGTGGGAATCCGCCCTCGCGTACCGGGATGAATCCGGTCGTGCGACGTGAACCCGTCGGCGATCCGCCGGTGCACGTGTTCCCGGATTCGCCCGATCCGGTGGCTGATGTCGCTTTCGGTCCGTCGGGGGACTACTCCTTCGGGCCCGCCGGATCCGGTGCGTACCCCACCGGGCTCACCCCCGTCGCGCCCAAGGCGCCGGTGGGGGAGGAGCCGCCGTTGGCCAAGGACCAGGTGAAGAAGCGGCCCTCGTACCTCGTCGAGGGGGACTACGACGAGGTGTTCGGCAACGCCGACTTCACCGCCCCACCGGTGATCGGCGAGTAGGTCGCGGGGATGTGACACCTGACTCACCCAGCGGTTGAACGGTTCAGTCTCCGGCCTAGACTCGAGGTCTCTGGTTACAGCGTCGTAACCGAACTCCCACACCTATGCTCTTCCAGCCCAGGAGTCGCAGCGTGACTACTTCGAGCCGCCCCGTCGTCCTCATCGCCGAGAAGCTCGCGCCGTCCGTGCTCGACGTCTTCGGTACCGAGTTCGAGGTCCGCCACGTCGACGGCACCGACCGGCCCGCCCTGCTGGCCGCGGTGGCCGGGGCGGACGCGCTGCTCGTGCGGTCCGCGACCCAGGTCGACGCCGAGGTGCTCAAGGCGACCGACACGCTCAAGGTCGTCGCCCGCGCCGGTGTCGGCCTCGACAACGTCGACGTGCCCGCCGCGACCGACCGCGGTGTGATGGTCGTCAACGCGCCCACCTCCAACATCGTCTCGGCCGCCGAGCACGCCGTCGCGCTGCTGCTGGCCACCGCCCGCCAGATCCCGGCCGCGCACGCCACGCTGCAGGACGGCGAGTGGAAGCGCAGCAAGTTCTCCGGTGTGGAGCTGCTGGGCAAGACCGTCGGCGTGGTCGGCCTCGGCAAGATCGGGCAGCTGTTCGCCCAGCGCCTCGCGGGCTTCGGCACCACGCTCATCGCCTACGACCCGTACGCCTCCGCCGCGCGCGCCGCGCAGCTGGGCATCGAGCTGGTCGAGCTCGACGAGCTGCTCGCCCGCGCCGACGTGATCTCCGTGCACCTGCCGAAGACCCCGGAGACCAAGGGCCTGCTCAACGCCGAGGCGCTGGCCAAGACCAAGAAGGGCGTCATCATCGTCAACGCCGCCCGCGGCGGCCTCATCGACGAGCAGGCGCTGGCCGACGCGGTGCGCAGCGGCCAGGTCGGCGGCGCGGGCGTGGACGTCTACAGCAAGGAGCCGACCACCGACAGCGTGCTGTTCGGCGTGCCCGGCATCGTCGTCACCCCGCACCTGGGCGCCTCCACCGCCGAGGCCCAGGACCGCGCGGGCACCGACGTGGCGCACTCGGTCCGGCTCGCGCTCAGCGGCGACTTCGTGCCGGACGCGGTCAACGTGGCCGGTGGCGCCGTCGGCGAGGAGGTCCGCCCGTTCCTGCCGCTGGTGCAGAAGCTGGGCACCGTGGTGTCCGCGCTGGGCGGCAAGGCGCCGACCTCGATCACCGTGCTGGTCCGCGGCGAACTGTCCACTGAGGACGTCTCGATCCTGCCGCTGGCCGCGCTGCGCGGCGTGTTCGCCGACATCGTCGAGGACCAGGTGACCTTCGTCAACGCGCCGCGGCTGGCCGAGACCCTCGGCGTCACGGTCGAGGTGGCCAAGGAGAGCGAGAGCCTCAACCACCGCAGCGTGGTCACCCTGCGCGCGGTCTACCCCGAGGGCACCGCGGTCACCGTCAGCGGCACCCTGTCCGGCCTCGGCCAGGTGGAGAAGCTGGTCGAGGTGCACGGCCGCTCCTTCGACCTGCGCGCCGAGGGCGACGTCGTGCTGCTGGAGTACCCGGAGCGCCCCGGCGTGATGGGCACCGTCGGCACCCTGCTCGGCGAGGCGGGCGTGAACATCGACGCCGCGCAGATCAGCCAGACCACCAAGGGCACCGACGCGGTCATGCTGCTGCGCGTGGACCGCGCGGTCGACAAGTCGGTGCTGGAGTCCATCGGCGCCTCGATCGGCGCCACCATCGTCCGCTCGGTCGACTTCGGCTGAGACCCGGGGGAGTGGATCGCGCGGGTGGCCGGGCTTGACCGGTCCACCCGCGCGCCGTCCCAGCCCACTGGCTGGGATGCAACTCGAAACGGCACGCGGTGCCCGAAACGGTTGGCGACCAACCGATCCGGGCACCGTTCGTGTTAACCGGGGGTCGATGTGGCGGAGAAAGTCCACCCAGAGGGGTGGCGAGGTGCGGCGAACGGACGGCTTGCCGGTAGCCTTCCCTCGACTACCAGGCCCTGACAGTTCGGGCCGATACCCGGGAGGTGTGTGCATGCGGCTCGCGGTGATCCCAGGTGACGGGATCGGGCCGGAAGTGATCGCCGAGGCGCTGAAGGTGCTAGGTGAGGTCGTTCCGACCGCGGAGATCACTCGATACGACCTCGGCGCGGCGAGGTGGCACGCGACCGGGGAGCTCCTGCCGGAGTCCGTGCTCGCGGAGCTGCGCGAACACGACGCCATCCTGCTCGGCGCGGTCGGCGACCCCTCGGTGCCCAGCGGCATCCTGGAGCGCGGCCTGCTGCTGCGCCTGCGGTTCGAGCTCGACCACCACGTGAACCTGCGCCCGGCGCGGCTCTACCCCGGCGTGAAGAGCCCGATCGCCGACCCCGGCGAGATCGACATGATCGTGGTCCGCGAGGGCACCGAGGGCTTGTACGCGGGCAACGGCGGACTGTTGCGAAAGGACACTCCGCACGAGATCGCCACGGAGGTGAGCGTCAACACCTCCTTCGGCGTCGAGCGGGTGGTGCGCGACGCGTTCACCCGCGCGTCCTCGCGCCCGCGCAAGCACCTCACGCTGGTGCACAAGACCAACGTGCTCACGCACGCCGGGTCGCTGTGGTCGCGTGTGGTCGAAGAGGTGTCGTTGCAGCACCCGGACGTGACCGTCGCGTACCAGCACGTGGACGCCACCACCATCCACATGGTGACCGACCCCACCCGCTTCGACGTGATCGTCACCGACAACCTGTTCGGCGACATCCTCACCGACCTGGCGGCGGCGGTCACCGGCGGCATCGGGCTGGCCGCCAGCGGCAACCTGGACATCACCCGCCGCAACCCGAGCATGTTCGAGCCCGTGCACGGCAGCGCGCCGGACATCGCGGGCCAGGGCATCGCCGACCCGACGGCCGCCGTGCTGTCGGTGGCGCTGCTGCTCGACCACCTGGGTGAGGTGGAGGCGGCCCGGCGCATCGAGGCCTCGGTCGCCTTCGACCTGGCGACCCGCGACCACGGCTCGCCCGGTGGCACCTTCGCCATCGGCGACCGGCTCGCGGCACTCGTGTCCTCCAACGCGAAGACCGGCTGACCAGCCGCGAAGCCAAGCGAACCAAGGAAGGCCGCTCCCGACCGGGGCGGCCTTCCTGGCGTTTGCGGGCGGTAACCTTTCCCGGAAAGTGGGACTCAAGGTCCGTGGAGTGGACCGGGGGAAGTCCACTGTGCCACTATGCGTTCGTGGCACTCTTCGTCATCATTATTGACCAGCGCGCTGGGTAGCTCCCTCAAGAGCCCAGCGCGCAGACCTCTCGCACCTTACGCGGGGGGTCTTTTTGTTTGCCCGAACCAAGAAATCCGTCAAGGAGCAGACACCGTGACCCGCCAGACGCCCGCAGGCACCCCGCTCGGCGACTCCTTCCACGTCTACGACACGACCCTGCGCGACGGCGCCCAGCGGGAGGGCATCTCCTACTCGGTGACCGACAAGCTGGCCGTGGCGCGGCTGCTGGACGGGCTCGGCGTCGGGTTCATCGAGGGCGGTTGGCCGGGCGCGTTGCCCAAGGACACCGAGTTCTTCGCCCGCGCCGCGGCGGGTGAGCTCGAGCTCGAGCACGCCGCGCTGGTCGCGTTCGGCTCCACCCGCCGCGCGGGCGCGACGGCCGCGCAGGACCCCCAGGTGCGCGCGCTGCTGGACTCCCAGGCGCCGGTCGTGACGCTCGTCGCCAAGTCCGACCGCAGGCACATCGAGCGCGCGCTGCGCACCGACGTCGACGAGGCCGTGGCGATGGTGCGCGACACCGTGTCCTTCCTCGTCGGCGAGGGGCGGCGGGTGTTCCTCGACGCGGAGCACTTCTTCGACGGCTACGCCTTCGACCCGGACTGCTCGCTGCGGGTGCTCACCGCCGCGGTGGAGTCCGGGGCGGACGTGGCCGTGCTGTGCGACACCAACGGGGGACAGTTGCCCCTCGGCCTGGCGGACACCGTCCGCGAGGTCATCGCCCGCACCGGTTTCCGGGTGGGCATCCACTGCCAGGACGACACGTCCTGCGCGGTGGCCAACAGCGTCGCGGCGGTACAGGCTGGCGCGAGCCACGTCCAGTGCACCGCGAACGGTTACGGGGAGCGGGCGGGCAACGCCGACCTGTTCGCCGTGATCGGCAATCTCGTGACCAAGCTCGGCCTCGATGCGCTGCCTACCGGCTCGCTGGCCGAGTTGACCCGGGTCTCCCACGCCCTTGCCGAGATCGCCAACATCGCACCCGACACCCACCAGGCCTATGTCGGGTCGTCGGCCTTCGCCCACAAGGCGGGCCTGCACGCGAGCGCGATCAAGGTGGACCCGCTGCTGTACAACCACATCGATCCGGCCACCGTCGGCAATGACATGCGGGTACTGGTCACCGAGATGGCCGGCCGGGCCAGCCTGGAGCTCAAGGGACACGAGCTCGGGGTGGACCTGGCCGGCAAGCCTGAAGCCGTCACCAACGCGTTGCGCAAGGTCAAGGAACTGGAGGCGGGCGGCTGGTCGTTCGAGGCCGCCGACGCGTCCTTCGAGTTGCTGCTGCGCGCCGAGATCGCCGGGGTGGACCCGGCCGCGCAGCACCCCGTCGTGCCGTTCGAGCTGGAGTCGTACCGGGTGATCCTGGACCACCGGGCGGACGGTGAGGTGGTGTCCGAGGCGACGGTGAAGGTGCGCGTCGACGGGCACCGGGTCATCGCGACCGCCGAGGGCAACGGCCCGGTGCACGCCCTCGACGCCGCGCTGCGCCGGGCGCTGCTGCCGCACCTGCCGTGGCTCGACGACGTCGAGCTGACCGACTACAAGGTCCGCATCCTCACCTCCGGCGGCACGCGCGGCGCCGAGCACGGCACCGACGCGGTCACCCGGGTGCTGGTGCAGTCGACCGACCGCGAGACCGACTGGACCACCGTCGGCGTGCACGGCAACATCGTCGAGGCCAGCTGGCTGGCCCTCTGCGACGCCCTGGCGCACAAGGCGATGCGCGTCCGCGCCGCCGCCCGCGAGGTCGCGCCGACTCCGTGACCGCACGACGTCACCACCTTGGCTTCGCCGAGGCCGTGTCGCTCGCGAGGTCGCGCCGGTTTCTGGACTGAGCGGTTCACGCGGCCCCTCGGGCCGCGTGAACCGGGAGGGAAGAAATCGGCTCCAAAGGCGACCTCGCCGCCTCGGCGGAGCCGAGGCCATGTCACAGTTGGTGGGTGCGTATCGCTCGAATTGCCCATCCTGAAGGAGTCGCCTTCGTCACCGTCGAGGGTGACGAAGGCGCCGAGATCGCCCACGAGGTCGCGGAGCACCCGTTCGGGAACCCGACCCTGACCGGCCGGAGCTGGCCGTTGGCCGACACCCGGCTGCTGGCCCCGATCCTGCCCAGCAAGATCCTGTGCGTCGGCAAGAACTACGCCGACCACGCGGCCGAGATGGGTGGCGAGGCGCCCGCCAACCCGGTCATCTTCATGAAGCCGTCCACCTCGGTCATCGGCCCCGGCGCGGCCATCCGGCTGCCCGCCGACTCGTCCAGAGTGGACTACGAGGGCGAGCTGGCTGTGGTGATCGGCATGCCGTGCCGGGACGTCCCGGCGGCCAAGGCCAACGACGTCATCCTCGGCTACACCATCGCCAACGACGTCACCGCCCGCGACCAGCAGCACGCGGACGGCCAGTGGACCCGCGCCAAGGGCCACGACACGTTCTGCCCGCTGGGCCCGTGGATCACCAAGGGCGTGCCGAACCCGGGCGACCTGGCCATCCGCACCGCGGTGGACGGCGAGGTCAAACAGGACTCCCGCACGTCCCAACTACTGCACGACGTCCCCAAGCTGGTCGAGTGGGTCTCCCGGGTGATGACCCTGCTACCGGGTGACGTGATCCTCACCGGCACCCCGGCCGGTGTCGGCCCCCTGACGGCGGGCCAGACCGTGTCGGTCACCATCGAGGGACTCGGCACCCTCACCAACACGGTCGCCAACCGCTGACCATCTCCCGTTGACACCCCGGTGATCCGGGTGGACCGCCGTCCACCCGGATCCCGAGTTGTGCACAGGCTTGATCATCGTCGCGCCGGATTGTCGGTGTCCGCCGGTAGAATTGATATCGGGGGCCGGAGGCATACCAAGATCACCCGCGACCGCTCCGCCAATCGCAATCGCGCTCGCCCTTCCCGCCGATCTGCCCGCCGATCTGCCCGCCGACCTCCGCGGAACCGCCGAGCGGCCGGCCCGCGATCTCGGGACATCGGCACACCCGGACATCGAGGCACCGCGACGTCGAGACGCCGTGCGCCATGACAGTGAGACGCGTGGCGTCGAGGACGCCGGGGCATTGAGGTGCTGGGACATCGAGACGCCGAGGCGTCGGGATGCTGTGACGCGGGATGCCGTGACATTGAGGCGTTGAGGCACCGGGGTACTGCGGCATTGGGACGCTGAGACGGCGCGGCACTGGGGTGTTGTGACATCGGGACGCGGCGAGCGCTGTTCTTGTGCTCGAACGGGTGAGGGCGGCCGTCGGCCCCCCGGTATCCATTCTAGTGGCGCACACCGACAAAACCGGCGGCAGACGATCATGCCTGTGGACAACCGTTGCCGGAGCGGTGGGAGGGTTCGGCGAGGGGCTCGGGGAACCGAGTGCCCCGCGGCCGAACCCGCGGCGGGTTCCGGATGTGGCACCCGGTCCGTCGTCGTGGGACTCCGCCGGACACGGCCGGTAAAGCAGCGGTTCCGCGGCGTGCGGGGGATCACCGCCCGGCTTCGCTTGCGGGCTTGCCCTGCGCTTCCCGGCCGGTCAGCGGCGGGCGAAGTCCGGCGTCGGTTCGGTGAACAGGCCCCGCCCGATGACCTGCGCGGGGATGCGCTGGAGCAGGCCGAACCGGGACAGCACGCGCAGCGGCAGCGGGGCACGCGTAGCCCCCGCGATCTCGACCTTCCCCTCCAGCGTCGGCCGCAGCGCCTTGGCGTGCAGGAACCGCTGGAGGGTCTGCACCGCCACGGTCGGCAGCAGCCTGCGTCGCCGCACCCTGGCGAGGTCTGAAGTGGACACACGGCCCCGGCGCAGCGGGGCGGCCAGCAGCCGCGCGGCGGCGACGGCGTCCTGCACGGCCAGGTTGATGCCGACCCCGCCGATCGGCGACATCGCGTGCGCCGCGTCACCGAGGCAGAGCAGACCGGGGACGTGCCAGCGCGGCAGCCGGTCCAGCTTCACGTCGAGCGTCTTGACCTCGTCCCACGATGACAGCCCGCCCGCCCGGTCCGCCAGCCACGGTGCGGAGTTCACCAGGTCGCGCAGCATGTCGGCGACCGGCTGCCGCCTGTTCTGCGCGTCCGAGCCCTTGCGGATCAACGTGGCGACCTGCCAGTAGTCCCGCCGGTCGATGAGCACCGCCGCGCGCGCCGTGCTGACTACACCGACGATGCCCGCGGGGTCGTCGGCGTGCCGGGGCAGTCGGTACCACCAGACGTCCATCGGCGTCGGGTACGACTTCGGCCGCAGCCCGGCGGCGTCGCGCAGCCGCGACCCGCGCCCGTCGCAGGCCACCACCAGGGCGGCGTCGATGCTGCCGGTCTCGCCGTCAGCGGTCCGGTAGTCCACGCCGACGACCCGGTCGCCGTCGAACCGCAACCCGGTCGTCTCGGTCCGCATCCGCAGGGTGAAGGTGGGCTCCGTCCGCGCGGCCTCGGCCAGCAGGTCGAGGAAGTCCCACTGCGGCACCATCGCGATGTGGTTGTTCGGCCCGGGCAGCCGGGACAGGTCGGCCACGGTCAACGCGCCGCCCGCGAACGGGACCTGCACCTTCTCCACCCGGCTCTGCGGCAGCTCGCGGAACGCCGGTCCCAGGCCCAGGTCGTCGAGCAGGTCAAGGGTCGGCGGGTGCACCGTGTCGCCGCGGAAGTCGCGCAGGAAGTCCGCGTGCTTCTCCAGCACCGTGACCTCGACGCCCGCTCGCGCCAGCAGCAGCCCCAACACCATCCCCGCCGGTCCGCCGCCGACGACGCACACACCGGTCCCGTCCATGGCCCCTCCTCCGACTATTTCAACACCAGTTGAATATCTTCAGGATGCACCTCCCGCCCGCGCCGGTCAAGGCGGCCGGGTGCCGGATACGCTGATCGGGCCATGAGCACGCCAAACGCAGATACCCCAGTACGAGCCCGCTTCTGCCCGTCACCGACCGGCACACCGCACGTCGGGCTCATCCGCACCGCCCTGTTCAACTGGGCGTTCGCTCGCCACCACGGCGGGAAACTCGTCTTCCGCATCGAGGACACCGATGCCGCGCGCGACTCCGAGGAGAGCTACGACGCCCTCCTCGACGCGCTGCGCTGGCTCGGCATCGACTGGGACGAGGGCCCCGAGGTCGGTGGTGAGCACGGTCCGTACCGGCAGAGCCTGCGCCACGAGATCTACCAGGACGTGGTGCGCAGGCTGACCGACGCGGGCGAGTTGTACGAGTCGTTCTCCAGCAACGAGGAGGTCGAGGCCCGCCGCAAGGCCAAGGGCCAGGACCCCAAGCTGGGCTACGACAACGCCGACCGCGACCTCACCGACGAGCAGAAGGCCGCCTTCCGCGCCGACGGCCGCGAGCCGGTGCTGCGCCTGCGCGTGCCCGACCGGGCCATCACCTTCACCGACCTGGTCCGCGGCGAGATCTCCTTCCCGGCGGGCAGCGTGCCCGACCCGGTGCTGGTGCGGGCCAACGGCCAACCGCTCTACACCCTGGTGAACCCGGTCGACGACGCGCTGATGCGGATCACCCACGTGCTGCGCGGCGAGGACCTGCTGCCGTCCACGCCGCGGCAGATCGCGCTGCACGAGGCCCTGCAGCGGGTCGGCGTCGCCGAGTTCACCCCGCACTTCGGGCACCTGCCCCTGGTGCGCGGGGAGGGCAACAAGAAACTGTCCAAGCGGGACCCCGAGTCGAACCTGTTCGCCTACCGCGACCGCGGGTTCATCCCCGAGGGCCTGCTCAACTACCTGGCGCTGCTGGGCTGGGCGATCGCCGAGGACCGCGACATCTTCTCGATGGCCGAGATGACCGCGGCCTTCGAGATCGGCCGGGTCAGCCAGAACCCGGCCCGCTTCGACCTGAAGAAGGCCGAGTCGATCAACGGCGAACACCTGCGCGCGCTGCCGCAAGGGGAGTTCGTCACCAGGGTGCTGCCGTACCTCAAGGCGGCGGGCGTGCTGCCCGACGAACCGTCCGAGGCGCAGTTGGCCACTGTGGACGCTATCGCCCCCCTGGTGCAGGAGCGGCTGATCGTGCTGTCCGACGCGGTGCCGATGGTCCGCTTCCTTTACACGGGAGAAGACGAGTTCACCCCGGAGGTCGACGCGGCGGCGAAGAACCTCGGCGCCGATGCCGCACCCGTATTGCAGGCGAGCGTCGCCGCGCTGGAAGCCCTGCCGGAGTGGACCACCGCGGCCATCGAGCAGGCGCTGAAGACCGCGCTGATCGACGACCTGGGACTCAAGCCGCGCAAGGCGTTCGCCCCCGTGCGGGTGGCCACCACGGGCCGTACGGTGTCCCCCCCGCTCTACGAGTCGCTCGAGCTGTTGGGTCGTGACCGTACTCTCACCCGATTGCGAAAAGCGTTGGCGTAACGGAACAGTGGCGCCCCGCGATAGTCCGATCTCAGGCTGTCGCGGGGCGTCCGCGCTTTACCGTGTCAGATGACGAAACATCACCTATGCAGACGAATCGCCGGGGGCGTCGGGAGATCTAGCCTCGCTGGATGACTTCAGCGCTCGTGCCCGCACCGTCCACTTCGATCACTCGCGGGCCCACCCCGGCGCACGAGCCGCCCACGATCGAGGCCGTCTGCCTCGACATAGACGACACCCTGATCGACTTCACCGGCTCCGCGCGCACCGCGCTGTCGGTCCTGATCGGCCGCGACGACATGTGGTCGGCCTGGCAGCGGGTCACCGAGGAGCACAGCGCGCTGGTCGTCTCGGGTGAACTCGACTACGACACCATGCGCCGCGCGCGCACGAAAGCGTTCCTCGCCGACCTCGGCACCCCCTGTGACGACGACACCGTGGCCGAGCTGGAGGACCGCAGGCTGCACCAGATGAGCCGCGCCTGGCGGCTGTTCCCCGACGTGCTGCCCTGCCTGGACTGGCTGCGCGCGGCCGACATCAAGATCGCCGCTGTGACCAACGCCTCAGGCCCGCACCAGCGCGGCAGACTCGTCGACCTCGGCCTCGGGCGGTTCTTCGACGCCGTGGTCAGCGCCGGGGAACTGGGCGCGGCCAAGCCCGACCCGGTGATCTTCCACACCGCCTGCGGCCTACTGGGCGCCCGACCCGAGCGCACCGCCCACGTCGGCGACCGCCTCGACCTCGACGCGCACGGCGCCCGCGACGCCGGACTGCGCGGCATCTGGCTCGACCGCACCCGGACCGGTGAACCACAAGAACCCGGCGTACCCGTCGTGGACACCCTCGCCGACCTGCCCGCCCTGCTCGTCACCGAGTACCGCACACCCACCGTGACCAGCGCCTCCGCCCTCCCCGCCCCACGCGGGTAGGGGTCGATTTCTCGATCAGCGGCCCCGTGGTCTAACATCTTCCCCAGCACGCAGGACAGCCACTCGGCACCGCACGGTGACGAGCCTGGACCGCGCGGGCGGTGGGGTATGGTGTAATTGGCAGCACGACTGATTCTGGTTCAGTTAGTCTAGGTTCGAGTCCTGGTACCCCAGCCAGAGAGACGGAAAAGCACTCTGCTAGAGTCTCTCCCAGCAAGGCCCGCCAGAAAGCAAACGGCGGCAAAACAACTGAACAAAGTCTTGGCCCCGTCGTCTAGCGGCCTAGGACGCTGCCCTCTCAAGGCAGTAGCGCGGGTTCGAATCCCGTCGGGGCTACGGAAAAGGTGGAAGAGGTCTGCTTGGTGCTTGGCACCTTCGCAGGCCTCTTCCGCTTTTGTATCTGGGGGCCGAGCCCCCAGACCCCCACGGTGCGATCGGTGCCGAACCAGCGGGTGCCGGAGTGGGGCGGTCGGGTTGGGTGGGGGTGGCTCGGCCTTCGGCCTTCGGCCATCGGAGGTCGTGGGGTGGGGCTAGGGCGAAGGACGGGGCGGGGATTGGTTCGGGAGTGATTTTCGGACTGGCGGGTGTGGGGGTTGTGTTTTGGGGTTGGGCGCGTAATTGGCTTGTGGGTTCTCGCTGGGTGTGTTCCTGAGTGCTGTGTGGTTCTGAGGGCGTGGGCCAATGCGATGCGGCTCATGTCGCCTGCCTTGGTTGTTCCTGCTGTGGTGATTCGGTCGGTTGGGCTTGGGCGTGTTGCTCGTTGAGCTGGGGCTGTCCTGCTGCTCCTCGCTTCCCGTCTCTGGCGACTCCGCCGACCGCCGCGGAATCTCGCGGTGGTCGCCAACGCGGCGTGCTTCGCCCGCTGTCCCGGGTCTTGCTTCTCTCCTCAGCCATCCCGCCAACTGCCGGTTGAGCCTGAGCTCCACCTGACGCAAGGCGCCCCTGCTGTGCGCCTTGGTTGGGTGGACTTGCTTTGTGTGGGGGGACGAGTCTGCCAAGCTTCCCGGCGGGTGGGGTGGCTTGCCATCCCCACCGCTTTTGCCCCACCGCGGGCTCGTAGGGGCCCCGCGCAAAGCAAGTTCGCCCAAGCGAGGCCGTGCATCTTTTTCGCGAACGGCTAGGACAGACACGACGTGCCCAGCTCCGCAGTCGGGAGGTGGAGGGGCGTTGATGTGGTGGAGAAGAAGAACGCCCGCGCGGGAGGCGCGGGCGTGCGGGGTGGGTGGGGGTTGGGAGAAGGGGGTTAGAGGCGGTTCTGGAGGGCGTCGGCGGCGGCCAGGAGGTCGGCGGCCCAGCGGGCGCCCGGGCGGCGGCCCATGCGGTCGATGGGGCCGGAGACCGAGACGGCCGCCACCACCTGGCCTGCCGCGTCGCGGACGGGGGCGGAGACGCTGGCCACGCCCGGTTCGCGTTCGGCCACGCTCTGGGCCCAGCCGCGGCGGCGGACTTCGAGGAGGGCGCGTTCGCCGAAGACGGCGTCGGCCAAGAGGCTGCGCTGGGTGGCCGGGTCGGCCCAGGCGGCCAGGACCTTGGCGCCCGAGCCCGCCGTCATGGGCAGGCGGGCGCCGACCGGGACCGTGTCGCGCAGGCCGCTCGGCGGCTCGGCGGAGCAGACGCAGATCCGGTGTAGACCATCTCGGCGGTAGAGCTGCACGCTCTCGCCGGTGCGGTCGCGCAACCGCGGCAGCACCGCGGTCGCCGCGTCGAGGAGCGGGTCGGTGGCACCGCCCGCGAGTTCGGCCAGCGCGGCGCCCGGGCGCCAGCGGCCGTCGCTTCCCCGGCGCAGCAGGCGATGCACCTCCAGGCCGACCGCGAGCCGGTGCGCCGTCGCCCGGGGGAGGCCGGTCTTGGTGCACAGCTCCGCCAGGCCGCACGGCTCCTTGGCCACCGCCTGCAGTACGGCCATTGCCTTGTCCAGAACTCCGATGCCGCTATGCTGTCCCACGTCTCGATACTACTTTCCCGTTATGTGGGAAGTCCAGTCCGTGGGAAGCTGATGGTGATTGGCGATGGCCAAAACGCTCGCCGAGAAGGTGTGGGACCAGCACGTGGTGCGCCGGGGCAGCGGTGCCGAACCCGACCTGCTCTACATCGACCTGCACCTCGTGCACGAGGTGACCAGCCCGCAGGCCTTTGACGGCCTGCGGCTAGCCGGTCGGCCGGTGCGCAGGCCCGACCTGACCATAGCGACCGAGGACCACAACGTCCCGACGGTTGGGATCGATCTCCCGATCGCCGACCCGGTCTCGCGCACCCAGGTGGAGACGCTGCGCCGCAACTGCGCGGAGTTCGGCGTCCGGCTGCACCCCATGGGCGACGCGGAGCAGGGCATCGTGCACGTGGTCGGTCCGCAGCTCGGCCTGACCCAGCCCGGCATGACCGTGGTGTGCGGCGACAGCCACACCTCCACGCACGGTGCGTTCGGCGCGCTCGCGTTCGGCATCGGCACCTCCGAGGTCGAGCACGTGCTCGCCACCCAGACGCTGCCGCTGCGCCCCTTCAAGACGATGGCCATCACCATCGAGGGCGAACTGCGCCCCGGTGTCACCGCCAAGGACGTCATCCTCGCGGTGATCGCCAAGATCGGCACCGGCGGCGGGCAGGGCTACGTGCTCGAGTACCGCGGCCCCGCCATCGAGAAGCTGTCGATGGAAGCGCGGATGACGGTCTGCAACATGTCCATCGAGGCGGGCGCCCGCGCCGGGATGATCGCCCCGGACGAGACCACCTTCGCCTACCTCAAGGGCCGCCCGCACGCGGCCGAGGGCGCCGAGTGGGACGCCGCCGTCGCGGCGTGGCGGGAGCTGCGCACCGACGACGACGCCGTGTTCGACGCCGAGGTGGTGCTCGACGCCGACACCCTGACCCCGTTCGTCACCTGGGGAACCAACCCCGGCCAGGGGCTGCCGCTGGGCGACCGGGTGCCCGACCCCGCGCAGATCGCCGACGAGAACGAGCGCGTCGCGGCGGAGAAGGCCCTGTCGTACATGGACCTGGTCCCCGGCACGCCGCTGCGCGACATCAGCGTCGACACGGTCTTCCTGGGCTCCTGCACCAACGGGCGGATCGAGGACCTGCGCGCCGCCGCCGACATCCTGCGCGGGCACCGGGTCGCCGACGGCGTGCGGATGCTCGTGGTGCCCGGCTCGATGCGGGTCCGCGCGCAGGCCGAGTCCGAGGGGCTGGACAAGGTGTTCCTCGACGCCGGGGCCGAATGGCGCCAGGCGGGCTGCTCCATGTGCCTGGGCATGAACCCCGACCAGCTCGCCCCCGGGGAGCGCAGCGCGTCCACATCGAACCGCAACTTCGAGGGCAGGCAGGGCAAGGGCGGGCGCACCCACCTGGTCTCGCCGCTGGTGGCCGCGGCCACCGCCGTGCGGGGGACGCTGTCCTCGCCGGAAGACCTCGTCACCGCAGCTACCAGCGCCGACGCGCAGAACTGAGGGTAGATCACATGGACTCGTTCACCACCCACACCGGCGTCGGGGTGCCCCTGCGCCGGTCCAACGTGGACACCGACCAGATCATCCCCGCGGTCTACCTCAAGCGCGTCACCCGCTCCGGGTTCGAGGACGGCCTGTTCGCCGCGTGGCGCTCCGACGAGCACTTCGTGCTCAACCAGGAGCCCTACCGGGCGGGCAGCGTGCTGGTGGCCGGACCGGACTTCGGCACCGGCTCCTCCCGCGAGCACGCGGTCTGGGCGCTGTCGAACTACGGCTTCCGGGTCGTGCTGTCGGCCCGCTTCGCCGACATCTTCCGGGGCAACTCGGGCAAGGCGGGGCTGCTGGCGGCCGTCTGCGAGCAGTCCGACATCGAACTGTTGTGGAAGCTGCTCGAATCCGAGCCTGGGACCCAGGTCACGGTCGACCTCCGGGAGAAGACCGTCCAGGCCAAGGACTTCACCGCCCGGTTCGAGGTGGACGACTACACCCGCTGGCGGCTGCTGGAGGGCCTCGACGACATCGCCCTGACCCTGCGGCACAGCACCGAAATCGACACGTTCGAGCAGGCCAGGGCCTCGTACCTGCCGGTTACCACCCCCCTTCAGGCCTCCTGAGGGACCGGGCCGGAATCCCCTTCGCACACCGGGGGTTCCGGCCCGCCCCGGCGCCGATCCCGGCGTCCACAACCCATCCCGGCCCCGCCTCCAGCGCCCAGCGCGACGCCCGAAAACCTCCGATTCGCACCCCCGCGGGGGGTGGTCCTGGCACGAGCCAAGGAAAAATCGGGCGCGTCGCGTGGAAATCGCGCGCATTTGGGCCTATCTTTGCCAGAAGTCGGTCGGAATCGGCCGTAAACGGCAGTGTGGCTCTCTTACGGAGGACTGAAGGGTGAACAAGGCCCAACTCATCGAGGCGTTGACCGAGCGTCTTGGCGACAAGAAGGCCGCGGGCGCCGCGGTCGACGGTCTGGTCGACGTGATCGTTCGCACGGTCAACAAGGGCGAGAAGGTCAACATCACCGGCTTCGGCGTGT